>NZ_JBVPGP010000021.1:0-367285 GCF_055816065.1 Enterobacter sp. PL_is511 | reverse complement strand
ACCTGACCCCATGCCGAACTCAGAAGTGAAACGCCGTAGCGCCGATGGTAGTGTGGGGTCTCCCCATGTGAGAGTAGGGAACTGCCAGGCATCAATTAAGAAGAACCCCGTACCGTAAGGTGCGGGGTTTTTTGCTTTTGTCTTTCCCACTCTGGCTTTTGTCTTAATCCCTTATCCTGCTAATGGAATGTGTGATCTCTGTCTCAATGTGGTTTATAACAAAATTATAACATTTCATTTACGAGGTTATTGAGTCTCCTGGCTCAATACGCCGCAGTTTATGGCAGGAGCATAATCACAATGACAGAAAGCATGACATCAAACGGGACGCTGGCTCACAGTGATACCCGAAGAAGGGTATGGGCAATCATCAGCGCCTCTTCAGGGAATCTGGTTGAATGGTTCGACTTTTACGTCTACTCATTCTGTTCACTCTACTTTGCACATATTTTCTTCCCCTCCGGCAACACCACCACGCAGCTGCTACAAACGGCAGGAGTCTTCGCCGCAGGCTTCTTGATGCGACCCATCGGGGGATGGCTGTTCGGCCGTATTGCGGATCGTCGCGGGCGTAAGGCCTCTATGCTGATCTCGGTGTGCATGATGTGCTTTGGCTCGCTGGTGATCGCCTGCTTACCGGGATATGCATCGATTGGTACCTGGGCACCGGCGCTACTTTTGCTGGCCCGCTTATTCCAGGGATTATCGGTGGGCGGTGAATACGGTACCAGTGCGACCTACATGAGTGAGATTGCCCTCGAGGGCCGTAAAGGTTTTTACGCCTCATTCCAGTACGTCACGCTGATTGGCGGTCAACTGCTGGCCATTCTTGTGGTGGTGATCCTGCAGCAGATTCTGACGGACGAACAACTTCATGCCTGGGGATGGCGAATTCCTTTCGCAATGGGCGCTGTACTGGCGGTCGTTGCACTTTGGCTACGCCGTCAGCTAGATGAAACCTCTCAGAAAGAGGTCAGGATGCTGAAGGAGGCGGGAACATTCAAAGGGTTATGGCGTAACCGCAAAGCTTTCCTTATGGTGCTTGGCTTTACGGCGGGCGGCTCTCTCAGTTTCTACACGTTCACCACCTATATGCAGAAGTACCTGGTGAACACTACCGGCATGCACGCAAATGTCGCCAGCGTAGTCATGACCGTTGCGCTGTTTGTCTTTATGCTCATACAACCCGTTATCGGTGCGCTCTCGGATAAAATCGGTCGACGTACGTCGATGCTGATTTTTGGCGGGCTGTCGGCATTATGTACCGTACCTATTCTGTCTGCCCTTCAGCATGTGACTTCGCCCTATGCCGCGTTTGCACTGGTGATGCTGGCGATGGTGATTGTCAGTTTCTATACCTCTATCAGCGGGATACTGAAAGCTGAAATGTTCCCGGCGCAGGTACGTGCTTTAGGGGTAGGGCTCTCTTATGCGGTGGCTAATGCGCTATTTGGCGGATCGGCGGAGTACGTTGCGTTGTCGCTTAAATCATGGGGAAGTGAAACGACATTCTTCTGGTACGTAACGATAATGGGCGCACTGGCATTTGTTGTTTCCCTGATGCTGCATCGCAAAGGGAAAGGTATTCGACTTTAATAGCGCGCCATCTGCCACACGGCATAGCCGGTCGTTGCGCCGGCGACATCCCAGGCGAAATCTTTCCAGCTCCAGCCGCTCCCTGCGGGGCGGCTATCCCACAGTTCTTTTGATGCCCCAAGACCCACTGAGAACATCAGCCCTATCGCCGCGCTACGATCCCGGCTGTATCCCTGATGCTGCGCATATTCATTACCGGCTGCGGACAACATCGCAGAAGCGAGGAAATGCTGTGCTTTATCCTGTCCGGACCAGTTATCGTTGGCCATATGGCTACAGCCACTCAGGAAGAAGACGCTCAGTAACAGAGGAATACGCATCAACGGGCTCCATAAAAAAGCCCTGCGGGTGGCAGGGCCTGGATATTACAGAATGCGGCTGATAAGTCGGTCGATACGGATACGACGTAAGCGGCGGATAAGCTTGCGGACTTTCACCGGGTAATCGGCAATGCTCTGCAGTTCTCGGTAATGATTAACCACTGTCGTGTGGGTGCGAATCAGCTCCAGCTCACGCTCACGTTTTGCGGCTAACTCATGCTGCGGGTCATGGATCAGGATAGCGTTTTCCAGATCCAGTCGCCACGCGCGTGGGTTCAGGTTGTTACCGGTCAGCAGCATCCACTCATCGTCGACCCACATTCCTTTCAGATGGTAAGTGTTATCTTCGTCTTTCCAGAGACGCACAACCAGCTGGTCAGTGTTGACGTAATACTGTAAACGGCTCAGGAAACGGCGCAGGTTAATCTCATAGAGATAAGGCAGCGCACCGATGATTTTGAACGGCTGATCTTCAGGAATGAAGAAGTCGTTTGCCGTTTTATCACCCACGATGATTTCCACTTTTTTACCGTCGCGTAGCAGCTGAATGATATTACGCACCAGCACGGCAGGAAGGTTGAAGTACGGCGTACAGATGGTGAGTTTCTGCTCCGCGCACGGCATCAGATGGAAAATCGTTTTGTTCAGCAGGCTTGATTTGCCGAGCCCGACCAGCGGGGTAACGGATAACTCTTCGTTGTTCGCATCACCCTGGAAATGATAGACCGCATCACGCAGCTCCTGGCGGAAGGCGCGAACATCATTTTTGATTTCCGGGCTTTTAGGGCGCTCGGGATCGTCAAGGCGATTAACGCCGCGGCCATGGACCAGATTTTTATCAACCCAGTTGAACATGATATCGGCCATCTGCGGATTACGGATCAGATGGTAGCGGTCGTAGCGATATTTATCGAGCTGATGAAGGTAAACATCATTCAGACTTGCGCCACTGTAAAGCACGCTGTCATCAATGATAAACCCCTTAAAATGAAGAACGCCGAGTGCTTCACGGGTATTCACCGGGACGCCATAAACAGGCACATCAACGCCAGGATTTTCCTGCGCCGTGCGGCAATACCAGTCGGCATTGGTGTTTGACGCGGCAGCGCCAATACGGCCACGCTGAGCGCGATGCCAGTCTACCAGTACGCGAACATCAAGTTCCGGCCGCTGACGTTTGGCTTCATAGAGCGCGTTCAGGATCGCGCGCCCGCCTTCATCCTGTTCAAGATAAAGCGCCACAATGCAAATGCGTCGCGTGGCGCTGGCAATCTTTTCCAGAAGCGTCTCCCGAAAATGAGCGGGAGCGTAAAAGAACTCTACATCATCAACTGACTGAGAAATCTTCGGTAGTTGAGCAAGGTGTTGTTGATGTTTATTACGCTTAAATTTTGACAACATCACAGTGCGTTTCTTCTCTGTTCATTGAAGGGTTGTCTGTACCATGCAAACAACATAAGCGGACAATGATACCACCAGTCCCGTCCAAAGTGGGTAACATTTCCAGTAGCTTACTCGCGTTTGTCTGCTGATGTCAGACTGAGGGACAAAGCCACAATACCTTCGTCCAGCTGAATATCAACGTCAAACCCAAGTTTTCGCGCCAGGGTCACCATACCGCGATTGTTAGGCATAGTAATGCCATTGAGGCGTAACAATCCGTGATCTCGCGTATAACTGATGAGTTTTTCCAGCAGCCGTCTTCCCAGACCCAGGCCTTTAAGATCGGAGCGCACCAGCACCGCAAACTCCGCATCGACGTTATCCGGGTCAGAAATCGCACGCGTGACGCCGAGGATCTCATCTCCCTTTTCGGAGCGGCGAACGGCAACAAACGCCATTTCTCGATCGTAGTCGATCTGGGTCATATTGGCTAAATCATCGTGGGTAAATTCGTTGATTTCGCTAAAATAGCGATAGTAAAGATCCTCTTTCGTGACCTGAGAGATAAAAGCCCGCAACTGGGGCTCATCTTCCGGCAGGATAGGGCGGAACAAGGCGCGTTCCCCATTCTTCATCTCAACCCACTCCTCCAGCTGCAGGGGATACGGGCGGATCGCCAGACGGCTCTCTCTGTCTCCTTCGAAGGGCGCGATATCCAGGGTTACGTCCAGCGCCGTAAACTCATTGCCGGAGGCGAGCAGCGGATGAATGTCCAGCCGCTGGATCTCGGCACAATCCACAATCAGGTTAGACACCTGCACCAGGAACTGACTTAGCCCGGCAATATCAAGTGGACGCAGCGCGCTCCGGCCACGGACCTTTTTACTTTTAATCGCCTGGATGATCAGATAACGCGCCAGGTTCATGTTCAGCGGCGGTAATGCGACCACGGCCTGCTCCTCCGGACGCCACTCCACGCCACCTTCTCCCAGCATGATGAGCGGGCCGAAGACGGGATCGTGTTCGACTACCACCCGTAATTCCTGAGCGCCTGCGCGGTTGGCCATGCTTTGCACCAGCAATCCGTGGATCCTTGCCTGCGGCCAGGCCATTTTGACCCGATCGAAAATGGCATCGGCGGCCTGCTGCACCTCAGTCGCCGTTCGCAGGTATAACATCACCCCCTGCACATCAGACTTATGCGGGATATCCGGAGAGCGCAGCTTCAGGGCAACCGGATAGCCAATTTGCTCGGCAATATGCACGGCCTCAGCGCTGTCGCTGGCGATCCAGGTCGGCAGGGTTTGCATCCCGTAGCTGCCCAGAATGGGCTGGACCTCATGCGTATCCAGCGACGTCGCGCCTTCTTCAATGGCTTGCTGCAAAAGCCGGTGAACGTCGACGGTGTTCGCCGTCAGATTCCCGGGCAAAGCCGGCGTCTCACGCAGCTGTTTCTGGTTGCGGCGATATTCCACCATATGCATAAAGGCGGTGATGGTGCCTTCCGGCGTACGGTAGGTTGGCAGCCCGGCCTCGCTGAACAAGCGCCGCGCCTCCTGCGAAGAAAACTCGCCGCACCAGTTGGTCAGCAGGGTGACATATTTGCCTCGCGGATGATTGTGCACGGCGTCAATGAGCGCGCGCGCGCTTTCGCTGCCAGGCGCGACCGCGCTGGGGGAGTGGATAATCATCAGCGCATCGAAATCCTGGCTATCCAGCAAAATGGAAATTGCCTTGATATAGCGCTCGCTGCTGGCATCATCGCGCAAATCAAGCGGATTGCCGGGCGTCACGCTGGTCGGAAGCGCGTCTTTCAGGCGCTGCAGCGTCTCTTCACTCAGCGTTGCCAGCTTGCCGAAGCGCCGCCACAGCTCATCCAGGGCGAGTGCCGCAGGGGCTGCACCGTTACTGACAATCATTAACTTCTCGCCGCGCAACGGGCGCATATGGCTTAAGGTCTCAACGGCGGAAAAAAGCTCGTGCGTATCCTGTACCCGCAGCAGCCCCGCACGCTGGATGGCGGCGTCCCAGGCGGGATCCATGCCGGAATGCGAATGCAGCAGACGCTGTGCCGCAGGGCTGCGTCCGCTTTTGATCACCAGGATCGGCTTATTGCGCGACGCGCTTCGCGAAGCCGAGACAAAACGACGCGCGTCGCTGAGGTGCTCAAGATAAAGCAGGATCGCACTGGTTTTACCGTCGCGCGCCAGAAAATCCAGGAGCTCATCAACGTCGATGTCCAGACTGTCGCCAAGGGCAATGAAGTAGGAGAATCCCATTTCGCGCTGCTGCGCCCAGTCAAGGATGGTGTTCGATACCGCAGCCGACTGCGAGATAAACGCGAGTTTGCCTTTGCGGATCGGAACCGGAGAGAAACTGGCGTTCAGCCCCTGCCAGGGGGCGAGCAGTCCAAGACTGTTTGGCCCAAGAATACGCATTTGATAGCGGCTGGCGCAGGCCAGAAGCTCGGCTTTCTGTTCAGGCGGAGACGAGAGAATAATACAGGTTTTACAGCCTTTCTTGCCGAGCGATTCCAGCAGTTCCGGATTACGCTTCGCGTTTGTACACAGTACGGCAAGATCCGGTACGAAAGGCAGGCTCCGTACATCGGGCCATGCAAGCACTCCCTGAACCGCCTTATACGCCGGCGTGACGGGCATGACGGGGCCATTAAACCCCCCGGCCAGCAGGTTACGCATCATCAGATAGCCAGCACGATCCGGTTTCATTGATGCGCCAATGACGGCAATGGATTTAGGACGAAGTAGCGCTTCTAACCCTCGCTGGCTCATGCAGGCCTCCTGTGAATGCAAGCGACCTGATGATTTTAAACGCTTTCTGGCTCGAGTGCTGTGACGCTGCCCTTATGAACGGTTTTTCCCGCCAGATAGCGCTCCCGGAAGCATGAGAAATGGTTGCCAAGAGCCCCAGCTGCAGCCGTATCACCTGCCAAATCCAGAAGCGCAATGGCAACTTCGGCGGTGCAGTATTGCCCGTCAGCATGCGCTTCACGCAGGCGGTAGGCGGAGACGCGGGAAAGATCGACAGAAATCACCGGCAGTGCGTCGAGATACGGGCTTTTGCGAAACATTTTTCGCGCTTCGGTCCAGGTGCCGTCCAGCATAATAAACAGCGGTGGTTTACCGGATGGCGGCACTGAAAGCACCTGGCGATCCGCACCTGCGTATGACGCGGGGAAAACGACCATCGGCTGATAGTCCTTGCTTGCCACTAAATCGAGCAGGGCCTGAGGCGGCTCCGTACGGGACCACTGAAACGCGGCGGTATCCGGCAGAATATCGGCGATAAGACGCCCCGTATTGCTGGGTTTCATCGGCTCGGTATCGAACATGACCAGACAAAAACGACTCTCCGCCGTACTCGGGGCCAGCGTCTCGCACAGACAAACCTTCAGCGGCAGCAGGCAGCGCTGACAGCGGCGAATACGGTTGCCTCGGGCGAGGAACGGTCGGGTAGCGCGCGCAAGGCGTTCGGCGCGTAATTGAAGAACAGCGTTATCAGTCATGGGCGAAATGCAGGAAAAACCCTATTTTCGCAGAGGCGGGAGCGGGGCACAAGATGTGCCCCGTGAATGTTACAGCGACTCGTTTAACCAGCTTTCAAAAGGTGCTTTTGGAACCGCACCGTTAAGCATATCGATCACTTCACCATTTTTGAAAATCATGATGGTCGGGATGCTGCGAATACGAAAACGGGCGCTCAGTTCGGGTTCGGCTTCGGTATTGACCTTCACGAAGCGTATTTTTCCGCTGCGCTCTTCGGCCACGTCTTCGAAGATCGGCGCGAAGCTACGGCATGGGCCGCACCATGGCGCCCAGAAATCGATCACGACAGGAAGATCGTCCTTGAGGAGTTTGTCCAGCGTAGCACCCGTCGCATTAATGACCTCGCCATCAAATAATTCATGGCCACAACGTCCGCATTTCGCACCATCTTCCATCCGATCGTCCGGAATGCGGTTAAGAGCCTGACAGTTGGCACATACGGTATTCATAACTAACCTCTGATAGAGCCGTGGGACAGCGGCAGAACGCCGATAATGTTTCTAATATGTTACATATTATCAATGAGCCTGTTTGAAACAACAATGCGTTTTATTCAATGAGAACAATAGTCACAGGCTTTTGTACGAAATTATGGCTATGCGCTGGCACATCGGGTAATCTGCGCGCTTCGCGCAGCGCTGGTGGAGAAAAGCATGAACGACGAAATGAAAAACAAAAGCGGCAAGGTCAAAGTGATGTATGTCCGCAGTGATGATGACTCTGATAAACGCACCCAAAATCCGCGTACCGGAAAAGGTGGCGGGCGTCCGGCGTCTTCTCGTGCAGACGGTGGCCGTCGCCCCGCCCGCGATGACAGAAATTCCCGCGGTGATGACCGCAAACGTGACGATCGCAAACGCGATGACCGTCCGCGTTCCGACCGCCCACGTAGTGACCGTCCACGCGACGATCGTCCGCGTGATGACTTCTCGCGTGATAACGGCTCCCCGTGGCGCACTGTTTCTCGCGCCCCTGGCGATGAGACGCCGGAAAAAGCCGATCACGGCGGTATTAGCGGTAAAAGCTTTATCGATCCGGAAGTGCTGCGCCGTCAGCGTGCGGAAGAGACCCGCGTGTACGGCGAGAACGCTTGCCAGGCGCTGTTCCAGAGCCGTCCTGAGTGTATCGTCCGCGCCTGGTTCATCCAGAGCGTGACTCCGCGCTTTAAAGAAGCGCTGCGCTGGATGGCCGCGAACCGTAAAGCCTACCACGTCGTGGATGATGCCGAGCTGACCAAAGCCTCCGGTACTGAACACCACGGCGGCGTCTGCTTCCTGATCAAAAAACGTAACGGCACGACCGTGCAGCAGTGGGTCAGCCAGGCGGATGCCGATGACTGCGTGCTGGCGCTGGAAGATGTAGGTAACCCGCACAACCTGGGCGCAATGATGCGTAGCTGCGCGCACTTTGGCGTGAAAGGCGTGCTGTTGCAGGATGCCGCGCTGCTGGAATCCGGTGCCGCGATCCGTACTGCGGAAGGCGGAGCCGAGCACGTACAGCCGATCACCGGCGACAGCGTGCTGGATGCTCTTGAGCAGTTCCGTAAAGCGGGTTATTCCATCGTGACCACCTCGAGCCATGCCGGTACGCCGCTGTTTAAAGCGACGCTGCCGCGTAAAATGGTGCTGGTATTAGGTCAGGAACGTGATGGTCTGTCTGACGCGGCGCTCTCGAGTGCGGATCTGAGCGTCTCTATCGACGGAACAGGCAACGTGGAAAGTCTGAACGTATCCGTTGCGACCGGCGTGCTGCTGGCCGAGTGGTGGCGTCAGAACAAAGCGTAAGCCTCTTAATGTGCCGGGTCTGACCCGGCACATTCAAATACTACTCGCTCTCTGCCGGTAACACAGGCATCCAGTCAATCGGCGTTTCGCCACGTTTTTCCAGCCATTCATTCGCCAGAACAAAATGATTACTGCCAAAGAAACCGCGATGTGCAGACAGCGGTGACGGGTGCGGTGCTTTCAACACGTGATGCCGTTGACGATCGATAATCGCCCCTTTCTTCTGCGCATGCGATCCCCAGAGTAAAAACACAACCCCTTCACGATGCTCGTTGATAAGGCTGATGACTTTATCGGTAAAGGTCTCCCACCCAAGGCTGGCGTGCGAGTGCGCCTGGCCCGCCCGTACGGTAAGCACCGTATTCAGTAACAGCACGCCCTGACGCGCCCAGCTTTCCAGGTAGCCGTGGTTTGGCCGGGTAAAACCGGGCACGGTTCCCTCAAGCTCTTTATACATGTTGAGCAGAGAAGGGGGGATAGCCACGCCCGGACGGACGGAAAACGCCAGCCCATGCGCCTGGCCCGGGCCGTGATAGGGATCCTGGCCCAGAATGACCACTTTCACATCGCTCAATTCGGTGTAGCGAAAGGCGTTGAACACATCTTTCTGCGGCGGGTAAATCGTCTGTCCGGACTGACGCTCAGCGGCAACGGTGCTGAGCGTATTGATAAAATAAGGCTGCTGCTTTTCTTCTGCCAGCACGTCATGCCAGGTTAAAGGTGTTGTCATCTCGCTCTCCTGCGAATCTCAATCTGTGACTAGCTTACCTGTTTAACCCCGGTGAGCAAAATTACACGCTGAAATGTGCACTAAGTGGCTAAATTTATTTTGAAAAGATGCAGTACAAGTTGAATTGGTAAAGCTGTGAAATTGATCTAAAACAATAAATTCAAACCACACTCTTTATGTGGTTGGTGTTTTTGTTGATTTAAATCAATAAATCACCGGGGTGTGAATGATATATATACACACAAGAAACAATGGTTTTACCAATTGGCCGCGAGAGGCCGACATCAGTTAATGTAGCCTAGGGAGGCAACACATGATTACAGGTATCCAGATTACTAAAGCTGCAAATGACGATCTGCTCAATTCTTTCTGGCTGCTGGACAGCGAGAAAAACGAAGCGCGCTGTGTCGTTGCGAAAGCGGGTTTTGCTGAAGATGAAATCGTGCCGGTGAGCAAACTGGGCGAAATCGAGTACCGTGAAATTCCAATGGAAGTGAAACCGGAAGTGCGCGTGGAAGGTGGTCAGCACCTGAACGTAAACGTACTGCGCCGCGAAACGCTGATGGACGCGGTTGAGCACCCTGAAAAATACCCGCAGCTGACTATCCGCGTGTCCGGCTATGCGGTTCGCTTTAACTCACTGACTCCAGAACAGCAGCGCGACGTTATCGCCCGTACCTTTACTGAAAGCCTGTAACGGCTTCAGCAGGGGGAATAAAAAAGCCGGGGATTTCCCCGGCTTTTTTTACTCTTCAGTTTTCGTCTCTGGTGCGGCAGAGCTTGGCTTACGGCGCTTACCAATATTTTTGGTATCGCGGTGGCGCTGCTTCACGCGCGGTTTCTCTTTTTCTTTCTCTTTTCTCTCAGCACGTTTCGCGAGCGCTTTCTTGGACGGTTTACCCGTCATTTTTTCACTCGGCGCACGTGTGGTTGGGCGCAAGCCGTCAATAACGCGCGCTTTCAGCGGCTCGTCAACATAGCGGCCAATTTTCTGCAGCAGCAGGTAGTCATGCGCTTCAACCAGTGAAATCGCAATCCCTTTGCGACCCGCGCGGCCGGTACGGCCAATACGGTGCAGATAGGTATCGCCGCTGCGCGGCATATCGAAGTTAATGACGTGGCTGACGTCCGGAATGTCGATCCCGCGAGCGGCCACGTCTGTGGCAACCAGCACGTTAACGCGGCCATCGGTCAGGCGCTTAATGCCTTCGGTACGCTTGATCTGCGCCATCTCGCCTTCGAGATAGCAGTTGTTGATCCCGGCGTTACGTAGCATTTCTGCCAGCTCATGCACGCGCTCGCGCTTACGGACAAACACGATTGTGCGCAGCGCATCTTCCTGCTTCAGCAGGTGTTTGAGCAATTCGACCTTGTGCTCAAGGTTGTCCGCGCGGTAGTACCACTGGTGGATCTTCTTACGCTCACGGGTGGACGGCGTCGCCGACACTTCCACCGGATCTTCCAGCAGACGCTCTGCGAAGTCTTTAATCGCTTCCCCTTCGAGGGTGGCAGAGAACAGCATCGTCTGGTTACGCCAGCGCGTTTCCCCGGCAATGTGCTCGATATCCTGTGCGAAGCCCATGTCCAGCATACGGTCGGCTTCGTCGAGGATCAGCGTTTCAACCGCGCGGCAGTCGAAGTTCTCTTCTTTAATGTACTGCAGCAGGCGGCCCGTCGTCGCAACGACGATGTCCTGGTTTTCGCTGAACACTTCGGCGTGGTTCATATACGCAACGCCGCCGGTGATGGTCGCGATATCCAGATGAGTATTTGCCGCGAGTTCACGCGCATGATCGGCAACCTGCATGGCCAGTTCGCGCGTAGGCGTCAGGATTAAAATACGCGGCGGGCCAGATTTTTTACGTGGAAAGTCGAGCAGATGCTGCAACACAGGCAGCAAATAGGCTGCTGTCTTCCCCGTGCCGGTTGGCGCAGAACCGAGCACATCGCGGCCCTCAAGCGCAGGCGGAATGGCCGCTGCCTGAATGGCGGTCGGGCGTGTAAAGCCTTTGCTCTCAAGTGCATTGAGCAGGCTTTCATCGAGTTCAAGTTCGGAAAAAGTCGTTACAGTCATGTTCTACCTCTGTGTGGGGCGCTGATTATAGACGTTACGGCTGTAATCTTCATCTGTTTGTATGGATATCGCTTTTCGGCCACTTCGCTTTCCCCTATGCTACTCCAGTTTCACTTAGAAGGTTGCCCTGACATGTCTCAACTCAAAGCGCAGCTGCGCCGCGATGGTTTTACGTTTAAACAATTTTTTGTCGCTCACGATCGCTGTGCCATGAAAGTCGGTACAGACGGTATTTTACTGGGAGCGTGGGCGCCTGTCGCAGGTGTTAAGCGTATTCTTGATATCGGTACCGGCAGCGGGCTGGTGGCGTTGATGCTGGCGCAGCGTACGGAAGAACATGTCACCATCGATGCCGTCGAACTGGATGCTCAGGCCGCAGAGCAGGCGAGTGACAATATGGCCGAATCTCCCTGGGCAGCCCGAATGAAGGTGGAATGCGCAGATGTGCTGGCCTGGGCACCTGAACAAACCGCGCGTTACGATCTGATCGTCAGTAACCCTCCCTACTACGAGCCCGGCGTTGAGTGTGGGACACCCGAGCGTGAACAGGCGCGTTATACCGGCTCCCTCGATCATAAAGCGCTGCTCACCAGTGCGGCGGAACTCATCTCCGAAGAAGGTTTTTTCTGCGTGGTCCTGCCTGAGAGTACCGGCAACACGTTCATCGGTATCGCGCAGGAGATCGGCTGGACGTTACGTCTGCGTACCGATATTTCGGATACGGAAGGACGACTGCCGCACCGCGTGCTGCTGGCGCTCTCGCCAAAAGAGGGTGAATGCTTTAATGACCGAATGGTGATCCGTGGGCCAGACCAGCGTTATTCCGAAGATTACACTGCTCTGACCCAGGCGTTTTATCTGTTTATGTAAACCTGAGGGGCGAGGATCGAGGGGCCGGATACAGCAAGCTGATCCGGGTAGTCCAGCGTATAGTGCAGTCCACGGCTCTCTTTACGCATCATCGCGCAGCGAACGATCAGCTCGGCAACCTGCACCAGATTGCGCAGCTCCAGCAGGTTATTGGATACGCGGAAATTGGCATAATACTCATCAATTTCCTGCTGCAGCATGGTGATGCGGCGCAAGGCGCGCTCCAGGCGTTTCGTGGTGCGCACAATCCCCACGTAGTCCCACATAAACAGCCGTAGCTCATGCCAGTTATGCTGGATCACGACCAGCTCGTCCGGATTATCCACCCGACTTTCATCCCAGGCAGGCAGATGCTCTGTTTCACGGGCATAAGGCATGCGCTTCGCGATGTCTTCCGCTGCTGACCAGCCGTACACCAGGCACTCAAGCAGTGAGTTAGAGGCCATACGGTTCGCGCCGTGTAGCCCGGTATAGCTGACCTCACCGATAGCATACAGACCATCCACATCGGTACGACCATGATCGTCAACCATGACCCCACCGCAGGTATAGTGGGCCGCCGGCACAATCGGCACCGGATCGCGCGTTAAATCAATGCCAAGATTGAGCAGCTTTTCGTAGATCATCGGGAAATGCTGACGAATGAACTCTGCTGGCTTATGGCTGATATCGAGATACATGCAGTCCACGCCAAGACGCTTCATTTCATGATCGATGGCGCGGGCAACGATATCGCGCGGGGCCAGTTCACCCCGGGCGTCAAAGTCCGGCATAAAGCGGGAGCCGTCAGGGCGTTTCAGATAAGCACCTTCACCGCGCAGGGCTTCCGTCAGCAGGAAGTTGCGCGCCTGAGGGTGGAACAGGGCGGTTGGGTGAAACTGATTAAACTCGAGGTTCGCCACCCGGCAGCCGGCGCGCCAGGCCATCGCGATACCGTCTCCGGAGGCAATGTCCGGGTTCGTGGTGTACTGATACACTTTAGAGGCGCCGCCCGTGGCCAGCACCACGGCCTTCGCCTGGCAGGTTTCCACCTTCTCTTTATTGCGGTTCCAGACCCAGGCGCCCACCACGCGACGCGTCCCCGGCAGGCCAATCTTGTCGGAGATAATCAGGTCAACGGCGTTACTTCGTTCAAGCACCCGAATATTAGGATGGCTCAGCGCCTTGCCGACCAGCGTGGTCTCCACTTCTTTACCGGTGGCATCCGCTGCGTGCAGGATGCGGCGGTGGCTATGGCCGCCTTCGCGCGTCAGGTGGTAGCTCTCTTCGCCGTTGGGTTGAACCTGCGTATCGAATAAGACGCCCTGGTCGATGAGCCACTGCACACAATGGCGGGCATTGCTGGCGACAAACTCTGCGGCGTGCGCATCCACGATCCCGGCCCCGGCAATCAGCGTATCATCGACGTGGGAAGCAATGCTGTCTGTCTCATCAAACACGGCGGCAATGCCACCCTGGGCATAAAACGTGGAACCTTCACTTATCGGTCCTTTACTCAGAACGATAACGTTTTGATGTTCGGCCAGGCGCAGCGCCAGAGAGAGACCGGCAGCGCCGCTGCCGATGATCAGTACATCACAATGAAGTTCAGGTGTTGTGTTCATGATTGTTGTTTAATTTACTAAACAGTGTTGGGTCAGAATAGCACTCGAATGCGATTTATCGCACGTTTTTTTTATAGGCTGTTGCAATGGCTAAACGCGTAAGCGGAGGTAAACGGAGGGTAAATGAGTGAAATTATTTTGCGAAGCAGATCGTTAGCGTCAGATTTTGTGATGAAATAAAGCCTGTGTTGCGTTACTCTTCTGGCGGGAAAAAGATGTTTCTTGTCAGAAAGTGGTGCGTATCGTGAACAGACTTATAATGAGAGAAAATGAACAGTCTGCGGCGCGATGAACAAAAACAAAGGCGTTACGGAACTTATTGAAGATCAGACACTCTAATTCGGTGCTTGCTCAAAGTGCGGTATTTTTAGAGTGGCGTTTCGATAACGCGTGGAATTTAGGTTTGGGGAGACATTACCTCGGATGAGCGAGCAGTTAACGGACCAGGTCCTGGTTGAACGGGTCCAGAAGGGAGATCAGAAAGCCTTTAACTTACTGGTGGTGCGCTACCAGCATAAGGTGGCGAGCCTGGTTTCCCGCTATGTACCGTCAGGCGATGTGCCTGATGTGGTGCAAGAGTCTTTTATTAAGGCCTATCGCGCGCTGGATTCTTTCCGGGGAGATAGTGCTTTTTATACCTGGCTGTACCGTATTGCGGTCAATACGGCAAAGAATTATCTGGTCGCTCAGGGCCGTCGTCCGCCTTCTAGTGATGTGGACGCAATCGACGCCGAAAACTTCGAAAGTGGCGGCGCATTGAAAGAAATTTCGAACCCTGAGAACTTAATGTTGTCAGAAGAACTGAGACAAATCGTTTTTCGCACGATCGAGTCGCTCCCGGAAGATTTACGCATGGCAATTACGTTACGGGAGCTTGATGGTCTGAGCTATGAAGAGATAGCCGCTATCATGGATTGTCCGGTCGGCACGGTACGTTCACGAATTTTCCGTGCGCGAGAAGCTATTGATAATAAAGTTCAACCGCTTATCAGGCGTTGACGATAGCGGGATACTGGAAAAGGTATTAGGCATGCAGAAAGAAAAACTTTCCGCTTTAATGGATGGTGAAACGGTTGATAGTGAGCTGCTCAACGAGCTGTCTCATTCTCCCGAAATGCAAGAGACCTGGGAGAGTTACCATCTCATCCGTGACACCCTTCGCGGTGACACCGGCGAGGTTCTCCATTTCGATATCTCAGCCCGCGTCATGGCGGCGATTGAGAATGAGCCTGTTCATCAGACCACTCCGCTGATTCCTGAAGCTCAACCCGCACCTCACCAGTGGCAGAAAATGCCGTTCTGGCAAAAGGTGCGTCCGTGGGCCAGCCAGCTTACCCAAATGGGTGTGGCTGCATGCGTATCGCTTGCAGTTATCGTTGGCGTCCAGCACTATAATACTCAGTCTGAAACTAATCAGCAGCCAGAAGCGCCAGTGTTTAACACACTGCCGATGATGGGCAAAGCCAGCCCGGTAAGCCTGGGCGTACCGGCTGATGCTTCCGCCAGCGGCGGTCAGCAGCAGCAGGTTCAGGAGCAGCGCCGTCGCATTAATGCGATGTTGCAGGATTACGAGTTGCAGCGTCGCCTGCACTCTGAACAGCTTCAGTTTGAGCAGGCCCAGACACAGCAAGCTGCTGTGCAGGTGCCCGGAAACCAAACTTTAGGAACGCAATCGCAGTAATGAAGCAACTTTGGTTCGCCATGTCTCTGATGGCGGGTAGCCTGTTCTTCTCTGCCAACGCCTCGGCTGATGTATCATCCGGGGCGTTGTTGCAGCAAATGAATCTGGCCAGCCAGTCACTCAATTACGAGTTGGCATTTATCAGCATCAATAAGCAGGGCGTCGAGTCGTTACGCTATCGTCATGCCCGTCTTGATAACCAGCCGCTCGCCCAGCTTTTACAGATGGATGGCCCGCGTCGGGAAGTTGTCCAGCGTGGTAATGAAATCAGCTATTTCGAGCCAGGCCTGGAACCTTTCACGCTGAATGGCGATTATATCGTTGATTCTCTGCCGTCACTCATTTACACCGATTTCAAACGGCTTGCCCCTTACTACGATTTTATTTCGGTAGGGCGTACCCGTATCGCGGACAGACTGTGCGAGGTGATTCGGGTTGTTGCCCGGGACGGAACGCGTTACAGCTATATTGTCTGGATCGACGCGGAAACCAAACTCCCCATGCGTGTTGACCTCCTCGACCGCGACGGTGAAACGCTGGAACAGTTCCGGGTGATCTCCTTCAGCGTGAACAATCAGGTTGGTAACAGCATGCAGAACCTGGCTAAGGCCAGCCTGCCGCCGCTGCTTTCTGTTCCGGCAGGAGACTCCGTTAATTTCAACTGGGTACCTGCCTGGATCCCGCAAGGGTTTAGCGAAGTGTCCAGCAGCCGCCGTCAGCTGCCAACGATTGAAACGCCAGTGGAATCGCGCCTCTATTCCGATGGTTTGTTCAGTTTCTCGGTGAATATCAATCGCGCAACGGCAAACAGCGCCGAACAAATGCTGCGTACCGGGCGCCGTACGGTGAGTACAACGGTACGCGATAACGCGGAGATCACCATTGTGGGAGAACTCCCTCCGCAAACGGCGAAGCGCATTTCCGACAGCATTAAATTCAGGGCCGCACAATGATCAAAGAGTGGGCGACGGTTGTCTCGTGGCAGAACGGCATTGCGCTGGTGAGCTGCGATGTAAAAGCCTCATGTAATAGCTGTGCATCCCGGGCCGGCTGCGGTAGCCGCATGCTGAATAAGCTCGGGCCGCAAACATCGCACACGATTTCTGTGCCAAGTGAACAGCCGCTGATGGCGGGGCAAAAGGTAGAGCTGGGCATCGCGGAAGGCAGTCTGCTCAGCTCCGCCATGCTGGTCTATCTCTCTCCGCTGATCGGGCTGTTTATCATGGGCGGCGTTTTCCAGATGCTGTTTGGCACCGACGGAGCCGCCATGTGCGGTGCCGCATTAGGTGGTCTGGGGGGATTCTGGCTCGCCAAAGGCCTCTCCCCGACGCTCGCCGCACGCGAGGAGTGGCAGCCTGTCATTCTCAGCGTTGGGCTGGCGCCAGACCAGCTTCGTGTTGAAACGCTCTCTTCTGAGGCCCGGTGATCCATCGGGCTTTATCATTTTTTACGTTCCAAAACAGAAAACGTCCTTTCTTCACGCTATAGCTGCCTCTAAGTGCATTTCCAGGTAGCGAGGATGTAGTGTAGAATGCTGCGTTTTCGCACTGAAAAACGTCAGGCTAAGAACAGCGGCCTCCAGGAATTCGTAAGGCATAATTATTTAACTATATGAAGAACATACGTAACTTTTCGATCATTGCTCACATTGACCACGGTAAGTCGACGCTGTCTGACCGTATTATCCAGATTTGCGGTGGCCTGTCTGATCGTGAAATGGAAGCCCAGGTTCTGGACTCCATGGACCTGGAACGCGAACGCGGTATCACCATCAAAGCGCAGAGCGTTACGCTTGATTATAAAGCGGCTGATGGTGAAACCTATCAACTGAACTTTATCGACACCCCAGGCCACGTTGACTTCTCCTATGAGGTTTCACGTTCGCTCGCGGCCTGTGAAGGCGCGCTGCTGGTGGTGGATGCCGGGCAGGGCGTAGAAGCCCAGACCCTGGCAAACTGCTACACCGCGATGGAAATGGATCTCGAAGTTGTGCCGGTTTTGAACAAGATCGACCTGCCAGCCGCCGATCCTGAGCGCGTTGCGGAAGAGATTGAAGATATTGTCGGCATTGATGCGACCGATGCCGTGCGCTGCTCCGCGAAAACCGGTGTGGGCGTGACCGACGTGCTGGAACGCCTGGTGCGTGACATTCCGGCCCCGGAAGGCGATCCGGATGCGCCGCTGCAGGCGTTGATTATCGACTCCTGGTTCGATAACTATCTGGGCGTTGTCTCCCTGGTGCGTATTAAAAACGGCACCATGCGCAAAGGCGACAAAATCAAGGTGATGAGCACCGGACAGGTCTACAACGCCGACCGTCTGGGCATCTTCACGCCAAAACAGGTTGACCGTACCGAGCTGACATGCGGCGAGGTAGGCTGGCTGGTATGCGCCATCAAAGACATCCTCGGTGCGCCGGTGGGCGATACCCTGACCGGTGCGCGTAACCCGGCAGATAAAGCGCTGCCAGGCTTTAAAAAAGTAAAACCGCAGGTCTACGCGGGTCTGTTCCCGGTCAGTTCTGACGACTACGAAAACTTCCGTGACGCGCTCGGTAAACTGAGCCTGAACGATGCGTCCTTGTTCTACGAGCCAGAAAGCTCAACGGCGCTGGGCTTTGGCTTCCGCTGTGGCTTCCTCGGTCTGCTGCACATGGAGATCATTCAGGAGCGTCTGGAGCGTGAATACGATCTGGACCTGATCACCACGGCACCGACCGTAGTCTATGAAGTTGAAACCACCTCGAAAGAAGTGATCTACGTCGATAGCCCGTCCAAGCTGCCGCCGCTGAACAACATTCAGGAACTGCGTGAGCCTATTGCAGAGTGTCACATGCTGCTGCCGCAGGAATTCCTGGGTAACGTTATTACGCTGTGTATTGAGAAGCGTGGCGTGCAGACCAACATGGTTTACCACGGTAACCAGGTGGCGCTGACCTATGAGATCCCGATGGCGGAAGTGGTACTCGACTTCTTCGATCGTCTGAAGTCCACCTCCCGTGGCTATGCGTCGCTGGATTACAACTTCAAACGCTTCCAGGCCTCCAACATGGTGCGTGTGGACGTGCTGATCAACGGCGAGCGTGTGGATGCGCTGGCGCTGATCACCCACAACGACAATGCGCCGTACCGTGGCCGCGAGCTGGTTGAGAAGATGAAAGATCTGATCCCGCGTCAGCAGTTCGATATCGCGATTCAGGCGGCCATTGGCAACCACATTATCGCGCGTTCCACCGTGAAACAGCTGCGTAAAAACGTTCTGGCGAAGTGCTATGGCGGCGACGTCAGCCGTAAGAAAAAGCTGCTGCAGAAGCAGAAAGAAGGTAAGAAGCGTATGAAGCAGGTCGGTAACGTCGAGCTGCCGCAGGAAGCATTCCTTGCCATCCTTCATGTTGGTAAAGACGGCAAATAACCCTAAGGAGTTGGCATGGCGAACATGTTTGCCCTGATCCTGGTCATTGCTACCCTGGTGACAGGTCTGCTGTGGTGTCTGGATAAGTTTATCTTCGCCCCAAAACGTCGTGAACGTCAGGCAGCCACTGGCGATGGGATTGACGCGAAAACCCTGAAGAAAGTCGGCCCGAAACCGGGCTGGCTGGAAACGGGTGCCTCGGTATTTCCGGTGCTGGCGATTGTGCTGGTGGTACGTTCGTTTATTTACGAGCCGTTCCAGATCCCATCAGGTTCAATGATGCCAACGCTGCTGATTGGTGATTTTATTCTGGTAGAGAAGTTTGCCTACGGCATTAAAGACCCGATCTACCAGAAAACGCTGATCGAAACCGGTCATCCGAAACGTGGCGACATCGTGGTGTTCAAATATCCGGAAGATCCTCGCCTGGACTACATCAAGCGCGCAGTAGGTCTGCCGGGTGATAAAGTGACTTACGATCCGGTTGCGAAAGAAGTCACCGTTCAGCCGGGCTGCAGCTCCGGTACCGCATGTGAAAACGCGCTGCCAATCACCTACTCAAACGTTGAGCCAAGTGATTTTGTGCAGACCTTCGCCCGTCGTAACGGCGGCGAAGCGACCAGCGGATTCTTCCAGGTACCGAAAGGTGAAACCAAAGAGGACGGCATCCGTCTGGTTGAGCGCAAAGAGACGCTGGGCGATGTGACGCACCGGATCCTCACCGTGCCAATCGCACAGGATCAGCTGGGTATGTACTATCGTCAGCCGGGCCAGCAGCTGGCGAGCTGGATTGTACCGCCAGGACATTACTTCATGATGGGTGACAACCGCGATAACTCTGCGGACAGTCGTTACTGGGGCTTTGTGCCGGAAGCGAATCTGGTCGGTAAAGCCACCGCCATCTGGATGAGTTTTGAGAAACAGGAAGGCGAATGGCCGACCGGTGTTCGCCTGAGTCGTATCGGCGGAATCCATTAATTCTCACTAAATGAACGTGTAGCCGCTAATTAAAGCGGCTACACGAATTATTTCACCGATAAATCTCTTCGAACTAACGACATCCCCTGTCGTTGTGTATAGAATATTCCCCCGAAGTTTAAGGTTGGCCCTGCAAGGGTGCCACGGCACACGAAACCGCGTTGGTTTTCTCAGGTCGGTTTCGTGTGCTGCATTTTTGACGCATTCATTTATTGGTATCGCATGAACCCCATCGTAATTAATCGGCTTCAACGGAAGCTGGGCTACACTTTTCATCATCAGGAGTTGTTGCAACAGGCATTAACCCACCGCAGTGCCAGCAGCAAACATAATGAGCGTCTCGAGTTTTTAGGCGACTCTATTTTAAGTTTCGTGATTGCGAATGCGCTTTATCATCGTTTCCCGCGTGTGGATGAAGGTGATATGAGCCGCATGCGTGCCACGCTGGTTCGGGGTAATACCCTTGCGGAAATCGCGCGCGAATTTGAACTGGGCGAATGTCTGCGTCTTGGACCGGGTGAACTGAAAAGCGGCGGCTTCCGTCGTGAATCTATTCTTGCCGATACGGTCGAAGCATTAATTGGTGGTGTGTTCCTGGACAGCGATATCCAGACCGTCGAAAAGCTGATCCTGAACTGGTATCAGACCCGTCTGGACGAAATCAGCCCGGGCGATAAACAAAAAGATCCGAAAACGCGTCTGCAGGAATATTTGCAGGGTCGTCATCTGCCGCTGCCATCTTATCTGGTGGTGCAGGTTCGTGGCGAAGCGCACGATCAGGAATTTACCATCCATTGCCAGGTCAGTGGCCTGAGTGAACCGGTGGTGGGCACAGGTTCAAGCCGTCGTAAGGCTGAACAGGCTGCCGCCGAACAGGCGTTAAAAATGCTGGAGCTGGAATGAGCGAAGAAAAGACCTATTGCGGATTTATTGCCATCGTCGGGCGCCCGAACGTCGGCAAATCCACCCTGCTGAATAATCTGCTTGGGCAGAAGATTTCTATCACCTCGCGTAAGGCGCAGACCACGCGTCACCGTATCGTCGGCATCCATACTGAAGGCGCGTATCAGGCGATCTACGTCGATACCCCGGGCCTGCACATGGAAGAGAAGCGCGCCATTAACCGCCTGATGAACAAGGCGGCGAGCAGTTCGATTGGCGATGTAGAGCTGGTGATTTTCGTTGTGGAAGGCACCCGCTGGACGCCGGACGACGAAATGGTGCTGAACAAGCTGCGTGACGGCAAAACGCCGGTCATCCTCGCGGTCAACAAAGTTGATAACGTGCAGGAAAAGGCCGACCTGCTGCCGCATCTGCAGTGGCTCGGTAGCCAGATGAACTTCCTTGATATCGTCCCGCTGTCTGCGGAGACGGGGCTGAACGTGGACACCATCGCGGGCATCGTGCGTAAGCATCTGCCGGAAGCGATTCATCACTTCCCGGAAGACTACATCACCGATCGCTCTCAGCGCTTTATGGCGTCTGAAATCATCCGTGAAAAGCTGATGCGTTTCCTGGGCGCTGAACTGCCGTACTCTGTGACGGTGGAGATCGAGCGTTTCCAGACCAACGAGCGCGGTGGCTACGACATCAACGGCCTGATCCTTGTTGAGCGCGAAGGGCAGAAGAAGATGGTGATCGGCAACAAAGGGGCCAAAATCAAAACCATCGGCATTGAAGCCCGTAAGGACATGCAGGAGATGTTTGAAGCGCCGGTTCACCTCGAACTGTGGGTGAAAGTGAAATCTGGCTGGGCCGATGATGAGCGTGCTCTGCGCAGCCTCGGTTACGGCGAAGACCAGTAACTTAAGACGACGAGCATATGGATGGATGGCAGCGCGCTTTCGTCCTGCATAGTCGCCCCTGGAGCGAAACCAGCCTGATGCTGGACGTCTTCACGGAAGAGTCGGGTCGCGTGCGCCTGGTTGCGAAAGGCGCACGTTCCAAACGTTCTAATCTGAAAGGTGCCCTACAGCCTTTCACGCCGCTGCTGGTTCGCTTTGGCGGGCGAGGGGAAGTCAAAACCCTGCGCAGCGCCGAAGCCGTCTCCCTGGCGCTTCCTCTTTCTGGTATCACGCTCTACAGCGGCCTGTATATCAACGAACTCATCTCACGGGTTCTTGAGCATGAGACTCGCTTCTCTGAACTTTTCTTCGATTATCTGCACTGTATCCAGTCGCTGGCTGGCGCAACCGGCACGCCCGAACCCGCCTTGCGTCGTTTTGAACTGGCGCTGCTGGGCCATCTTGGGTACGGGGTCGATTTTTTGCACTGTGCGGGCAGCGGTGACGAAGTGGAAGACACCATGACCTACCGCTACCGCGAAGAAAAGGGCTTCATTGCCAGTATCGTGATAGACAACAGCACCTTTACCGGGCGCCAGCTCCGGGCGCTGTATGAGCGCGAATTTCCCGATCAGGATACCTTGCGCGCAGCAAAACGCTTTACCCGGATTGCCCTCAAGCCGTATCTTGGCGGCAAGCCCTTAAAGAGCCGCGAATTATTCAGGCAGTTTGTACCGAAACGTTAGACCACAGAATCGAAAAGAAAACCGAGGATTGTCATGGCTGAATTACTGTTAGGCGTCAATATCGATCACATCGCCACGCTGCGTAATGCGCGCGGCACGGCGTATCCCGATCCGGTTCAGGCGGCGTTCATCGCTGAACAGGCTGGCGCCGACGGCATTACCGTTCACCTGCGTGAAGACCGTCGCCACATTACTGACCGCGACGTGCGCATTCTGCGTCAGACGCTGGACACCCGTATGAATCTGGAGATGGCGGTCACCGAAGAGATGCTAAACATCGCCTGCGAGACCCAACCGCATTTCTGCTGCCTGGTGCCGGAAAAACGCCAGGAAGTCACCACCGAAGGCGGGCTGGATGTGGCCGGTCAGCTCGACAAAATGCGCGATGCCTGCAAGCGCCTGGCGGATGCCGGTATCCTGGTTTCTCTGTTTATTGACGCCGATTTCACCCAGATTAAAGCGGCAGCCGACGTGGGCGCGCCGTATATCGAAATCCACACCGGCTGCTATGCCGATGCCAAAAATGATGCCGAGCAGGCCAAAGAGCTGGAGCGTATTGCTAAAGCGGCCACCTACGCGGCGAGCCTGGGGCTGAAGGTTAACGCCGGTCACGGCCTGACCTACCACAACGTGAAGGCCATTGCCGCCTTGCCTGAAATGCACGAGCTGAACATCGGCCACGCCATCATTGGCCGCGCGGTGATGAGCGGCCTGAAAGAGGCGGTTTCAGAAATGAAACGCCTGATGCAGGAAGCGCGTCAGTAATGGCCATTCTGGGCTTAGGCACCGATATCGTTGAAATAGCCCGCATAGAAGCGGTGATCGCCCGCAGCGGCGATCGCCTGGCGAGACGCGTGCTGAGCGATAACGAATGGGCCATCTGGGAAGCGCATCAGCAGCCGGTGCGCTTTCTGGCAAAGCGCTTTGCGGTAAAAGAGGCGGCCGCTAAAGCCTTCGGAACCGGCATTCGTAACGGTCTGGCGTTCAACCAGTTTGAAGTGTTTAACGATGAGCTGGGTAAGCCAAGCCTGCGCTTATGGGGTGAGGCGCAAAAGCTGGCAGAAAAGCTGGGGGTGAATCACATGCACGTGACGATCGCCGATGAACGCCACTATGCCAGCGCGACGGTGATCATCGAAAGTTAAAGCTTGTCCGCGTGGTGCATCAGGACAAACTTATCCCACAGCTGTTCTTCGCTCTCGACGTGTGCCGGATCCTTCAGGATGGTATTCGGGATCGGGCACACTTTTTGACAGGTCGGCGTTTCATAGTGGCCGATGCACTCCGTGCAGCGGTCGCTGTTAATCTCATAAATGCTGTCGCCCATCGAAATCGCCTGGTTTGGGCATTCGGGCTCGCACATATCGCAATTAATGCATTTTTTGGTAATTAACAGCGCCATCAGGAAATTCTCAGAAACAACACAAACTGGGCGGGCATTATACGCGTCAAACCAGTTTCTTTACCAGTTCTTCGCTGTGACGAATGCGTTCGGGCGCACGCTCCAGATCCTGCTGCACCAGCGCCATAAACAGCAGGTCCGTCAGCATCATTTGTGCGCTGGTGGACGAGATAGCCGCGCTGCGCGTGGCCTGCTCCTCGGCAATGGTATATAAACAGCGCGTGGCCCGCTGCTGCAGGGCATTCGGCGTAAAACCGGTGATCGCCAGAATTTTACCGCCGACGCGCAGCGCTTCATCGGTGGCCATGTTGATCTCGCGGCGCTCGCCGGAATAGGAGATCGCCAGCAGCAGATCGTCAGGATCCATCGCCTGTACGGTCGCCAGCAGGGCGTGCATATCCTGCTCGACGATGGCGTTAAGCCCAATTTTTGTCAGCTTCCAGCCAAAGTTACGCGCCACAAGCCCGGACGCGCCGATGCCGGTCAGAATGATCCGCCGCGCGCCACGTAGCATCGCCACGCTCTCCAGCAGCTTCTCTTCCGTATTCACATCCAGCGTCGCATGCATGGCAGCCACGTTTTCTTTGATCAGCTTTTCGCCGACCAGCCGCATCGGGTCATCGCCGCGAATCTGATTATGCACCGGCATGGACTGCGGGTTAGGGTTACTGACCAGCGCTTCACTGATTGCCAGCTTGAGGGCAGGGAATCCCTTAAAGCCAATCTTCTGCGCAAATTTCACTACGCTGGACTGGCTCACGCCGGCCTCACTCGCCAGCTGCTGCGAGCTGAGATGGCGTGCGCGATCGGGTTGAGAAAGCAGAAAATCCGCCAGCTTCTTGTCGCTTTGGGCAAAGCCTGCGTAGCGCTGGCGAATGCGAATTAAACAGTTCATACGGTCTCCTGGCGAAAATGTGATTATCTGCGCAAATACGGATTTTGCTCGCCTGAATGAATTTTATATTCCATTATAGTGTGATTATTATGAATTAAAAATTCTTGAGGTACAAAAATGAATCTTGGCTCACTTGTTTCTGAAACGCGTAACCCGCAAACCATGGATCTGGATGCGCTCTCCACCCTGGAGCTGGTTCACCGCTTTAATCAACAGGATACGCTGGTCGCGCAGGCTGTGAAAGAGACATTACCCGAGGTGGCGAAAGCGGTCGATGCGGCGGCGAAATCCCTCAAGGCCGGTGGACGCATTATTTACATGGGCGCGGGCACCAGCGGGCGTCTTGGGGTCCTGGATGCGTCAGAATGCCCGCCAACCTTTGGGGTGCCGCATGGTCTGGTGGTTGGGCTGATTGCCGGTGGACCCGGTGCGCTGCTGAAAGCCGTTGAAGGGGCGGAAGATAACAAACAGCTCGGTGAAGATGATCTCAAAGCGCTGAACCTGACCGCGCAGGATCTGGTGGTTGGGCTGGCAGCATCCGGGCGCACGCCGTACGTCATTGGCGGGCTGGAATACGCTAACCAGACCGGTTGCACGACGGTCGCCATCTCCTGTAACCCAGGATCACCGATTGCACAGGTGGCCGCTATCGCTATCTCTCCGGTGGTTGGGCCGGAAGCGCTCACCGGCTCCACGCGCCTGAAATCCGGGACCGCGCAAAAGCTGGTGCTCAATATGATCTCCACCGGCGCGATGGTGAAGTTTGGGAAGGTGTATCAGAACCTGATGGTGGATATGCAGGCCACCAACGTCAAGCTGGTGGACAGAGCCTGCCGCATGGTGATGGAGGCGACGGGCGCAGGACGTGAAGAGGCAGAAGCGGTACTCAAGCAGACCGATCACGATGTTAAACCGGCCATTCTGATGATCTTAAGCGGGCTGGATGCGGCAAGCGCCAGAGCCAAACTCGATGCGCATAACGGCTTCTTACGGGCGGCATTAGAAAACTAACAGAGGCGTGTATGGACAAAACAGCAGCGCTCGCCAGCGATATACTGCAGGGGATCGGTGGGGAACAAAATATTCAGCGTCTCGAAAACTGCATGACGCGCGTGCGCGTCGAGGTGCATAACGACGACCAGCTTGACGTGCCGCGCCTGAAGCAACTGTCCGGCGTCAGCGGCTACGTGAAGCAGGGGCAGCAGCATCAGCTGATCGTCGGGCCGGGGAAAGCGGCGCAGGTTGTCGATGCCATGCGGGCGCTGATGGGCGTTAGCGCGAGCGTGTCGATTGACGATGCGGAGCGCACCAAAGCGCAGGCGAAAGCCAAATACAAAGCCCCGATGAGCGATGCGCTGCGTCAGCTGGCAAACGTCTTCATTCCGCTGATCCCGGCGTTTATTGCCTCAGGCCTAATCACCGGGATCATCAATATTCTCAAGCGGCCGGATATTGTGGGGGATTTCGCCACGCAGTATCCGAACCTGCTGGGGATTCTGGGGATCTTCGGCAGCGCTGTTTTCGCCATCATGAACATTCTGGTTGGGGTCAATACCGCGAAGGTGTTTGGCGGATCGCTGGCCATGGGCGGCGTGATGGCGGGCATCTTGTCCAGCCCGCAGCTGGCGCAGATCACGCTGTTTGGTGAGGCGCTCCAGCCGGGCCGCGGTGGGGTGATCGCCGTGCTGCTGGTGGTCATCCTGATGTGCTGGATCGAGAAAAGGCTGCGCGCGGTTCTGCCCGGCTCTATTGAGCTTATCCTCAACCCGCTGCTGACTACGCTGATTACCGGTAGCGTAGCGATTGTCGCCCTCCAGCCGTTAGGCGGGTGGATCTCTGAAGCCATCGCCCACGGTGCGTCGCTGGCGATTGATCGCGGCGGCCTGTTAGTGGGCGCGGTGCTGTCGGGTACCTTCCTGCCCCTGGTGCTGACGGGCCTGCACCAGGGGCTGGTGCCGATCCACGTTGAGCTGGTGCAGTCGCACGGCTATAACGCGCTGCTGCCTATCCTGTCGATGGCGGGCGTGGGGCAGGTCGGCGCGGCGATTGCCGTACTGATGAAAACCCGCAACGCGCGACTGAAGAAAGTGATTAAAGGCGCACTCCCGGTTGGACTGCTCGGCATTGGCGAGCCGCTGATTTTCGGCGTTACGCTGCCGCTGGGTAAACCGTTCCTCGCGGCGTGTCTGGGCGGTGCGGTAGGTGGGGCATTGATCAGCTACTGGAAGGTCGCCACCGTTATCACCTTTGGGCTTTCCGGTTTACCGCTGGCATTAACCATCGTGACCGGAAAAGTGATGTTCTATCTGTTAGGCTATTTAGTAGCGGTGATCGCCGGGTTCCTGTTTACCTGGCTGTTAGGTTTCAACGATCCAGAGGAGTAAGGTTTGGCAAATCACGCGCGTCGCGTTGTCTTTTTCGACCTGGATGGAACGCTGCATCAGCAGGATATGTTTGGTACGTTTATGCGTTACCTGCTGCGGCGTCAGCCCCTGAATGCGTTGCTCGTGCTACCGCTCTTACCGGTTATCGGTATCGCGCTGCTGGTGAAAGGTCGTGCGGCGCGATGGCCGATGAGTCTGCTGCTGTGGGGATGTACCTTTGGGCACAGCGAAGCGCGCCTCAAACAGCTCGAAAAGGATTTTGCGCACTGGTTCCGCGGCCACGTCGCCGCCTTTCCGGTGGTGCAGGCGCGCCTGACTGGCTACCTCGACGCGAACGATGCCGACATCTGGCTGATTACCGGCTCCCCGCAGACGCTGGTGGAGCAGGTCTATTTTGATACCCCCTGGCTTCCGCGCGTGAATCTTATTGCCACGCAAGTTGCCCGCGGTTACGGCGGTTGGGTGCTGACCCTGCGCTGCCTGGGGCATGAAAAAGTGGTCCAGCTGGAGAAACGCATCGGTACGCCGCTGCGCCTGTACAGCGGCTACAGCGACAGTAAACAGGACAACCCGCTGCTCTATTTTTGCCAGCATCGCTGGCGCGTCACGCCATCAGGTGAACTCCAGCAACTCGAATAGTCTTATCCATAATGGGCGTGTATAATGCCGCCCGCTTTTCGACTGGAGTATCAACCGTTGTCCAACCCTGAACTCGACCATGAATACTGGATGCGCCATGCGCTGACGCTGGCTCAGCGTGCCTGGGACGAGGGCGAAGTGCCCGTAGGCGCCGTGCTGGTCCACAATAACCAGGTGATTGGTGAAGGGTGGAACCGTCCGATTGGCCGCCACGATCCTACTGCACATGCCGAAATCATGGCGCTTCGCCAGGGCGGTCTGGTGCTGCAAAATTATCGCCTGCTTGATACTACGTTGTATGTGACGCTGGAGCCGTGCGTGATGTGCTCCGGCGCGATGGTGCACAGCCGGATCGGGACTCTGGTCTTCGGTGCGCGGGATGAAAAAACCGGTGCGGCCGGTTCGCTGATGGACGTGCTGGGTCACCCGGGGATGAACCACCAGGTGAAGACTATCGGCGGGGTGCTTGCACCAGAGTGTTCGGGGCTATTAAGCGATTTCTTTCGAATGCGCCGTCAGCAGAAAAAGCAGCAAAAGGCAGAATTGAAGCTGTCGGACGATTAAGCTCGTCCGGCGCCACGACTGGGTAACTTTGAGCCAGCTGTTTGGCCTCTGTTGCCTCTTTCTCTTTCTCCAGCAGATACCCGACCAGGCTAATTTGATATTTACGGATATTTTCCACGTAGGCGTAGGCTTCATGTCCGCGCGCGTAGCCGTAAGTCAGCTTGTTATACCATGGCTTCTGGCTCAGCAGCGGCAGGCGCTGCTTAACGTCTGACCAGCTGTCCGGGTTACCTTTCGTTTTGGCCGTCAACGCCCGCGCATCCAGCATATGTGCGTAGCCCATATTGTAGGCCGCCAGCGCGAACCAGATCCGCTCCTCTTCCGGCACCGTTGCCGGGACTTTGGCCATCATATCCTGCAGGTAGCGCGCGCCGCCGCTGATGCTCTGTTCCGCATCGGTACGGTCATTGACGCCCAGGCTCAGCGCGGTATTTTTGGTTAACATCATCAAACCACGTACGCCCGTGGGAGACGTGGCCTGGGTATCCCAGTGGGATTCCTGATACGAAATAGCCGCCAGCAATTTCCAGTCAATCTCCTGGGCGTATTTTTCGAACAGCGGCTGCAGATCTGGCAGGACGCTGTCTACCGCGCGCAGGAAGCTGCGGGTGTCAACGTAGTCAAAGTCGTCACCGTGACCGAGGTACTTCTCCTCCAGGCGCGCCAGGGTACCGTCTTCATTGATGGTGTTGAAGAAATCAAGCATCGCGGCAGAGAAGGTCTGATCGTCATCAAGCTGGCTAAACCAGGTCACAGGCTGCTCGTCGGTGACGTCCAGCGCCACGGCGATTTCAGGATGCACCCGCTGGAACAGGCTGATCGCGACCGAATCGGCGATGGTGTAGGGCACTTTCTGGTCTTTTACCTGCTCCAGCAGCTCCGTCGTGCCGAGTTTCGGATCCACAGTCCAGCTCAGGTCGGGATATTTCTTCTCCTTGAGCTCACGCAGATCGTCAATCACCACGTGGCCAGGCGCAATCGTCAGTTGCCGATCGTCAATCGAGGCCAGCGAACGCGGGCGCAGGCCCCCGACGCGGTAAACCAGCTGCTGCGAAACGGAGTAGTAGGTCGGGCCTGGCTGGTAGTTTTTGCTGCGCTCGCTGTTATACACCAGCCCGGCGGCAAGCATATCGGCATCGTCGTTATCGAGGTCGTCAAACAGCTGGTTGATATTCTGGCGGACGGTGATTTTAAGCTTCACGCCAAGATAATCGGCGAACTGTTGTGCCAGCTCGTAATCCAGACCAATGATTTTACCGTTGATGTCGCTGTAAATCAGCGGAGAGTTGAGGGTACTGACGCGCAATTCCCCCCGCTCCTGAATGGCGGCGATACGGTTTTCGGCTTTGCCGAACCAGGGGATGGAAGGCCAGAGGGCCACTGCCAGCAGCAACGTTACAATGCCGATGAGCAGATAATTAATCTTTAATTTTTTCAATTAGTTAATTCTCTGCGACGCCGGTTGCCTCAGTCTGCTGTAGCCATGTTAATCATAAGGTTTGCCATTGAATGAGCGGCATTTTGCGTAAACTTGCGCCACTTGGCAACCAATTAGAGAGACTGGTCACATCTATTGTTAAATCTCTGTGCAAATTTTATTTCGACGCAAACGGTTTCGTCGGCGCTCAGGATTCTCTATAATGACGCCCGTTTTCCCCCCTTGCGCACACTGTAAGCGCCCCGGCGCTTCGAAGACGAGAGACTTATGATGGAAATTCTGCGTGGTTCGCCTGCACTGTCTGCCTTCCGTATCACTAAACTGCTGGCACGTTTTCAGGCGGCCGACCTTCCGGTAAGCAATATTTACGCTGAGTATGTCCATTTTGCTGACCTGAATGCCCCCCTGAATGCAGAGGAGCGCGTACAGCTGGAACGCCTGCTCAAGTATGGCCCAAGTCTGAGCAGCCATACGCCAACCGGCAAACTGATCCTTGCGACGCCTCGTCCGGGCACCATCTCCCCCTGGTCTTCCAAAGCCACCGACATCGCCCACAACTGTGGCCTGAGCCAGATTAACCGTCTGGAACGCGGCGTGGCGTACTACGTGGAAGCCTCTACCCTTAGCGAAGCACAGTGGCAGGCGGTTGCGGCTGAACTGCACGATCGCATGATGGAGAGCGTATTTGCCTCTCTCGATGACGCGCAGAAGCTTTTCTCTCACCATCAGCCTGCGCCGGTACAGAGCGTAGACCTGCTGGGGCAGGGCCGTCAGGCGCTGATTGACGCCAACCTGCGTCTCGGCCTGGCGCTGGCAGAAGACGAAATCGACTACCTGCAGGATGCGTTTGTTAAGCTCAACCGTAACCCGAACGACATCGAACTCTATATGTTCGCGCAGGCAAACTCTGAGCACTGCCGCCACAAGATTTTCAACGCCGACTGGATTATTGACGGCGAACAGCAGCCAAAGTCGCTGTTCAAAATGATCAAAAACACCATGGAGCAAACCCCTGACCACGTGCTGTCTGCCTATAAAGACAACGCCGCGGTGATGGAAGGTTCCGAGGTGGGCCGCTTCTTCGCCGATCGCGAAGCAGGGCGCTATGACTTCCATCAGGAGCCCGCGCATATCCTGATGAAGGTTGAAACCCACAACCACCCGACCGCGATCTCCCCGTGGCCGGGTGCGGCGACCGGCTCCGGCGGTGAAATCCGCGACGAAGGGGCGACCGGTCGTGGTGCAAAACCAAAAGCGGGTCTGGTCGGTTTCTCCGTCTCCAACCTGCGTATCCCGGGCTTTGAACAGCCGTGGGAAGAAGATTTCGGCAAGCCAGAGCGCATTGTGACCGCGCTGGATATCATGACCGAAGGCCCGCTGGGCGGCGCGGCGTTTAACAACGAATTTGGTCGTCCGGCGCTGAACGGTTACTTCCGTACCTATGAAGAGAAAGTGGACAGCCACAACGGCGAAGAGCTGCGCGGCTACCACAAACCGATCATGCTGGCGGGCGGGATCGGCAACATCCGTGCCGATCACGTGCAGAAAGGCGAGATCGTCGTCGGCGCGAAGCTGATCGTGCTCGGCGGCCCGGCGATGAATATCGGTCTGGGCGGCGGAGCGGCCTCTTCTATGGCCTCCGGCCAGTCTGACGCGGATCTCGATTTCGCCTCCGTGCAGCGTGACAACCCTGAGATGGAGCGTCGCTGCCAGGAAGTGATCGACCGCTGCTGGCAGTTGGGCGACGCTAACCCGATCCTCTTCATCCACGACGTGGGCGCGGGCGGTCTGTCTAACGCCATGCCGGAGCTGGTGAGCGACGGCGGCCGCGGTGGTCGTTTCAACCTGCGCGATATCCTGAGCGATGAGCCGGGCATGAGCCCGCTGGAAATCTGGTGTAACGAATCCCAGGAGCGCTACGTGCTGGCGGTTGCCGCGGACCAGCTTCCGCTGTTTGACGAGCTGTGCCGCCGCGAGCGCGCGCCGTATGCCGTCATCGGTGAAGCGACCGAAGAGCAGCACCTGACTCTGAGCGACACCCATTTCGACAACCAGCCTATCGATCTGCCGCTCGACGTTCTGCTCGGTAAAACGCCGAAGATGACCCGCGACGTAACAACCCGTAAAGCGGCGGGCAAAGCGCTGGATCGCCAGGGCATTACCGTAGCTGAAGCCGTTAATCGCGTGCTGCACCTGCCGGCAGTCGCTGAGAAAACCTTCCTGGTGACCATCGGCGACCGTACCGTGACCGGTATGGTATCGCGCGATCAGATGGTTGGCCCATGGCAGATCCCGGTGGCGAACTGCGCCGTGACCACCGCGAGCCTCGACAGCTACTACGGCGAAGCGATGGCGCTGGGCGAACGCACCCCGGTGGCGCTGCTGGACTTCGCGGCCTCTGCCCGTCTGGCGGTCGGTGAAGCGCTGACCAACATCGCCGCAACGCAGATTGGCGACATCAAACGTATCAAGCTTTCCGCAAACTGGATGGCCGCTGCCGGTCACCCTGGCGAAGATGCAGGCCTGTATGAAGCCGTGAAGGCGGTGGGCGAGGAGCTGTGTCCTGCTCTCGGCCTGACCATTCCGGTGGGTAAAGACTCCATGTCGATGAAAACCCGCTGGCAGGAAGGCAGCGAGCAGCGCGAGATGACCTCTCCGCTGTCGCTGGTGATTACCGCGTTTGCCCGCGTGGAAGACGTGCGTCATACCGTTACGCCGCAGCTTTCCACCGAAGACAACGCCCTGCTGCTGATTGACCTGGGTAAAGGCAACAACGCGCTGGGTGCCACCGCTCTGGCGCAGGTTTACCGTCAGCTCGGCGACAAGCCAGCCGACGTGCGCGATGTGGCGCAGCTGAAAGGCTTCTACGACGCCATCCAGGCGCTGGTAGCGCAGCGTAAGCTGCTGGCCTACCATGACCGTTCCGACGGCGGCCTGCTGGTGACGCTGGCAGAGATGGCCTTCACCGGCCACTGTGGGGTTGAAGCCAACATTGCAACGCTGGGCGAAGACCGTCTGGCGACGCTGTTTAACGAAGAGCTGGGCGCCGTGATTCAGGTGCGCGCGGCAGATCGCGACGCGGTTGAAGCCATTCTGGCGAAGCACGGTCTGGCAGACTGCGTGCACTATCTGGGTAAAGCCGTTCAGGGCGACCGCTTCGTCATTGAAGCAGACGGTCACGCCGTGTTCAGCGAAAGCCGCACCACGCTGCGTATGTGGTGGGCGGAAACCACCTGGCAGATGCAGCGCCTGCGTGATAACCCGGAATGTGCCGATCAGGAGCACAACGCGAAGGCCAATGACCAGGATCCAGGCCTGAACGTGAAGCTCTCCTTCGACATCAACGAAGACATTGCCGCGCCGTACATTGCGACCGGCGCGCGTCCGAAAGTGGCCGTGCTGCGCGAGCAGGGCGTTAACTCCCACGTTGAGATGGCGGCTGCCTTCCACCGCGCGGGCTTTGACGCTATCGACGTTCACATGAGCGACCTGCTGGCCGGACGTACCGGTCTGGAAGATTTCCAGGCGCTGGTGGCGTGCGGCGGCTTCTCCTACGGCGACGTGCTGGGCGCGGGCGAGGGCTGGGCGAAGTCCATCCTGTTCAACAGCCGCGTGCGTGACGAGTTCGAAACCTTCTTCCACCGTCCGCAGACCCTGGCGCTGGGCGTGTGTAACGGTTGTCAGATGATGTCCAACCTGCGCGAGCTGATCCCGGGCAGCGAAGCCTGGCCGCGCTTTGTGCGTAACCAGTCTGACCGCTTCGAAGCGCGCTTCAGCCTGGTGGAAGTGACCCAAAGCCCGTCTCTGCTGCTGCAGGGAATGGTCGGTTCACAGATGCCAATCGCGGTCTCCCACGGCGAAGGTCAGGTAGAAGTGCGTGATGCCGCGCATCTGGCTCAGCTGGAGAGCAAAGGTCTGGTGGCGCTGCGCTTTGTCGATAACTTCGGCAAGGTCACGGAAACCTACCCGGCCAACCCGAACGGCTCCGCCAACGGTATTACCGCGGTGACCAGCGAAAGCGGTCGTGCAACCATCATGATGCCGCACCCGGAACGTGTGTTCCGCACCGTGAGCAACTCCTGGCACCCTGAAAACTGGGGCGAGGACAGCCCGTGGATGCGTATCTTCCGCAACGCGCGTAAACAGCTGGGTTAAGTTTCAGGCAACACCTGCAGGCCCGGTAAGCGCGAGCGCTACCGGGCTTTTTTGTCTTTGTCGCAAAATCGCGACAACCCTCTGGTTTGAGTGTCTCCAAAAGGAGACATTTAACTTATTGATTTATATATGGCAGTAAAGGTTCCCATTAAGGTGTTGCTTAATAGCGACACTTAGCCTGGAAATCATTCAACCGATAATTAACAGGTTTAACAAGTAAAAATCATATATTTCAATGTGTTAATATTTTGTTTTGCGTTCTGGCACGGGTGTTGCATAATATTAACCAGTGGCTCATTCACCTTCTTATGTCAGCCCCTTCGGGACGCGCTACATAAACTTCGAATGACGCACAAAAAGGTGCCTGCCGTCCAACTACTGATCATAGCGATGCTTTATCAGGCCAGGGCGAAACGTCGAGTTAGGCACCGCCTCATTCCATGACAAAGCCGGGTTTTTACCCGGCTTTGTTGTATCTGAAGGGCAGACTCAGTTACGCTCTGCGTAAACCCCCATTAAGAGAGTAATGCGTTGAAACGCTGGCCCGTTTTTCCCCGCTCCCTGCGACAGCTTGTCATGATGGCCTTCCTGCTGATCCTGCTGCCGCTGCTGATCCTTGCCTGGCAGGCGTGGCAAAGTCTGAACGCGCTGAGCGCGCAGGCGGCTTTGACCAACCGCACGACGCTCATCGACGCCAGACGCAGTGAAGCGATGACCAACGCCGCGCTGGAGATGGAACGTAGCTATCGTCAGTATTGCGTGCTTGACGATCGGACGCTGGAAAAGGTGTATCAGAGTCAGCGCAAGCGCTATAGCGAAATGCTGGACGCCCACGCCGGCGTATTGCCTGACGACAAGCTCTATCAGGCGTTACGTCAGGATTTAAACGATCTTGCGCAGCTACAGTGCAGTAACAGCGGCCCGGATGCCGCCGCCGCCGCGCGTCTTGAAGCTTTTGCCAGCGCCAACACCGAGATGGTGCAGTCAACGCGCACGGTGATTTTCTCTCGCGGCCAGCAGCTCCAGCAGGAGATTGCCGAGCGCGGCCAGTTCTTCGGCTGGCAGGCGCTGGTGCTGTTCCTCGTGAGCCTCGGGCTGGTTCTGCTCTTTACCCGCATGATCATCGGCCCGGTGAAGGGCATTCAGCGGATGATCAACCGCCTGGGTGAAGGGAAATCGCTCGGAGATACGGTCGCCTTTAAAGGTCCGCGCGAGCTGCGATCCGTAGGCCAGCGCATTATCTGGCTGTCCGAGCGCCTGGCGTGGCTTGAATCACAGCGTCATCAGTTCCTGCGCCATATCTCCCATGAGCTTAAAACGCCGCTGGCCAGCATGCGCGAAGGGACGGAGCTGCTGGCGGACGAAGTGGCAGGACCCCTTACGCCAGAACAGAAAGAAATTGTCGAGATCCTGGATAACAGCAGCCGCAATCTGCAAAAGCTGATTGAGCAACTGCTGGATTACAACCGCAAGCTGGCTGACGGGGCGGTCGTTCTGGAAAACGTTGAGATTGAGCCGCTGGTGGATATGGTGATATCCGCCCATAGCTTGCCAGCAAGAGCTAAAATGATGCATACCGGTGTAGAACTGAATGCGCCGACCTGTCTCGCTGAACCCATGCTCTTAATGAGCGTGCTGGATAATCTTTATTCCAATGCGGTGCACTATGGTACTGAATCCGGTAACATTTATATCCGAAGTTATACGAAGGGTTCCCGGGTGTTTATAGACGTCGCTAACACCGGCACCCCGATCCCCGATGACGAAAAAACCATGATCTTCGAGCCCTTTTTCCAGGGGAGTCATCAGCGGAAAGGTGCGGTGAAAGGCAGTGGTCTGGGCTTGAGCATCGCCCGGGACTGCATACGACGCATGCAGGGTGAGCTAAACATTGCCACGGACGAACGTTCGGATGTTTGCTTCCGTATTGAACTGCCCCTGAGCCGGAAAAATCAATAAAATGAATCTATGTCTGGTGAGTATGTCACACGTCTTTTCCCGCGCCGTACGCGCGGTGTTTTCCCGCAACACGCTTCGCCTGAGCCTGCCCTGTTTATTTCTGGCAGGGTGTGTTTCCCATGCGCCACAAAGTGCAATTAGCGATAAACAAGAAGATAAATGGCCCGATAACCAGCTGGCCGATTTCCTCTCAACCCGCTGTGACGATATCTGGAACCTGTCAGGTCATGACGTTGAAAGCAACCCGCTGTTCTGGCTGCGTGGAATAGATTGCGCCCAGCGTCTGGCCCCGGTAGACGCTCGCTCGAAGGCGGCGATGCTGGATGACGACACCTGGCAGGACGCTTTCAAGCGCGGCATTTTGCTGGCTGATGCGAAAATCACCCCCGTCGAACGGCGCGCCAACGTGACCCGACTGGACACGTTCGTGGTCAATCTTCCCGTGCAGGTACGCCCGGTATACCAGCTCTGGCGCGATGGGCAGACATTACAGCTTCAGCTGTCTGAAGAGCGCTCCCGCTACAGCAAGCTGCAACAGTCAACCGACAGCGAGCTTGATACGCTGCGTCAGCAGCAGCAACATTTACGTACGCAGCTCGATACCACAACGCGTAAGCTGGAAAACCTGACCGATATCGAAAGGCAGCTCTCGTCGCGCAAATATCAGCCGGGGAGTTCATCTGCGGCACCGGACAGCGATACGCCGAAACAAGAGGATGTGAAGCATGACGAGCCGTAAACCAGCCCATCTGTTACTGGTGGATGACGATCCCGGGCTGTTAAAGCTGCTGGGCATGCGTCTGGTGAGTGAAGGTTACAGCGTCGTGACCGCGGAAAGCGGGCTCGAGGGGCTTAAGATCCTCAGCCGCGAGAAAATCGATCTGGTGATAAGCGACCTGCGGATGGACGAAATGGACGGCCTGCAGCTGTTCGCGGAGATCCAGAAGCAGCAGCCGGGTATGCCCGTGATTATCCTGACGGCGCACGGGTCGATCCCGGATGCGGTTGCCGCGACGCAGCAGGGAGTATTCAGCTTCCTGACCAAGCCGGTGGATAAAGACGCGCTGTATAAGGCAATCGACAGCGCGCTGGAACACGCCGTCCCGGCGGGGGATGAAGCGTGGCGGGAGCCTATCGTCACCCGCAGCCCCGTGATGCTGCGTCTGCTTGAACAGGCCCGGATGGTGGCGCAGTCCGACGTCAGCGTGCTCATCAACGGCCAGAGCGGCACCGGGAAAGAGATCCTGGCCCAGGCGATCCATAACGCCAGCCCTCGAAGTAAAAACGCCTTTATCGCCATTAACTGCGGCGCGCTCCCGGAGCAGCTGCTTGAATCTGAACTGTTTGGTCACGCCCGCGGCGCATTCACCGGGGCGGTAAGCAGCCGGGAAGGGCTGTTCCAGGCCGCGGAAGGCGGCACGCTGTTCCTGGACGAGATTGGCGATATGCCCGCGCCGCTGCAGGTCAAGCTGCTGCGCGTGTTGCAGGAGCGCAAAGTCCGTCCGCTGGGCAGCAACCGCGACATTGATATTAACGTGCGAATTATTTCCGCCACCCACCGCGATCTGCCGAAAGTGATGGCCCGCAACGAGTTTCGCGAAGATCTCTACTACCGCCTGAACGTGGTGAACCTGAAGATCCCGGCGCTGGCGGAACGGGCGGAAGACATTCCGCTGCTGGCGAACCATCTTTTGCGCCAGGCGGCCGATCGCCATAAACCGTTCGTGCGCGCGTTTTCCACCGATGCAATGAAGCGGCTGATGGCCGCAAGCTGGCCGGGCAACGTGCGTCAGCTGGTCAACGTGATTGAGCAGTGCGTGGCGTTGACCTCTTCACCGGTCATCAGCGATGCGCTGGTGGAGCAGGCGCTGGAAGGGGAAAACACGGCGCTGCCGACGTTTGCCGAAGCGCGGAATCAGTTTGAGCTCAACTATCTGCGCAAGCTATTGCAGATCACCAAAGGCAATGTGACCCACGCCGCGCGCATGGCCGGACGCAACCGCACCGAGTTCTACAAGCTGCTGTCGCGCCACGAGCTGGAAGCAAACGATTTTAAAGAGTAATGCCGTATGGTACTGTGAGCAATCGATTACGAGGCAGCTTACAGGCAAGAGTTTAAGGACCCACCATGAAAAAGATTGATGCGATTATTAAACCTTTCAAACTGGATGATGTGCGTGAAGCGCTGGCGGAAGTCGGCATCACCGGGATGACCGTGACGGAAGTGAAAGGTTTTGGTCGTCAGAAGGGCCACACCGAGCTTTACCGTGGCGCAGAGTACATGGTCGACTTTCTGCCGAAAGTAAAAATTGAAATCGTGGTCAGCGACGATATCGTCGATACCTGCGTGGACACCATTATCCGCACCGCGCAGACGGGCAAAATTGGCGACGGTAAAATCTTCGTCTTTGACGTGGCGCGCGTGATCCGTATCCGTACCGGCGAAGAAGACGACGCGGCGATTTAACATTGCCAACGGTTTTGTAGGCCGGGTAAGGCGCAGCCGCCACCCGGCGAAAAAAAGCCCCTCGAACGAGGGGCTTTTTCATTACAGCACCTTATGCGGGCCGAAGCACTCGTAATGAATGCTGTCTTTGTTCACGCCCAGCCCCACCAGCTGCTGCGCGGCATACTGCATAAACGCCACCGGCCCGCAGACGTAGAACTGCATGTCCGGCGCGCTAAACGCCCCTTCCATCTGGCTTAAATTCATCAGACCTTCGCTGTCAAAGCGTGCAGCTGCGCGGTCTGCCTCCGTCGGCAGGCGATACCAGGTGTGCGCGGTGAAGCGCGGCAGGGACGCCCCGAGCGTTTTCACCTCCTCCGCAAAGGCGTGTACGTCGCCGTTCTCGGCGGCATGGAACCAGTTAACCTGCGCGCCGTGGCGAGATTTTGCCAGCGTATCGAGCATCGCCAGCATTGGCGTTTGGCCGACGCCCGCAGAGATCAGCGTGACCGGTGTATTAGTGTCAACGTCCATAAAGAAGTCGCCCGCCGGCGCGGCCAGATGGACCACGTCGCCCACGTTCGCTTCGTTGTGCAGCCAGCTGGAAACCTGACCGCCGTCCTCACGCTTCACCGCAATGCGGTAGCCTTTGCCGTTTGGCTTGCGGGTAAGAGAATACTGACGGATCTCCTGATGCGGGAAGCCTTCAGGCTTCAGCCACACGCCCAGATACTGGCCAGGCTGGTAATCGACCACCGGCTGTCCGTCCACCGGCTCAAACTCAAAGCTGGTAATCAATGCGCTGCGCGGGGTTTTCTCGACGATGCGGAACGCCCGCGTGCCTTCCCAGCCGCCGTTCTTGCTGGCGTTTTCGCTGTAGATCTGTGCTTCACGGTTGATAAACACGTTTGCCAGCACGCCGTAAGCTTTACCCCACGCGTCCAGCACCTCCTGGCCCGGGCTGAACATCTCGTCCAGCGTCGCCAGCAGGTGGCCACCCACAATGTTGTACTGCTCGGGTTGGATCTGGAAGCTGGTATGTTTCTGCGCAATCTTTTCTACCGCAGGCAGCAGTGCAGCCAGGTTTTCAATATTGCTGGCATAGGCCGCGATGGCGTTGAACAGCGCTTCACGCTGATCGCCGTTACGCTGGTTGCTCATGTTGAATATCTCTTTGAGCTCCGGGTTGTGCGTGAACATGCGATCATAGAAATGGGCGGTGAGTTTAGGGCCGGTTTCCACCAGCAGAGGAATGGTGGCTTTTACGGTAGCGATGGTTTGAGCGTCGAGCATGAGCGCGTCCTTCTGATGTCACTTTAATGATGTATTTTAAATACATCTTATAAAAAATACCCCTGCGTTGTAAATGGTTCTTTGCAAGATGAAAAATATGCATCACAAACCTGAAAAGAAATCCGCTGGAAAGGGCGAGAGCTTTATTCCTCAAACCCTTGCGTGGCGGGTAGGAAAACGTTTGCGTAAAATCGTTTGTCAAGACCTGTTATCACAGAACTAATCAGTTATACTGTTGCCCGTCGTCCAACAGGACTGCCTTTTCAGGCCAAAATTTACTTGTTAGCTGAGTCAGGAGATGCGGATGTTAAAGCGTGAAATGAACATTGCCGATTATGATGCCGAACTGTGGCAGGCTATGGAGCAGGAAAAAGTACGTCAGGAAGAGCACATCGAACTGATCGCCTCCGAAAACTACACCAGCCCGCGCGTCATGCAGGCGCAGGGTTCTCAGCTGACCAACAAATATGCTGAAGGTTACCCGGGCAAACGCTATTACGGCGGTTGCGAGTACGTTGATATCGTTGAGCAGTTGGCTATCGATCGTGCGAAAGAACTTTTTGGCGCTGACTATGCAAACGTCCAGCCGCACTCTGGCTCTCAGGCTAACTTCGCGGTCTACACCGCGCTGCTGCAGCCGGGCGATACCGTTCTGGGTATGAACCTGGCGCAGGGCGGCCACCTGACTCACGGCTCCCCGGTTAACTTCTCCGGCAAACTGTACAACATCATCCCTTACGGTATCGATGAGTCCGGTAAAATTGACTACGAAGACATGGCGAAGCAGGCTAAAGAGCACAAACCGAAGATGATCATCGGTGGCTTCTCTGCTTACTCCGGTATCGTTGACTGGGCAAAAATGCGTGAAATTGCAGACAGCATCGGTGCTTACCTGTTCGTTGATATGGCGCACGTTGCGGGTCTGATCGCCGCAGGCGTTTACCCGAACCCGGTTCCACACGCTCACGTTGTGACCACCACCACCCACAAAACCCTGGCGGGTCCACGCGGTGGCCTGATCCTGGCGAAAGGCGGTGACGAAGAGCTGTACAAAAAACTGAACTCCGCGGTGTTCCCAAGCGCGCAGGGCGGCCCACTGATGCACGTTATCGCGGCAAAAGCGGTCGCGCTGAAAGAAGCGATGGAGCCTGAGTTCAAGGTTTATCAGCAGCAGGTTGCTAAGAACGCCAAAGCGATGGTGGAAGTGTTCCTGAACCGTGGCTACAAAGTGGTATCCGGCGGTACTGAAAACCACCTGTTCCTGCTGGATCTGGTTGATAAGAACCTGACCGGTAAAGAAGCTGATGCTGCCCTGGGCCGCGCCAACATCACCGTGAACAAAAACAGCGTGCCAAACGATCCGAAGAGCCCGTTCGTGACCTCCGGTATCCGTATCGGTTCTCCGGCCGTGACTCGCCGCGGCTTCAAAGAAGCAGAAGTGAAAGAGCTGGCTGGCTGGATGTGTGACGTTCTGGACAACATCAATGACGAAGCGGTTATCGAGCGCGTCAAAGGTAAAGTTCTGGATATCTGCGCACGCTTCCCGGTTTACGCATAATTCCTCTGCTTTGCAGAAATAAAAAAGGCCGCGCATGCGGCCTTTTTTTATGGCTTAACGCCGGTCCAGGGAGATGGCGCCAGGTCCGACAATCGCCAGCAAAATAAAGGCGCCAGCAATACTGACGTTCTTGTAGAAATTAATCATATTCGGTACGACCGCATCGCCGGTCATATCCCAGTAGTGATGCCCAATCACCGCCGTTCCGAGGGTATAGAACACAAACAGTACCGCGAGAGGACGGGTAAAAAAGCCCAGTACGATCAGAATGGCGGCAGGCACTTCCATCACCACCGCAATAATGGCCGCCAGCATGGGCATCGGCGTTCCCAGCGAGGTCATGTATTGTACGGTGCCGCTAAACCCCGTCAGTTTTGGATAACCAAAGATAATAAACAGCACGACAAGTGCGATGCGGCCGATCAACAGCAGCAGGTGACGCGACTGACCGAAATCGAGATAACGTAGTGAGTTCATGGCAGAAAACCTCTGCAAGTGGAGTAATTTAAACGTAATACATATTTCCATTCCCTGCCATAAGCCAGGCGACTGCACAAGATGTTAATTTTTCGTTAATTTATAGCAGGCTATCTACTTGCTTAATTTTTATATTCTCGCCAGACTATGGCCTCGATTTCGGGAGGGATTCATGGTCTTGCATTCCACGCGCTGGCTGGCGCTCAGTTATTTCACCTATTTCTTTAGCTACGGTATTTTTCTGCCCTTCTGGAGTGTCTGGCTCAAGGGTATCGGCCTGACGCCCGAGACCATCGGCGTCCTGCTGGGGGCCGGGCTGGTGGCGCGTTTCCTCGGCAGCCTGCTGATTGCCCCGCGCGTCAGCGATCCCTCCTTACTGATCAAGGCCGTGCGCATTCTTGCTCTGCTGACCCTGGTCTTTGTGGCCTGCTTCTGGGTCAGCCACCAGTTTGCCTGGCTGATGGTGGTGATGGTCGGCTTTAACCTGTTCTTCTCACCGCTGGTGCCGCTGACGGATGCCCTGGCGAACACCTGGCAAAAGCAGATCACCATGGATTACGGTCGCGTGCGCCTGTGGGGCTCTATCGCCTTTGTGATTGGCTCGGCGCTGGTGGGCAAACTGGTCAGCCTGTACGATTACCGCGCCATTCTTGCCCTGCTGAGCATCGGCATTGCCTCGATGCTGCTGGGCATGCTGCTGCGACCGTCGGTGATGCCGCAAGGTGAAAGCCGCCATCAGGAGAGCGCTGGCTGGCCCGCCTGGCGGAGCCTGGTCGCACAAAGCTGGCGTTTTCTGGCGTGTGTGTGTCTCCTTCAGGGGGCGCATGCGGCGTATTATGGCTTCAGCGCCATCTACTGGCAGGGGGCAGGGTATTCCGCTTCCGCCGTGGGCTATCTATGGTCGCTGGGCGTGGTGGCCGAAGTCATTATCTTTGCCCTGAGCAAAAAACTGTTCCGTCGCTTTGGCGCGCGTGACCTGCTGCTGCTTTCCGCCGTGTGTGGGGTGGCGCGCTGGGGGATTATGGGCTGGACGACCGATCTGCCGTGGCTGATTGTGGCGCAAATACTTCACTGCGGCACCTTTACCGTGTGCCATCTGGCAGCCATGCGCTATATCGCTGCGCGCGAGGGCGGGGACGTGATTCGCCTGCAGGCCGTCTATTCGGCAGTGGCAATGGGGGGCAGTATCGCGATCATGACGGTGTTTGCGGGATTCCTCTATCAGCATCTGGGGCACGGCGTCTTCTGGGTGATGGCGCTGGTCGCCTTGCCCGCCATCGTTGTTCGCCCTAAAGTGGCCGCCCGCGCGTCGCTATGATTCCAGCATGGCGCGAATATGTTCTTGCTGCTGCGCGTTCAGTGTCTCAACGGCATGAATCAACGGCGGCGAGAACAGCGGCAGGGCCGTAGGGTAGGGGGTGATAACCAGCGCGGCTTCGCGCGGCGCCCCCTCTTTCTGAAAGGCCTGCAGCGTCAGGTAGCGAATGTTGAGCGGCAGCAGCGTCAGCTCGCGAAGCTGCTGTTCAATCCGCTCCTCGCTGGCTTTATCGTCTCCCGTCAGCAGGATCACCTGTTTTTCATGCAGGTCAGTCTCCTGCATCAGCCAGGCACCAAAAATCACCGCCACGAGGCTCATCTCTTCATCGGAAAAACGTAGCCCAAATTCCGCTTCCAGCTCAAACAGCGCCTCTTTCGTGGTGCGTAACAGTCGGGGATAAAGGCGGTGGATCTCCTCCGGCAGGTTATTGTCGATGCCGATCTCAAACAGCGAACGGTCCAGCGCCTGAGCCAGATGGATATACAGCTGATCGGTCAGCCCTTGTTCATCGCTGAAGTTCATCCCGGTCTGGGAACGAAAGCGGGCCACCATGCGCACGATGGCCCGACGTAGACGCTGATCCTGCTGGTGCTTATCAAGCACCGGATCGGGCGTGCGGAGCATCATAAACAGCAGCGCCAGAAACAGCTGTTCATCCCCGTGGGCACCCTGCGGGACGCGCCGTCTCCAGTGGCGCACGATCTCCTGGGCCGTAAAATACTCCCCTCTCGACTGGGTCCAGCTGCGCTGAACGTGGGAAAACTGCGGCGTATTCCCGAGCTGGTGCTGAATAAGGCAGTATTGTAGATAGAGTTGTAAAAACTGGACGTCGCGGCATTCAAACTGGCGCTGGAGCTTGCGTGAGCAGAAGCCGATCAGCGCCCTCAGGTTCGCATCGTCGTAAAGCGGACGCGCAATGCCGTGTTGTTTAAGCGCGGTTTTTAATGCGGGGGTAAACTGGTGCGAGACGAACTGCGGGCAAAGCCGCAGCGCCCGGCGCAGCCAGTGCAGCAGGCATAAACGCTGATTCAGGGCTGTGCCTTCAATCCGGTAGCAGCCGTCGTGGTGCGTGACGATATCCAGCCGGTGATAGCGCTGGATTTCATCGCGCGTCTCGGCTATATCTTGCCGTGCCATCGCGTCATCCACGCCGTTGGCAGCGATTATGCTCTGTGCGGTGACGGCAGCATCGGGCAGGTAAAGCATCAAAAGCACCTGGCAGCGGCGCTGCGAACTGGAAAGCACAGATGGAATTTCAAGCGTCGTCATCATCTGTCGGGTATCCAGTGTGAATGTTTGATAAGAATAGCTAAAGGATGAGCGCTGAAAAGCGCGCCGGCAGGCCTTTCACTCAGGATTGCTGGGGAACATCACAGAATTTTTGACGTGAGGAATTGATGCAAACAGTTAAACAATGTGCGATGGCGTTATTTTTGGCGGTTATCAGCTTAACCGCCAGCGCACACCCTCACAGCTTTATCGACCTCAAAACCGAGCTGGTCACCGACGGCACGCAATTGAGCGGCCTGAAAATGCGCTGGACGATGGATGAAATCACCTCGGCCGATCTGCTCTACGATGCGGGAAATGCGAAGCCCGGCGATGAAATCTGGAAAAAGCTGGCGGCGGAAGTAATGGCCAACGTGCTCGGCCAGCACTACTTCACTGAATTCTGGCACAACGGGCAAAAGGTCAAATTTCTGAACCGACCCACGGAATACGGGATGACGCGTGAAGGGCACCAGGCGGTGCTGACGTTCGTGCTTCCGCTGGCGCATCCGCAGCCGCTGGCGGGGCAAACGTACCGCTTTTCCACCTTTGACCCTACCTACTATGTTGACATGCGCTATGACAAAGACAGCGACGTACGGCTGCCGGACGCGCTGCAAAAAAGCTGCAAAATTGGCGTGCACACCCCGAAACCCAGCGAAGAGACGCTGAACTTTGCGGTCTCGCTTGATAAAGAAGATGCACCGCCCGAGGATATGGAATTGGGTAAACAGTTTGCGCAGGAGGTGACGTTACAATGTCAGTGATCTCCTCTCCGGTTCGGAAACCGCGCCGCTGGCTGCACCTCTGGCCGCTGGCGCTCTTTTTACTGTTAGCAGCTGGCGGTGCGCTGTGGCTGTGGCAGGCCTGGCCGCAGGTCATGATGAAAAGCATTATCTGGCAGCGTGAGGTCAACCAGCAGATGAGCGGTCTGCTGAAGGCGGTGGCGGAGAACCCGACAAAAGCGGGTGGTTCCCTGCTGGCGTTCAGTTTTGTCTATGGCGTTCTGCACGCCCTGGGGCCGGGGCACGGCAAAATCGTCATCACGACCTGGCTCGCCACCCATCCGTCAAAGTTGAAATCGAGTATCGGCCTGACGCTGGCCTCCTCGCTGCTTCAGGGCGGCGTGGCGATTGCGCTCGTGGTGGTCGTGCTTTCGCTGTTACAGCTTCCCGCGCGCCAGCTGCACTTGAGCAGCTTCTGGCTTGAAAAAGGGAGCTACGCGCTGGTGGGTTTGCTGGGGCTGATCCTCTGCTGGCGGGCGCTGAAAAAGCTGCGCGTGCTGCTGCAAAAGCCGAAATTCAAAACCTTTACGCCGCACCACGTTCATGATGAAAACTGCGGCTGCGGGCATCAGCATTTGCCAACACAGGAACAATTACAGAACGGCGACGACTGGCGCGCGCGGCTGGTGATTGTTCTCTCTATGGGCATGCGCCCGTGTTCGGGTGCCATCATGGTGCTGCTGTTCAGTAAGGTGATAGGCGTGTTCGGCTGGGGCATGCTGTCCGCGCTGGCGATGGCGTCAGGAACCTCTCTCACCATTTCGTCTTTAGCGCTGCTGGTACACAGCTTCCGTCAGCTGGCGGTCAAACTCAGCGGCAATAAAACGCCGGTGCTGTGGCGACAGGTAGGATGGACAACGCTTGCGCTGGCGGGCGGGGTGATTCTGCTGGTAGCGGCGGTAACGATGTGGATGAGTGCGGTGCCGGTGGGAAGGGGATTGCGGCCTTTTTAGTTTCAATTCCCTCTCCCACAGGGAGAGGGAATTACCGGGATTAACGCTTCAGCGCATCGCTCAGTTCATCACGCATGTTTGCCAGCATGGCTTTAACAACGCGTGGGTTACCTGCAACGATGTTGCCGGTAGACAGATAGTTATGGCCGCCGGTGAAGTCGCAAACAATGGCGCCTGCTTCACGTGCGATCAGCTCGCCCGCTGCAAAATCCCATGGCTTCAGTGAGAGTTCGAAGTAACCGTCAACGCGGCCGGTGGCAACATAGGCCAGATCCAGCGCAGCAGAACCGGTGCGACGGAAGTCCGCGCATTCGGTGAACAGTTTGCCCAGGATATTCATATAGGTGGTCGCGTGCTGTTTTGCCTTGAACGGGAAACCGGTCGCCAGGATGGTGCCGTCCAGATCGCGTGCGTTGCTGCAGCGCAGACGGTAGCCGTTCAGCTGTGCGCCCTGACCGCGGGTCGCGGTGAACAGTTCGTTACGCATTGGATCGTACACAACGGCGACTTCAGTACGGCCTTTAATGCGTACTGCGATAGACACAGAGAAGTGTGGCAGGCGTTTGACGAAGTTGGTGGTGCCATCCAGTGGATCGATAACCCATTGAACATCCTGATCGGTACCTTCATGTTCACCGCTTTCTTCGGTGATGATGGTGTGCTGTGGGTAAGATTTGCGGATCGTTTCGATAATAATCGCTTCTGCGGCTTTATCGACGTTCGTCACGAAATCATTGCTGCCTTTCTGGCTGGTTTCTACGGAGTCTGGCGTTTCGTAGTGTTTGGCAATTACATTACCCGCCTTGCGCGCTGCGCGCACGGCGATGGTCAGCATCGGATGCATCGGTCTCTCTCACTGGATGTTAAAGAACAGGAAAATCGGCGCAGAGTATAGCAGCGGGATCGGATTATGTCTCCCGTTTATGATAATATGCCCGAATATTCTTCAGACGCTGAATTCAGACATTAAAAATTATGCTGCAAAACATTCGAATCGTGCTGGTCGAAACATCGCACACCGGCAACATGGGCTCCGTTGCCCGCGCTATGAAAACCATGGGCTTAACGAACCTGTGGCTGGTTAACCCGCTGGTGAAACCCGACTCACAGGCTATCGCGCTGGCGGCCGGGGCCAGCGACGTGATCGGCAATGCCCAGATCGTCGACACCCTTGACGAAGCGCTGGCCGGCTGCAGCCTCGTTGTGGGTACCAGCGCGCGTTCGCGCACGCTGCCGTGGCCAATGCTCGATCCGCGCGAATGCGGTCTGAAAAGTGTCTCGGAGGCTGAACAGGCGCCGGTTGCGCTGGTGTTTGGCCGCGAGCGCGTTGGCCTGACCAACGATGAGCTGCAGAAGTGTCATTATCACGTCGCGATTGCGGCAAACCCGGAGTACAGCTCGCTGAACCTGGCGATGGCGGTGCAGGTTATCGCTTACGAGGTCCGTATGGCGTGGCTGGCAACGCAGGAAAAAGAGGTCGAGCCGAAGGAAGAGACGGCTTACCCGCTGGTGGACGACCTTGAGCGTTTCTACGGTCACCTGGAGCAGACGCTGCTCTCAACCGGCTTTATCCGTGAGGGCCACCCGGGCCAGGTAATGAACAAGCTGCGCCGCATGTTTACCCGCGCGCGTCCGGAAAGCCAGGAGCTGAACATCCTGCGCGGGATTCTGGCGTCGATTGAGCAGAAGAATAAAGAGTAGTGCCGGTTTGTTTTCTCTCTCCCTGTGGGAGAGGGGCGGGGTGAGGGCATCAGGCCGCACCTGTATTATGAAGGCACAGAAGGTTAAATACCTGACTAAAACAGTCAAGTAAATAGTTGACCATTTTAGTCAGGAATGTCAGACTTGGCCCTGCTATGCAATACCCCATTTTACTATAAAAAACCCCGGGCAGGGGCGAGTTTGAGGTTAAGTAAGACATGAGACTGACATCTAAAGGGCGTTATGCCGTGACCGCGATGCTGGACGTTGCGCTCAACTCCGAAGCGGGCCCGGTTCCGTTGGCTGATATTTCTGAACGACAAGGGATCTCCCTCTCTTATCTGGAACAGCTGTTCTCCAGACTGCGTAAAAATGGACTGGTTTCCAGCGTTCGTGGCCCAGGCGGCGGTTATCTGCTGGGTAAAGACGCGGGCAGTATTGCAGTTGGTGAAGTGATTAGCGCAGTTGACGAATCCGTTGACGCGACCCGTTGCCAGGGTAAAGGCGGCTGCCAGGGCGGCGATAAGTGCCTGACCCACGCGCTGTGGCGCGATCTGAGCGACCGTCTCACCGGCTTCCTGAACAACATCACCCTGGGTGAACTGGTCAATAACCAGGAAGTTCTGGATGTCTCTGGTCGTCAGCACAGTCAGGATTCCCAACGCAGCACCCGCGCGCAGGACGCTATCGACGTCAAACTGCGCGCGTAATAAAACGATAAGTATTTCAGAATCAGGCCGGGGCGAAGACTCGCCCCGTGTACTCGGTCGTACATCCAGCCGGTTGCCTGATTCCTTGCATTGAAGCGATGTACGGAGTTTAAAGAGCAATGAAATTACCGATTTATCTCGATTACTCCGCAACCACGCCGGTGGACCCGCGTGTTGCCGAGAAAATGATGCAGTGTCTGACCCTGGACGGAAACTTTGGTAACCCAGCTTCCCGTTCACACCGTTTTGGCTGGCATGCTGAAGAGGCGGTTGATATCGCCCGTAATCAGATTGCTGACCTGGTTGGTGCCGACCCGCGTGAGATTGTTTTCACCTCTGGTGCGACCGAATCCGACAACCTGGCGATCAAAGGTGCAGCCAACTTTTATCAGAAAAAAGGCAAGCACATCATCACCAGCAAAACCGAACATAAAGCCGTGCTGGACACCTGCCGTCAGCTGGAGCGTGAAGGGTATGAAGTCACCTACCTGGCGCCACAGAGCAACGGCATCATCGACCTGAAAGAGCTCGACGCGGCCATGCGTGATGACACCATTCTGGTCTCCATCATGCACGTCAACAACGAAATCGGCGTGGTACAAGACATCGCGACCATCGGCGAAATGTGCCGCGCGCGCGGTATCATCTACCACGTGGACGCGACCCAGAGCGTGGGCAAACTGCCTATCGACCTGAGCCAGCTGAAAGTGGACCTGATGTCCTTCTCCGGCCACAAAATCTATGGCCCGAAAGGGATTGGCGCGCTGTACGTTCGTCGTAAGCCGCGTATCCGCATCGAAGCACAGATGCACGGTGGCGGTCACGAGCGCGGCATGCGTTCCGGTACGCTGCCTGTTCACCAGATCGTGGGCATGGGCGAAGCCTACCGCATTGCAAAAGAAGAGATGGAAACCGAGATGGCACGCCTGCGCACGCTGCGTAACCGTCTGTGGGACGGCGTGAAAGATATGGAAGAAGTGTATCTGAACGGCGATCTCGAGCAGGGCGCACCGAACATCCTCAACGTCAGCTTCAACTATGTTGAAGGCGAGTCGCTGATCATGGCGCTGAAAGACCTGGCGGTTTCTTCCGGTTCTGCCTGTACCTCTGCAAGCCTTGAGCCATCCTACGTGCTGCGCGCGCTGGGTATGACTGACGAGCTGGCACACAGCTCTATCCGTTTCTCTTTAGGTCGTTTCACTACCGAAGAAGAGATTGACTACACCATCAAGCTGGTTCGCAACTCCATTGGCCGTCTGCGCGACCTTTCTCCACTGTGGGAAATGTTCAAGCAGGGCGTGGATCTTAACAGCATTGAATGGTCACATCACTAATCGGTACATAAGGAGAATTCAATCATGGCATACAGCGAAAAAGTCATCGATCATTACGAAAATCCACGCAACGTTGGCTCTTTTGACAACAGTGACGAATCTGTCGGTAGCGGCATGGTCGGTGCGCCGGCGTGTGGCGACGTGATGAAGTTGCAGATTAAAGTCAACAATGAAGGTATCATTGAAGACGCGCGCTTCAAGACCTACGGCTGCGGTTCTGCTATCGCCTCCAGCTCCCTGGTCACCGAATGGGTGAAGGGCAAGTCTCTGGACGAAGCACAGGCAATCAAGAACACGGATATTGCTGAAGAACTCGAACTGCCACCGGTGAAAATTCACTGCTCAATTCTGGCAGAAGACGCGATCAAAGCCGCCATTGCGGATTACAAAAGCAAACGTGAAGCAAAATAATTGAGGTTTGAGTATGTCGATTACCCTTAGCGACAGCGCTGCCGCGCGAGTAAGCTCTTTTCTGGCGAACCGTGGTAAAGGCTTTGGCCTGCGACTGGGCGTACGTACCTCCGGCTGTTCTGGTATGGCTTACGTACTGGAGTTTGTTGACGAACCGGCGTCTGACGACACCGTGTTTGAAGACAAGGGCGTGAAGGTGGTGGTCGATGGCAAAAGCCTGCAATTCCTCAACGGCACTCAGCTGGACTTCGTTAAAGAAGGCCTGAACGAAGGGTTTAAATTCACGAACCCGAACGTCAAAGACGAGTGTGGTTGCGGCGAAAGCTTCCACGTTTAACCGCGCGTCATCCGAAACCCCACCGTGGCGTACCCGCTGCGCGTGGGGTTTGTTATAACAGGCTACCCCTGAGATTGTTATGGATTACTTCACTCTCTTCGGACTTCCCGCTCAATACCCGATTGATCTCCAGGTGCTGACGATCCGCTTTCAGGATCTTCAGCGTCAGTACCATCCGGACAAATTCGCGAGCGGTACTCAGGCAGAACAGCTGGCTGCGGTATCGCACTCTGCGACCATCAACCAGGCCTGGCAGACGCTGCGCCATCCGCTGGCGCGCGCTGAGTATCTGCTCTCGCTCCACGGTTTTGATCTGGCGAGCGAACAGCACACCGTGCGCGACACGGCATTTCTGATGGAGCAACTGGAGCTTCGTGAAGAGCTCGATGAGATTGAACAGGCCAAAGACGAAGCGCGTCTGGAAAGCTTTATTACGCGCGTGAAGGGCATGTTCGATACCCGCCATCAGCAGATGGTGGAGCAACTGAACAACGAGACCTGGGACGTGGCGGCAGATACTGTGCGCAAACTCCGTTTTCTCGATAAACTGCGAAGCAGTGCTGAACAACTCGAAGAAAAGCTGCTCGATTTTTAATTTCGGAAGCAATTATGGCCTTATTACAAATTAGTGAGCCTGGCTTAAGTGCCGCACCGCACCAGCGTCGTCTGGCGGTGGGTATTGACCTGGGCACCACCAATTCCCTCGTGGCGACCGTGCGCAGCGGCCAGGCGGAAACGCTGGCTGACGAGCAGGGCCGCCATCTGCTGCCTTCCGTGGTCCACTACCAGCAGCAGGGTCACGCGGTCGGCTATGACGCCCGCGCCAACGCCGCGCGCGATCCGGCCAACACCATCAGCTCCGTCAAGCGCATGATGGGCCGCTCGCTGGCCGATATTCAGACCCGCTACCCGCATCTGCCGTATCAGCTGCAGGCCAGTGAAAACGGCCTGCCGATGATCGCGACCGCGGCCGGTCTGCTGAACCCGATTCGTGTTTCTGCTGACATTCTCAAAGCGCTGGCGGAGCGCGCTACGGCAACGCTCGGCGGCGACCTGGACGGCGTGGTGATCACCGTTCCTGCGTACTTTGACGATGCACAGCGTCAGGGCACCAAAGACGCCGCGCGTCTGGCGGGCCTGCACGTGCTGCGTCTGCTGAACGAACCGACGGCGGCGGCGATTGCCTACGGCCTCGACTCCGGTCAGGAAGGGGTCATTGCGGTTTACGATCTCGGCGGCGGTACCTTTGATATCTCAATCCTGCGCCTGAGCCGTGGGGTATTTGAAGTGCTGGCAACCGGCGGGGATTCCGCGCTGGGTGGCGATGACTTCGACCATCTGCTGGCGGACTACATTCGCGAGCAGGCGGGCATCAGCGATCGCAGCGATGCCCGCGTACAGCGCGAGCTGCTGGATGCGGCTATTGACGCCAAAATCGCCCTGAGCGATGCGCAGACGGTTACCGTAAACGTTGCGGGCTGGCAGGGTGACATCACCCGCGACCAGTTCAGCGATCTGATTGCCCCGCTGGTGAAACGCACCCTGCTGGCCTGCCGTCGCGCATTGAAAGATGCGGGCGTTGAGGCGAACGAGGTGCTGGAAGTGGTCATGGTAGGCGGTTCGACCCGCGTGCCGCTGGTGCGCGAGCGCGTGGGCGAATTCTTTGGCCGCACGCCGCTGACTTCCATCGACCCGGACAAAGTGGTTGCCGTGGGCGCCGCAATCCAGGCCGATATTCTGGTCGGCAACAAGCCGGACAGCGAAATGCTGCTGCTGGACGTCATCCCGCTGTCGCTGGGGTTAGAAACCATGGGCGGCCTTGTGGAGAAAGTGATCCCGCGTAACACCACCATTCCGGTGGCGCGCGCGCAGGAGTTTACCACCTTCAAAGACGGCCAGACCGCGATGTCCATCCACGTAATGCAGGGCGAACGCGAGCTGGTGCAGGACTGCCGCTCTCTGGCGCGCTTTGCGCTGCGCGGTATCCCGGCGCTGCCTGCGGGCGGGGCGCATATTCGCGTCACCTTCCAGGTGGATGCCGACGGCCTGCTGAGCGTCACGGCGATGGAAAAATCCACCGGCGTGGAATCGTCCATCCAGGTGAAGCCGTCCTACGGCCTGACCGATGGCGAAATCGCCTCTATGATTCAGGACTCAATGAGCTACGCCGAGCAGGATGTGAAGGCGCGTATGCTGGCCGAACAGAAAGTTGAAGCCGCACGCGTGCTGGAGAGCCTGACCGGCGCGCTCGCTGCCGACGCCGCGCTGCTCAGCGCCGCTGAGCGTCAGGTGATTGACGAAGCCGCCGCGCGCTTAAGCGTGGTCGCTGAAGGCAATGACTCTGACGCAATAGAAGAAGCCATTAAAAACGTTGATAAACAAACCCAGGACTTTGCTGCTCGCCGCATGGACAAATCTGTCCGCGTCGCGCTGAAAGGCCAGTCCGTGGACGAGGTTTAATATGCCAAAGATTGTAATTTTGCCTCATGCGGACCTCTGTCCGGATGGCGCTGTTCTGGAAGCGAAGACCGGTGAAACCATTCTCGATGTTGCCCTGCGTGCAGGTATCGAAGTGGAACACGCCTGTGAAAAATCCTGTGCCTGCACCACCTGCCACTGCATCGTGCGTGAAGGTTTTGACTCTCTCGCCGAGAGCACCGAAGACGAAGACGACATGCTGGATAAAGCATGGGGTCTGGAGCCAGACAGCCGCTTAAGCTGCCAGGCTGCGGTGACTGATGAAGATCTGGTCGTGGAGTTCCCACGCTACACCATCAACCACGCACGCGAGCATTGATATGGGACTGAAGTGGACAGACAGCCGTGAAATCGGCGAAGCGCTCTACGACGCGAACCCGGATCTCGATCCGAAGACCGTACGATTCACCGACATGCACCAGTGGATCTGCGATTTAGAGGATTTCGACGACGATCCAAACGCATCCAATGAAAAAATTCTGGAGGCGATTCTGTTAGTCTGGTTAGATGAAGCAGAATAAATAACAAAACGGGCTGCCTTCAGGCGGCCCGTTTGCTAGTTGCTAATAAGGAAAAATAAAATGACCGAAGCGATGAAGATTACGCTCTCTACGCAGCCCGCCGACGCGCGCTGGGGCGAGAAAGCCAGCTACAGCATCAACAACGACGGTATTACCCTGCACCTGACGGGCAACGATGATTTGGGCCTGATCCAGCGCGCCGCGCGTAAAATTGATGGCCTGGGCATTAAGCATGTCTCCCTGGAAGGCGAAGGCTGGGACACCGACCGCAGCTGGGCATTCTGGGCAGGCTACAAAGGCCCGAAAGGCACCCGCAAAATTGAGTGGGCAAACCTTGATGCCGCTGGTCAGAAAGAGCTTGAAAGCCGCCTGCAAATTATCGACTGGGTGCGCGACACCATCAACGCCCCGGCGGAAGAGTTAGGCCCTGAGCAGCTGGCGCAGCGCGCGGTTGACCTGCTGTGCGGCGTGGCGGGCGACAAGATGTCCTACCGCATCACCAAGGGTGAAGACCTGCGCGAGCAGAACTACATGGGTATCCATACCGTGGGCCGTGGTTCTGAGCGTCCACCGGTGCTGCTGGCGCTGGACTACAACCCAACCGGCGATAAAGACGCTCCTGTCTTTGCCTGCCTGGTAGGTAAAGGCATCACTTTCGACACCGGCGGCTACAGCCTGAAGCAGAGCGCGTTCATGGACTCCATGAAGTCCGACATGGGCGGCGCGGCCACCATCACCGGCGCGCTGGCGTTTGCGATTACCCGCGGTCTGAACAAGCGCGTGAAGCTGTACCTGTGCTGCGCGGACAACATGGTGAGCGGTAACGCCTTCAAGCTGGGCGACATCATTCGCTATCGCAACGGCAAAAACGTCGAAGTGATGAACACCGACGCCGAAGGCCGTCTGGTGCTGGCCGATGGCCTGATCGACGCGTCTGCCCAGAAGCCAGAGCTGATTATCGATATGGCGACCCTGACCGGCGCGGCGAAAACCGCGCTGGGTAACGACTACCATGCGCTGTTCAGCTTCGACGACAAGCTGGCCGCTCGCCTGCTGGCCAGCGCCGCTGCTGAAAATGAACCGTTCTGGCGTCTGCCGCTGGCCGAGTTCCACCGCAGCCAGCTGCCGTCCAATTTTGCCGAGCTGAACAATACCGCCAGCGCGGCGTACCCGGCGGGAGCAAGCACCGCGGCAGGCTTCCTGTCTCACTTCGTTGAGAATTATCATGAAGGCTGGCTGCACATCGACTGCTCCGCAACGTATCGTAAAGCCGCGGTTGAGCAGTGGTCTGCGGGCGCAACCGGTCTGGGTGTGCGTACCGTGGCGAACCTGCTGACGGCTGAGTAATCTTTTTAGCCGGGTGGCGCTACGCTTACGCGCGCCTTCGGAGTCATCATATTGCCCGGCGGCGCTGCGCTTGCACGGGCCTACGGTTTTGTAGGCCGGGTAAGCGAAGCGCCACCCGGCGTTTTTTGAAGTAGCCAAACTATGTCAGATACCAAAAACGAATTAGAAACCCTGCTGGAGCAGGCTGCGACCGAGCCCGCCCACCGTCCGGCTTTTTTCCGCACGCTGCTGGAATCCACCGTCTGGGTGCCGGGCACCGCGGCGGAAGGTGAGCAGGTTGTCGAAGACAGCGCGCTGGATCTGCTGCACTGGGAGAAAGATGACGGCACGTCGGTGATCCCGTTCTTTACTTCGCTGGAAGCCCTGCAGGAAGCGGTAGAAGACGAACAGGCGTTCGTGGTAATGCCGGTGCGTACCCTGTTTGAAATGACGCTGGGCCAGACGCTGTTCCTCAACGCTAAATTGCCGACCGGGAAAGAGTTCACGCCGCGTGAAATCAGCCACCTGATAGGTGAAGAGGGCAACCCACTCAGCACCCAGGAAGTGCTTGAAGGGGGCGAAACGCTGCTGCTGTCTGAGGTGGCCGAGCCGCCCGCGCAGATGATTGATTCCCTGACGACGCTGTTCAAAACGCTCAAGCCCGTCAGGCGCGCGTTTCTCTGCTCTATCAAAGAGCGCGCGGACGAAAAGCCGGTGCTGTTGATCGGTATTGAAGCCGATGGCGATTTCGACGAGATCGTTCAGGCGGCGGGCAGCGTGGCGACCGACACGCTACCGGGCGATGAGCCGATTGATATCTGTCAGGTGAAAAACGGTGAGAAGGGCATCAGCCACTTTATTACCGAGCACATCACCCCATTCTACGAGCGTCGCTGGGGCGGCTTCCTGCGCGATCTCAAAACCAACCGCATCATCTGATTACGGCGGGGTGAATGTCACCCCGTTGCTTCCAGCAGCAGTAAATCCATCAGCAGCACCAGATTCGACTCAAACGACGTCACCCCTGCGGCTTCGGCGGCGTAGTGTACCGCTTCGTCATAGAGCGCAAAGTGAACGTCGGCCATCTCCGCCAGCGTGTTGGCCGAGGCGCGGGTAAACGCGACGATGGTCATGCCGACGTTTTTGGCAATCCGCGCTTTATCCAGCACCTGCTCCGTTTCGCCACTGCGCGAGACGGCAATAAACACCTGATAGCGCGCGGCGTTGCTGAGGAAAATATTCCGGCTGTCCCCCGGCCCGGAGATAAACGCCGTTTTGCCCAGCACCTGTAGCTTCTTGGTCAGGTACTCCGCAAAGAGATAGGAAAACCCAGCCCCGTAGAGAAAGAAGCTCTCTTTCTGGCGCAGCAGATCGGCAAACTGCTGTCGCTTCTCCTGCGTGACCCACTGAAAGGTGTGCTGATAGTTGGCGATAAACTGATTAAACAGCACCGGGAGTTCAGGACGCGATTGCCCCTGAACGGCAATATGCGGCGTGTCGGAGAGCAACTGCTTGCAGTGCCAGATAAACTCGCTAAAGCCGCTGAACCCCAGCTTCTGGCACAGCCGCATGATGGTGGCGGTAGAAACAAACGTCTCCTGAGCAAGCTCTCGCACTGTGATGTTGCCCACCAGCAGCGGATGCTCCGTGAGGTGGGCGAGGACGCGATACTCCGCGCGGGTCAGCGATGCCCCGCGCGTTAACAGCGTGGCCAGGCGGTTATCCATTATTTCGCGGGTTCGACAGGCAGATCGTCTCGCGCACCCCATTCGCTCCAGGCGCCGTCGTAGAGCGTGACGTCGTTTACGCCGAGCGTGGCGAGCGCCAGGATCGCCACGCAGGCTGTGACGCCGGAGCCGCAGCTGGCAATAATCGGACGATGTAAATCCACGCCAGCACGGTCAAAAATGGCGCGCAGCTCGTCGGTGGTTTTCAGCTCGCCCTCAAACACCAGGTCGCCCCACGGCACGTTCAGCGCGCCCGGAATATGTCCACGCTTCAGCCCCGGACGCGGTTCATCCGCTTGGGCATTGAAGCGTGGAGCAGGGCGGGCATCGACGATTTGCGCCGTTTTTTCATGGCTCACGACCAGCACGTCGGTCAGGCGTTTTACCACATGGGTGTCAAAGGTCGCGTCGAATTCACCTTCCGGCAGCGTTACGTCGCCCTGCTGAAGCGGCAGCTCGTCGCGCTTCCAGCCCGCCAGCCCGCCGGCAAGAATCGAGACTTTTTCCACGCCGAAGTTTTTCAGCATCCACCACGCGCGCGGCGCGGAGAAGAGGTTACCTTCATCATAGACAACGAGGTGTTTGTCTTTGCTGATCCCCAGCTCGCGCATCGCCACTGAAAACGCTTCCGGGCGCGGCAGCATGTGCGGCAGGGGAGAGGTGTGATCGGAGAGGGCTTCAATATCAAAAAATACCGCACCCGGCAGATGCCCGGCACGGTATTCACCGGGCACGTCACGATGCTCTTGTCCCGGAGGGGCCATACGCGCGTCGATAATCTGAACTTCCGGATCGTCGCCGTGCTCAATCAGCCAGTCGGCAGCGACAAAATATGAGGTGGACATGGGTTGCCTCCATTCTTTTCCGTAAAAAAGGATTGTCGGTGTTTTTTCTGACACCGACAAGCAAACCACGTTCAACTCGCGAGCAAGCCCCTATTTTTTCACCGGTTCGCCGTCCTGCCAGGCTTTTTGCAGCGCTGGCCAGTAGTCGCGGTTGGCCTCAATCATCTCATCCAGAATGGCTTTTGCATGTTCCATGGTCGGCACGGTGCGGTTGAGGGTGAATGCCTGCAGGGCTTTCTCATAGCTGCCTTCGATAGTCGCCTCCACCAGCAGCTGTTCAGAGGCGAGCTGCTGTTGCAAAAGGGTCTGATGGAATAGCGGCACCTGACCGATGCGGATCGGTTCCGGGCCCTCGGAGGTGATATAAGCGGGAACTTCCACCACCGCATCGTACGGCAGGTTGGTAATCGCCCCGCGGTTTTCCACCATCACCAGATGGCGGCTTCGCAGGTTAAAGGCCAGCGAGCAGGCCACATCGACGATAAACTCGCCGTGGACGCCCACATGGAAGGCATCCGGTAAAATTCCGGTGCGTTGATATTCTTCAGCGGCGGCGAACAGCTTTTTCTCGCGCCCGTCCATCACTTCATTAGCGCGGGTATAGTCCGGGTTCTGGTGCGCCACAATCTGGTTCGGCATCAGGTAATACTGCAGATACGGGTTCGGCAGATACTCGGGGAAATTGTCCATGATCGGCTTGATGTTGCGCCAGGTTTTCACCCAGGAGGGGTCAGAATGCTGCGGATCGGTTTTAGCCGCATCTTCCGTCAGCAGGCCAAACTTAGCGATATGCTTACGCAGCGCCGGGAGCTTGTCTTCGCCGTCCACCAGCACGCGGGTAAACCAGCCGAAGTGGTTCAGGCCGAAGTAGTCCACTTCCAGCCTGCGGCGATCGACACCCAGAATCGCCCCCATATTGCGCATGGCGGCCACCGGCATATCGCAGATGTTCAGCACCCGCGCATTTGGCCGCAGACGGCGCACGCCCTCCGCGACGATCGCCGCCGGGTTGGAGTAGTTCACGATCCAGGCTTTTTCATGCGCGTAGCGATCGACCAGATCGATAAGCTCCACCATCGGCAGGATCGTGCGCAGGCCGTAGGCCAGCCCGCCGGGGCCGCACGTTTCCTGGCCCACCACGCCGTGACGCAGCGGGATCTTCTCATCCTGCTCGCGCATCTTATACTGACCGACGCGCATCTGGGCAAAGACGAAATGGGCGCCGCTGAAGGCCACTTCCGGGTCGCTGGTGACGGTAAATTTGATGTGCTGACTGTGGTCGCGAATGACCTTCTCGACGACGGGCGCAATGGTGTTCTGACGCGCCTCGTCGATATCGTACAGGCGAATTTCGGCCAGCGGGAAATCCTGGAGGCGCACCATCAGGCTTTTCACAATGCCCGGCGTGTAGGTGCTGCCGCCGCCGGCAATCGACAGAATGAATGGGGGTGTAAACATCTTTAGCTCCTTTCAGAGAAACGTCTCAACGGCTTCTCGCATTTTTTTGACATGCAGCCCATAGACCACCTGAACGTTGTTACCTTGTTTGATAATCCCTTTCGCGCCGGTCGTCTTCAGACGCGGCTCGTCGATAATGGCGACGTCCTTTACCGTGACGCGTAAGCGGGTGTAGCAGTTGTCCACCACTTCAATATTTTCCCGGCCGCCCAGCCCCACCACGATGGACTCGCCCAGATCGTCGTTATTGCCCTTCGCCTGGTACTCCTGCTTGCTGTAGAGGCGCGTCTCCTGGTCCTCATCTTCACGGCCCGGCGTTTTCATGTTGAAGCGCAGGATCAGGAAGCGGAACACCACGAAGTAGAGGGCGAACATGATCAGCCCGACCAGGATGTACATCGGCCAGTTGGACTTCTCCGTGCCGAGCGGCAGGTTGTAGAGGATGAAGTCGATAATCCCGTTGGCGCCGATGGCGTGAACGCCCAGCAGGGAGAACAGCATCATGCCGATGCCGGTCAGCACCGCGTGCACCACGAACAGCAGCGGGGCGACGAACAGGAAGGAGAATTCAATCGGCTCGGTGACGCCGACCAGCAGCGAGGTCAGCGCCGCCGGGATCAGAATCGCTTTGGCCGCCGCTTTACGCTCTGGCCTGGCAGTCATATACATCGCCAGCGCGGCGGCAGGCAGGCCGAACATCTTGCTGATGCCGCGCGCATCCCACACCACGGTGCTGCTGAGCTGCTTCACGTCCGGGCAGGCCATCTCGGCGAAGTAGATATTGCGCGCGCCCTGATAGGTCGCGCCGCACACCTCCTGCGTGCCGCCCAGCTCGGTATAGAGGAACGGCGTATAAACCAGATGGTGCAGTCCGGTGGGGACCAGAATGCGTTCCAGGAAACCGTAGATTGCCACGCCAAACGGCCCGGAGCCTTTGATGGCCAGCGCCAGGGTGCTAATGCCGTGCTGGGCAAACGGCCACAGTTCGCTCATCACCACACCGAGCAGCATGGAGACGGGGAGCATGACGATAGCGACAAAACAGTGGCCGGAGTAAATCGCCATCGCGCCGTTAAACTGTACGCCGGAGTATTTGTTGTACAGATAGCCGGAGAGCGCACCGGTCAGGATCCCGGCAAAAACGCCCATCTCCAGCACCTGCACGCCCAGCACCATGGTTTGTCCGGCCGCTTTCATCTGAGCAGCTGGCGCCAGCGCGCCCTGCAGCTGCAGCGTGACGTTCATGGCGTTGATGAATACGACAAAGGTCACCAGACCAATCAGCGCGGCATAGCCTTTATCGCGCGTCGCCAGACCAATCGGGATCCCTACGGCAAACACCAGCGCCAGGTTCACCAGCACCGACACGGCAGATTTCGCGATAAGCTGACCAATATGCTGAATCAGGGGATGGCCAAGAAACGGCAGATACTCCGCGAGATTACCGTTACCCAGCACGTTACCAAAGGCGATAAACAGACCGACGATCGGTAAGATAAGTACCGGTCCGTACAATGATTTTCCGAAATTTTGTAGGGCGTTCACGGCTCGTTTCATGGCTTTCTCTCTTATTGAACCGCGCACTCGGGGTGCGTCATGGTCATAAAACTAGCAGTCTTCAGGCGCGCTTATCCAGCTATCTTCTTGTTTTAAAAACAAATGACGTAAAAGGTTACATGTGACGTTATGTGCTGTGATCGCGGTTCCATCACGGCGTAGCGGTGTGTTGCCATTCTGCGAGGCGCTTTCCAGATTCTAAAATTGGACTTTTTGAATTAATGAAACTTGCGGATAATACTTATCCGGACGACGACCAACAGGCTCCATGGGCCAGGGACAAAGGATGAAACCGTTTCGCTTAGCCGCGCTCTCTCTTGCGCTGCTTACCACGTTTACGCTTGTCGGCTGTGATAACAGCGACGATAAATCTCATGCTGCGGCTCCCGCGGCATCCACCGCATCCACACCGAAAGCCGCGGAAAAGCCAAATGCTGAAACGCTGGCTAAGCTCGCCGCCCAGAGCCAGGGAAAAGCGCTGACCCTGCTGGATACCTCTGAAGTTCAGCTCGACGGTGCCGCCACGCTGGTGCTGACATTCTCGGTTCCGCTGAATCCCGATCAGGATTTCGCGAAAACCGTGCACGTCGTGGATAAAAAAAGCGGCAAGGTTGACGGGGCGTGGGAACTTGCGCCTAACCTGAAAGAGCTTCGCCTGCGCCATCTTGAGCCCAACCGCAACCTGGTCGTCACCGTTGAACGGGGCCTGCAGGCGCTGAACAAGGCGACGTTCGGCATTGATTATGAGAAAGCCCTGACCACCCGGGACGTTGAACCCACCGTTGGTTTTGCCAGCCGCGGCTCGCTGCTGCCGGGTAAGGTGGTGGAAGGTCTGCCGGTGATGGCGCTCAACGTCAACAATGTTGACGTCAACTTCTACCGCGTGAAGCCGGAATCGCTGGCCTCTCTTGTCAGCCAGTGGGAGTACCGTAACTCGCTGACCAACTGGGAGTCCGATAACCTGCTGAAGATGGCGGAGCTGGTTTACACCGGTCGATTCGATCTTAATCCGGCGCGCAATACGCGGGAAAAATTGCTGCTGCCTCTGAAGGATATTAAACCTCTCCAGCAGTCTGGCGTTTATATTGCGGTCATGAACCAGGCCGGGCACTACAACTACAGCAACGCCGCGACGCTCTTTACCTTAAGCGATATTGGACTGTCCGCTCACCGTTATCACAACCGCCTGGACATCTTCACCCAGAGCCTGGAAAACGGTGCGGCGCAGTCCGGCGTCACCGTCACCCTGTTGAACGACAAAGGGCAGACGCTTGCCGAAGCGAAAAGCGACGGCGATGGCCACGCAAAGCTTGAGACCGACAAAGAGGCCGCGCTGATCCTGGCCAGTAAAGATGGCCAGACCACGCTGCTCGATCTCAAGCTGCCGGCTCTTGATCTGGCGGAGTTTGATATCGCGGGGAGCCCGGGCTACAGCAAGCAGTTCTTTATGTTTGGCCCACGCGATCTCTACCGCCCGGGTGAAACGGTGATCCTCAACGGTCTGCTGCGCGACAGTGACGGTAAGCCACTTCCGGATCAGCCTGTGAAGCTCGACGTGCTGCGTCCGGATGGACAGATCGCGCGTACGATTGTCGTCAAGCCAGAGAACGGTCTCTATCGCTTCAACTATCCGCTGGACAGCGGGGCGCAGACCGGTATGTGGCATATCCGCGCCAACACCGGCGATAACCTGCAGCGCCTGTGGGACTTCCACGTCGAAGACTTCATGCCAGAGCGCATGGCGCTCAACCTGAGCGGACAAAAAACGCCGGTTTCACCGCAGGATAACGTGGACTTTAACGTGGTGGGCTATTACCTGTATGGCGCTCCGGCCAACGGTAATTCTCTGCAGGGCCAGCTCTTCCTGCGTCCGCTGCGTGACGCGGTGGCAGCGCTGCCGGGCTTCCAGTTTGGCGATATCGCCGAGGAGAACCTGAGCCGCAGCCTGGATGAGGTGCAGCTTACGCTGGATGAGCAGGGGCGTGGACAGGTTTCTACCGAAAGCCAGTGGAAAGAAGTGCACTCTCCGCTGCAGCTGATCCTGCAGGCCAGCCTGCTGGAGTCCGGCGGCCGTCCGGTAACGCGTCGCGCTGAGCAGGCCATCTGGCCGGCGGCTGAGCTGCCGGGTATTCGCCCTCAGTTCGCCAGCAAGGCCGTTTACGACTACCGCACCGATACCACCGTCAACCAGCCGATTGTTGACGAGAACGGCAACGCCAGCTTCGATATCGTTTTTGCCGATGCCAGCGGCGCGAAAAAAGCGGTGTCCGGTTTACAGGTTCGCCTGATCCGCGAGCGCCGTGACTACTTCTGGAACTGGTCTGAGAGCGAAGGCTGGCAGTCTCAGTTCGATCAGAAAGACCTGGTTGAAGGCGAGCAGGAGCTGACGCTCAAGGCCGACGAAACGGGTAAAGTCACCTTCCCGGTGGAGTGGGGTTCATACCGTCTGGAGGTGAAAGCGCCTGATGAGATGGTCAGCAGCGTGCGCTTTTGGGCAGGGTATAGCTGGCAGGATAACAGCGACGGCACCGGGGCTGCGCGCCCTGACCGCGTGACGCTGAAGCTGGATAAGCCAGCCTATCAGCCGGGTGACACCATCAACCTGCACATTGCCGCGCCAGCCGCAGGCAAGGGCTATGCGATGATCGAGTCCAGCGAAGGGCCGCTGTGGTGGAAAGAGATCGACGTACCGGCAAACGGGCTTGATCTTGCTATCCCGGTCGACAAAGCCTGGAAACGTCACGATCTCTACCTGAGTACGCTGGTGGTACGGCCTGGGGATAAATCCAAATCCGCCACGCCGAAGCGCGCGGTTGGCCTGCTTCATCTGCCGATGGGCGACGAAAATCGCCGCCTGAATATTGCGCTTGATAACCCGCAGAAGATGCGTCCAAACCAGACGCTCTCGGTGAAGGTGAAAGCCAGCGTGAAAGAGGGGGCCGTGCCGCAGAAGGTGAACGTTCTGGTCTCGGCGGTGGACAGCGGCGTGCTGAACATTACCGATTACGTCACGCCGGATCCGTGGCAGGCTTTCTTTGGTCAGAAGCGCTACGGCGCGGATATTTATGATATCTACGGCCAGGTCATTGAAGGGCAGGGCCGTCTGGCCGCGCTGCGCTTTGGTGGCGATGGGGATGAACTGAAGCGTGGCGGCAAACCGCCGGTGAACCACGTCACCATCATTGCCCAGCAGGCGCAGCCGGTCACGCTGGATGCCAACGGGGAAGGCACGATTACACTGCCGATTGGTGATTTCAACGGCGAGCTGCGTCTGATGGCGCAGGCCTGGACGGAAGACGATTTCGGCAGCAGTGAAAGCAAGGTTATTGTGGCCGCGCCGGTCATTACCGAGCTGAATACCCCGCGCTTCCTGGCAAGCGGAGATACCTCGCGACTGACGCTGGATATCACCAACCTGACCGACAAGCCGCAAACGCTGAACGTTGCCCTGACCTCTACCGGCAAACTGGTGCTGGAAGGCGCACAGCCGCAGCCGGTTCAGTTGCCGCCAGGTGCGCGCAGCACGCTGTTTATTCCGGTGCGCGCACTGGACGGTTATGGTGACGGTGAAGTGACCGCGCAGGTGACCGGCCTGCAGCTTCCGGGCGAGACCTTCGCCCCGCAGCAGAAGAGCTGGAAAATCGGCGTGCGTCCGGCGTTCCCGGCGCAGACGGTCAATACCGGTGCCATGCTGAACCCTGGCGAATCCTGGACCGCACCGGTGCAACACAGCAAAGGTTTCTCTCCTGCCACCCTGCAGGGGCAACTGCTGCTGAGCGGTAAACCACCGCTCAACCTGGCGCGCTATATTCGCGAACTGCAGGCCTATCCGTACGGATGCCTGGAGCAAACCACCAGCGGACTGTTCCCGTCGCTCTACACCAACGCGGCGCAGCTTACTGCACTTGGCATCAAGGGCGACACCGATGACAAGCGCCGTGCAGCGATTGATATTGGCATCTCCCGTCTGCTGCAGATGCAGCGTGAAGACGGCGGGTTCGCGCTGTGGGATAAAAACGGTCCGGAAGAGTACTGGCTGACGGCCTACGTGACCGACTTCCTGGTGCGCGCGGGCGAGCAGGGTTACAGCGTGCCTGCCGATGCAGTGAATAACGCCAATAGCCGCCTGCTGCGCTATCTGCAGGATCCGGGCATGATGTCCATTCGCTACAGCGACGATACTCAAGCCAGCAAGTTCGCTGTGCAGGCCTATGCCGCACTGGTACTGGCACGTCAGCAAAAAGCGCCGCTGGGCGCGCTGCGTGAAATCTGGGATCGTCACGGACAGGCGGCTTCCGGTCTGCCGCTGATGCAGCTGGGCATGGCGCTCAAACTGATGGGCGATGCGCCGCGCAGCCAGCAGGCGCTGGACCTGGCACTTAAAACGCCGCGTAACGACAGCAAAAACTGGATGGCCGATTATGGCAGCCAGCTTCGCGATAACGCGCTGATGCTCTCTCTTCTCGAGGAGTACAAGCTACTGCCGGATGCGCAAAATACGCTGCTGAATGCCCTGTCTGAACAGGCCTTCAGCCAGCGCTGGCTGTCAACGCAGGAGAGCAACGCGCTGTTCCTGGCAGGACGTTCGTTGCAAACCTTGTCCGGTACATGGCAGGCGAAAACCTCTCTGTCTGAGACCGCATCAGGCGGCGATAAGTCACTGGTGCAAAACGTGAACGGCGACCAGCTTGGCGCGCTGCAGGTCACCAATACCGGAACGACACCGCTGTGGGTGCGTCTGGACAGCACCGGTTACCCTGACTATGCCCCTCAACCGAGCTCGAACGTGCTGCAGGTTGAACGTCATATCCTGGCAACCGATGGCAGCAGTAAATCGCTCTCTTCCCTGAAGAGCGGCGAACTGGTGCTGGTGTGGCTGGAAGTTAAAGCCAGCCAGAACGTGCCGGATGCGCTGGTGGTGGATCTCCTCCCTGCGGGTCTGGAGCTGGAAAACCAGAACCTGGCAAGCAGCAGCGCCAGCCTGCAGGACAGCGGTAGCGAAGTGCAGAACCTGCTCAGCCAGATGCAGCAGGCGGATATTCAGCATATGGAATTCCGCGATGACCGCTTTGTGGCTGCCGTGCCGGTAAACGAAGGTCAGCCGGTCACGCTGGTCTATCTGGCCCGTGCCGTGACGCCAGGAACCTACCAGGTGCCGGTTCCGATGGTCGAGTCTATGTATGTGCCGCAGTGGCGGGCAACGGGGGCGGCCAGTGGCCCGCTGATTGTTGTTCCGTAATATGCGAATGGCACGTTTGACACGCTCCCGCTGGCTGTGGCTGGCGGGAGCGCTTCTCGTTTTATGGGGGCTGATTGTCATCGCCGACCGCCTGTGGCCGCTGCCTCTGAAAGAGGTTAACCCCGCCCGGGTGGTGGTGGATGAGAAGGGCACGCCGCTCTGGCGCTTTGCGGACAGCGACGGGATCTGGCGCTATCCGGTGACGATCGAAGAGGTCTCTCCCCGTTATCTTGAGACGCTGATCCAGTACGAAGATCGCTGGTTCTGGGATCACCCCGGCGTAAACCCGCTCTCTGTCCTGCGCGCCGCCTGGCAGGATCTCAGTTCTGGCAAAGTCGTTTCTGGCGGCAGTACGCTGACCATGCAGGTGGCACGCCTGCTGGACCCGCATCCGCGCACCTTTGGCGGCAAAATTCGTCAGCTCTGGCGGGCGATGCAGCTGGAGTGGCACCTCTCTAAACGCGACATCCTGACGCTCTATCTCAACCGCGCGCCGTTTGGCGGTACGCTGCAGGGCGTCGGGGCGGCAAGCTGGACGTATCTGGGCAAGCCGCCGTCGCAGCTCAGCTATTCCGACGCGGCGCTGCTGGCGGTGCTGCCGCAGGCACCGAGTCGTTTACGCCCGGATCGCTGGCCTGAACGGGCCGAAGCGGCGCGCAATAAAGTGCTCGACCGCATGGCGACGCAGGGCGTCTGGTCCGCAAAGCAGGTCAAAGAGTCCCGTGAAGAATCAGTATGGCTGGCGCCCCGGCAGATGCCGCAGCTGGCGCCGCTCTTTGCGCGCATGATGCTCGGTAAAAGTCGCGACACGAAAATTGTCACCACGCTGGATGCCGGGCTACAGCGGCAGCTGGAAGAGCTGGCGATGAACTGGAAATCCCGCCTGCCGGCACGCAGCTCGCTGGCGATGATCGTGGTCGATCATACCGATATGAAAGTGCGCGGCTGGGTCGGATCGGTGGATATTAACGATGACAGTCGTTTTAGCCACGTGGATATGGTCAATGCGATCCGATCCCCGGGATCGGTGTTGAAGCCCTTTATCTACGGTATGGCGCTGGACGATGGCCTGATCCATCCCGCCTCGCTGCTCCAGGACGTTCCCAGAAAAACCGGTGATTATCGCCCCGGGAATTTTGACAGCGGGTTCCACGGACCGGTCAGTATGAGTGAAGCGCTGGTGCGTTCCCTCAACCTGCCCGCGGTACAGGTACTGGAAGCCTACGGGCCTAAACGTTTTGCCGGGATGCTGAGCAACGCGGGCTTGCCGCTGATCCTGCCCGCGGGGGCCCAGCCGAATCTCTCCCTGATCCTCGGCGGGGCAGGCGCGCGGCTGGCAGATATCGCCGCGGCCTACAGCGCTTTTGCCCGACACGGTAAGGCGGGAAGGCTGCGCCTGCAGCCGGACGATCCGCTGATTGAACGTCCGCTGGTATCACCAGGCTCGGCGTGGATTATTCGCCGTATTCTGGCCAATGAAGCGCAGCCGCTACCGGATAATGCGCTACCGCAGGTTGCGCCCCTGGCGTGGAAAACCGGCACCAGCTACGGCTACCGTGATGCCTGGGCCATCGGTCTGAATGCCCGCTACGTGATTGGCATCTGGACCGGACGACCGGACGGCACGCCGGTGGCGGGGCAGTTTGGTTTCGCCAGCGCGGTTCCGCTATTAAACCAGGTCAATAACCTGCTTCAGTCGCGCTCAACGGTAGACGAAGCCCGCCTGCCTCGCGATCCGCGTCCGGAGAGTGTCGGGCGGGGCGTGATCTGCTGGCCGGGTGGCCAACCGCTGCCGGAAGGCAGTGAAAACTGTCGACGTCGCCTGTCGACCTGGCTTCTGGAAGGCAGTGAACCGCCCACGCTGCTGTTGCCGGAGCAGGAAGGCATACGCGGCATTCGTTTCCCGGTCTGGCTGGATAACACGGGTAAACGTGTGGCGGCAGATTGCCCTGATGCAACTGAAAAAGTCCTGGATGTCTGGCCGCTACCGCTGGAACCGTGGCTGCCCGTAACCGAGCGTCGCGCGGTACGGATCCCGCCTTCATCAACAACCTGTCCTCCGCTGTCGCAGGACGCACCTGCGCCACTCATCCTGACAGGCGTACGCGAAGGGGCCGTTATCAAACGTCTGCCGGGTGAAGCCCGCGTTTCGCTGCCGCTTCAGGCGACCGGCAACAGCGGTGAGCGCTGGTGGTTTTTGAACGGTGAACCGCTGAGTGTGAAGGGAAGGGTTTACACATTACAGCTTGATAAGTCGGGCGATTATCAGTTACTCGTTATGGATGAGACCGGGCAGGTCGCGACGGTGAATTTTACGCTGCAGTGATCTGAAAACAGCTTTCAGATGTGAGCTGTTGCTAAAACTCGTCTTATTTTAAAAAAATGTTACCTGAATCCATAGGCAATGGTGCCATTGCTCATTATAATCCGCGCCACACCATACTCAGGTATGCAAAACAACAGAACATTGACAGAGGTTATCATGGCTATTGAACGTACTTTTTCCATCATCAAACCAAACGCGGTGGCAAAAAACGTTATTGGCAGCATCTTCGCTCGCTTTGAATCTGCAGGGTTCAAAATTGTTGGCACCAAAATGCTGCACCTGACCGTTGAGCAGGCTCGCGGCTTCTATGCAGAGCACGAAGGTCGTCCATTCTTTGACGGCCTGGTGGAGTTCATGACCTCCGGTCCAATCGTGGTATCCGTGCTGGAAGGCGAAAACGCAGTACAGCGTCACCGCGACCTGCTGGGCGCAACCAACCCGGACAACGCGCTGGCCGGTACTCTGCGCGCTGACTATGCGGACAGCTTCACCGAGAACGGCACCCACGGTTCTGACTCTGTTGAATCTGCTGCACGCGAAATCGCTTTCTTCTTCGCAGAAGGCGAAGTGTGTCCACGTACCCGTTAATTTAACGGTTTCGTTTACACATTATTTTCGTAAATGCCGCGTCCAGACGTGGCATCCCTGCGCCAGACTTTGTACAATGCAACGCCCCGGACGAGCAGACCGCTTTCCGGGGCGTTTCTATTCAACCCTCCATGGGCCATAACGTGTAACAACGAGGCCGGAAAATATTATGTCTGAACTAGTGAATACCTCCGAAGTCGCCATTCCTGCGGTTCCCAATAAAAATGGAAAAATCAACCTGCTGGATCTGAACCGTCAGCAGATGCGCGAGTTCTTTAAAGAGATGGGCGAAAAGCCGTTTCGTGCCGATCAGGTCATGAAGTGGATGTACCATTACTGCAGCGACAATTTTGATGACATGACTGACATCAACAAGGTCCTGCGCAACAAGCTCAAAGAAGTGGCTGAAATCCGCGCACCGGAAGTGGTGGAAGAGCAGCGCTCCGCAGATGGCACCATCAAATGGGCGATTGCGGTCGGCGATCAGCGCGTTGAAACTGTCTACATCCCGGAAGAAGACCGCGCCACGCTGTGCGTCTCCTCTCAGGTTGGCTGTGCGCTGGAGTGCAAATTCTGCTCAACCGCGCAGCAAGGCTTTAACCGTAACCTGCGCGTGTCAGAAATTATCGGTCAGGTCTGGCGTGCCGCGAAAATCGTGGGCGCGGCAAAAGTGACCGGCACGCGTCCTATCACCAACGTGGTGATGATGGGGATGGGTGAGCCGCTGCTGAACCTGACCAACGTCGTTCCGGCGATGGAAATCATGCTGGATGACTTTGGCTTTGGTCTGTCCAAGCGTCGCGTCACGCTGTCTACCTCAGGCGTTGTGCCTGCGCTGGACAAGCTTGGCGACATGATTGACGTTGCGCTGGCGATCTCCCTGCACGCGCCAAACGATGAAATTCGTGACGAAATTGTGCCGATCAACAAAAAGTACAATATCGAAACCTTCCTCGCTGCCGTACGTCGCTACCTGGAGAAATCCAACGCCAACCAGGGCCGCGTGACCATCGAGTACGTGATGCTGGATCACGTCAACGACGGCACCGAACATGCGCATCAGCTGGCTGAACTGCTGAAAGATACGCCGTGCAAAATCAACCTGATCCCATGGAACCCGTTCCCGGGCGCGCCGTATGGCCGTAGCTCGAACAGCCGTATCGACCGTTTCTCCAAGGTGCTGATGGAGTATGGTTTCACCACCATCGTGCGTAAAACCCGTGGTGACGACATTGATGCCGCATGCGGACAGCTGGCAGGTGATGTCATTGACCGTACTAAACGTACCCTGCGTAAACGCATGCAGGGCGAGACGATCGCGGTTAAAGCTGTTTGATTATTATGCACTCGCGGCGCATTATCTGCGCCGTGAAGCATAACCTTACTGAATAATCAGTCAGATTCGTGATGACTGATCAATAATTACGGTGCGTTTCATTCGACTTTCGGGCAGTATGTAACGACGTAACAACAGTTTAGCCGTACGGGCAGGGCTGTACTGTCATCTCCGGGCTGACAGTCTTATACTCTCTGTTCAAGGTTAACTGACCAGAAGTTTCGCGGTGCGGGTGGCATTGTGACTCACCGGCGCCTGAACCCTTATTTTTCACGTACCAGTAGTTGTAGCGAATGAATACTGAAGCCACTCACGACCAACATGAAGCACTCTCCACTGGCGTTCGTCTTCGCAACGCCCGTGAACAACTCGGACTCAGCCAGCAAGCCGTTGCGGAACGCTTGTGCCTGAAGGTTTCCACGGTTCGCGATATTGAAGAAGATAAGGCGCCTGCCGATCTGGCTTCAACGTTCTTGCGCGGTTATATCCGCTCTTACGCAAAACTGGTGCACATCCCCGAAAACGAATTACTGCCAATGATGGAGAAGCAGGCGCCGGTCCGTGCAGCAAAAGTTGCGCCGATGCAGACCTTCTCCCTGGGGAAACGTCGTAAAAAACGTGATGGCTGGCTGATGAGCTTTACCTGGCTGGTGCTGTTTGTGGTCATCGGTTTGACCGGTGCATGGTGGTGGCAAAACCACAAGGCGCAGCAGGAAGAGATCACCACCATGGCCGATCAATCCTCCGCCGAACTCAACCAGGCCGGAAGTGAGAACGGCCAGAGCGTGCCGCTGAATACCGACGGCGCAGCGTCCTCCAGCGAGCCACAGACCGCAGTGCCAGACGCGTCGGCGACCGGTGCAGCACAGACCCCGGCAGCAACGGCTAACACCGCTGCGCCGCAGGCTCAGGATCAAAACGCGGTTGTTGCCCCTTCTCAGGCTAATGTTGATACGGCGGCGAACGCGCCTGCGGCTACCCAGCCTGCAGACAATAGCGCAGCGACTCTGCCAACCAGCCCGGCGGGTACGGCGACAGCAGCCGATCCCAACGCGCTGGTGATGAACTTCAGCGCCGACTGCTGGCTGGAAGTAACTGACGCGACAGGTAAAAAACTGTTCAGCGGCCTGCAGCGCAAAGATGGCACGTTAAACCTAACCGGCCAGGCTCCTTATAAACTTAAAATCGGCGCTCCGGCAGCGGTACAGATCCAGTATCAAGGAAAACCTGTCGACCTGAGCCGCTTTATCAGAACTAACCAGGTTGCACGTCTTACCGTTAATGCCGAACAATCAGCAGCACAGTAACAGACGGGCAACGCGGGAGATTTTTCATGCATAACCAGGCTCCGATTCAACGTAGAAAATCGAAACGGATTTACGTTGGGAATGTGCCAATCGGCGATGGGGCACCTATCGCCGTTCAGTCGATGACCAACACGCGCACCACCGATGTGGAAGCGACGGTCAATCAAATCAAAGCATTAGAACGTGTAGGCGCGGACATTGTTCGCGTCTCCGTCCCAACCATGGATGCCGCTGAGGCGTTCAAACTGATCAAACAGCAGGTCAGCGTTCCGCTGGTGGCTGATATCCACTTCGACTACCGCATCGCACTGAAAGTGGCCGAATACGGCGTCGATTGCCTGCGTATTAACCCGGGCAACATCGGTAACGAAGAGCGTATCCGCATGGTCGTGGACTGCGCCCGGGATAAAAATATTCCTATCCGTATTGGCGTTAACGCCGGTTCACTGGAAAAAGATCTGCAGGAAAAATACGGTGAGCCTACGCCGCAGGCGCTGCTCGAATCCGCGATGCGCCACGTCGATCATCTCGATCGTCTCAACTTCGATCAGTTCAAAGTCAGCGTAAAAGCGTCCGACGTGTTCCTTGCCGTAGAATCTTACCGCCTGCTGGCAAAGCAGATCGATCAGCCTCTGCACCTCGGGATCACCGAAGCGGGCGGCCTGCGTAGCGGCTCGGTAAAATCCGCGATCGGTCTGGGGCTGCTGCTCTCTGAAGGGATCGGTGACACCCTGCGCGTCTCGCTGGCGGCCGATCCGGTCGAAGAGATCAAGGTCGGCTTCGATATCCTGAAATCACTGCGTATTCGCGCGCGTGGGATCAACTTCATTGCCTGCCCAACCTGTTCGCGTCAGGAGTTTGATGTGATCGGGACGGTAAATGCCCTGGAGCAACGTCTGGAAGACATTATCACCCCGATGGACGTCTCCATCATCGGCTGCGTGGTGAACGGTCCGGGTGAAGCACTGGTGTCAACCCTGGGCGTGACCGGCGGTAACAAGAAAAGTGGTCTCTATGAAGATGGCGTTCGTAAAGATCGTCTGGATAATAGCGACATGATCGACCAGCTTGAAGCCCGCATCCGTGCGAAAGCCGCCATGATGGACGAAACACAGCGTATCAGCGTTCAGCAGGTTGAAAAATAACGTGATGGGAAGCCGCGAGCTTCCCATGTATGATTGAACCCATTCTTTGGGTTTTTTTTGTATATAGAAAGAGAATAAACGTGGCAAAAAACATTCAAGCCATCCGCGGCATGAACGATTATCTGCCTGGCGAAACCGCCATCTGGCAGCGCATTGAAGGCACACTGAAGCAGGTGCTCGGCAGCTACGGTTACAGCGAAATCCGTTTGCCGATTGTAGAGCAGACCCCGTTATTCAAACGCGCGATTGGTGAAGTCACCGACGTGGTTGAAAAAGAGATGTACACCTTTGAGGACCGCAACGGCGACAGCCTGACCCTGCGTCCGGAAGGGACGGCGGGCTGCGTACGCGCCGGCATCGAACATGGTCTTCTGTACAATCAGGAGCAGCGCCTGTGGTATATCGGCCCGATGTTCCGCCACGAACGTCCTCAGAAAGGTCGTTATCGCCAGTTCAATCAGCTGGGTGTGGAAGTCTTTGGTCTGCAGGGCCCGGACATCGACGCCGAACTGATTATGCTGACCGCCCGCTGGTGGCGTGCGCTCGGTATCGCCGATCACGTTTCCCTTGAACTGAACTCTATCGGTTCTCTGGAAGCTCGCGCTAACTACCGAGATGCGCTGGTTGCGTTCCTGGAACAGCATAAAGAGAAGCTGGACGAAGACTGCAAGCGTCGCATGTACAGCAACCCGCTGCGTGTTCTGGATTCCAAAAACGCGGATGTTCAGGCACTGCTGAACGATGCGCCTGCGCTTGGCGACTACCTGGATGAAGAATCTCGCGAACACTTCGCGGGCCTGTGCAAGCTGCTTGAAGCGGCAGGCATCGCCTATACCGTGAACCAGCGCCTGGTGCGCGGTCTGGACTACTACAACCGTACCGTGTTTGAGTGGGTGACCAGCAGCCTCGGCTCTCAGGGCACCGTATGCGCGGGCGGCCGTTATGACGGTCTGGTTGAGCAACTTGGTGGTCGCGCAGCGCCTGCTGTGGGCTTTGCTATGGGCCTTGAGCGACTTGTTTTGCTGGTTCAGGCAGTTAATCCGGAATTTAAAGCAGAATCCGTTGTCGATATATACCTGGTGGCCTCAGGCGCGGAAACGCAGTCTGCGGCGATGCAGCTTGCCGAACGCGTGCGCGATGCGCTGCCGGGCGTTAAGCTGATGACCAACCATGGCGGCGGCAACTTCAAAAAACAGTTTGCTCGTGCCGATAAGTGGGGCGCAAGTATTGCACTGGTGCTGGGCGAGTCCGAAGTGGCTAACGGCGAAGTGGTGGTGAAGGACCTGCGCTCTGGTGAGCAGACAACGGTAACGCAGGACGGCGTTGCGGCGCACTTGCGCACTCTATTGGGCTAAGGAGAAGGACTGCGTGGAAATTTACGAGAACGAACACGATCAGGTCGACGCGATTAAACGCTTCTTTGTTGAAAACGGCAAAGCGCTGGTTGTTGGGGTTATTTTAGGTGTCGGTGCGCTGGTGGGCTGGCGTTACTGGAACAATCATCAGGCAGATTCCGCGCGCGGCGCGTCCCTGTCCTATGAAAATACCGTTAGCGCAATTCGTGCCGATCAGCCGCAAACGCTGACGGCGGCAGAAAAATTTGCGGCTGACAACAAAAACACCTACGGTGCACTGGCTGCGCTGGAAGTGGCTCAGCAGTACGTTGATAAGAACGAACTGGATAAAGCCGCTGCTCAGCTCTCTCAGAGCCTTGCTGCGGCCAGCGATGATAACCTGAAAGCGGTGATCAATCTGCGCCTGGCACGTATTCAGGTTCAGCAGAAGAAAGCTGACGATGCGCTGAAAACGCTCGATACCATCAAAGGCGAAGGCTTTGCTGCCATCGTTGCCGATCTGCGCGGTGAAGCACTGCTGAGCAAAGGTGACAAAGCGGGCGCGCGTAAAGCGTGGCAAGCTGGCGTAGAGAGCAATGCTTCACCTGCGCTGAGCGAAATGATGCAGATGAAAATAAATAATTTGTCCGTCTGAGAGGGACCCGATGCAATTGCGTAAATTACTTCTGCCAGGACTGCTTTCTGTTACGTTATTGAGTGGTTGTTCACTGTTCAGTGGCGAAGAAGACGTTGTGAAAATGTCCCCACTGCCGACGGTTGAAAACCAGTTTACCCCATCCACCGCGTGGGATGTCTCCGTGGGCAGTGGGATTGGTGATTTCTATTCCAACCTTCATCCGGCCTATGCAGACAGCGTTGTCTATGCCGCTGACCGCAAAGGTACCGTGAAAGCGGTGAACGCCGATGACGGGAAAGAAGTCTGGTCCGTTAACCTGGCGGAAAAAGACGGCTGGTTCTCGCGTAAACCTGCACTGCTGTCTGGCGGCCTGACCGTTGCCGGTGGCCACGTCTACGTGGGCAGCGAAAAAGCGCAGGTTTATGCGCTGAACAGCAGCGACGGCTCCATTGCCTGGCAAACAACCGTGGCGGGTGAATCCCTGTCGCGTCCGGTGGTGAGCGACGGCCTGGTGCTGATTCATACCAGCAACGGCCAGCTGCAGGCGCTGAACGAAGCGGACGGTCTGGTGAAATGGACCGTTAACCTGGATATGCCAGCGCTCTCTCTGCGCGGCGAATCCGCTCCGGCTACCGCATTTGGCGCTGCCATTGTGGGCGGTGACAACGGTCGCGTGAGCGCAGTGCTGATGCAGCAGGGCCAGATGATCTGGCAGCAGCGTATCTCTCAGGCCACCGGCTCAACGGAAATTGACCGTCTGAGCGACGTAGACACAACGCCGGTCATCGTTAACGGTGTGGTTTACGCGCTGGCCTATAACGGCAACCTGACCGCGCTGGATCTGCGCAGCGGCCAGATCATGTGGAAACGTGAGCTGGGCTCTGTGAACGATTTCATCGTTGAGGGTAACCGTATCTATATGGTTGACCAGAACGACCGTCTGCTGGCTCTGAGCACCGAAGGCGGCGTAACGCTGTGGACGCAAAGCGACCTGCTGCACCGTCTGCTGACCTCGCCAGCGCTGTACAACGGTAGCCTGGTTGTGGGCGACAGCGAAGGGTATATGCACTGGATCGATCCGGATAACGGCCGCTTTGTTGCACAGCAAAAAGTCGACAGCTCTGGTTTCCTGACCGATCCGGTTGTGGCCGATGGCAAGCTGCTGATTCAGGCAAAAGACGGCACGCTGTACGCGATCACGCGTTAATTACCCGGCGGTTGTAGTATACTAAACGGCTCCTGTTCACTCAGGAGCCGTTTTGACATTTTTAAAAACGCCGCGAAAGCGACGTTATTTTGAATTTTATGAGGCTTCAAACATGGTACCTGTGGTCGCGCTTGTCGGGCGCCCTAACGTTGGAAAATCCACTCTTTTTAACCGTTTAACACGCACCCGTGATGCGCTGGTTGCGGATTTCCCGGGGCTGACGCGTGACCGTAAGTACGGTCGTGCAGAGGTGGAAGGACGCGAGTTCATCTGTATTGATACCGGTGGTATTGACGGCACAGAAGACGGCGTTGAAACCCGCATGGCGGAACAGTCGCTGCTGGCGATTGAAGAAGCGGATGTAGTGCTGTTCATGGTGGACGCTCGCGCTGGCCTGATGCCGGCGGACTCCGCTATCGCTAAGCACCTGCGTTCACGCGAAAAACCGACCTTCCTGGTGGCGAACAAAACCGACGGCATCGATGCCGATCAGGCCATCGCGGATTTCTGGTCTCTGGGCCTGGGTGAAATCTACCCGATTGCGGCATCGCATGGTCGTGGCGTCACCAGCCTGCTGGAAACCGTTCTGCTGCCGTGGGTTGACGAAGTGAACCCGCCGGAAGAAGTAGACGAAGACGCTGAATACTGGGCGCAGTTCGAAGACGGAGAAGAGGGCGAAGAAGAAGAGCCTGAAGACGACTTCAACCCGCAGGATCTGCCGATCAAGCTGGCAATCGTGGGCCGTCCAAACGTAGGTAAGTCTACGCTTACTAACCGTATTCTGGGTGAAGAGCGCGTGGTCGTTTACGACATGCCGGGCACCACCCGCGACAGTATCTACATCCCTATGCAGCGCGATGAGCGTGAATATGTCCTCATCGACACCGCCGGGGTGCGTAAGCGCGGGAAAATCACCGATGTGGTGGAAAAATTCTCCGTTATCAAAACTCTGCAGGCGATCGAAGATGCCAACGTTGTGCTGCTCGTCATCGACGCACGCGAAGGGATCTCCGATCAGGACCTCTCTCTGCTCGGCTTTATCCTCAATAGTGGGCGCTCACTGGTTATCGTGGTCAACAAATGGGATGGCCTGAGCAACGAGGTTCGTGAGCAGGTGAAAGAGACCCTCGACTTCCGTCTGGGCTTTATCGACTTTGCCCGCGTGCACTTCATCTCTGCGCTGCACGGTAGCGGCGTCGGTAACCTGTTCGAATCCGTGCGTGAAGCGTATGACAGCTCCACCCGTCGTCAGAGCACCGCGATGCTGACGCGCATCATGAACATGGCTGCAGAAGACCATCAGCCGCCGCTGGTGCGCGGCCGTCGCGTGAAGCTGAAATATGCCCACGCCGGTGGTTATAACCCGCCAATCGTGGTGATCCATGGCAACCAGGTGAAAGACCTGCCGGATTCCTACAAGCGCTACCTGATGAACTACTTCCGTAAATCGCTGGACGTGATGGGCACGCCTATCCGTATCCAGTTCAAGGAAGGGGAAAACCCGTTCGCCAACAAGCGCAACACCCTGACGCCAAATCAGATGCGTAAGCGTAAACGCCTGATTAAGCACATTAAGAAAAGCAAATAAGCTTTGCCGCTCTCATGAAAGCCCGCGATTATCGCGGGCTTTTTTTTGCCGAATCATACCGCCGGTTTTCTCAGTGTGAAGTCAATCACTATTCACTTTTAACCATGTTTAAATCTAAGAAAGTAGACAATCGTCGAATTTTCATCTTAAAGTCCAGGGTCCGGTACTAGACAAAACTAGCGCCTGGTTATCAAATGGTTAACTAACTTTTCGCCGCACGTAAAAAATCGGCCAGATACGTAACTGGCCGGCGTACCTGCTGGTGTTTACAAGCACGACGACATACCTTTCGGGAGAATTATGCAATCCACTGTTAATCAAAAAGAGAGCCGAACGTTCTTCGGCCATCCGTATCCGCTCGGTTCCCTGTTCTTCACCGAGATGTGGGAGCGTTTCTCGTTTTACGGCATTCGTCCGCTACTGATCCTGTTTATGGCCGCCACCGTCTATGACGGCGGGATGGGCCTGGCGCGTGAAAACGCCTCGGCGATTGTCGGTATCTTTGCCGGTACCATGTACCTGGCCGCGCTGCCGGGCGGCTGGCTGGCCGATAACTGGCTCGGTCAGCAGAGAGCCGTCTGGTACGGTTCGATTCTGATTGCGCTCGGTCACCTGTCGATTGCGCTCTCGGCGGTGATGGGGAACAACCTGTTCTTTATCGGCCTGATGTTCATCGTGCTCGGCTCCGGGCTGTTCAAGACCTGTATTTCAGTGATGGTCGGTACCCTGTATAAAAAAGGCGACGCGCGTCGCGACGGCGGCTTCTCGCTGTTCTATATGGGTATCAACATGGGCTCGTTCATCGCGCCGCTGATTTCCGGCTGGCTGATTAAAACCCACGGCTGGCACTGGGGCTTTGGCATTGGCGGTATCGGGATGCTGGTGGCGCTGATTATCTTCCGCGTGTTTGCCGTTCCGGCCATGAAACGCTATGACGGCGAAGTTGGCCTCGACTCAACCTGGAACAGCCCGGTGGTGAAGCGTAACGGCGTGGGCGTTTGGCTGCTGGCGCTGGCGGCTGGCGTGGCAACGATCGTAACGCTGATTGCGCAGGGCGTGATTGTGATTAACCCGGTCGCGGTGGCCAGCGTGCTGGTCTACGTGATCGCGGCGTCCGTTGCCCTCTACTTCATTTATCTGTTTGTTTTTGCGGGTCTGAACCGTAAAGAGCGCGCCAGACTGCTGGTCTGCTTTATTCTGCTGATCTCCGCGGCGTTCTTCTGGTCCGCGTTTGAACAGAAGCCAACCTCATTCAACCTGTTTGCCAACGACTACACTAACCGCATGATCGGCGATTTTGAAATCCCGGCGGTGTGGTTCCAGTCAATCAACGCCCTGTTCATCATCCTGCTGGCACCGGTGTTCAGCTGGGCGTGGCCGAAGCTGGCGAGCATGAACATTCGCCCGAGCAGCATCACCAAGTTTGTTATCGGTATTTTGTGTGCCGCAGCAGGCTTTGGCCTGATGATGCTGGCGGCACAAAACGTGCTGAGCAACGGTGGGGCGGGCGTGTCGCCGTTCTGGCTGGTGGGCAGCATCCTGATGCTGACGCTCGGCGAACTGTGTCTGAGCCCGATTGGCCTGGCGACCATGACGCTGCTGGCGCCGGAGAGAATGCGCGGCCAAATGATGGGGCTGTGGTTCTGTGCGAGCGCGCTGGGTAACCTGGCGGCGGGCCTGATTGGCGGCCACGTGAAGGCCGACCAGCTGGATATGCTGCCGGATCTCTTTGCGCGCTGCTCCGTCGCGCTGCTGATTTGTGCCGCGGTACTGATCGTCCTCATTGTTCCGGTACGCCGCATGCTGGAAAATGCGCAGACTAAACCGGCAGCTAACGCCTCATAAACCTCGAGCTTGCCGGGGCGGCGTTATGCCCCGGCAATTTACTCAACGAGGTAAGAATATGCTGTTAGGGTTTGTGGGTCTTGGCGCAGTCGTTGAAACAGCTTACCTGCCCGCAATACGAAAATGCTTTGATAATCCCCCTCACTGTTTAGGCTTTGATATCCAGCCCGTAAAACAGCCGGAGGGGGTAACGCGCTGCGCCACACTGGCTGAACTCCTCTCCCAGCCGCTTGATACCCTGTTTATTACCACGGCGTCGCTGCACCATCTTGAGGTGCTTGAACACGCTCTCGCCTCATCGGTTTCCCGCATCGTAGTTGAAAAACCGATTGTCGCCACGCTGTCCCAAATCGAAAAGCTCAACGCGCTGCTGGCAAACCCCAACGTCGCATCCCGCGTGCTGGCGCTCGATCACTGGATGGCGCGCATCGAAACGGTGAAGCGGTCGCTGGTTGGCAATGTCTCTGACATCGTCAAAATCGACGGCTTTTTGCAGGAGCCGAGCGGAGTTAACGCCGCTGGGCAACCCATCGCGCTTAACTTTGCCACCGGCGAGCCGGACACCCGTACGCTTCGCCACCCGGACGGCGTGATTCTGGATATCGGTACGCACGTGCTGGCGATGCTGCGCGAAACGGTGCGTTATCTGGGAGGGAATGATGAGATGACGTTGCAGGTGGTGACGGCTAAAGACCGCCTGGGCCGCGATATCGCAAAAGGCGACCTGACCACGGCGGAGGGCGAGGCGCATCTGCAGGGCCGCATCAGCGGCGTGCCGGTGGATATCTGGCTTAATAAATATGCGGGACCCGCTGGCGGGCAAAAAGGCTTACGGCTCTGGTTGCGTGACGGGCGGACCATCAGTTACGACCGGCGCGGCGCTGAAGATGTACTGGAGATGATCGATGGCGACACGCGGCAATGCTGGACAATTCCCGGCACAATCTACGAGCACTGTCTTGCAGAGCAGATCCTGGGCGCCAACAGCCTGTTTGAACGGGATCCGCACGAGGTGAGCCGCACGACGCGCCGCCGAATCGAGGAAGTTGAGCTGCTGCTGACCTTGCAGCAACAGCTGCGTGGCCCGCACTGAACGCAACGTGGTAAAATTATCGCAGACCTCAACGCTTTGAAGGAGTCACCATGACGATTACCTGCCCGGATTGCCAGGCACCGCTTGAGCCCGTGAACGGGGTGGCACACTGCGAGAGCTGTAATAAGGATATTGCGCTTGAAGCCCGCTGCCCGGAGTGTCATCAGCCACTCCAGGTCTTAAAAGCCTGCGGGGCGGTGGACTACTTCTGCCAGAACGGCCACGGTCTTATCTCTAAAAAACGCGTGGAGTTTGTTCGGGCCGAAGGTTAATCGCACACGCAGCCTTCGCCTTTCTTCCACAGCTCGACCAGCGACTCGGGCGCTTCCTGCTCCGGTACCAGCACGATGATATCGGCGTAGTGCGCCTGATTTTGCCCGGTCCAGATAATCTGGATGCGGAAATAGCGCTGGTCGCCGCTGCCGGGTGACGAGGCCTGTCCCGGCGGCTGACCGCGCGGAAAGGCCTGCTCCAGGATGCTCACCAGACGCTGGCGCTGGGCCTCATTGAGCGAGGAAAGCGCGATGGTGCGCTGGCCGCTCAGCTTAGGAATATAAGCGACGCCGCCTTCCCGGGCCAGCTCAACCACGGCGTCATCCGTCAGTTCCGGAACCTGCATTTACAACACTCCCACCTGTTCCCAGGCTTGTTTAATGGCCGCCCCAGCGTCGCCGCCGGAGCGTTTCTCTCCGTGCGCGATCGTCAGTTTTGCGAAGGCCTCAAAATCTGCATCCTGCGCCAGATTGCGATCGCAAACCGTGTCGTACCAGGCATAACCCGCTTTTTCCCAGGCGTAGCCGCCGATCGCCGTCGCGGCCAGATAAAATGCCCGGTTGGGGATGCCGGAGTTGAGATGAACGCCGCCGTTATCCTCGCGCGTTTTAATGAAATCTTTCATGTGCGCGGGCTGCGGGTCTTTGCCGAGCAGCGGATCGTTGTAGGCGGTGCCGGGTTCAGACATTGAGCGCAGCCCTTTACCGTTGATCCCTTTCGCCAGCAGCCCTTCACCAATCAGCCAGTCCGCTTTATCGGCGGTTTGCTTCAGATGGTACTGCTTCACCAGCGAGCCAAACACGTCCGACAGCGACTCATTCAGCGCGCCCGACTGCTCAAAATAGATAAGACCGGCTTCGGTCTCGGTCACGCCGTGGCTCAGCTCGTGCGCCACCACGTCGATGGCGATGGTAAAGCGGTTAAATATTTCCCCGTCGCCGTCGCCAAATACCATCTGCTGCCCATTCCAGAAGGCGTTCTGATATTCCCGACCGTAGTGAACGGTGCCGGTTAAAATAAGCCCTTTGTTATCGAGCGAATCGCGCTGATATTCCTTCCAGAAGAAATCATGGGTAATACCTAAATACTCGTAGGCTTCGTCTACCGCCACATCGCCGTTCGACGGCTGACCTTCATAACGCACCTGCGTACCCGGTAGCTCCTGAGTTTGCTTCGCGTCGTAGATATCCCGCTCCAGCTGTCCGGCTTTATTCACGTGCGGCGCGGCGGGTTTGCCCGGCATATGGGCCATCAGCGTCTGGACGTGGGTTAAGGTCTGGCGGGCACAGCGCTGCTGCGGTTCGGAACCGCTTTCGATAATACGACGAAGAATATACGGGGGAATCACGCTATAAAGATGGGACATGCTGCTCTCCTTATTAAAAAAGGGAATAGCAGCAGTATAGTCAGTAACCGGCGAAGAATTATCCGGTTTTACGCTGACGCGTCTTTTTCACCGGTTTTATTGATTTCACTTCGCTTTCTACCCAGCCGTCTGACAGACGCGTCTTCAGCACATCGCCGGTATTCACCTGTTTGGTTTGCTTCAGCACCTTGCCGTCCGTCGCCGTCGTCACGCTATAGCCGCGCGCCAGCGTGGAGAGAGGGCTGACCGCTTCAAGGTGGGTCACCGCATTGCCAAAGCGTTCGCGGGTGGTGCTCAGTCGCGCGTGGAGAGTTTCCGCCAGACGGTACTCCAGCTGCTGAATCCGCGTTTGCGCGCGATAAATTTTCGGCTGCGGGTTCTGCTGGTTCAGACGCTGCGTCACGCGCTGTTGGCGCGACACCGCGCGCTTGATCTGCGTGTCCATCGCCACGTTCATGCGCTGGCGCAGTCGCTCCAGTACGGTCTGCTGACGCGCCAGGCGCAGCTGCGGGTGCTGCTGCTGAAGACGGTGATGAAGCTGGGTAAAGCGCCGGGTTCGGTTGGCGAGGTAGTAGTCCATCGCCATCTCAAGACGCTGCTGGCCGCTCTGGATCTGACGCAGCAGTTCCAGCTGGTTGCGGCTGACCACCTCTGCCGCCGCGGACGGCGTCGGCGCGCGGAGATCCGCGACAAAATCGGCGATCGTCACGTCCGTTTCGTGGCCGACGGCGCTCACCACGGGGATAAGGCTGGCAAAGATTGCCCGCGCCACGCGCTCGTCGTTAAAGCTCCACAGATCTTCCAGCGAGCCACCGCCGCGCCCGACGATTAATACGTCGCACTCCTGACGGGCGTTTGCCAGCTCAATGGCGCGCACAATTTGGCCCGGCGCATCGTCACCCTGCACGGCGGTCGGGTAAATGATGACGGGCAGGGAAGGGTCGCGACGCTTGAGTACATGCAAAATATCGTGCAGTGCCGCACCGGTTTTCGAGGTGATGACACCTACGCAGTGGGCAGGCGAGGGCAGCTTCTTTTTGTACTGCTGATCGAACAGTCCCTCGGCAGAGAGCCTGGCTTTTAACTGCTCATACTTCTGCTGCAGCAGGCCTTCACCCGCAGGCTGCATGCTCTCGACGATAATCTGATAGTCGCCGCGCGGCTCATACAGGGTGATATTGGCACGCACCAGAACCTGCTGGCCGTGCTGAGGGCGGAACGTCACGCGGCGGTTGCTGTTGCGGAACATCGCGCAGCGCACCTGGGCGGTGTCGTCTTTTAAGGTAAAGTACCAGTGACCGGAGGAGGGCTGCGTGAAGTTAGAGATCTCACCGCTGATCCAGACCTGCCCCATTTCCTGCTCAAGCAGCAAACGCACCGTCTGATTCAGGCGGCTGACGGTATAAATTGAGGGGGATTGAGAGGATAACATGTGAGCGGGATCAAATTCTAAATCAGCAAGTTATTCAGTCGATAGTAACCTGCTGAGAGGTGAGCGCAAGCATTTTTTTTAAAAAAGTGTGGATGCAATCGGTTACGCTCTGTATAATGCCACGGCAATATTTAACCACCCAGGTCAGAGATATTGCCCATGCTACGTATCGCTAAAGAAGCACTGACGTTTGACGACGTCCTCCTCGTTCCCGCTCACTCCACCGTTCTGCCGAATACTGCCGATCTCAGCACGCAGTTGACGAAAACCATTCGCCTGAACATTCCTATGCTCTCTGCGGCAATGGACACCGTGACTGAAGCGCGCCTGGCTATTGCCCTGGCACAGGAAGGTGGCATTGGCTTTATTCACAAAAACATGTCTATCGAACGTCAGGCGGAAGAAGTTCGCCGCGTGAAGAAACATGAATCCGGCATCGTGTCCGATCCACAGACCGTTCTGCCAACCACCACCCTGCACGAAGTGAAGGCCCTGACCGAGCGTAACGGCTTCGCCGGTTACCCGGTGGTGACCGAAGAGAACGAACTGGTCGGTATTATTACCGGTCGTGACGTGCGTTTCGTGACTGACCTGAACCAGCCTGTCAGCGTCTACATGACGCCAAAAGAGCGTCTGGTCACCGTTCGCGAAGGTGAAACCCGCGACGTGGTGCTGGCAAAAATGCACGAAAAACGCGTTGAAAAAGCGCTGGTCGTCGACAGCAACTTCCACCTGCGCGGCATGATCACCGTTAAAGATTTCCAGAAAGCAGAACGTAAGCCTAACGCCTGTAAAGACGAGCATGGCCGTCTGCGCGTCGGTGCTGCGGTTGGCGCAGGTGCCGGCAACGAAGAGCGCGTTGACGCGCTGGTTGCTGCGGGCGTTGACGTCCTGCTGATTGACTCCTCTCACGGCCACTCCGAAGGCGTTCTGCAACGCATTCGTGATACCCGTGCTAAATATCCTGATCTGCAGATCATCGGCGGTAACGTAGCCACTGGCGCAGGCGCTCGCGCGCTGGCTGACGCCGGCTGCAGCGCGGTCAAAGTGGGTATCGGCCCTGGCTCTATCTGCACCACCCGTATCGTGACCGGCGTGGGCGTTCCACAGATCACCGCGGTGTCTGACGCGGTGGAAGCGCTGGAAGGCACCGGTATTCCGGTTATCGCTGACGGCGGTATCCGCTTCTCTGGCGACATCGCCAAAGCGATCGCCGCGGGCGCCGCTGCCGTGATGGTCGGCTCCATGCTGGCCGGTACCGAAGAATCCCCGGGTGAAATCGAACTCTACCAGGGCCGTTCTTACAAATCCTACCGCGGCATGGGCTCCCTGGGCGCGATGTCCAAAGGTTCCTCTGACCGTTACTTCCAGACCGATAACGCCGCTGACAAACTGGTGCCGGAAGGTATCGAAGGTCGCGTTGCCTATAAAGGCCGTCTGAAAGAGATCATTCACCAGCAGATGGGCGGCCTGCGCTCCTGTATGGGTCTGACCGGCTGTGGTACCATTGACCTGCTGCGTACTAAAGCGGAATTCGTACGCATCAGCGGTGCGGGTATCCAGGAGAGCCACGTTCACGACGTGACGATCACCAAAGAGTCCCCGAACTACCGTCTGGGCTCCTGATAAGTTTCCGCGCCCGGCTTCTGCCGGGCGCTCTGTTTTTGTTTCACTTGCCTCGGAATTAGCGTCAATGACGGAAAACATTCATAAACATCGCATTCTCATCCTGGACTTCGGTTCTCAGTATACTCAGCTGGTGGCGCGTCGCGTACGTGAACTGGGCGTTTACTGTGAGCTGTGGGCGTGGGATGTCACGGAAGCACAGATTCGCGAATTCAATCCAAGCGGCATCATCCTGTCCGGCGGCCCGGAAAGCACCACCGAAGAGAACAGCCCGCGCGCGCCGCAGTACGTGTTCGAAGCTGGCGTGCCGGTATTCGGCGTCTGCTACGGTATGCAGACCATGGCAATGCAGCTGGGCGGCCACGTAGAAGGCTCCAGCGAGCGCGAGTTCGGCTATGCGCAGGTAGAAGTGGTGACCGACAGCGCGCTGGTGCGCGGTATCGAAGACTCCCTGACCGCAGACGGCAAACCGCTGCTGGACGTGTGGATGAGCCACGGCGACAAAGTCACCGCTATCCCGTCTGACTTCGTGACCGTTGCCAGCACAGAGAGCTGCCCGTTTGCCATCATGGCGAACGAAGAAAAACGCTTCTACGGCGTGCAGTTCCACCCCGAAGTAACCCACACCCGTCAGGGTATGCGCATGCTGGAGCGCTTCGTGCGCGACATCTGCCAGTGTGAAGCGCTGTGGACCCCGGCAAAAATCATCGACGACGCCGTTGAGCGTATCCGCCAGCAGGTTGGCGATGACAAAGTGATCCTCGGCCTCTCCGGCGGCGTGGACTCCTCCGTGACCGCGATGCTGCTGCACCGCGCCATCGGCAAAAACCTGACCTGCGTCTTCGTGGACAACGGCCTGCTGCGCCTGAACGAAGCCCAGCAGGTTATGGACATGTTCGGCGACCACTTTGGTCTGAACATCGTTCACGTGGAAGGCGAGCAGCGCTTCCTGGACGCGCTGAAAGGCGAGAACGATCCGGAAGCGAAACGTAAGATCATCGGCCGCGTGTTCGTGGAAGTGTTCGACGAAGAAGCGCTGAAGCTGGACGACGTGAAGTGGCTGGCGCAGGGGACCATCTACCCTGACGTGATTGAATCTGCCGCATCCGCTACCGGTAAAGCACACGTCATCAAATCTCACCACAACGTGGGCGGCCTGCCGAAAGAGATGAAGATGGGTCTGGTTGAACCGCTGCGCGAGCTGTTCAAAGACGAAGTGCGTAAGATCGGTCTGGAACTGGGCCTGCCGTACGACATGCTCTACCGTCACCCGTTCCCGGGCCCGGGTCTGGGCGTGCGCGTGCTGGGCGAAGTGAAGAAAGAGTACTGCGACCTGCTGCGTCGCGCGGATGCTATCTTCATCGAAGAGCTGCACAAAGCTGACCTGTACAACAAGGTAAGCCAGGCGTTCACCGTGTTCCTGCCGGTTCGCTCCGTCGGCGTGATGGGCGATGGCCGCAAGTACGACTGGGTTGTTTCCCTGCGTGCGGTGGAAACCATCGACTTCATGACCGCGCACTGGGCGCACCTGCCGTATGACTTCTTAGGCCGCGTGTCTAACCGCATCATCAACGAAGTGAACGGTATTTCCCGCGTGGTGTATGACATCAGTGGTAAGCCACCGGCTACGATTGAGTGGGAATGATTTCCTAACAGGAAATGTCTGGTACTAACAGGTTCTAAATTATCTCTAAGCCCGCGGATTGCGGGCTTTTTTTTGGGCGGTGGCTGACAACACCATCTCAGGTGAGTGCCTGGAGCGGGCGCAACGTAATGCTATCCATTCAATCCTTATTCGATGCGTACCACATTTGGATGACGATCGGTTGCGGCTTCATGGAAAATGTCACCCAGCCAGTCGGCAATCTCGCCTTCAGTCATATCGTCTGGAATAGCGATGTCATAGAGTCGAGAAAACTTTCTCTCCGTCAGGTCAGCACGAAATACCAGCCACCGATCATGCTTACGTTGAACGCCAATATGCCGTCCAAAAACGTTATATATCAGCATATGCAATCTCCGATCATGCTAGTGAGTTACTGTATCTATGATACATACGTCAGATCAGGCCAGAGTGTAAATCGTACAAATATGAAAGGTCAGCGTTCGTACCTCGCTCACAGCGGACATCATGCTTCTGTATCTGCTCTGTCTGCTCTGTGCCTGCAGCAGACGCTGCAGTATATTCCACTTTCGGCTCGAATCGGACTGAGGTAACGTAGCAGAAATATTTATCCGGACTCAACCAAGATGCCTTCCATCGAAACGTTTATCACTTTTCTTCTCGCGCTGACGCTTCTGGAGATTTCTCCGGGGCCAGACATGATGCTAACTATCGCCAGAGGCGTCGGTCAGGGAAGACGTATTGCACTGTTTACGGTACTGGGTAATGTATTTGTAGCGGGTTTTGTGCAAGTTTCTTTTCTTGTCCTGGGGCTGGTAGCCGTTGTTCATGCCTGGCCGGTTGCACTAGATCTGTTAAGGTGGGCTGGTGCGGCTTATCTGATGTGGCTGGGCATAAAAATGATTGCGACTTCAGGCACAGATACGCGGCTGCGAAAAACGGCCAAAATTTCTGACTGGAGTGCCGTTAAGGAAGGCGCCCTGAACAGCCTGACTAACCCAAAATCCCTGCTGTTCATGTTTGCTTTTCTTCCTCAGTTTGTCGATCCTGCCGCGGGTCCTGTCTGGCTGCAATTGCTTGTTCTGGGTAGTATCCAGAAGCTGGCAGGAATTATTTCCCTGGGGTCAGTCGCGATGGCATCAGGGACATTTGGAAACTGGCTAAGTAAACACCCTGGCTTTATCAAATGGCAGGAACGATTTACAGGTGTTGTCATGATAGGCCTCGGTATCCGCATGTTGTTTGGCGGGTCTGGTGTCGTATCGAAATCTTCCAGTTAAGTTTTACCGAAAGGGTAAACCCAGTGTCCGCTCCGTGCCAAGAGCGGAAGTTGTTGAGTTATGACGAATTCAGTATTCTCCTTAGAATCGCTTATGTAGCGCAGTCTCTGGTGAAAAAATTATACCCTGACCAAATTGTTTTTGATCTCACTAACGCAAAATGTCTTTGTCTTTAAAAAAGGAATTCGTATATGTCTAAGATTAAGTTTGAACTGAGACGTGGAAGCGACGTGATACGTGATGGTATGTATCTGGAATTATCCATCAGCGGGACATCTCCATTACGGCAAGTTGCTGAAGTCTTCTACTCTGACATTACACATGAATTCTTTCTGACCTGCTACGAAGAGAAGATCCCTCTGGAAGCAGTGGAAAAATTGATTTCGGTGGCAAAAACATCTCTCCCGCCAGTGAGGTCAGAACAATAAACATCTACATAGCGCCAGTCTAAGCGCCACTTACATATCAGTGTCCGCTCTGTGCCAGGAGCGGAAGTTAGAAATTATCTGCGAACCGATAAGATGGCTGCCTAAGTCGTAGCGATTCAGCACTGTTTTTAGCGGCGCTAGATTGCAAAGTCATGCTTTGCTGACTTGCGATTGTGCTCTTTACGAGCAAAGCTTTCGGGTATAGCCAGTGCTAACTGTAGTGTAAAATTATAGGGATAGATGAAGAAAACAACGAGGCTTTAGCTAATCTTTGCCGTTGTGTCTGCTATGATATGGCGAAATTTTATCTGCATGATTTTGTTTGATTAACTCCGAAAGCCAGCTCTCTCGGTGAAGATTGGGAAGGGATATCAATGAGTGAAGATAGCTATAAATTTCAAAAGTTAACGCCGTTCAGCGATGTTGAGCTGGGTGTATATAAAAATGCGATAGATTTTGTTTTTGCCAATAACGATCTTAAAAATATTGCGATATCAGGGCAATATAGCGCAGGAAAAAGTAGTCTTGTCGAATCCTATAAGAAAAGTCATTCGAATATAAAGTTTGTTCATATCTCACTTGCTCATTTCAGAACGATTGAGGAAACTGAAACTAATGAACCAGGTAAAGATATAAATGAAACCGCGTTAGAAGGTAAAGTTCTTAACCAGTTAATTCACCAAATTAATGCTGATGATATTCCCCAGACACATTTTAAAGTAAAGAAAAAAATAAAAACTAACAGCATTGTGATAAATACCATCTTTACGGTGTTATTTCTCGCTATGATACTACATATCACTCTATTTAATAAGTGGGGGAAGTTTGTTTCACTTTTATCTGATGGTAATTTAAAGACACTACTTACATTATCAACTAAATACGATACGCTTTTAATTAGTGGGTTTATATGTACTATCCTATCTTGTGTTTTTATTTACAAATTAATAAAAACCCAAAAGAATCGTAATGTTCTTAAGAAAATAAATTTACAGGGTAATGAAATAGAGATTTTTGAAGAAAGTAATGAGTCTTATTTCGATAGATATTTAAATGAAGTATTGTACCTTTTCGAGAACGTTGATGCTGATGCTATTGTTTTTGAAGACATGGACCGTTTTAATAGTAATAACATCTTTGAACGTCTTCATGAGGTTAACAGACTGGTTAATATTCAACGGGACATAGCAGGGCACAAGAAATCGACGTTACGTTTTATTTACTTGCTTCGTGATGATATCTTCATTTCGAAGGATAGAACAAAATTCTTTGATTATATAATTCCAGTTATTCCTGTTGTTGATAGTTCTAACTCTTACGATCAGTTTATCTCACATTTTGAAGGTGGTGGTATTCTCAAGTTGTTCAATGAAAGATTTCTACAAGGGATGTCTTTATATATTGATGACATGAGAATATTGAAGAATATTTATAATGAATTTCAAGTTTATTATAATAAATTAAACACGACAGAGCTTGACTGTAATAAGATGCTGGCCATTATTGCCTATAAAAATATTTTTCCACGAGATTTTAGTGAGTTGCAACTTAATCAAGGTATGGTTTATTCCATATTTAGTGAAAAAGACAATCTTATTATTGAAGAAATAAAGAAAATAGAAAAAGATATTAGCGATAGAAAAAAAGAGATTGAGGCAATCAATGATGAAATTCTCAATTCTAGTCAGGAGGTTGATGCTATATACGATAAGGAATTATCTAGATATAACAACCATCCTCACTATAACCAGGCTGAGAAAGCTGATATAGAAAAGAGAAGAGCGGCTAGAAAAGAAAATGTTGAAAATAAATTCAATGGTAAAATAGAAGAAATTAATGAGCTTATATCAAGATCAAGAGAAAGTTTGGTTGACTCTAGAAATAAAAGGCTTAAAGAAGTAATAACTAGAGAGAACATTGATGAAATATTTAAACTCACCTATACCAATGAAATTGGAGAGGAAAGAGATTTTAATGAAATAAAAAGCAGTGAGTATTTTGACTTGCTTAAATACCTTATTCGTGATGGTTATATTGATGAAACCTATACCGACTATATGACCTATTTTTATGAAAATAGCTTGAGTCGAACTGATAAGATGTTTTTACGCAGCATTACCGATCAAAAAGGCAAAGAGTTCACTTATCAACTCAAGAACCCCAAACTGGTCGTTGCCCGCCTTCGAGAAGTGGATTTTGAACAGGAAGAGGCGCTTAATTTTGATTTATTAGCTTATCTTCTTCAAACGCCAGCCCAAGTAAACTTAATAAAACGTTTATTCAAACAACTAAAAAAAGATAGAAGAGTTGAGTTTATTCGTGGCTACTTTGAAACTGAGAGGGTTCAGCCTGTCTTTATTAATCGATTAAATACGCAGTGGCCTGAGTTTTTTTCTTATGCGCTGACAGAGAGTGAATTTTCTGCTGATTGGGTTAAACTCTACTCTATAGGCACGTTTTATTATTCTGCCAATAACGCCATCGAAGCCATTAATATTGATGATTGTCTGACTGATTACATCTCTGATTCGGTAGATTATTTAGCAATATCAGAACCGAAGGTTGACAAATTAATTAGTGGCTTTAAGTTGCTTAACGTCTCTTTTGTCAGTATTAAATTTGAAAACGCAAATAAAGTACTCTTTGATGCGGTTTACCAGCATTCACTTTATGATATTAATTTTGCCAACCTGACCTTAATGCTAAGTAAGGTTTACACGCTTGATAGTGAAGATGATATTCGTCATAAGAACTATACACTAGTGATGTCACAGCCTGATTCTCCCTTGGCTAGTTATGTTAATAACCATATTAGTGACTATCTAGATATGGTTTTATCTAGTTGTGATGGTTCAATCGTGGATGATGAAGTCATTGTTTTATCCGTTCTTAATAATGAGGGAATATCTGATGAACAAAAAGGCCAGTATATAAATGCTTTGAAAACTTTCGTGACATCTCTGAGTGAGGTTGAGAGCGAATCTTTATGGTCATCTTTGTTGGATAAAGATAGAATAGTGTGCTCTGAGGAAAATATTGTCTCCTATTTTGAACATGTTGATGGGCTGGATAAAACACTTATCGAATTCATCAATAGAACTGATACCGAGCTTGACTTTAAAAAAATTGACATTGAAAACGAGAAGAAAACAAAATTATTTAGATCGATTATTGTCTGTAATGATTTATCAAATGATAAATATGATGAATTAATTTGCTCGCTACATCGGATTTATAATACTTCCTTTGGCATTGCTAATATTACTGGTGATAAATTTAAAATATTAGTGGATAAGAAAATTATTCGCATGAGTATGAGTTCACTTGATTTCATACGAGATAATTATCCTGAACAAAATAACTACTACATTAAGAAAAACATCCAAACCTACGTTGAGTTAATGACAATAGAGAATTTTGTCTTAGATGAAGCCATATCGATACTTTCTTGGAAAGTTGATGATGATTTGAAAATTAAGCTACTTGAATTGATTAAAGTACCGCTGGCTATTTATAACAAAAACTACCCTCCGGTCGTTAATGATTGTATTTTAAGGAATAATTTTAAACCAGACGAACTATTAAATTTGACGTCATCCTATAAAACTTGGGGAACCTCTACTCAGTCACTCATTCTGAACCGAGCAATACAGGATATATCGACATTGATAGCAAACCCTGATGATGTTGCTGAGCTGTTACTAAAAGACCTGTTTGTCGCTGGGGACCTAAATATGCAGAATAAGATAGCATTGCTAATCGCTTTGTTGCCAAGTAAGGATTTGAGTAAGGCTCTCTGCAAAGAATATCTTGATCTGCTTGGTTTATCTGAGTTCAGTAAAATTTTGGGGCGAGGTAAGCCTAAAATTGAGGTTGATGAAACTAATCAAAGGTTATTAACAGCATTAAGAGATAACCACTTCTTCTCTGATTTTGAGGAAGATGATGAAAACCCCCCTTATTACAAAATAGTAAGGCGGAGTTCGATGTTTAGCTCAAATACATAGCATTATCTATTTTTTTTAAAGTTTGGGCACTTTTATAGTGCCCAATTATACGCTGAAACTTACGTAGCTAATCTGACCTGTTCACTGTTGACGAATACACTTAGGTGTTAGTGAGCCCCTCAGTATGTTGAGACAAATGCGAGCGTCCGCTCCTCGCTCACAGCGGATCTTCAGCTAAGTCAGATCGTTCGCTTCGTGCCAGAAGCGGATATTACCTAATACATTGGTAACCTTCTCAGATTAACACGTTCTACATAGTTAGCGTCGCATCTGATGAGTTATAATGTTTTAAAATATCCAACTGATAAATCCACCCGAATACTTCTCACTAATTTGGATTGCAAAAAGATCATGAAGACTTAGAAATAAATCATTATCTTCTTTAAAAATTAACTCCTCATATTCTGCCATTATCAAACTATGCTGCGTTGTTAGTTTAGATATGTTATCCATTTCACTGGCAAGCATGGATTTGTTTGCATTGGTGGATAGGTCCATAGCAATAAATTTCCGCATCAATGGCATTAGTTGATTAGGGTCTATGTTTTTTGTATTTTCCTTGGCTTTTTTTTGTCTTTCTGAATAGATAGTGTTAATCGTATTTGTATAATTTTTCGCTAAGCTCCTAAACTCTGGATATGAACCAGTAACTAATGCAAGTTCTTCGTACTTGAGGAATAAATCGGCCTTGCATTTTTTTACTGTCATTTCAAGCTCTTCAACTCCTTTTTTTAACTCTGCATTTGCTTTAATAATAGACATTGGGAGAGCTTCATAATGTTGGCCTAATTTTGAATCAGGAGTCATTGTCATATGTACTATTTCATTAGACATGAGCTGATAAGAACCAGATAACTCTCCATACTTTAGGAATAGTTCATTATGTGAAGATGAACAAGAACTTTGTAATTCCATCATTGGCCTGAAGTAATCCTTTATAAGTTCCTCCTGAAGACCTTGATCTTTTTTGTAACTCTCTAGAATCCCAGCAAAAAGAAATGACCCTAAAGATATAGAGATTATGGCAATTAGTAATTGACTAAGAAATGATTGTGCTCCATTACTCATGAATTATCCTTAAAACATAATACTGAAAAAAGTGGCGCCTGATAAGGGAAAACGACGGATCGGAAACAAACTTAACTGATGGGTTAGCCATAGTCCAGAACCTTATTTAAACACTTAGTATGACTGTATGCATCTTAGAAATTCGTGCCAGTAACATTTGAAGCCTCATAATTCATTTAAATCGAGGTCAGTTACTCGCTCATAAGGGACAACCATACTCAAATCTCCCACATTGCAGGAGATTTGAGTATGAACACGTCACCGTGGAACAAAGACCGTATCATAGGCCAAAAAAGACCACTTCAGATATCTCATATCTGGGGTATCCGAATCCGACTTGAACTGGAAGGTAAAACTCGCGATTTAGCTCTGTTCAACATGGCCCTGGACAGTAAGCTTCGAGGCTGTGATCTGGTCAAACTCAAAGTATCTGATGTTGCATATGGTAGCTCTGTTTCAAGCAGAGCAACGGTGTTGCAACAGAAAACCGATAGCCCTGTGCAATTTGAGATAACCAAAGGGACAAGAGAAGCTGTTGCTGCATTGATACAGCTTAGCAATTTGCACAGTAAAGACTTCTTGTTTCGGTCTAGGATCGGAACTAACCAGCACATTTCAACCCGGCAATACAACCGAATCTTTCATGGGTGGGTAGAAAAGCTTGGTCTCGAAGATTCGCTTTGCAGCACACATTCCATGAGAAGAACAAAACCTTACCTGATCTACAAGAAAACCAAGAATCTCCGGGTGATCCAACTTCTGTTGGGTCATAAGAAACTGGAAAGCACAGTCCGTTATCTGGGCATTGAAGTCGATGATGCGTTAGAGATTTCTGAATCGATTGAAGTCTAAGGTTGTCAGGGCTGCAACAGCAGCCCTGTGCCAAAAGCGGACATTACAAAAATAATTTCAAATATTGATAAGGCATCTAACAATGTTGGTTTTTTTATTGGTTTTATTCTCATTGGTTGTGTGTTGATGCCGCAACATTAGCTGCAACGGTATATGTTTCAAGCTCATACTTCCCTTCCTCAACTACTTGGTCAAAAGTTATACACCTAATCTTATAATCACCTGCTTTTAGATTTTTCGTTCTCCAAGTAAGACGTTCCTTTTGGGCGGAATCAAGATACTCATCACGCCCTATTACAAGGATGAATTCAGCTTCAAATCTATTCGCAGGCCCAAAATGAGCTCGAAAATCGTCAGTTTTCTCTGCATCGTGGAGTACACGTATCCAGTCAATTATTTGACTTGCACCATGCTCAAACCGTTCGGACCAGTCATAATAAGGCGCGCGCCCCATCAGTCCATTATATTGATCTGGCTTTCGTTCAACGAAAATGCTTCTCGGATTAGCATCCTCAATTTCAATAAAACAGAATTTCCTTCTTCTGGAATCGCAAACCGCAAAATCACAACGTAGCTTATCAAGGATCCAATATTCTGAAGCTATCAAGTCTGGTTTGTTTACCCCACAAAATGATGATGCAATTATAGAAACATGGTTAGGTGCTGCCTTTAAAGCAGGAGAAAGATGCTCATTTTCCTTTAATGAAATCCCTTCTCCTATTTTAAGTAAATCTATAAGGGCAGTGGATTCATTTGCTAATTCATTTGCATCAAATTTAAATTTGCTGAATCCTTTCATTTCCTTTCCTTACCGAATTTTGATAAAACATGTCTGGATACTATATCAATAAGTTCAATTTCATTTTTATCAGCTATTCTGAAAATCAAACGATAATCATTAGATATTCTAGTAATCCATAAATGGGTCTCTGAAAATCCGTTTAATTTTTCGGACTGTTCAAATATGGAACTTAGATTATCAGTCTCCAGTTTTTTCAATTTCTCAATAAAAAGATGTGATAATCGATTATCTAATAAGTCTATTTTTCTTTCAAACCTTGGGGTTGTGACAATGGTGTTTAACATTTTATTAGCCTAAAGTCATCGTTAAATAGAAATTGATGGAATAATATACAATGATGATAGCACGGATGCAAACCAACATCATATTCGCCCCCTTAATTCTCAACATATTTCCCAATATATGTAAGTTTTGGTGTATATCTCATGTCCACTCTTCGCTCAGAGCGGACCTAACCCGCCCCACAAACCCACTCCGTATACAGCATATTAGTTCAGCTCTTTAAAATCGCATGACTCACCGGGATAGGGCCCTTACAATTGCCTACGAGCTGAACTTTCGACGACGTTTCGGTCGACAAAAAGCCATACGGGGCGTTCCCTGCTGAAGCTTAAAACCCTCCAGGGTTTTTCACCCTCATGATGGTTCCACCGCGCCCGGCGTAAAGCCGACACTCATTAACCAACGGAGATTATCATCTTGAACAAATCAATACTCGCATGCTCTGTGGCCGCGCTGCTGGCCGTGTCCGCCATGTCCGCCCAGGCCAGGACCCCCGCCAGGCTCAAGTCGCCAGTATCGGGCGTGCTCTGCGACCGATATGTATGCGCCAATGACAAGGGATTATCCCGCGCGTTGACAGAGACCTATCTCGGTAAGAAGGCTGCTGCAAACGAGGTGTTCACGTCGAGCAATGTCGATCTGACTGAATTCACCTTTGCCAACGGTATTTTCTGCGATGTGAAGGATCGACTGTGCCGTGAAGATCGCTATTATGGCGCGAACGGACAGCGCTCCGGGGCGGTATCTAAAAAGTACACAACGCTGCTGTTTGGCGAATAATGGTGATGAAAAGAGACCACAGTAAAAGGCAACGTTCCGGAGATATAAGTTATATTTTGTAGTGTATATTATAAATGATGATCGGGTTGTCAAAATTAAATTTCTTATTAAGGGTTGTATTGCGGAATATTACTCTGTTACTACGCTTTAGCTGAGCGTAACAGTGAAGCGGTCTGGTTACGTGAATTCCCATTCACTACCATGAGCGAATAAAGGAATGAAAAACCGCATAATGATTGTCGGCGGCGGCACGGGAGGAACAATTGTCGCCAACCTGCTGGCCAGGAAATTACGACGTGAAATTGCCGCCGGTCAGGTAGAGCTGGTACTGATTTCCGAATCACCAGTGCACTACTACAAACCCGCCTTTATGTACGTCGCCTTTAACCTCTTCCATCATCATGAGCTGGCCCGGCCTGAACGGCAGTTACTGAGTCCTGAAATTCAATTTATTACAGACAGGATTGAATCTTTCGATTTTAAGCAGCGTCGGCTTTACGGTGCCAGTAAGCGACAATACGACTGGGACCTGCTGGTTATCGCAACCGGCTGCACGCCTTTTACACAAAAAATCCCCGGCCTTGCCGAAGCGGGCGATCATTTTTATCAATACGCGGCGGCCAGACAATTAGCGCATAAGCTCGCCACCATCAAAAAGGGGCGAATATTTATTACCGTCTCTTTTCCTGAAACGCCGAATGTTCCCCACCAGTGCGGCATTGCCCCTATTGAAACCACGCTGATGGTTGACGACTATCTGCGCCAGCGTGGGGTGCGTAATCAGGTTGAGATTGTTTATACCTATCCGACCGTCGCGCAGCTGCTGCGAAACTGTTTGTTCCTGCAGCGTCCGGTGGGGGAGGCGCTGGGCGATATTTTTGCTGCCAAAGGAATACAGCATCAGCGCGGTTTTACCTTAAGCCATGTCGATCCTGACAGCAAAATTGCCTATTCCGCCGAGGGCGATTCACAGAATTTCGACATCCTGATGGCAACGCCGCCCATCCGGGCAGTCGACGCGGTGCGTGATACCGGGCTTAGCGAGGTTCAGAACGGGGAAGGCTGGCTGCCGACGGATCACCAGACGCTCGGCGTCTACGGCTTAGAAGGCGTGTATGTGATCGGCGATACCGTTGACCTCCCGATCAGTAAAGCGGGAGGGTCGTGCCACAACCAGGCGCCCATCATTGCTGACAACATTGTGGCGGAGCTGTACGGCAGACCGCCCGGAAGCGGTAACCATTATGATGGACGGGTTCAGGCCGTCGCGCAGATGGGGCTCTGGGCCGGCATGCCGTTGGTATATGACTATCGCAATGACGTGACCCCCATGCCGGCGACAAAACTGGGCGGCATGCTGCGAAACGGTTTTAACCGTGGACTGTATTGGGGCGTCGTGAGGGGGATGTTCTGATGAGTGACCAGGAACAGTTACTAAAAAGCCTTGCCCCGCTTATGGCGGGCAATCGCCTGAATAATCTGGTTGATCTGCTCGCCGTCGTCGCAGACCTGCTGGACATGGCCGATAGCGCGATGGTCGAAAAACTGGCTGGCGTTTTTGAAGATGTCGTGACCGTCGGCTGGGAAGGGGGAACCGCGCTACGCATGGCGTGGGGAGAGCAAATTAACCGGGAAGGTGATATCTCGCTTCGGCAGGTGTTCACCATGCTTAACGACCCTGATACCCGCCGCGGCATTATGCTTTTACTGCGGGTGTTACAGATTACGGGGCAACGTCTGAATTCCCTCTCTTCCGTCAGTTATTCTGATTGCCCCGAGATAAGGAGTAGTTAATGTCTGGCTGATGCTTTTCAGGCGGTCGGGTATCGGCTATGCCTTACCCGGCCCACCAAACTGCACTGGGGCTATTTCTCCCCGCTCCCCAACCGATACGCCAGCGCCACCACCAGCGACTGCACCAGGCACAGCGTCGCCGACTGAGATCGAAACGCGTCCACCTGCGCCTCTTTCACCACAAAGCAGAGATCGCTGAACGTCGCCAGGGGGCTTATCTGGCTGTCCGTAATCACAATCTGCCGCGCGCCAACGCTGGCGGCGGTTTCGCTGACCATCACCGTCTCTTCCGCGTACGGCGAGAAGCTGATCGACACCACGATGTCGCGCGCCTTAATGCGGCTGATCTGCTCGCGCAGCATCCCGCCCATACCGTCGAGCAGGATAGGGCGACACTCCAGGTGGCTCAGGGCGTAGGTCAGATACGCGGCGACGCTAAAGGAGCGGCGCAGCCCGGCGATGTAGATGGTGTCGGCGTCGGCCAGCAGCTGTACCGCGCGCTCCAGCATCTCCGGCTCGGCGCGGGCGGCCAGCTGCTGCAGCGCCTGGGCGTTCGAGCGGGCGAACTCCTGCAGGATATCGAGCGGCGTTTCCGGCACGGCCTCGCTCTCCATTTCGCGGAACAACCGGGCGCGGTCGCTGTAGCTGGCGGTCTCCTCCACCAGGTTCATGCGAAACAGCTGTTTCATTTCGTTGAAGCCGGTGAAGTCAAAGGCGTTAGCAAAGCGGATCAGCGTCGAGGGCGGCACGTCGGCGCGCTCGGCAATGACGGCAACCGTATCAAACGCCACGCTGTTGGTGTTATCCAGCACGTAGCGGGAGACCTGCTGCAGCCTCTTGCTCAGGCTATCGTAGCGATCGCGGATTTGCTGCTGCAGTTCGTTCAGGCTGGTTGCTGTCGTCATCTTTTCCCCCAAATACAGTCTTATGATTCTAAACGCAAAACCGCGTCTTTTAAATGTCGGCCATCCATCTGGCAGCAAAAATGAAACAGAAGCTTCAGTCATTTCCTCGCCCGAAATTCCTTAATAGCGCACGCGGCGTCAGTGGTGATGGCTGTTAACATAAAAATCCATCCTTGATCACAATAATCATCATTTATTTTATTTCAACTTAAAATGGAATATTTGTTTCATATATAGTGTTCAGTACACAGTGTTCAGGTCACAGTCATGTATCAACAGCGAGAGGTTAAGGATGGAGACGGTAGCGAATTTTATTCACGGCGAATGTGTCACCGGTTCAGGCCAGCGCGTTCAGGCGATCTTCAACCCGGCCACCGGCGAGCAGATCCGCCAGGTGGTGATGAGTACGGCGCAGGAAACGGAGCAGGCGATCGCCGCCGCGCAGCAGGCGTTTCCGGCGTGGGCGCGTCATGCTCCGCTTAAGCGCGCGCGCGTGATGTTCCGCTTCAAGGCGCTGCTGGAAGAGAACATGGATCGCCTGGCCCGCCTCATCAGCGAAGAGCACGGCAAGGTCTTCTCCGACGCGGTGGGTGAACTGACCCGCGGCCTGGAAGTGGTGGAGTTTGCCTGCGGCATTCCGCATCTGCAAAAGGGCGAACACTCGGCGAACGTCGGGACCGGCGTCGACAGCCACTCGCTGATGCAGCCGCTCGGGGTCTGCGCGGGGATCACGCCGTTTAACTTCCCGGCGATGGTGCCGATGTGGATGTTCCCGATTGCGCTGGCGACCGGGAACACCTTTGTGCTGAAACCGTCGGAAAAAGACCCTTCTCTCGCGCTCGCGCTGGCGCAGCTGCTGAAAGAGGCCGGCCTGCCGGACGGCGTCTTCAACGTGGTGCAGGGCGATAAAGAGTCCGTTGACGTGCTCCTGACCGACCCTCGCGTGCAGGCGGTGAGCTTTGTCGGCTCCACGCCGATTGCGGAATACATTTACCAGACCGCCTCCGCCCACGGTAAACGCTGTCAGGCGCTGGGCGGGGCGAAAAACCACTGCATCCTGATGCCGGATGCGGACATGGAGATGGCGACCAACGCCATCATGGGCGCGGCCTACGGCGCGGCGGGGGAACGCTGCATGGCGCTCTCCGTGGTGCTGGCGGTAGGGGATAACACCGCCGATGACCTCTGCGCCCGGCTGGAAAAACAGATTGCCGCGCTGCGCGTCGGGCCGGGGCTCGACCAGACGCCGGAAAACGAAATGGGACCGCTTATCTCCTCCGCGCACCGCAGCAAGGTGCTGGGCTACATCGACAGTGGGGAAGCGCAGGGAGCCAAACTGCGCGTGGACGGCCGCGGCTTCAGCGTGAAGGGCCACGAGCAGGGCTATTTCGTCGGGCCGACGCTGTTCGATAACGTCACCCCGGAGATGACCATCTATAAAGAAGAAATTTTTGGTCCGGTGCTTTCTGTGGTGCGCGTAGCAGATTACGCCAGCGCGGTGGACCTGATTAACCGCCATGAATATGGTAATGGCTCGGCAATCTTCACCCGTGACGGCGGCTGCGCGCGTCGCTTCTGCGAAGAGGTGCAGGCGGGCATGGTGGGGGTCAACGTGCCAATCCCGGTGCCGATGGCATTCCACAGTTTCGGCGGCTGGAAGCGCTCCATCTTCGGGGCGCTCAACGTCCACGGCAACGACGGCGTGCGTTTCTACACCCGAATGAAAACCATCACCGCGCGCTGGCCGGAAATGCAGCAGGAGACAGGCGCTGCGTTCTCCATGCCGACGCTGGGCTGACAGGAGGCGTTATGCAAACCGAACGTATGACCATGGCCCAGGCACTGGTCCGGTTCCTGAATCAACAGTACGTCAGCGTGGACGGCAACGAAACGCCCTTCGTGGAGGGCGTCGCCACCATCTTTGGGCACGGCAACGTGCTGGGTATCGGCCAGGCGCTGGAGCAGGATCCCGGCCATCTGCAGGTGATGCAGGGCTGCAACGAGCAGGGCATCGCCCATATGGCGACGGGATTTGCCAAACAGCACCGTCGTCAGCGCATCTTTGCCGTCACCTCCTCCGTCGGGCCGGGCGCCGCCAATATGGTCACGGCGGCGGCAACCGCCACGGCGAACCGTATTCCGCTACTGCTGCTTCCGGGCGATATCTACGCCAGCCGCCAGCCGGACCCGGTGCTGCAGCAGATCGAGCAGTATCACGATCTCAGCATCAGCACCAACGACTGCTTCCGTCCGGTCTCCCGCTACTGGGACCGCATTAACCGTCCCGAGCAGCTGATGAGCGCGATGCTCAGCGCGATGCGAACGCTTACTGACCCGGCAGATACCGGTGCGGTGACGATTTGCCTGCCGCAGGACGTGCAGGGGGAAGCGTGGGATTACCCGCTGAGCTTCTTCGCGCGTCGCGTGTACCACATCGAGCGTCGTCCGCCCGATCCGCAGCGTCTGGCGCAGGCGCGGGCGCTGATCGCCTGCAAGCGTCGTCCGCTGGTGGTGTGCGGCGGCGGCGTGCGCTATTCCGGCGCGCATGAGGCGTTTCGCGACTTTGTCGAGACGCTGCGGCTGCCGTTTGCCGAAACCCAGGCCGGAAAGGGGGCGCTGGTGAGTGACCACCCACTTAACCTCGGTGGCGTAGGGGTGACGGGCGGGATGGCGGCCAACCAGCTCGCGCCGCAGGCTGACCTGGTGATTGGCATCGGCACGCGCCTGACCGACTTTACCACCGGCTCCAAGGCGCTCTTTTCCCATCCGGACGTCGAATTTCTGCTGCTGAACGTGGCCGAGTTTGACGCCCTGAAGCTGGACGCCACGGCGCTGATTGCCGATGCCCAAACCGGGCTCCAGGCATTGACCCACGCGCTCGGTGATTACCGCAGCGGCTGGGGAGAGGCGATCGCTGAGGCGAAGTCCGCCTGGCGCGACGAGTGCCGTCGCCTGTGGGATCGCCAGTGGCGTCCGGACGACGCGCCCGAAGTGGCGGGGCACCTGGACGCGCGGCTGGCGGAGTACGGCGAGACGCTCAACACCCGCCTGACCCAGACGCGGGTACTGGGGCTGATCAACCAGCATATTGAAGATAACGCCATCGTGGTGGGCGCGGCCGGTTCGCTGCCGGGGGATTTACAGCGCCTCTGGCAGGTCAAAACGCCGGACAGCTATCACCTGGAGTACGGCTACTCCTGCATGGGCTACGAGATTGCGGCAGCCATCGGCGCGAAGCTTGCCCGACCCGAGCAGCCGGTTTATGCCATGGTGGGGGATGGCTCCTACATGATGCTGCACTCCGAGCTGCAAACCGCGGTGCAGGAGGGGATTAAGATCACCGTTCTGCTGTTTGATAACGCCAGCTTCGGCTGCATTAACAACCTGCAGATGGGGCACGGCATGGGCAGCTTTGGCACGGAAAACCGCCATCGCAACCCGGAAACCGGACGGCTTGACGGACCGCTGGTGAAGGTCGATTTTGCGCAAAACGCGGAGAGCTATGGCTGCCGCGCGTGGCGGGTGCACGACGAGCAAAGCCTGCTGGCGGCGCTGGAAGCGTCACGCGCCCATCCGGGCCCGACGCTGCTGGACATCAAGGTGCTGCCGAAGACCATGACCCATGACTACGCCTCCTGGTGGCGAACCGGTGATGCGCAGGTGGCGGAATCGTCTGCCGTGCGTGAGGCCGCTGAGCAAACCCAGGCGCAGGTGAAAAAAGCCCGTCAGTATTGAGTTTTTCCGTCTTAACGAAATTTTCATTTCATTTTTATTTTTCCCCTCACCCCAGCCCTCTCCCCAAAGGGGAGAGGGAGAAAAGACCGCGCCGTACCGTCCCCTCTCCCCTTTGGGGAGAGGGTTAGGGTGAGGGGCACATCTCCCGTGATGTTGTGAGATTGATAACAAAATTTATCTCATTCATCTCAAAAGTGTTAACCCACACTCAAAAACATAATTTTCACTATTTATAAAAATGAAATAAATGTTTTATTTATAGAGTCGTTAGTTCACAGCATTCACCAACACCGGGAGCCGTTATGTTTAACATTGCTTTACTGGGCGCTGGCCGAATTGGCCAGGTACATGCAGCTAACATCGCCAGCCACGCCGCGACCACGCTCTGGTCCGTGGTTGACCCGAATCAGGAATTTGCCACCCGTCTCGCCGCGCAGTATCAGGCCCGCCAGCAGAGCCTGGAGGAGGCGATGACCGACCCTAACGTGCACGCGGTGCTGATCGCCTCCGCGACCGATACCCACGCCGATCTGATTGAAATGGCCGCCCGCCACGGCAAGGCCATCTTCTGCGAAAAGCCGGTCCACCTCGACCTCGCCCGCGTGCGCGACTGCCTGAAGGTGGTCAAAGAGTACGACGTGCCGCTGTTTATCGGCTTTAACCGCCGCTTTGACCCGCAGTTCCGCCGCGTGAAAACCGACGTGCAGGCCGGGCGCATCGGCAAGCCGGAATCGCTGCTGATCATCTCCCGCGACCCGTCTCCGCCGCCTGCGGAGTACGTGCGCGTTTCCGGCGGCATGTTCCGCGATATGACCATTCACGACTTTGACATGGCCCGCTTCATCATGGGCGAAGAGCCGGTGTCGGTGTATGCCCAGGGCAGCAACCTGGTCGATCCGGCGATTGGCGAGGCGGGCGACATCGATACCGCGTTTATCGTTCTGAAATACGCTTCCGGCGCGATGGCGACCATCGTCAACAGCCGCCGTTCATCTTACGGCTACGACCAGCGCCTGGAGCTGCACGGCTCCGAAGGACTGCTGTGCGCGGGCAACATCCTTGAAAACCAGGTGCAGCACTACGGCAAACAGGGCTGCACCAGCGCGCTGCCGGAACACTTCTTCCTGCAGCGCTACAAATCCGCTTACGCCGCGGAATGGGAACACTTTGTTGCGGTCCTGCGCGGCGAAGCGGTACCTGACTGCAGCGGCGATGATGGTGAACGTGCGCTGTACCTTGCGGATAAAGCGCTGGAGTCGCTGCGTACCCAGCGCGAGATCGTCCTCTAAACACAACAACCCTACACAGAGAGACATAATAATGAAAAAACTGATCGTAGCCGCCCTCATCGCCATGACGTCCGGGGCCGCCCTCGCCGAAAACGAGCAAATTGTTTTCAGTACGCCAAACCTGGCCATGCCGTTTGAAGTTCACATGCAGCGCACGGCGGTGAAAGCCGCAAAAGAGATGGGCGTGAAGCTTCAGGTGCTGGACGGGCAGGGCAGCTCGCCAAAACAGGTGGCTGACCTGGAAAACGCCATTACCCGCGGGGCGCAGGGCTTTATCGTCTCCCCGAACGACGTGAACGCGGTCTCCAGCGCGGTGGATGAAATTCAGGATGCGAAGCTGCCGGTCGTCACTCTTGACCGCTCCGTCGACAGCCAGAAAAAAGTGCCGCACTTCGGCGCCAACAACTACAAAGGCGGCCAGGCGATTGGCGACTTCGTCAAAACCAAATTCCCCGACGGGGCGGAGATCATTCTGCTGACCGGCCAGCCGGGCTCCTCCTCCAACATCGAACGCACTAAAGGGATCCGCGACAGCCTGAAGGCGGGCGGGGATAAGTACAAGATCGTCGCCGATCAGACCGGCAACTGGATGCGTTCTGAAGGGATGCGCATCGTGGAAAGCGTGCTGCCCTCTCTGCCGAAACGCCCGCAGGTAATCCTCTCCGCCAACGACGACATGGCGCTGGGGGCGATTGAAGCGCTGCAGAGCCAGGGCGTGAAGCCGGGCGAAATTCTGGTCACCGGCTTTGATGCGGTGCCGGAAGCGCTTGCCCGCGTGCGCGACGGCTGGCTGGCGGTGACGGCGGACCAGCGTCCGGGCTTTGCGGTGCAGACGGCGATGAGCCAGCTGGTGGCCAACGTGCGCGAGAAGAAAGCCATCACCGGTGCCGACTACCCGCCGACGCTGATCACCAAAGAGAACCTGCAGCAGGCTGAGCGTATCGGTGAGGCCGGTAACTAATATGTCCCGAGCCGCCTCTGGCGGCTCATCATGAGGAGGAGCAGACTGATGTCGCAACCCTTACTGAAAGTGACCGACCTGGCAAAAAGCTTTTCCGGCGTCTGGGCGTTAAGCAGCGCTCAGCTGACCGTCGGCGCGGGCGAGATCCACGCCCTGCTGGGGGAAAACGGGGCGGGTAAATCCACGCTGCTGAAGGCGCTCGCGGGGGCGCAGCCGCAAACCCGCGGGGATATCTGGTTCAACGGCGAAACGCTGCCGGTGGACGACTCCCCGGTGGAACGGCAGAACAAGGGCATTATCACCATCTATCAGGAATTCAACCTGCTGCCCAACATGACCGTCGCGGAAAACATGTTTCTCGGGCGCGAGCCGCGTAAACGTAACCTGATCGTCGACGAAAAGGCGGTCAATCAGGAGGCGCAGGTCATTCTCGACTATCTGCAGCTGAACGTTGCGCCGACCACCCCGGTCGCCCGCCTGAGCGTTGCCCAGCAGCAGATGGTGGAGATCGCCCGGGCGCTGACCCTCAACGCCAGGCTCATCATTATGGACGAACCCTCCGCCGCGCTGAGCGACAGCGAGGTGGAAAGTCTGCACCGCGTGGTGCGCGAGCTTAAAAACCGCGGCGTGAGCATTATTTACGTTACCCACCGTCTGCACGAAGTTTTCCAGCTCTGCGATCGCTTTACCGTTTTCCAGGACGGCCGTTTCACCGGCACCGGCGCGGTGGCGGAGACCAACGTCGAACAGCTCATCCGCCTGATGGTCGGACGCGACGTGGCCTTTAACCGTCGCCCCGCCAGCGAAACGCATCATGAAGACAAACCCGTCCGCCTGGCGGTGAAGGGGCTGAGCCGCGAAAAGCCGCCGCTGGATCCGCACGGCATCGCCCTGCACGACATCAGCTTCCACGTCCATGCCGGGGAGGTCTTAGGCATTGCCGGGCTGGTGGGCGCCGGGCGCACCGAGGTGGCACGCTGCCTGTTTGGCGCGGACGCGTTTACCTCGGGGAGCTTTGAGCTGGACGGCGTACCGTACCAGCCGCGCGACCCGCTCTATGCCCTCGACCAGGGCGTGGCGCTGGTGCCGGAAGATCGCAAAAAAGAGGGGGCGGTGCTGGGACTGTCGATTCGCGACAACCTGTCGCTCTCCTGCCTCTCCTCGCTGCTGCAGTGGCGCTGGTTCGTGAACACCCGCAAAGAGGACGATCTGATCGAGTCCTACCGCAAAGCGCTGCAGATCAAAATGGTCAACAGCGCGCAGGAGGTGCGCAAGCTCTCCGGCGGTAACCAGCAAAAGGTGATCCTCGCGCGCTGCATGGCGCTCAACCCGCGGGTGCTGATCGTCGATGAACCGACGCGCGGCATCGACGTGGGGACCAAATCAGAAGTGCACCAGGTGCTGTTTGACATGGCGAAAAAGGGCGTGGCGGTGATCGTGATCTCCTCCGATCTGCCTGAAGTGATGGCGGTGTCAGACCGGATCATCACTCTCAGCGAAGGCCGGGTGACCGGCGAGATCCACGGTGACGACGCTAACGAAGAACGGCTGATGACGATGATGGCCATCAACCACAACGCCCTGAACGCGGCATAACGGAGTTTCTCATGACGCAGATGATTTCTAAAACGCAGGCCCCGGTCAAACGCGCCGGACGCATCGATCCCATCGCCTTCTTCGAGCGCTTCGGGGTACTGATTTTCATGATCCTGCTGCTGATCTTCTTCCAGTCGCAGAACAGCAACTTTTTCTCTGAACGCAATATTTTCAACATCCTGACCGAAGTATCCATCTACGGGATCATGGCCGTGGGGATGACCTTTGTCATCCTGACCGCCGGGATTGACCTCTCCGTGGGCTCCATTCTGGCGGTCTGCGCCATGACCGCGGCGTACGTGATTAAGGGCGACAACTTCACCACCGTCGACCCGAACGCCTGGGGCGGCATGAGCTGGCTGATCGGGCTGGGGATTTGTCTGGCGATGGGCACGGCGATTGGCTTCCTGCACGGTCTGGGCGTCACCCGCCTGCGCCTGCCGCCGTTCATCGTGACCCTCGGCGGGATGACCATCTGGCGCGGACTGACGCTGGTGATCAACGACGGCGCGCCGATTGCCGGTTTCGATCAGGGCTACCGCTGGTGGGGGCGCGGAGAGCTGCTCGGCATCTCCATTCCGATCTGGATCTTCGCCATCGTCGCCCTCGGCGGCTATCTGGCGCTGCATAAAACCCGCTGGGGCCGCTTCGTCTACGCCATCGGCGGTAACCCGGAGGCAGCGCGCCTGGCGGGGGTGAACGTCAAGCGCGTGCTGGTTAGCGTCTACGTGCTGATTGGCTGCCTGGCGGGGCTGGCGGGCTTCATTCTGAGCGCGCGTCTGGGGAGCGCCGAGGCGGTGGCCGGGATCTCCTTTGAACTGCGCGTCATTGCCTCGGTGGTGATTGGCGGCACCTCGCTGATGGGCGGCTACGGGCGCATCGGCGGCACCATTATCGGCTCCATCATCATGGGGATTCTGATTAACGGCCTGGTGTTGATGAACGTCTCGGCCTACTACCAGCAGATTATCACCGGATTAATTATCGTTCTGGCGGTGGCGTTTGATACCTACGCCAAGAGCCGTCGCGGCGCACTGTGAGGATCACGATGAAAGAGGTTCGTATTGGATTGATTGGCACCGGGTATATCGGCAAGGCGCACGCTATCGCCTATGCCCAGGCCCCGACGGTGTTCAACCTGCGCGGCAGGCTGGTGCGCGAGATGGTGGCGGAAGTCACGCCGGAGCTGGCGGCAGCGCGCGCGCAGGCGTTTGGCTTCAACCGCTCCACCGGCGACTGGCGGGCGCTGGTGGCCGACCCGGCGATTGACGTGGTGGATATTTGCTCGCCCAACCATCTGCATAAAGAGATGGCGCTGGAGGCGATCCGCCACGGCAAGCACGTCTACTCGGAGAAGCCGCTGGCGCTGAACGCCCACGACGCACGGGAGATGGTCGACGCCGCGAAGCGGGCCGGGGTGAAAACGCTGGTGGGGTTCAACTACATGAAAAACCCGACGGCGCAGCTGGCGAAGGAGATTATCGCCCGCGGCGAGATTGGCGAGGTGATCCACTTCTACGGCACCCACAACGAAGACTATATGGCCGACCCGCGCTCGCCCATTCACTGGCACTGCTTTAAAGAGACCGCCGGGCTGGGGGCGCTGGGCGACCTCGCGGCGCATATCGTCAATATGGCCCAGTACCTGGTCGGGGAGATTGAGCAGGTCTGCGGCGACCTGAAGATCGTGGTCCCGGAACGCCCGGCGAAGGCCGGCTCGTCGGACATGGTTGCCGTCGAAAACGAGGATCAGGCCCACGCGATGGTGCGCTTCGCGGGCGGGGCGCAGGGCGTGATTGAAACCTCCCGCGTTGCCTGCGGCCGCAAGATGGGGCTGTCGTACGTCATTACCGGCACGAAAGGCGCCATCAGCTTCACCCAGGAGCGCATGGCCGAGCTGAAGCTCTATCTGCATGACGATCCGGTAAACCGTCAGGGGTTCCGCACGCTGCTCGTCGGCCCGGCGCACCCCGACTACGCCGCGTTCTGCATGGGCGCAGGCCACGGGATTGGCTTTAACGATCAAAAAACGGTGGAGGTGCGCGACCTGGTGGACGGGATTGCCGCCGACGCGCCAATGTGGCCGGACTTCGAAGAGGGCTGGAAGGTGTCGCGCGTGCTGGACGCGATCGCGCTCTCGCACCGGGAAGGCCGCTGGCTGAACGTGAACGACATTGTCTGATGAGGTATCAACGTGGAAAAGCAGTTTGATGTGATATGCATGGGCCGCGTGGCGGTAGACCTCTACAGCCAGCAGATTGGTGCCCGTCTGGAGGACGCGTCGAGCTTCGCCAAATATCTCGGCGGGTCGTCGGGCAACGTGGCGTACGGCACCGCGCGTCAGGGTTTACGTTCGTCGATGCTGGCGCGCGTCGGCGATGAACATATGGGCCGCTTCCTGCGCGAAGAGCTCAACCAGGTGGGCTGCGATACCAGCCATCTGATCACCGATAAAGACCGCCTCACGGCGCTGGTGCTACTCGGCATTAAAGACCGGGACACCTTTCCTCTGATTTTTTATCGCGATAACTGCGCGGATATGGCCATTACGGCCAGCGATGTGGACGAAAGCTACATTGCCTCCGCACGTTGTCTTGCCATCACCGGGACTCACCTTTCTCATCCTCAGACCCGCGATGCGGTGCTGACGGCGCTGGGCTATGCCCGCCGTCACGGCGTGCGCACGGTGCTGGACATCGACTACCGTCCGGTGCTGTGGGGGCTGACCTCCTTAGGCGACGGTGAAACGCGCTTTATCGCCGCCGATAAGGTCACCCGCGAGCTGCAGGAGGTGCTGCACCTCTTCGACGTCATTGTCGGCACCGAGGAGGAGTTTCACATTGCGGGCGGCAGCACGGAGACCCTGCAGGCGCTGGGGCAGGTGCGTGTCGTGAGTGACGCAACGCTGGTCTGCAAGCGCGGCGCCCTCGGCTGCTCTGTCTATACCGACGCCATTCCGCCCCGGCTGGACGACGGCCTGACGGTGACCGGCGTGCGCGTGGAGGTGCTGAATGTCCTCGGCGCGGGGGACGCGTTTATGTCTGGCCTGCTGCGCGGCTACCTGAACGACGAGGGCTGGGAGCAGGCGTGTCGCTATGCCAACGCCTGCGGCGCGCTGGTGGTCTCGCGCCACGGCTGCGCCCCGGCGATGCCGAGCAAAATCGAGCTGGATGACTATCTCTCCCGCGCTGCGGATGTGCCGCGCCCGGATCTCGACCCGCGTCTGAACCACCTCCACCGGGTGACCACCCGACGCCGCGAGTGGCCGGAGCTGTGCGTGATGGCCTTCGACCACCGCAGCCAGCTTGAGGATATGGCGCTGCAGTGCGGCGCGTCGATCGGGCGCATTCCGGTGCTGAAGCAGCTGATCCTGCAGGCCAGCCGCGAGGCGGCGAGCCGGGCCGGGCTGGAGGGCAAAGCCGGCCTGCTGTGCGACGGCACCTTTGGTCAGGACGCGCTGAACGCCATCACCGGCGAGGGGTGGTGGATTGGTCGCCCCATTGAGCTGCCGGGCTCGCGTCCGCTGGAGATGGAGCATGGCAACATCGGCACCCAGCTCATCAGTTGGCCGCAGGAGCACGTGGTGAAGTGTCTGGTCTTTTTCCATCCGGAAGACGCTCACGGCCTGCGCCTGGAGCAGGAGCAGAAAATTGCCGAGGTGTATCACGCCTGCTGTCAGTCCGGGCACGAGCTGCTGCTGGAGGTGATCCTACCCGCCAGCATGCCGCGCAGCGACGAGCTCTACCTGCGCGCCATCTCCCGCTTCTACAACCTCGGTATTTACCCCGACTGGTGGAAGCTGCCGCCGCTCTCCGCCGAGGGCTGGACGGCGCTGAGCGAGATTATCGAACGCCGGGACCCGCACTGCCGCGGGGTGGTGATCCTCGGCCTGGACGCCCCGGCGGAACAGCTGCGCGCCGACTTCAGGGCCGCAGCGGGGCAGACGGTAGTAAAAGGCTTCGCCGTGGGGCGCACGCTGTTTGGCGATGCCTCCCGCGCGTGGCTGAAGCACGATATTGACGATGCGCAGCTGGTGGCGCGCATACGGGACAACTACCTGCAGCTTATCGCCTGGTGGCGCGAGCGCGGACACGCATAATGGAGACGACAATGAGTGTACAACTGGGCATTAACCCGCTGACGTGGACGAACGACGATCTGCCTTCTCTCGGCGCGGAAACGTCGCTGGAGACCTGTCTGAGTGAAGGGAAAGAGGCCGGTTTCGCCGGTTTCGAGCTGGGCAATAAGTTCCCGCGCGAAGCGCGCCTGCTTGGGCCCATCCTGCAGCGCCACCACCTGCAGCTGGTCTCCGGCTGGTACTCCGGCCGCCTGCTGGAGCGCAGCGTGGAGGAGGAGATTGCCGCCGTGCAGTCTCACCTGACGCTGCTGCGCGAGCTGGGGGCGAAGGTGCTGGTCTTTGCGGAAGTGAGCGGCTGCATTCACGGCGAGCAGCAGACACCGGTGCACCTGCGCCCGCGCTTCCCGCAGGCGCGCTGGAAAGAGTACGGCGAGAAGCTCACCGAATTTGCCCGCTACACCCAGCAGCAGGGAGTCCAGATTGCCTACCATCACCATATGGGCACGGTGATTGAGTCCGCCGACGACGTGGACAACCTGATGACCCACACCGGCGACGCGGTGGGGCTACTGCTTGATACTGGCCATCTGACCTTTGCCGGGGCCGATCCGCTGGCGGTGGCGCAGCGCTGGGCGTCGCGCATCAACCACGTTCACTGCAAAGACGTGCGTGCCGACGTGCTGGCGGACGTGAAAAACCGTAAAACCAGCTTCCTTGACGCGGTGCTGAGCGGCGTGTTTACCGTGCCGGGCGACGGCTGCGTGGATTATCCGCCGATTATGCGGCTGCTGAAGACGCAGGACTATCACGGCTGGCTGGTGGTCGAGGCCGAGCAGGATCCGGCGATTGCCCATCCGCTGACCTACGCCCGTCTGGGATATAACAACCTGAACCGCCTGGCGCGCGAAGCCGGACTGATTTAAGGAGGTGACATGTCACGTCTGTTATCACGCTGGCAACAGCCGAACGCGGAGGGGCGCACCCAGTCCGTCACGCCGGAAAGCGCAGGGTGGGGATACGTCGGCTTTGAGGCGTATGAGCTGCAGGAGGGGCAGACGCTGACGCTGCCCGCCGTCCGCGAAGAGCGCTGTCTGGTGCTGATCGCCGGACGCGCCTCCATCAGCACGCCTTCCGCGCAGTTTAGCGACATCGGTGAGCGGATGAGCCCGTTCGAGCGCATCAAGCCGTGGGCGGTGTACGTCACCCCGCAGGAGACGGTGCAGGTGAAGGCGCTGACAACGCTGGAGCTGGCGGTCTGCGCCGCGCCGGGCAAGGGCACGCATCCGACGCGGCTGATTGCCCCGCAGGATATCGACGGCGAGGCGCGCGGCAAGGGCCACAACCAGCGCTATGTGCATAACATTCTGCCGGAAGGCAAGCCCGCCGACAGCCTGCTGGTGGTGGAGGTGTGGACCAACGAGGGCTGCACCAGCTCGTATCCGAGCCACAAGCACGACACGGATAACCCGCCCCAGGAGACGTATCTGGAGGAGACCTACTATCATCGCCTCAATCCGGAGCAGGGGTTCTGCATGCAGCGCGTCTACACCGACGACAGAGCGCTGGATGAGTGTATGGCGGTCTATAACCGTGACGTGGTCATGGTGCCGAAGGGCTACCATCCGGTGGCGACGATGGCCGGGTATGACAGCTACTACCTCAACGTGATGGCGGGGCCGGTGCGCAAATGGATGTTCACCTGGGAGGAGGACCACGCGTGGATTAATCGGGATTATCCCGCGGATGGTGGTAGCTAACGCGGGTTAGCCACCAGAACACCAGCGCCAGCAGGCTGACCGAGGCGCCAAGCAGGCAGACGCCCGGCCAGCCGGCAAAGGCATACGTCATCGTCGTGCCGAGTGCGCCGAGCCCGCTGCCGACGGCATAAAACAGCATGTAAAGCCCGACCAGCCGGCTGTGCGCCTCAGGACGGGTGCGAAAGATCATGCTCTGGTTGGTGACGTGCAGCGCCTGTCCCCCCAAATCGAGCAGTATGATGCCGATAAGCATGATCCCGAGTGAACGGTCCATCAGCGACAACGGCCACCATGCCAACAGCAGCATCACCAGCGCCGCGGCGCTGGTGCGTTGGGCATATCCCCGATCGGCCCAGCGTCCTGCCCGGCCAGCCGCCATCGCCCCCACCGCGCCTGCCAGTCCAAACGCGCCAATCACGGTATGCGAGAAGCTAAAGGGCGGGGTGCTCAGCGGCAGCACCAGCGCGCTCCAGAAAATGTTGAACGATGCAAACATCAGCAGCGCCAGCACGCCGCGTATCTGCAGCACTTTTTCCTGCCGCAACAGTGTAAGCATTGAGCCAATCAGCCGCGGGTAGCTCATCGTGGCAGTGACGGCTGGCAGAGTGGGGAGCCTCCACCACAGCGGTAACGCAATGATGAGCATCAGCGCGGCGGCACACAGATAAACCCCGCGCCAGCCCGCGATATCGCTGATGCCGCCAGCAAAGACGCGCGCGAGCAGCAGACCCATGAACACGCCGCCCTGCGCTGCGCCGACAACGCGGCCTTGTTCATGCGGCGACGCGGCGCTGGCGGCGTAGGCAATCAGCCCCTGTGTCATGGCCGTACCCAGCATACCGGTCGCAAGCATACCGAAAAGCAGCGCCGAGGGGGACTGTGCCAGGCTGACGGAAATCAGCGCAACCACCAGAGCAATCAGCTGTATTGCCATTAGCCCTCGACGATCCACTTTGTCACCCAGAGGAACCACAAGCAAAAGAGCCAGCGCGCAGCCAATTTGTGTCGCGGTCACCACGCCACCCACGGCCGCATGGCTGATGCCGAAATCGTTCGCCAGCGCGTCAAGCAAAGGCTGGGCGTAATAGACATTTGCCACGCTTAAGCCGCTGGCAGTGGCGAACAGCCAGACCATGCTGCGTGGCATGTCGGCTGAAAGAGGGGCTGATGTCACTGACATGTTTAACATTCCTCGCCTGATATAACCTGGTTTTAAAATGAAACTGGTTGAATGCTAGGCTATGTGGTTTTAAAATGCAACTGGTTGCGGGGTGGCCTTTGCGAGGAAAATACGAGATGTCCCAAAAGACGGTTAAAGCGGAATATTGTCCCGTTGCCCGCAGCGTCGAGGCGATCGGGGATCGCTGGTCGCTGCTTATCGTGCGCAATGCGTTTGACGGCATGACGCGCTTCGGGGATTTTCAGCGTAGCCTCGGGGTGGCGCGCAACATCCTTTCTGACCGGCTTCGCAAGCTTGTAGATGCGGACATCCTGACGTTACAGGGGGCATCAGACGGTACGGCGTATCAGGAATATGTCCTGACCGACAAAGGTGAGAGCCTTTTCCCCGTGGTCGTGGCGCTGCGTCAGTGGGGAGAACAGCATCTGTTTGCGCAGGGCGAGCGCCACTCGCTGTTGGTCGACAGGCGAACGGGCAAGCCGGTTCCCTTTATGGCGCCAGCAGCGCAGGACGGCACTGCGCTGCTGCCTGGGGATACGGAAGTGCAGAAAGTTGAATAAGCCGCCGCTGTTGTTAATTGCTCCTGATCGCCTGCTCAATCGTGCGGGCAACGATCTGCGGCTGGCTGACCATCGACACGTGGCTCGCGGCCACCTCTGCGGTTTTCGCATGGATCGTCTTCGCCATCGCCCGTTCAAGATCGGGGTTGATCATTCGGTCATTCTTGCTGACCACAAACCAGCTCGGTTTATCATGCCACGCCGCATGGGCGACCTTTTCACCAAACGCCTCGGCCTTAATCGGCCCCTGCGTCGCTGCAATCGTGTTTTGAATGTCTGGCGTCACATCCGGCGCGAAATCCTTCCTGACGGCGTCCGTTGGCAGATATAAATAGCCGTCCGCCGTTTTGGCAATGCCCGCGCTGCCCGGCGGCGCAGGGAATCTTTCTGCCAGATCCGCCGTCGACTGACCGGAATCCGGCGCGAACGCCGCCACATACACCAGTGATTTTACTCGCGCATCGTTGCCTGCTTCGCTAATCACGGTGCCGCCCCAGGAGTGACCCACCAGTACGACATCGCCCTGGGCGCGCTCGATGGCTCGTCGCGTGGCGGCAACGTCATCTTTTAGCGACGTGAGCGGTAGCTGGACGGCAATGACCTCTGCGTGCTGTTTCTGCAACAGGGTAATGACCTTATTCCAGCTGCTGCCGTCGGCAAATGCGCCGTGTACCAGCACGACGCTGGTTTTGCTCTGTGCAAAGGCGCTGGCGGAAAGCGCCAGCAGGCCTGCCGTCAGTACAAACAGTGCTTTCATTTTCAGATTCCTTAAAAATGGTGGACCGCCGCGTGGGGCGGTACGGTGAATTCAAGGGTTTTGTGATCGAGCGGCTTATGCGTCGGGTCGGCCAGAATAATGGTCACCTTGTGTTTCCCAGCGGGCAGCCCGACCAGGATCACCGGCTCTCCGCTGGCGTCAGCCCAGTGCCACGGCGCGTCGTCCACCACCACGTGAATGTGCCCGATGCGCGGGGTGACCTTGAGCGCGTCGGGGCCGAATACCGGCTCGATGCGCAGGTTTTCGGCGCGGTACTGAATAAACACCGCGCCTTTGCTCAGCGGCCCGGCAAGCGGCGGATCGACTATCAGCTTTGCGGGCGGCTGCGGCTGCGCCAGCGGCGCAACGGCGGCGGGGCCGTTAACGTCCGCGGCGCTCAGGTTGTCCAGCGGTGTGGCCTGGGCATGGGCTACAGATGCCAGGACAAGCAGGGGGATAAGTGCATAACGACGGATCATCGGTCTCTCTCCTCATCGGTTCTGAATGGCGACAGGGAAAGAAAACCATTTTTATGTATCGGAGATATTTGCCGGAGGGGGCGTTTTGTACCCGTTTGTCACCGTGGCCCGCGGGATACAGTGCGATACACTTTGCCTTCCGGGACGGCGCACAATGGCTATCGCCAGCCCGGCAATCACCAGCGTCAGCCCCGTTGAAACCCACATTGCACCCGCGATCCCCAGGGTTTTATTCAGCCACGCATAGGCAAACGGCGAGGCTGCCGCCATCAGCTGGCCGGGGATAAGCAGCGTGCCGGTGCGACGGGCATAGCTTTCCGCGCTGAACAGTTCCAGCGGCAGGGTAGCTTTCACGATGGTGATCAGCCCGTTGATGGCGCCATAGCCCAGCACAAACCCGGCCGCACACCACACAAACAGAGCGCTGCTCAACCCCAGAAGAAAGCAGAGCGGCATGGCGAGCGCGGTAAAAAGCGTGAGTTTGAAGGGGGTTAAACGGGCACCCGCCAGCACTTCCAGCGAGCGAGCAGCCGTCTGGCCGATCCCCCACAGCATGCCGATGGCGACCGGCAGGCCGAAGTGGGCAATAAACTCCGGCAGATGGGTGGAGGTGCCGTTAGAGACAAAGGTGATGAGGGCAATGAAGGCGGCATAAAGCCAGCCGTTTCGGCGCTCGTTGTTCAGGGGCGGCGCGGCGACCTTTGTCGTTACCGTCAGCCGCTGACGGGGGAGCGTTCTTATCAGCGCCGCGCTCAGCAGGCCGAAGAGAGCATAGACGCGCAGCGCCTCCTGCCAGCTCATCACCTGAAGCAGAGCATCGCCCAGCGGCCAGAAGACGGCGGAGGCCAGCCCGCCCGCCAGCGTGACGCGGGAGATTGTTCTGCGCGCCTGCTGCCCGTAAAGATTCACCAGCGCGGCGAATAGCGCATCGTACAGCGACAGGCGCATCCCTACACCGATGACCAGCCAGGCGCAGTACCAGCCAAATAGCGTCTGGGTATACGCCATACAGGCGCAGCTTGCGGCGATCAGCAGCGTGCCGCTCATCACCACCGTCTGACCGCCAAAGCGTGCCAGCAGGTGGGCCACAAAGGGCGAAACCGCCGCCATCACCAGCATCGCCAGCGTCAGGCCGAGGTAAATCTGCGGTGACGACCATCCCCGGTCGGCTGCAATGGCCAGCGCAAAGGTGCCGGGCATATAAAACGAGATCCCCCAGTTGATGAGTTGATTACATCCCGCCATGAGGGCGAGGCGGCGTGGCAGGGCAGGTGTTTCCATTATTTTTCATTCCGCTATGCAGTTGTCCTGAGCATAACGGGCGCGGTATTGTGCTGGCAGGGCCGTAACCTTATGCGCGGTATAAGAGAAACTTTGAATGACGACGCTTAATCTGGGCTATCTCGCCACCTTCCGTCTGGTGATCCAGCGCGGCAGCTTTTCAGCGGCAGCGGACGTACTGGGCATTTCACAGCCCGCCGTCAGTATGCAAATACGCCAGCTGGAGCAGTTTCTGCAAACGCGGCTGGTAGAGCGTACCGGGCGGGGGATTAAGGCGACGGCTGCCGGGCAGGCTTTGCTGACGCATGGGGAGCGTATTCAGCAGGCGGTGGATGACGCCATCCGGTCCGTGAGTGCGTTCAGTCACGACGTGAGCGGCACCATTACGCTTGGCACGGGGGCAACGGCCTGCATCCATCTTCTCCCGCCCCTGCTGGAGCAGCTGCGCCGCGACTATCCGCTCCTGAGCGTGGGGGTGACAACGGGCAACACCCTCGACATCGTCAGGGCCATCGAAGAGAACCGTCTCGATGTGGGGCTGGTCACGCTGCCGGTGAGCGGCAGAGCGCTGGACGTTATGCCGGTGATGGACGAAGAGTTTGTGTTTATCGCCTCGCGGGAGCAGCAGGATGTTTTCCGGGATTTCGCGCCGGAGGCGCTGCACGCTCATCCGCTGATTGCCTTTGAATCAGGCAGCGGGACCCGGGCGCTGATCGACGGCTGGTTTGCAGCCAGTGGATTAGCAATCGCGCCGGTGATGCAGCTTGGCAGCATCGAGGCGATCAAACGCATGGTTCGCGCGGGGCTGGGCTACAGTATTGTGCCGCGCATGGCGGTCGAACAGGATGTCGATCGTGAAGGGCTATGCGTGATGTCGCTGACGCCCATGCTGCAGCGGCAGTTGGCCGTTGTGATGCGACAGGACAAAATCCTCAGCAAAGGGATCGCGGCCCTTATTCGGCTCGTGCAATATCCTTCGGCGGTTTAGCGGTCAGCGGTGTCGACGGTCAGGCTGGATTGCTGTGACTGGGTTTTATCCTGATGGTGGTACCAGGCGCCAATCGAAGAGTAAACGAAGCGGCCAAAGAAAAACAGGAAGCTGATGAGCAGTATGATGCGGGTCATTCGGGTGTTAAATCGATGTCGTTTGCGCATACGCGTGACCTGACTCACTCTGTTTTTCCTGGGTAAGCCCTTTTGGGCGATAAGGATATTAAGGCACAGCGGGAAGATGGGGTCAATTCTGTGATGTGTAAATAACCGTCAATGTTTACATTAATTAATGTTATTGAGATTAATTAATACATTTACCATATTGATAATATGAAGAAAATAATTGTAGAAAAACGTCGCAAAACGTTATTTGCGTAAAGTAGTTTGATTTATGTCAACGGATTCCTGGCCCTGATATTTAAAATCCTTCCTCCACACTGTTCGCCCGGCACGCTGCCGGGCGGGACGTACGTCAGGTCGGATGCCTGTCTTTATTTCCCTCTGGAGCGATAGGGGTTTAACCGGGCATCTATGAACATTCTCGCTTTCCTGAAAAAAAATGAAAACCGCTGGTGGGCATTGCCGCTTATTTTACCGGTGGTTTTACTTCCCGTGCTGAGCATTGCAAATACGCTCACGCAGCTGGGCGACGGCATTGTGGCACTCTATTATTTACCCCTCTCATTTTTGCTTTCGCTGATAATGTTCTTTGGCCTGGAAGCGCTGCCCGGGATCGTATTGTCGCTGTTTATCCGCTATTACCCCTCGGTCGGGATGTTTGAAACCGTCGCCGGCGTACTCCATTTTATCGTCCCTTTAGTGCTCAGCTGGGGCGGCTACCGGGTGTTTGCGCCCAGACGGAATATGACCGCGTACGGCGACATCCGGCTGATGGCGCAGCGTATCTTCTGGCAGGCCTTCTGCCCCGCGACGCTGTTTCTGTTGCTGTTTCAGTTTGCGGTGTATTTAGGCGTGTATGAGAGCCGCCAGAGCCTGGCGGGATTAAACCCTCTTAATATTCGCACGCTCATCAACTACCAGGCACTGCTGGTCAGCGGACTGACGGGCGTACCGCTGAGCTATCTGCTGATCCGCCTGATTCGTCATCCGCGCTATCTTAAAAGCCTTATCTCGCAGGTCCGTTCCCAGATAGACAAAAAGGTGACGATCGTTGAGTTTCTGGTGTGGGCAATCGCGCTTGGCGGGCTGCTTTCGCTGCTGCTGCTCCCGATGAATGAAAACAGCTCCATTTTTACCACTAACTACACCCTGTCGCTGCTGATGCCGGTGATGCTCTGGGGCGCGATGCGTTTTGGCTATAAGCTGGTGTCGCTGATCTGGATACCGGTGCTGCTGGTGTCTATTCACTATTTTTACCACTATATCCCGGTGAACCAGGGGTATGACATTCAGCTGGCGATCACCTCTTCCAGTTACCTGGTCTTCTCGTTTGTGGTGATTTATATGTCGATGCTGGCGACCCGGCAGCGCGCGGTGAACAAACGCTCCCGCAGGCTGGCGCTACTCGACCCGGTCGTACATATGCCTAACCTGCGGGCGCTGTCGCGTGAACTGGCGAAAAACCCGTGGTCGGCGCTCTGCCTGCTGCGCATTCCGGAGCTGGAAATTCTGGGCCGAAATTACGGCGTGTTGCTGCGCATTCAGTACAAACAGCAGCTGGCGCAGTGGGTGAATGGCACGCTCCAGCCCAACGAGCAGGTGTATCACCTGACCGGGTACGATTTGGCGGTACGGCTCAATGCGGAATCACACCAGCAGCGGATTGAAGCCCTGGACGAGCATATCAAACAGTTTCGCTTTGTCTGGGACGGGATGCCGCTGCAGCCGCAGGTGGGCGTGAGCTATTGCTATGTCCGCTCCCCGGTTAACCATCTTTATCTGGTGCTGGGCGAACTGGGCGTGGTTGCCGATCTGTCGCTCTCCTCCAACCATCCGGAAAATCTTCAGCAGCGTGGGGCCATCCATTTGCAGCGCAGCCTGAAGGATAAAGTCGCGATGATGAGCCGCCTGCAAAAGGCACTCGATAACGACGAATTCGCCCTGCTGGTTCAACCCGTTCGCGGCCTGCGTGGCGATCGCTATCACGAAGTTCTGCTGCGGATGCCGGATATCAACGGGCTATTGATCTCCCCCGACCAATTCCTGCCCGTCGCGCAGGAGTTTGGTCTCTCCTCGCGGGTGGATTTGTGGGTGCTGGAGCATACCCTGCGCTTCCTTGCAGCGCATCGCGAAAAACTTCCCGGCCAGCGCTTTGCCATTAATCTGGCCCCGTCGACCGTGTGTCGGGTACAGTTCCCGCTTGAGGTAAGTCGCCTGCTGGCAAAATACGCCATTGAGCCGTGGCAGCTGATTTTTGAGGTGACGGAGTGCAGCACCTTCGGCAGCGGGGAGCAGGCGCTACATATTCTCCAGCAGCTGCAGAAAATGGGGGTACGCATTGCGATTGATGATTTTGGTACCGGGTATGCAAGCTATGCGCGGCTGAAAAGCGTGGATGCCGACATTCTCAAGATTGACGGCAGCTTTATCCGCAATATCGTCAATAACAGCCTGGATTATCAGATCGTAGCGTCTATCTGCCATCTGGCGCGCATGAAGAAGATGCTGGTGGTGGCTGAGTATGTCGAGACGGAAGAGATACGTAGCGCGGTTCACGCGCTAGGTATCGATTATGTGCAGGGCTATCTGATTGGCAGGCCGGCACCGCTTGAGTCACTGCTGGAAGCTGAGACGTCCTGCGCGGACGCCTGAGTCGTTACGCGGCGACGTCGGCGCTCTCTTCTTCAATTTTGAGCAGCCAGCCGGTGACCGCTTCCCAGTATTGCTGCTCTTTTTCCAGGTCCAGCAGGACCAGCGCGTTCTGGCTGAACCAGTCGTGTGGGAAGCTCAGCGTCCAGTGATGATCGTCAGTTTTAAGCTTCAGCGTGGGCGGCGTGGTGGTGGCCTGGCGCTGGTTATTGAGCAGCACGCCCAGGCGCAGCAGCTGAATAAGCGGCAGGAACTGCTTCTTCTTAAACAGCGTGAAGCGCGGCAGATCGTCGAGCTTGATGGCTTTTCGGTGATAACGCACCAGGGTCGCCATCATGGTTTGCTGCTCCTGGTTGAAGCCAGGCAGATCGCTGTTTTGCAGAATGTAGGCCGAATGGCGATGCATTCCGCTGTGGTTGATGTTCAGCCCCACCTCGTGCAGCATCGCGGCCCATTTTAACAGCGCGGCAAGCTGCGGGTGTGCGAGCTTCGGATTCTGTTCTTCCCACTGTTCGTACATCTGCACCGTGGTGTCCAGCACGCGCTTCGCCTGTTCGCGGTCGATGTTGTACTGGTTGGCCAGGCTTTGCGCGGTACGGCTGCGAATATCCTGATGGCGGAAGCGGCCTTCCATTTCGTACAGCACGCCTTCGCGCAGCGCGCCGTCGGAGAGACGCAGTTCCTTAATCGCCAGCGCATCAAACACGCCGCACAGGATCGCAAGCCCCGGTACGAAGACTGATTTACGCTCATCGGACAGGCCCGGCAGGCTCAGGGCGTCGAAGCTTTTATGCTTCAGCACCTCTTCGGTGAGCAGAGCCAGGCGTTCAGGGGTAATAATCCCGTCTTTTTCACCCATCGCCAGCAGCACCTCATGCGCCGCTTTGATGGTGCCTGACGCGCCCAGCGCCACGTTCCAGCCCTGAATTCGGTACTGCCAGGCCAGGTTTTCCAGCTTCTGGACGGCCGCCATACGCGCACGCTGGAAGTTCTCGCGGGTGATGGTGCCGCCCGGGAAATACATCTGCGCGAAGCTGACGCAGCCCATACGGCGGCTTTCCACTAGGCGTGGCTCAAAGTCTTCGCCGATCACCAGCTCCGTTGAGCCGCCGCCGATATCGATAACCAGCTTGCGCCCTTTTTCCGGCTGGGTGTGCTCAACGCCCATGAAAATCAGACGCGCTTCCTCGTTGCCGGAGATGATCTCAATCGGGTAGGGGATCACTTTTTCGGCCCGTTTGAGAAACTCCGGCGCGTTCAGTGCCTGGCGCAGTGTGTGGGTGCCCACAATGCACACGCTGGAGGGCGAGAAGCCCTGCAGGCGTTCAGCAAACAGCGACAGGCAGTTTAACCCACGCTCCATTGCCTCTTCGCTGAGCATGCTGCGTTCATCAAGGCCATCCGCCAGGTGCACGCGCTGCTTCAGACGACCGATGATCTGCAGCGCGCCATCCACCTCACGGGCGATGACCATGTGGAAACTGTTAGAGCCAAGATCGACCGCGGCGAATTCCTGCGGGCGTGGGGTCTTATCATTTATCGGCATAGGTTAATCGGGTTGCTCGAGTGATTTGATATAGTCGTAAATCGCCAGTTGCGACCGCACTTTGCGGCGGTTGCCGCGCGGTACATAGCGGTTACTGAGTTCTTTGTCGATATAGCGTGCTTTCACGGTATCGCTGAACAGAATCTCGCTGATGTCGAGGATCTGCTGCTTCAGGCGCGGATCCAGCAGCGGTGCCGCGACTTCAATTCGGTAGTCAATATTGCGCGTCATCCAGTCTGCCGAAGAGAGATAGACCTGTTTATCACCCGCATTATCGAAAATATAGACCCGATCGTGTTCCAGATAGCGGTCAACAATGCTGATCACGCGAATATTGTCGCTGATGCCTTCCAGTTCCGGGATCAACGAGCACATGCCGCGGATCAGCAGGTTAACCGGCACGCCGGAGCTGGACGCGGCGTACAGCCTGTCTACCAGCCCTTTGTCCACCAGGTTGTTGAGCTTCAGGGTGATGCCGGACGACAGCCCTTTCTGGGCATTGGCGATCTCTTTATCGATCATATCGTACAGCAGACGGCGCGAGTTCTGCGGCGAGACCAGCAGATAGTCGAAGCTTACCGGACGGTACGGGTTCTCAATAAAGTTAAAGACCCGGCGCACCTCGTTGGTGATGCGGGCATCGGCGGTCAGCAGCGAGTAGTCGGTATAGATTCGCGCCGTTTTCTCGTTAAAGTTCCCGGTACCGATGTGGGCGTAGCGTACCACCTCGTCGCCCTCTTTACGGGAGATGAGGAACAGCTTGGCGTGAATTTTCAGCCCCGGCGCGGAGAAGATGACGTGTACACCGGCTTCCGTCAGACGACGCGCCCAGTGAATGTTCGCCTCTTCGTCGAAGCGCGCCTGCAGCTCCACCACCACGGTCACTTTTTTGGCGTTGTGCGCCGCGTGGATCATCGCATCGATGATGCGGGAATCTTTTGCGACGCGGTAGATGTTTATTTTGATCGCCAGCACGCTCGGGTCGAACGAGGCCTGACGCAGCAGTTCCAGCACGTGTTCAAAGGTGTGATACGGATAGTAGAGCAGGACATCGCGTTCGCGGATGGCGTCAAAACCGTTGCGGAATTTATCGAACCAGAGATGGCGCAGGCGCGGCAGCGGCTTGTTCACCAGATTGGCTTTGCCGACGTTCGGGAAACCGATAAAGTCTTTAAAGTTGTGGTAACGGCCACCCGGCACGATGGAGTCATAGCGCGAAATGGTCAGCTTCTCGCGCAGCATCTCCACCATGGCGTCCGGCATATCGCGCTGATAGACAAAGCGCACCGGCTCGGCCGTCAGGCGCTGTTTCAGGCTGGACGACATCAGCTCCATCAGGCTGGCTTCCATCTCGTGCACCAGGTCATATTCGGCGTCACGGGTCATCTTCATCGAGTAGGCGTTTAACGCATCGTAATCGAAGAAGCCTTTGAAGATGTCGTCCAGACAGTAGCGCAGGATGTTATCGAGCAGGATCATCGGCTTGCGTCTGCGCGGGGTTTCCGGCGGCAGGTTCACGAAGCGCGGGACCTTGTCGGACGGGATCTCCAGCAGCGCGTAACGGATGGATTCACCGCGGATAATTTCCACGGCCAGATAGGTGTAGTCATCTTTCAGGAACTGCACCAGATCGGTTTCGCGGTTGATGAGAATCGGGGTAATGTGCTGGCGCAGGTACTGTTTAAAATAGTGGCGCAGCCAGTTTTGTTGGTTAACGGAAAGCTGACGTTCGTTAATCAGGAAGATTTGATTACGCGCCATCTCCAGCAGCAGTTCGTTATACAGGCCGTCAAATTCCTGATCGGCTTTCAACACGCGGGACTGGATTTTGCCCAGCAGGTGCCGCGAGTGCGAGTTTAGACCCTGTTCTTCGCTGATGATGATGCGTCTTTTCAGCTCGGCAAAGCGAACCTTGTAGAACTCATCCAGGTTGTTGGAATAGATGCCCAAAAAACGCATGCGCTCGATCAGCGGGTTACTTTTGTCTGCCGCTTCCTGGAGTACACGTTCGTTAAATGCTAACCAGCTTAGCTCTTTCTCGATATATAACTTTTCCTGACCCATTACAGCTCACACTCCAGTTCAATCACAGGACGTGGTAAATCCGTCTCGTCCTTATTATGGCGAGCATTTCCACGATATGTCCAACAGTGCCAGAAAAGTATGACAGTTATTTTTTTTGTGGGGGATTTTAGAAGGTTGGAGAAGGGGATATCGGGTAATGCAATGAACAGGTCGGGTAAGCGCAGCTGCGCTACCCGACATAACAAACTACTCTTCGGCAGCATGACCCTGCGGGGGTAACTTCACGCCGTCCAGCCAGGCTGCGCCGTCGCGCATTTCGAGACGCCCGTCGACAAACCAGCTTACCACCAGCGGGTAGATGGCATGCTCCTGGGTCTGCACGCGTTCGGTCACGTCTTCTTCGCTGTCGCCGTCAAAGACCGGGACTTTGGCCTGCAGGATCACCGGACCGCCGTCCAGCTCGCCGGTAACGAAATGCACGGAGGTGCCGTGCTCCTCATCGCCGTTTTCCAGGACCTGACGATGGGTGTGCAGGCCGGGATATTTCGGCAGAAGAGAAGGGTGGATATTCAGCAGACGTCCGGCGAAGTGTTCTACAAAAGCCGGGCTCAGAATACGCATATAGCCCGCCAGCACCACGACGTCCGGTGCGTAGGCATCAATCTCATGCACCAGCTCGCGGTCAAAGGCTTCACGCCCGGCGAACTGGCTGGCTTCCAGCGCGTGCGCAGGGATGTTCGCTTCCCGCGCGCGCTCAAGGCCGAACGCGTCGGCCTTGTTGCTGAAAACTGCCCGAATGGTGCCATTGATTTTCTTCTGTTTGCAGGCGTCAATTATCGCCTGCAAATTGCTTCCGTTGCCGGAAATGAGCACCACGATGTTTTTCATTCAATGACCACACGCTGTTCGGAATCGGAGGATTTAATCGTACCGATTTTCCACGCGTTTTCACCTTTTTCAGTCAGCAGCTTGACCGCTTTATCCGCTTCGCTTGCCGGCAGGGCGATAACCATGCCCACGCCGCAGTTAAAGGTGCGGTACATTTCGTGGGAGCTCACGTTGCCTGCGGTCTGCAGCCAGTTAAACACGGCTGGCCACTGCCATGAGGATTCGTCGATCACCGCCTGGGTGTTGTCCGGCAGGACGCGCGGGATGTTTTCCCAGAAGCCGCCGCCGGTCAGGTGAGCGATAGCGTGAACGTCGACGTTCTCGATAAGCTCAAGCACGTTTTTCACGTAGATGCGGGTCGGGGCCAGCAGATGGTCAGCCAGCGGTTTACCGTCAAGCTCGGTCGTCAGCGGGTCACAGCCGCTCACTTCGATGATTTTACGCACCAGGGAGTAGCCATTGGAGTGCGGGCCGCTGGAGGCCAGCGCGATCAGCACATCGCCATCGGCCACTTTGCTGCCGTCGATAATTTCTGATTTTTCTACTACACCGACGCAGAAGCCCGCGACGTCATAATCTTCGCCGTGATACATGCCCGGCATTTCCGCGGTTTCACCGCCAACCAGCGCACAGCCAGACTGCAGGCACCCTTCGGCGATACCGTTGATCACGCTTGCCGCGGTATCTACGTCCAGTTTGCCGGTCGCGTAGTAATCGAGGAAGAACAGCGGCTCTGCGCCCTGAACCACCAGGTCATTCACGCACATCGCGACCAGATCGATACCGATCGTGTCGTGACGCTTTAAATCCATCGCCAGGCGCAGTTTAGTGCCTACACCGTCAGTTCCCGAGACCAGAACAGGTTCACGATATTTTTGCGGCAGCGCGCACAGTGCGCCGAATCCACCCAGACCACCCATCACTTCCGGGCGGCGGGTTTTTTTCACCACACCTTTGATTCGGTCAACCAGCGCATTACCTGCGTCAATATCAACACCGGCATCTTTGTAGCTGAGAGAAGTTTTGTTGGTCACGGCTTAAATCCCCACGCGATTGCATAGCTAGTAAGAAAAATCGGCGCAATTCTAACAGTCCAGGCAAACGTTTGCGAGCCTATTCTGGACGTAGGGATCTTTTTTTACGCGCAGCCTGCCAGTGCGCCCAAACTTGCGTCTGTTCACGAAAATGAAACCGGTTTCGGTATTCTCCTTGCAACCCGAAACGGCTTTGCACATCATTCAACTGAAACCGGTTTCTGTAATTGTTTTTGCAGAAAATAACGCAGAATGAGGGAAAGTGAATGTCAGGATTTAAAGCAGATTTTCTGTGGGGCGGTGCGGTTGCGGCGCACCAGCTCGAAGGCGGCTGGAAAGAGGGCGGCAAGGGGGTGAGTGTGGCCGATGTGATGACCGCAGGCGCGCACGGCGTGCCGCGTGAAATCACCAACGGCGTGCTGGACGGGAAAAACTACCCTAACCATGAAGCCATCGATTTCTACCACCGCTATAAAGAAGACATCAAACTCTTTGCCGAGATGGGGTTCAAATGCTTCCGCACCTCTATTGCCTGGACGCGGATCTTCCCGAAAGGCGACGAGCTTGAGCCGAACGAGGCAGGCCTGAAATTCTATGACGACCTGTTCGACGAGTGTCTGAAGCACGGCATCGAACCGGTTATTACCCTGTCTCACTTCGAGATGCCGTTCCATCTGGTCACGGAATACGGCGGCTGGCGCAATCGTAAGCTGATCGACTTCTTCGTTCGTTTTGCAAAAGTGGTTTTCCAGCGCTATCAGCACAAGGTGAAGTACTGGATGACCTTTAACGAGATCAACAACCAGGCCAACTTCCACGAAGACTTTGCCCCATTCACCAACTCGGGGCTGAAGTACGCGCCGGGCGAAGATCGCGAGCCGGTAATGTTCCAGGCCGCGCACTATGAGCTGGTGGCCAGCGCGCTGGCGGTGAAGGCGGGGCGCGAGATTAACCCGTCCCTGCAGATCGGCTGCATGATTGCCATGTGTCCTATCTATCCACTGACCTGCGCGCCGGACGATATGATGATGGCGATGAATGCCATGCACCGCCGCTACTGGTTCACCGACGTGCACGTGCGCGGCAAGTACCCGCAGCATCTGCTCAACTACTTCGAACGTCGCGGCTTCGCGCTGGATATTACCGAAGAAGATAAAGCGGCGCTGACGCAGGGCTGCGTGGACTACATCGGGTTTAGCTATTATATGTCCTTCGCCACCAAGGCGACGGCGGACAACCCGCAGCTGGATTACGACGAGAGCAAGAGCCTGGTCTCTAACCCGTACGTGCAAAAATCCGACTGGGGCTGGCAGATTGACCCGGTGGGGCTGCGCTACTCCCTCAACTGGTTCTGGGATCACTACCAGCTGCCGCTGTTTATCGTTGAGAACGGCTTTGGCGCAATCGACGTGCAGGAGAGCGACGGCACGGTGAACGACCAGTACCGCATTGACTACCTGGCCGCTCACATCCGCGAGATGAAAAAAGCGGTGGTGGAAGATGGTGTAGACCTGATGGGCTATACCCCGTGGGGCTGTATCGACCTGGTGTCTGCCGGTACCGGTGAAATGAAAAAACGCTACGGCTTTATCTTTGTCGATAAAGACAACGAAGGCAACGGCACGCTGAACCGCAGCAAGAAGAAGTCGTTCGACTGGTATAAGCAGGTGATTGCGAGCAACGGGGATAACCTGTAATTGTCGGGTGGCGCTAACGCTTACCCGACCTACAATACACGTAGGCCCGCGTAAGCGCAGCGCCACCGGGCAGAACCCGCACCCAAGCCGGAACTCAGCCTCCGGCTTTTTTGTCTTTGCTTGATCCCTGTCAAGCAACATGGGTATGGCCTAATCCGAAAAAAGCGGTATAATCCCGCGATTTTTTTGCGGATGCCATTCAGAGGAGAAAGAGAATGAAGATTGTGGAAGTGAAACACCCACTCGTTAAACACAAGTTGGGCCTGATGCGTGAGCATGACATCAGCACGAAGCGTTTTCGCGAACTGGCCTCTGAAGTCGGCAGCCTGCTGACCTACGAAGCGACCTCCGATCTGGAAACGGAAAAAGTCACCATCGAAGGCTGGAACGGCCCGGTGCAGGTTGAGCAGATCAAAGGTAAGAAAATTACCGTTGTGCCAATCCTGCGTGCCGGTCTCGGCATGATGGAAGGCGTGCTGGAGCACGTGCCAAGCGCGCGCATCAGCGTGGTGGGGATCTACCGTAACGAAGAAACCCTCGAGCCGGTTCCTTACTTCCAGAAGCTGGTGTCCAACATCGACGAGCGTATGGCGCTGGTGGTTGACCCGATGCTGGCAACCGGCGGTTCAATGATTGCCACCATCGACCTGCTGAAAAAAGCGGGCTGCAGCAGCATTAAAGTGCTGGTGCTGGTTGCGGCACCGGAAGGGATCGCGGCGCTGGAAAAAGCGCACCCGGACGTTGAGCTGTATACCGCCTCTATCGACCAGGGCCTGAACGAGCACGGGTACATCATCCCGGGGCTCGGCGATGCCGGCGATAAGATCTTTGGTACGAAATAATCGAATAACGATAAATAAGCCGACTTTGATAGTCGGCTTTTTTTTGAATAAAACACCAACAACGATACTACTCAGAGGAAAACACTATGACGCGCCGTGCTATCGGGGTGAGTGAAAGACCGCCGCTTTTACAGACTATCCCGCTTAGTTTGCAGCACCTGTTCGCCATGTTTGGCGCAACCGTGCTGGTGCCAATCCTGTTCCACATTAACCCGGCTACCGTGCTGCTGTTCAACGGCATCGGTACGCTGCTGTACCTCTTCATCTGTAAAGGCAAAATTCCGGCGTATCTCGGGTCGAGCTTCGCCTTTATCTCGCCGGTGTTGCTGTTGCTGCCGCTGGGTTATGAGGTCGCGCTGGGCGGCTTTATCATGTGTGGCGTGCTGTTCTGCCTGGTCTCCTTCATTGTGAAGAAAGCCGGTACCGGCTGGCTGGACGTGATGTTCCCCCCTGCAGCGATGGGCGCCATCGTGGCCGTCATCGGTCTCGAACTGGCGGGCGTCGCGGCGAATATGGCCGGTCTGCTGCCTGCTGACGGCCAGTCACCGGATTCCAAAACCATTATCATCTCGCTGGTGACCCTGGGCGTAACGGTGTTTGGTTCCGTGCTGTTCCGCGGTTTCATGGCGATTATCCCGATCCTGATCGGCGTGCTGGCGGGCTACGCGCTCTCCTTTGTAATGGGCGTGGTGGACACCACTCCGATTGCCGAGGCGCACTGGTTTGCCCTGCCAACCTTCTATACGCCACGCTTCGAATGGTTTGCGATTTTCACCATTCTGCCTGCGGCGCTGGTGGTGATTGCGGAGCACGTCGGCCACCTGGTGGTAACGGCGAACATCGTTAAGCGCGATTTAATCCGCGACCCGGGTCTGCACCGCTCCATGTTTGCGAACGGTTTCTCCACCATCATCTCCGGTTTCTTTGGTTCTACGCCAAACACCACCTACGGTGAAAACATCGGCGTGATGGCGATTACCCGCGTCTACAGCACCTGGGTTATCGGCGGCGCGGCGATCATCGCCATTCTGCTCTCCTGCGTCGGTAAGCTGGCGGCAGCGATTCAGATCATCCCCGTTCCGGTGATGGGCGGCGTTTCTCTGCTGCTGTACGGCGTGATCGGTGCCTCCGGTATTCGCGTGCTGATTGAATCCAAAGTGGATTACAGCAAGGCGCAGAACCTGATCCTGACCTCCGTGATCCTGATTATCGGCGTGAGCGGCGCGAAGGTGCACATCGGCGCGGCCGAGCTGAAAGGCATGGCGCTGGCAACCATCGTCGGCGTGGGCCTGAGCCTGATTTTCAAGCTGATCTCCGTGATCCGTCCGGAAGAGGTGGTGCTGGACGCTGACGAAAGCGAAAAAGCACCACATTGATCCTTTAACCGGGTGGACGATCCGCCCGGTTCTCTCCTTGCAGGTTCCGTGCTAAACTCCGTTCCGATTTTATGTAAGATCTGGTTGAGGTACTTCTGAACGGACCGGCACAGCTCTCTCTGCCACTCTATCTCCCTGACGACGAAACTTTCGCGAGTTTCTGGCCGGGTGATAACCCCTCTTTACTGGCTGCACTGCAAAACGTGCTGCGCCAGGAACACAGCGGATACATCTATATCTGGTCACGCGAAGGCGCGGGGCGCAGCCACCTGCTGCATGCCGCCTGCGCGGAGCTTTCGGCGCGCGGCGATGCGGTAGGCTACGTGCCGCTGGATAAACGTACCTGGTTCGTGCCTGAGGTGCTTGAGGGAATGGAACATCTTTCGCTGGTGTGCATTGATAATATCGAATGCGTGGCGGGGGATGAGCCGTGGGAAATGGCGATCTTTAACCTCTACAACCGCATTCTGGAATCGGGGAAAACCCGGCTGCTGATTACCGGCGATCGTCCGCCTCGCCAGCTGAATCTGGGACTGCCGGATCTGGCGTCTCGCCTGGACTGGGGGCAAATCTACAAGCTTCAGCCACTGTCGGATGAAGATAAGCTTCAGGCGTTACAGCTGCGTGCAAAGCAGCGCGGGTTTGAGCTGCCGGAAGACGTGGGCCGTTTCCTGCTTAAACGACTGGATCGCGAAATGCGCACGCTGTTTGATACGCTCGATCAGCTCGATCGCGCCTCCATTACCGCCCAGCGCAAGCTGACTATCCCGTTTGTGAAAGATATTCTCAAGCTTTGAGCTTTTTGCCCGGTGTCGGCTGCGCCTTACCGGGCCTACGAAAACCTGCCGCACTTTGTAGGCCGGGTAAGGCGCAGCCGCCACCCGGCTAAAGATCTCCCATTAGATGCTCAACCAGCAGTGGAATCGGTCTTCCCGACGCCACGCTTCGTCCGTTTTCGCGCCACAGCGCCGTACCGCTGATGTCCAGATGCGCCCACGGAATAGTTGGCGGGCAGAAGTGATGCAGCAGCCACGCCGCCGAGGCGCTGATCGCCGCATTGTTGGTCGGCGTGTTGCACAGATCGGCAATCGCGCTGTCGGTCTGCTTTTTCAGCCGCGCATCCAGCGGCAGGGACCACACTTCATCGCCGCTCTGCTTACCCGCCAGCGTCAGCGCCGCGCGCAGCGGTTCATCCTGCGTCATCAGCCCGCTCAGCTCATACCCCAGCGCCTTCACGACCGCACCGGTTAAGGTGGCCATATCAATGATATAGCGCGCCTGCGGATGCCGCTGGCTGGCCCAGGCGATGGCGTCCGCCAGCACCAGTCGGCCTTCGGCATCGGTGTTGTTGATTTCAACGGTGATCCCGTTGCAGGCCGTTGCTACCGTGCCGGGCTGCATGGCGTCCGGGCCGATGGCGTTTTCCGCCAGCGCCAGCACGCCCATGATGTGTACGGGCAGCGCCAGCTCTGCGACGGTCAGCATCAGGCCCAGCACGTTAGCCGCACCGCACATGTCGTATTTCATGGTGTACATGCCCGCGCCTTCCTTCAGCCACAGGCCGCCGGTATCAAAGGTAATGCCTTTACCCACATAGCAGCGCACCGGGCCGTCGTTGACACCGTCATAATGAATCGCCAGCAGGCGCGGCGGACAGGTCGCCCCTTTGCCGACGGCGTGCAGCAGCCCCAGACCGTCCTCAACGATTTGCTTTTCATTCAGCACTTCGCACCGCAGGGCAGGGAAGGCGGCACACCGTTTTTGCGCCTCTTCCACCACAAACTGCGGCGTGCAGCGGTCGGACGGGGTATCCGCCAGACGTCGCGCCGCGACCATGCCGTGGGCGATGGCCTGCTGCTGGCGGAAAATAACCGCCAGTCGGTCCTGCTGTTCGGGTAAGCAGAGCGCGGCGATGCGCTCAAGACGGACGCTGTCGCTGGTTTCCTTCAACTGCAAATCGCTAAGCCTGTGCGCCTGATTAAAGAGAAAACGCAGCACCTGCGCCAGCACCACATCGTCGATATCAGTCACGTCCAGTATCAGCTCGGGACTGACGGGCGAGGCCAGCAGCGGGCGCAGCGCCGTCAGTAATCCTTCGGTCAGGCTATCCTGCCAGAGCGCATCGGGCAGCAGGGTGATCCGGGCAAACGGGGCGCAGCCAAAGCGGGTGTCAGCGATGCTGGCAGACTCGCGCATTTCCGCGACAAGCGCCGTTTCGGGCAAAAGCGTACAGGAGGCGGAGGCAATCAAATGGCTCTGCGGCTTCGCGTCGGAAAGCGCGGTGATAAACTGATACGTAATCATCATGACTCCTCAATCGGCGCGCGGATCCGCGCGGCATAGGCCTGCATCCACTCATCGTCTACCGCGTGATAATGCGTTTTCTCCCGCAGGCGTTCGGTACGAAAAACGGTGAGGGGCTGGCGAGCCGTCGCCACCACGAACGAAAAGGTTTTGATGTTGGTAGCGGCACCAAATTCGCCCCTGTTATTCATGCACACCACGGAGAGATCGCCCACGCGGCCAAAGCGCGACATCAGCTTGTCCTCCAGTTCGAACACCACCGAATCCGCCGCCTGCTGCGGCGTCATACCCTGCGCCATGCGGCGAACGATTTCGTAACTGGTGCAGCCTTTCATCAGATCTTCACCGACGCCCGTGGCGGTTGCGGCGCCGGTTTCGCTGTCACAGTAAAAGCCGGAGCCGATGATCGGCGAATCGCCGAGTCGACCGCGTTTTTTCATGAACAGGCCGCTGGTGGAGGTAGCGACGCTCATTGAGCCCTGTTTATCGAGGCCGATAATGCCGACGGTGTCATGTCCGTCGTAAGGGCTTAAGCCCTTATCCAGCGTTTCGCGGCAGCGTTTGCGGTAGTGCTGCATGGCGCGGTCGGTGAGCATGGTTTTGTCGGCAAAGCCCTGGCTCAGCGCCCATTCCCGCGCGCCCTGGCCGACCAGCAGGCTGTTGTAGCGCTGGCGGCTTAACGCATGCGCCACGCGCACCGGGTTGGCGATATCCACCAGGTTGCCCACGGCACCAAACGCCAGCGTGTCGCCGTCCATGTAGGCGGCGTCCAGCTCCACCTCACCATTTTCGGTGGGCAGCCCGCCGTAGCCGACGGATTTATAAAACGGAAAGTCTTCGACAGCGGCGACGGCATCCACCACCGCTGCCGAGACCGGTTTCCCCGCAGCCAGCGCAGATGCAGACTCGGTGACGCCTTCAAGCGCCATTCGCCAGGTCGCGATAATTCCCCACATGCGTTACTCCTGTTTTGCAAGGGTGGTGTCGGTTTGCGTAACGGTGGCCATTTCCGCCGCGCGGTACTGTTTGTCCACGATACGCATAAAAGGCAGATACAGCATGGCGCCAATCAGCAGGTTGATCAGCTGCATCACGCTGCCGCTCAGGTGACCGGTGACGATAAAACCGCTGATGACCGGCGGCAGCGTCCAGGGAATAAACACCCCGGTGGTGACGGCAACCGCGCCAATCTTCATCGCCGCATACTGCACGGTGACCAGCACCAGCGGCACCAGGTTGAACGGGATAAGCATGATCGGGTTCATGATCACCGGCAGGCCAAACAGGATCGGTTCGTTGATGTTAAACACCGATGCCCCGGCGCCGAGGCGCGCCACTTCACGCATGTTTTTGCTGCGGGCGAAAATCAGCATTGCAATCACCAGCGACAGCGTGGCCCCCGCGCCGCCCATCCAGATCATGTCAAAAAACTGTTCGGTGATAATGTGCGGCGGCGTCGTGCCTGCCTGAATCGCGGCGATGTTGTCGGTCTGGTTCTCCATCCACAGCGGTCGAATGATGCCGTTGATCATCGAGCCGGAGTTAATGCCCACGGACCACAGAATGGTGATGCTGAACACCGTCATCAGCGCGCCAAAGTATGAGGTGCCATAGTGGCGCACCGGCGTGGCAACCACTTCGTAAATAAACTGGTGGATGGTGTTGTAGTGGGTGTTTTCAAACACGATGCGGATACCCAGCACCAGAATCATCACCAGCAGGGCCGGGATCAGCGCGGCGAACGACTCCTGCACCGCCGGAGGCACGCCGTCCGGCATTTTGATCACCAGTTTTTTGCGCTTGAGCCAGCAGAACAGCTCCGTCCAGAGCAGGGAACCAATCATCGCCACGAACAGCCCTTTGCTGCCAATCCATTCCACCGGAATGACGGTAATACCGCCGTTCTCCGCCACTTTGATAAAGGGCGTCAGGATGAGAAAGGCGACCAGCGCCAGGATGCCGCAGGAGATGCGATCCTCGCCATAGTGTTCCGCCAGGCGGAAGGCGACCAGGAAGCTGATGAACAGCGACATGGTGGAGAACACCGCGTTGAACGGGATTTCGATAATGGCGCTCCAGCTCTCACCAAAGGCCTGAGACATAAACTGTTGATAGGCTTGATTCGGGAACGACGAGATCACCAGCAGAATAGAGCCGACGATGATAAACGGCATGAAGGAGACGTAGGCGCCGCGAATGGCCCCGAGATGCCGCTGCTGGGCCGTTTTGGCCGCCAGCGGCATCAGTTTTGCTTCAAGAAATCCCAGAACATTGTTCATTGTGAACTCCGTACAAGATTGAGGGGTGTTGTTTGTGTTATGTCTGAGGATTATCAGTGAAGCGTGGCGAGCGAAAGGTGAAATCGGTCACAAAGCAATCGCTGGTATAGTATAAATCTCACAAGATTGGTTCTGAGGATCCTGCGATGGAAATTAAACTGCATGCTAATGCCACCACGACGCCGCGCATCCGTCGCTATCTTCAGCAATCAGATAAAAGCGACAGAGAGCTGGCCGTTGAGCTGGGGATCTCGATCACTACAGTCAGGCGCTGGCGTAACCGCGACCAGGTTTCGGATAACCACACGACGCCAAAAGTGATACACAAAGCATTGAGACAGGAGCAGGTTGCGCTGGTCAATGCCCTGCGGGATATCACGGGTGCCCCGCTGGACGAACTGCTGCAGATGGTCAATAACGGACTCGGGATCGCCGTATCCCGCGCGACCCTGAACCGCTACCTCAAACCGGCTTCGGTAAAGCAGAAGGGCGCGACGTTGCAGGGGAAAAAGGCGCTGAGGGCAGGTATCGTGCCGCAAAAACTCCTGTTACATCATCAGCCTCTGTCTCTGCATATGGACGATGGCGGTGAACAGCATCTGCTCTGGGCGCGTGAACCCGTGAGCGGCTGGTGCTCCGCCCGGCTGTACGCGGGCATTTCTCCACAGCTGCTGGTCCACTGGGTGAACGACGTGCTGGAAGCCTGTCCGGCTGATATTCAATCTATTGAGACTTTTGGTTTCGAGGTGAAGCTTGAGAAACGCAATAACGCCGTGACAGTGCATCCACAGCAATTCCCCGCCGTTCAGGTTGCTCCGCCGCTATGCGACATCATTCCACGTCTGAACAGTGAACCGGCAGGCGAGCTGCTGATCCAGCTGTGCGAATTTTACAACCGGGAGAAAGCCCAGAAAAAGTTGGGAGAGAGTACGCCGCAGGCCTTTCTGGAAGCGCTGCGGCATAAGGACTAGAGGATCTCGAGCACGTCTTCCGGCGGGCGTCCAATGCGCGCCTGGCCGTTCGCCACCACAATCGGGCGCTCAATCAGCTTTGGATTTTCAACCATCGCCTGGACCAGCTCAGCCTCGGTGAGACGGCTGTCATCCAGGTTAAGCGACTTATACAGATCTTCTTTCTGGCGCATCAGTTCTCTTGCACTGCCCATTCCCAGCATGTGCAGCAGCTGGCGGAGGGTTTGCGCGTCAGGTGGGGTGTCAAGATACAGCACCACCTCCGGCTCAGCGCCGTTAGACTTTAACAGGCTCAGGGTATCGCGGCTCTTGGAGCAGCGAGGGTTATGATAGATTTTTACGGCGTCTGTCATGACGTGAATTCTCCTTTATTACATCTTCTCGTACGGCTTAAAGCGCTGCTGCAGGCCACGTAGCTGATCGATACGCGCGTCGTAGCGAGCCTGCTGGAGGCTGCCGAGTTTGACCTGCGAGCTGGCGCTGCTGAGCGCGGAAATCGCCTGATCGAGACGGCCCACCAGGGCAAAACCTTCGGCACGCGCTGCCAGCTCCTGATCGCGGTTGCCGAGCTGGGCTTCCGCCTGAGCGAGCAGATCCCAGCCGTTTTGATCGTCTTTATTATTAAAGGTGTAGCGGTTGAGGATGGTCGCCGCCTCGCCGGGCTGGCCGCCCTGCAAGTAAGCGTTCGCCAGGTTAAGCTGCAGCACCGGGTTGGTACGGACATCTTTCGCCCCTTTCAGGCGGTTAATCGCATCGGCAGGCTTCTTCTGCCCCAGATCGATATCCGTCGACAGATCGAGGTACCACGGGTTGTTCGGATCGGCTGCCAGAAGCGGCTGCAGCGCCTTACGCGCCTCGTCGTATTTGCTGGCTTCCATCGCCTGGAGCGCCTGACCATACTGCGCGGCGTTCTTCTCGCGCACGTTGCCTTTTGCCAGGGAATCCAGCAGGTCGCTGGTGAGCTGGTTACGCCCGGAATTGTACATCCCCAGGGTTCTCACCTTCGCCATGTAAAAATCCTGCGAAGACTGGACCACGACCGGACGCATCTGGTTGGCACGGTTACGCGCGTCTGACAGACGGCTCTCCGGCAGCGGGTGGGTCAACAGAATTTCCGGCGGACGGGAAGAGTAACGCGCCTGATCGAGCAGTTTTTCGAGGAAGCTCGGCATGGCCTGCGGGTCAAAGCCCGAACGCTGTAACACCTGAATGCCGATGCGGTCCGCTTCCTGCTCGTTCTGCTGGGTGAAGCTGATCATCCCCTGACGCGTTCCCGCCAGCGTACCGGTCAGGGCCGCCATCCCGGCCTGCGGGCTGGCCATCGCCAGCAGAATAGAGCCCAGTGCACCCACCCAGGTGAGGGGGGCGTTACGTTTCTGGTCTTCCATCGCACGCGCCAGATGACGCTGGGTGACGTGCGAAATTTCGTGCGCCATTACCGAGGCCAGCTGGCTTTCGTTGTCAGAGTAACGGAATAACGCCGAATGCAGCACCACGTTACCGCCAAAGAAGGCGAAGGCGTTGATTTCGTCGTTATTGATTAAATAGAAATGGAAGGGGGTTTTTACCGAGTCGGCGTGCGAAACCAGACGCATCCCCAGCCCGTTAATGTACTGTACCAGCAAAGGGTCGTTAATCAGCGGGGCGCTGCCGCGCAGCTGGCGAACATAGTAATCCCCCATTTGCATCTCTTGCCCAATAGAGAGCGTGCTTCCTGCTGTGGTGCCCATGTCCGGCAATGTATCGGACGAGTCAGCAAAAGCGGGCAACACCTGACCGACCGTCACCGCGGCAATCAGTGTCGCAACCAGTGTTTTTCTCAACTGCCTGAACATAACCACTGTCCTGTATGTTGGATGTGCTAATTTGACCGATGAACCGGTATATCGTTCATCTCTGCTGCTTTGGGAGTGTAGCCGTGTTGTAGCATGAAGAAAATCCCATTCATCAGGCTTTTGCGGATTGTGATCGGGATACAAAAAGCGAAAGTCTTTTTTGTGACAGTTAGATACAATTCATCGTCTCACTCCCGCCATTCGATTCAGGGAAGGGTTGTATGCTAGAAATGTTAATGCAGTGGTACCGGCGTCGGTTCAGCGACCCGGAAGCCATTGCTTTGTTGGTTATTCTGGTTGCCGGGTTCGGTATTCTGTTCTTCTTCAGCGGCCTGCTCGCGCCCCTGCTGGTGGCGATTGTGCTGGCGTACCTGCTGGAGTGGCCAACGGTGCGCCTGGAGCACATCGGCTGTTCCCGTCGCTGGGCGACCAGCATCGTGCTGGTGCTGTTTGTCGGCATCCTGCTGTTAATGGCCTTTGTAGTGATGCCGGTTGCCTGGCAGCAGGGGATCTACCTTATTCGCGATATGCCCGGCATGCTGAACAAGCTTTCTGATTTTGCCGCCACGCTGCCGCGCCGTTACCCAGCCCTGATGGATGCCGGGATTATCGACGCGATGGCGGAAAATATGCGCGCCCGCATCATGACGATGGGCGATTCGGTGGTGAAATACTCTCTGGCCTCGCTGGTCGGACTGCTGACGCTGGCGGTTTACCTTGTGCTCGTGCCGCTGATGGTCTTCTTCCTGGTGAAAGATAAAGACCAGATGCTCAACGCCGTGCGCCGTATTCTGCCGCGCAACCGCGGGCTGGCGGGGCAGGTCTGGGAAGAGATGAACCAGCAGATCACCAACTACATTCGCGGCAAGGTGCTGGAGATGATTGTCGTGGGGGTCGCCACCTGGATTGGCTTCCTGATTTTCGGCCTGAACTACTCGCTGCTGCTGGCGGTGCTGGTGGGGCTGTCTGTCCTGATTCCGTATATCGGCGCGTTTGTGGTGACCATTCCGGTGGTTGGCGTGGCGCTGTTCCAGTTTGGGCTGGGGACTGAGTTCTGGAGCTGCTTCGCGGTGTATCTGATTATTCAGGGGCTGGACGGTAACCTGCTGGTACCGGTACTGTTCTCCGAAGCGGTGAACCTGCATCCGCTGGTGATTATCTTATCGGTGGTGATTTTCGGCGGGCTGTGGGGATTCTGGGGCGTGTTCTTCGCCATTCCGCTGGCGACGCTGATTAAAGCCGTGGTCCACGCCTGGCCGGATGTGCCGGCGGTGGAAGAGAAGTAGTTTTGAGCGGCCTGATGCCCTCCCCCCGACCCTCTCCCACGGGAAGAGGGGGAAAACACGAAAAACGGCAACCTGGGTTGCCGTTTTGCTGTTTATCAGGCGCTTTCTTTCAGCCAGTTCAACACCACGTCGTGGTGGTTGCTGGTTTTGAAGTCGTCAAACACGTGTTCAACTTTTCCGTCAGCGTCAATCAGGAAGCTGATGCGGTGAATACCGTCGTAGGTTTTACCCATAAACGTCTTCTCGCCCCAGACGCCGAACTGCTCGCACACCTGATGGTCTTCATCAGAAAGCAGCGTGAAGTTCAGCAGCTCTTTTTCAGCAAATCGTGACAGCTTTTCTGGTTTATCCGTGCTGATACCCAGCACTTCCACGCCGACTTTTTTCAACTCGTCCATGTTGTCGCGTAAGCCGCAGGCCTGTACGGTGCAGCCGGGGGTCATGGCTTTCGGGTAGAAATAGACCAGAACACGCTGTCCCTGGAAGTCGGTCAAATTTACTTGCTCGCCGTCTTGATCCGGTAAGCTAAATTTCGGTGCGATGTCACCGGCTTTCAGTGGGTTCATTACTCAACTCCATCCTGTTCGTGCTGCGAATAATTGACGACGCTTATACTGCCCTGCGCGTTTAATTCTGTACAGAGGGCTTTGAACGCTTGCTCGATATTTGACGCATCCTGTGATGCAGGACTGTGCGCGGTAATTTGAATAAAGAGCGTGGGAACCGTACTTGCGTCGCCCGGCTGTGTGCGGGAAACGAGCTCGGCAATGTTCATCTGATGGCTGTCAAACAGCGCGGTGAAGCGCTCTATCAGATGGGGAGAATCAGGCACTTCAACCTGCACCCAGACGGTAGAAGGCATAGCCGGACGCGGTCGCGCCGTGGTGCGCTTCATGACAATCAGCAAATCCAGCTCGGCGCCTTTCAGCGGCAGGGTCGATTCAATCAACGTAATGGCGTTCCATGTCCCGGAAAGCAACATAATAAATGTGAACTCTTCGCCAAGCATGGCCAGACGGCTGTCTTCGATATTACATCCGCAGCTGCTTACGTGGCGGGTGATGGTGTTCACGATACCCGGCCTGTCGGCACCCAGCGCAGTGATAACCAGGTAATGTTGTGATGAGGTTGTCAAACCTGTTCTTCCTTTGCATGGTTAAGTCTTCCTAAGGAAAGCATAAAAAAAACATGCATACAACCGCCTGAGAGCCTCAGGTCGCTTGCTTTTATTACAGTTCCAAACGTAACATTGAGGCTCTTGTTCGCACAGAGGATGGCTCATGTTCACGGGAAGTATTGTCGCGCTTGTTACACCGATGGATGAAAAAGGTAATGTCTGCCGGTCAAGCATGAAGAAGCTCATTGATTACCATGTCGCCAATGGAACCTCGGCGATCGTTTCGGTAGGGACTACCGGTGAATCCGCAACGCTGAGCCACGACGAGCACGGCGATGTAGTGATGCTGACCCTGGAACTGGCTGACGGACGTATTCCGGTCATCGCGGGAACTGGGGCTAATGCAACCGCAGAAGCTATCAGCCTGACCAAACGTTTTAACGACAGCGGCATCGTTGGCTGTCTGACGGTGACCCCTTATTACAACCGTCCTACTCAGGAAGGTTTGTTCCAGCACTTCAAAGCCATCGCTGAGCATACTGACTTGCCACAAATTCTGTATAATGTGCCGTCCCGTACCGGTTGCGATATGCTGCCGGAAACCGTTGGTCGTCTCTCGGAAGTAAAAAATATTATCGGTATTAAAGAGGCGACAGGGAACTTAAGCCGCGTTCATCAGATCAAAGAGCTGGTTTCAGACGACTTTATCCTGTTGAGTGGTGATGATGCGACCGCGCTGGACTTTATGCAGCTCGGTGGCCATGGCGTGATTTCCGTAACGGCAAACGTTGCGGCGCGCGATATGGCTGAAATGTGCAAACTGGCCGCAGCCGGTCACTTTGATGAAGCGCGTGTCATAAATCAGCGTCTGATGCCGCTGCACAATAAATTATTTGTCGAACCCAATCCAATCCCAGTGAAATGGGCATGTAAGGAGTTGGGGCTTGTAGCAACCGATACGCTGCGTCTGCCAATGACACCGATTACCGACCACGGTCGTGACATCGTCAGAGCGGCGCTGAAGCATGCCGGTTTGCTGTAGAGTTTAGGGAGATTTGATGGCTTATTCAGTACAGAAGTCGCGCCTGGCGAAGGTTGCGAGTGTTTCGCTTGTTATGCTGCTCGCTGCCTGTAGTTCAGACTCGCGCTACAAGCGCCAGGTGAGCGGTGATGAATCCTATCTGGATGCGACCCCGCTTGCTGAACTTCACGCACCGGCTGGTATGATCCTGCCGATTCAGAACGGCGATTATAATATTCCCGTGACCAACGGCAGCGGCCTGGTCGGTAAAGCGCTTGATATTCGTCCGCCAGCACAGCCTCTGGCGCTGGTTAACGGGGCGCGTACCCAGTTCACCGGTGATACGGCGTCTCTGATGGTTGAGAGCGCGCGCGGTAGCACGCTGTGGCCGCAGGTTGTCAGCGTCATTCAGTCGAAGAACTACACCATCGATAAACGCGATGACGCCAGCCAGACGTTAACCACCGACTGGATCGAGTGGAACCGTCTGGATGAAGACCAGCAGTACCGCGGTCGTTATCAAGTCTCCGTAAAACCACAGGGTTACCAGCAGGCGGTCAACGTTAAGCTGTTGAACCTGGAGCAGGCGGGTAAACCGGTTGCGGATGCCGCGTCCCTGCAGCGTTACAGCACCGAAATGCTGAACGTGATTGCCGCGGGTCTGGATAAAACCGCGACCGATGCCGCCAACGCCGCGCAGAGCCGCAACGGTGTGACCTTCGATGTGCAAAGCGGTGCGGATGATACCGGCCTGCCAATGCTGGTGGTTCGTGCGCCGTTTAACCAGACCTGGCAGCGTTTGCCAGCGACGCTGGAAAAAGTGGGCATGAAAGTGACCGACAGCATCCGCTCAACCGGTAGCATGACGGCAACCTATAAGCCGCTCTCCGACAGCGCATGGCAGGAACTGGGCGCGAAAGATCCTCAGCTTGCCTCCGGTGACTACAAAATTCAGGTCGGTGACCTTGATAACCGCAGTAGCCTGCAGTTTATCGATCCGAAAGGTCACACGCTGACCCAGTCGCAGAACGATGCGCTGGTCGCGGTCTTCCAGGCAGCATTCAGCAAATAAATACGAGGGCTGGTGAATCCAGCCCTTTTTATTTTCGTGCCACGCAAACGTGTGCGTGGCATAATATGCCCAGTTTTGAACACAAATCATCACACCAGGAGTAATGAAGATGCAGAAGCAAGCTGAGTTGTATCGTGGCAAAGCGAAGACCGTATACAGCACGGAAAACCCGGATCTGTTGGTGCTCGAGTTCCGCAATGATACGTCAGCAGGGGATGGCGCACGCATTGAGCAGTTCGATCGTAAAGGCATGGTGAACAACAAGTTCAACCACTTCATTATGACCAAACTGGCCGAAGCGGGTATCCCGACCCAGATGGAAGCGTTGCTGTCCGATACGGAATGTCTGGTGAAAAAACTGGATATGGTTCCGGTTGAGTGTGTTATTCGTAACCGTGCGGCGGGCTCCCTGGTGAAGCGTCTCGGCATTGAAGAAGGTATCGAACTGAACCCACCGCTGTTCGACCTGTTCCTGAAAAACGACGCCATGCACGACCCGATGGTCAACGAATCCTACTGCGAAACCTTCGGCTGGGTGAGCAAAGAGAACCTGGCGCGTATGCAGGAGCTGACCTATAAAGCCAACGACGTGCTGAAAAAACTGTTTGATGACGCGGGCCTGATCCTCGTCGACTTCAAGCTGGAGTTTGGTCTGTTCAAAGGTGAAGTGGTGCTGGGCGATGAGTTCTCACCAGACGGTAGCCGCCTGTGGGACAAAGAAACCCTGGATAAAATGGACAAAGACCGTTTCCGTCAGAGCCTGGGGGGCCTGATTGAAGCGTACGAAGCGGTTGCTCACCGTTTAGGCGTTAAGCTCGACTAACTCCCTCACCTGCCAAAGGATGTTCGCATCCTTTGGCGTCTTACCTTTGTTTCCTATGGTAATCTTGCCGTTAACCGCCTACGATCATAGCTATTATAAATGGAATAGTTCGAGGTGGTTATGCGCTGGCAAGGGCGTCGTGAAAGTGACAATGTAGAAGACAGACGCAGTGATGGTGGCGGCGGTCCTTCAATGGGGGGGCCCGGCTTCCGGTTACCCAGCGGCAAGGGCGGCATCATCCTGCTGATTGTGGTGTTAGTCGCGGGTTACTACGGCGTTGACCTCACCGGGTTGATGACCGGTCAGCCGCTGCAACAGCAGCAGCATTCTCAGCGCTCCATCAGCCCGAATGAAGATGAAGCGGCCAAATTTACCTCCGTTATTCTCGCCACAACAGAAGACACCTGGAGTCAGCTGTTTGAGAAAATGGGGCGTACCTACCAGCAGCCGAAGCTGGTGATGTACCGGGGGGCAACCCGCACCGGATGCGGCACCGGACAATCCGTGATGGGGCCGTTCTACTGCCCGGCAGACGGTACCGTCTATATCGATCTCTCTTTTTACGATGACATGAAACGCAAGCTTGGTGCCGACGGTGATTTTGCTCAGGGCTACGTGATCGCACATGAGGTTGGCCATCACGTGCAAAAGCTGCTGGGGATTGAGCCAAAAGTACGCCAGCTGCAGCAAAATGCGTCTCAGGCTGAAGTGAACCGCCTCTCCGTCAAAATGGAGCTGCAGGCGGACTGCTTCGCGGGCGTCTGGGGTCACAGCATGCAGCAGCAGGGCGTGCTGGAATCCGGCGATCTTGAGGAGGCGTTAAATGCCGCTCAGGCGATCGGTGACGACCGTCTTCAGCAGCAGAGCCAGGGGCGCGTCGTACCGGACAGCTTCACACACGGTACCTCACAGCAGCGCTACAGCTGGTTTAAACGCGGTTTCGACAGCGGCGACCCGGCGCAGTGTAATACCTTCGGCAAAGCGATGTAATGCTGGCGTTTGATCAGCTGATACGCGAGCTTGAGCGCACCGGCCATCGTCGGCTGGTGGTGCTCAGCGGTGAGGCGCAGTGGACGTTAAGCCAGGCGGTTGCCCTGCGTGACGCCTTGCCCGGAGACTGGGTAAGGCTTCACGAACATCCTTCAAAAGCCATCAGCGGCCTGCTGGGACGCGAGTTCCGGCATGCCGTTTTTGACGCCAGCACCGGGTTTGATGTCGCCGCGTTTGCCGCCCTGAGTGGAACGCTGAGCGCCGGAAGCCTTCTGGTGCTGCGGGTTCCGCCGCTTGCTGACTGGGCCGACAGGCCTGACAGCGATTCTTTGCGCTGGAGCGACAGCGCGGAGCCGATCGCCACTCCACACTTTGTGCACCACTTCTGCCGGACGCTTGCCGCCGATTCGGATGCGATTGTCTGGCATCAGCATCGTCCCTTGTCCGTTCCAGTTGCGCCGGATTTACCCGCCTGGCAGCCTGCCAGCGGCGCACCGCAGCGCGAGCAGGCGGAGATCCTTGACGCGCTTCTGACCATGCCTGCGGGCATCGCAGCCGTAACGGCACCGCGCGGGCGCGGAAAGTCAGCGCTGGCGGGGATGCTGCTCAGTCGCATTCAGGGGAGTGCGGTGGTTACTGCACCGGCTAAAGGGGCAACGGATGTCATTGCGCGCTTTGCGGGCGAGCATTTCCACTTTATGGCTCCGGACGCGCTGTTGGCCTCTTCACGCCAGGCTGACTGGCTGATTGTCGATGAAGCCGCTGCGATCCCGGGTCCGCTGCTGGAGAAGCTGGTGACGCGTTTTCCGCGCGTAGTGTTAACCACCACGGTCCAGGGCTATGAGGGGACGGGCAGGGGATTCCTGCTGAAGTTCTGCGCTCGTTTCAGTAGATTGCGGCATTATGCCTTATCGACCCCCATTCGCTGGGCTGCCGGATGCCCGCTTGAGCGATTCGTGGCGAATGCGCTGTTATTTGATGATGCGCTTATCGATCGCAAACCGGAAGGCGACGTGCGTATAACGCCGCTGGCGCCGCGGATGTGGGAGAGTGACCCGGCACGCGTGGCAAGCGTTTATGAACTGCTGTGTGCTGCACACTACCGTACTTCACCGCTCGATTTACGCCGGATGATGGACGCGCCCGGCCAGCACTTTGCTGTTGCCGGGACGGAGGCAGAGATTGCCGGCGCGCTCTGGCTGGTGGAAGAGGGCGGGCTGTCCCCTGAGCTTAGCCGCGCCGTGTGGGCGGGATACCGGCGTCCACGCGGGAATCTCGTGGCGCAGTCGCTGGCGGCGCACGGCGGATCGCCACTCGCGGCGACGCTGAAAGGGCGACGGGTTAGCCGCATTGCGGTTCACCCCCTGCGCCAGCGGGAAGGCATCGGGCAACGGCTTATCCGTAGCGCCAGCGGGGAAGACTATCTGTCGGTGAGTTTTGGTTATACCGACGAGCTGTGGCATTTCTGGCAGCAGTGTGGGTTTGTGCTGGTGCGGATGGGGAGCCATCGGGAAGCCAGCAGCGGCTGCTACACGGCGATGGCGCTGCTGCCACTGAGCGAAGCCGGGCGTCAGCTGTGCGCGCAGGAACATCAGCGTTTGTGCCGGGATATGCGCGTCCTGTCGGCCCGGAACGGTGAAAAGATCCCGGTGGAAGACGGCTGGGAAGCTACCCTTAATAGTGACGACTGGCTGGAGCTGGCGGGGTTTGCGTTTGCCCATCGGGCGTTTTCAACCTCGGTTGCCGCGCTGACGCGGTTGTTGCTCACCATTGATATGCCGCTTCCGGCCCTGCGGGGGAAAATGGCAGGGAAAGCGGATGAGGTCGGGCGAAAAGCGTTGCTGGCAAAGCTGCGCAGTGAAACCGCGCAAGCGCTTGAAAGCCTTGATTATCCGCGCTGCCAGCGGTTGAAGGAAGCCATTTTGCAATGGCAATTTTTTCAATGACTTCTTCAGTAAAGTGGCATGGTCATTCCCGCCGGGAGGCGTAGAATCCAGGTCATCTATTAAGGAGACCACCATGAAACACGACCATTTTGTTGTTCAAAGCCCTGACAAACCGGCTAAACAGTTACTGCTTCTGTTTCATGGTGTTGGCGATAATGCCGTCAATATGGGTCAGATTGGCAGCTGGTTTGCGCCCGTTTTCCCCGACGCGCTGATTGTCAGCATCGGTGGCGTTGAGCCATGCGGTCCGAACGGACGCCAGTGGTTCTCGGTTCAGGGCGTGACGGAAGAGAACCGTCAGGCGCGCATCGATGCCATCATGCCCACCTTTATCGATATCGTCCGCTACTGGCAACAGCAGAGCGGCGTGGGTGCCGACGCGACCGCGTTGATTGGCTTCTCACAGGGGTCAATCATGTCGCTGGAAAGCGTTAAAGCGCAGCCGGGTCTGGTTTCACGGGTAATCGCGTTTAACGGCCGTTTTGCGACGTTACCGACAAGCGCAACCACGCAGACCACGATCCACTTAATCCACGGCGGTGAAGACCGGGTGATCGAGCTCTCGCATGCGGTTGCTGCCCAGGAAGCGTTGATTCGCGAAGGTGGGGATGTGACGCTGGATATCGTTGACGATCTGGGCCACGCCATAGACGACCGCAGCATGCAGTTCGCGCTCGATCGTTTGCGCTATACCGTACCGAAGCACTACTTTGATGAAGCGCTCAGCGGCGGTAAGCCGGATAATGATGATATTGTTGAGTTTATGTGAGGTTATCCCCTCTCCACAGGAGAGGGGATACAGACCGATTACTTCTTCTGGTCTTTCTTCGGCCAGTCGTCGTCATCGTCCCACTTGTCGTTGAAATCACGGTGCGGGGGAAGATCCGGTTTGTTGGCGAGAAATTTTTTATGGTCAACGCGCTTAAGGTCTTTAATCACGTTAAGCAATACGCCAACCAAAAAAACCAACACCAGAATCCACCAGTACTTTGAAAGCCAATCCATTCGCTATTCCTCTCAGAGCGTTCGTCAGGCGACGATTTGCTCCATAATACGTTGATACATACGGGCCAGCAGTTGCAAATCTGCCGCATTGACACACTCATTTATTTTATGAATGGTTGCGTTTACTGGCCCCAGTTCGACAACCTGGGCGCCCATACGGGCGATAAAGCGTCCGTCTGAAGTGCCACCCGTTGTCAGCAGCTGTGGCTTAATTTCATTATAGTGCTCGATGGCGTTCACCACCGCATCCACCAGCTTACCGCGCTGCGTCAGGAACGGCTGGCCGGAAAGCCACCACTCCACGGTGTAGCGCAGCTGATATTTTTCCAGCAGGGCGATAACGCGCGCCTTGATCATCTCATCGGTCAGTTCGGTGCTGAAGCGGAAGTTAAACTGGACGAAGTAATCACCCGGGATCACGTTGTTGCTGCCGGTCCCGGCCTTGACGTTCGCAATCTGCATGCTGGTTGGTGGGAAGAATTCGTTGCCTTTATCCCACTCGATGCCCACCAGTTCGTTCAGCATCGGCGCAGCGCGATGTACCGGGTTATCGGCCAGATGCGGATACGCAACGTGCCCCTGAACGCCGTGAATGGTCAGGTTACAGGTCAGCGAGCCACGGCGCCCGTTTTTGACGACATCACCCACCACTTCGGTACTGGACGGCTCACCGACCAGGCAGTAGTCCAGACGCTCGTTGCGCGCCATCAGCGCTTCAACGACCTTCACGGTACCGTTATGGGCGCTGGCTTCTTCGTCGGAGGTTATCAAAAACGCGAGACGGTTTTTGTGGTTCGGATGCTGCGCCACAAAGCGTTCTGCCGCCACGACCATCGCCGCCAGAGAGCCTTTCATGTCTGCCGCGCCGCGACCAAACAGCATGCCATCGCGAATGGTCGGCTCAAACGGCGGGTTAATCCAGCGATCCGCATCACCTGCCGGAACGACGTCAGTATGCCCGGCAAAGGCCAGCGTTTCACCCTGGCCGCGCCACGCCCAGAAGTTCTGGGTATCGCCAAAATCCATGTGTTCAACGGTAAAACCGATGGCACGCAGGCGTTCAATCATAAGAGCCTGACAACCTGCGTCGTCCGGGCTAAGGGAAGGACGGCGAATAAGCTGCTGAGTCAGCTCAATGACCGGGCATGACATAAACTACACCTCAACGAAAAAAGTCGGAATAAAGGGTTTCACTGAAACCCAGCAGCATAGGCTGCCCTGGCGCGCAGAGCAATGGGCGTTTGATAATTGCCGGCATCTCGAGCATCAGTTTTGCCGCGCTGTCGGCATCTTTGATGCTGGCGCGTAGAGAGTCGTCCAGTTTACGCCAGGTGGTACCGCGGGTGTTCAGCAGGGCTTCCCAGCCCAGTTCGCGAATAGCGCTATGCAGAAATTCTGCATCGAGCCCATCGGCACGGTAATCGTGGAAGCGGTACTCCACGCTGTTTGCTTCCAGCCAGCGGCGGGCTTTTTTGATGGTGTCGCAATTTTTAATGCCGTACATCACAACCATGGTGAATCCTTTTGATGTTCTGATAATTAAATGTTCAGTAAATTCGAAGATATATCCTTAAGTGGAATATAACACATTCAGGAATCGTCTGGATTAATGTGTCTTCTTAATTCGACTCACAACTGTACGCTGAATATTCTTTCATCATTTAAGCATAGATGTCCATAAACTTTAAAAACCCAATAAAGTCAGCCAATAAAATAAAACTCACCCGTCCGTAGGGTTATTTCAAAATATTGCTGGCCGTCACAAAAAATTGAGGGCTCTCCGTTCATATTTATCATAAATCCCCGCAGGACGTGGGGTACAATCACAGCAATTGGTTAAATAGTCTTCACAATGATGGTACGTTTTTGTAGAATGCGCATAATAATAAGAGAGGTTGTTATGATTGAACGTGAACTGGGGAACTGGAAAGATTTTATCGAAGGCATGCTTCGTAAATGACATTCAGTAAGAATTGCAAGAGCACTAAAATAAGTAAAATAACCATAGTGTGAATTAATCACACAATAAAAAGGCGGCCGATAAAGCCGCCTTTTTTTATTTCAACCACTTACTCAGGACGTTCCTTCAGCGGGAAGCGGCGACGCACCAGCACAAAGAACAGCGGAACGAAGTAAATGGCCAGAATGGTGGCCGAAATCATGCCGCCCATCACCCCCGTCCCGACCGCATGCTGGCTGCTGGAGCCTGCACCCGTACTGGTTGCCATTGGCAGAACACCAAAGACAAACGCCAGCGACGTCATCAGAATCGGACGCAGGCGCTGACGGCAGGCGTGCAGCGTAGCGGCCATCAGCTCGTGGCCTTTGGCATTCATCTCGTTGGCAAACTCAACGATCAGAATGGCGTTTTTCGCCGACAGCCCAATGACGGTGAGCAGGCCCACCTGGAAGTAGACATCGTTCTCCAGGCCGCGCATCCAGGTCGCCAGCAGCGCACCGATAACCCCAAGGGGCACCACCAGCATGACCGAAAACGGGACCGACCAGCTCTCATACAGTGCGGCAAGGCAGAGGAAGACCACCAGCAGCGAAAGCGCATAAAGCGCAGGGGCCTGCGCCCCGGAGAGACGCTCCTGGTAAGACATGGCCGTCCACTCGAGACCAAAACCGGCGGGCAGCTGCTGCACCAGTTTTTCCATGGTGTCCATGGCAGTACCGGTACTGACGCCCGGCGCGGCTTCCCCGACGATTTCAACCGCAGAATAGCCGTTATAGCGCTCCAGGCGCGGCGAGCCGCTCTCCCAGTGCGAATTAGCAAAGGCGGAGAACGGCACCATGCCGCCAGCATTATTTCTGACAAACCAGCGGTTTATATCGTCCGGCAGCATGCGGAACGGCGCGGCGGACTGGACATACACTTTTTTCACGCGTCCGCGGTCCATAAAGTCATTCACATAGCTCGAGCCCCACGCCGTCTGCAGGGTGTCATTGATATCGTTGATCGAGACGCCCAGCGCCTGCGCCTTACGCTGATCGATATCCACCTGGAGCTGCGGACTATCATCAAGGCCGTTATGGCGAACGCGGGTCAGGCCCGGATCGTTGCCCGCCAGCGCTAGCAGCTTATCGCGTGCCGCCATCAGCGCCGTGTGGCCCGCCCCGGCGTGATCCTGCAGCTCCATATCGAAACCGGCAGAACTGCCCAGCCCGCTTATCGCCGGCGGACTGCTGGCAAAGACGCGCGCCTCTTTGATGTGCGCAAAGGCTTTAGTCGCACGTTCAATGATGGCAAATGACGTTCCCGTTCTGGTATCGCGCTCGTCCCAGTCCTTCAGGCGGACGAACATGCGGGCGACGTTCTGCCCGTTCCCGCCCGGACCGGAGCCGACGGTAGAGAAGACCGACACCACGTTATCTTTCTCTTTGGTGAAGAAGTATTGTTCCACTTTCTGGACCACTTTCAGCGTCTGCTGCTGCGTTGCGCCGCTCGGAAGCTGCACCGAGGTGGTGAACATCCCCCGGTCTTCCATCGGCAGGAACGAGGTGGGCAGGTGCAGGAACAGCCAGACCATGCCGCCCAGCAGCACAACGTAAATCATCATCCAGCGAAGGCTGCGGTGCAGTACGCGACCGACGGCAGATTCATACCGGGCGGCGTTGCGGTTGAACATCCGGTTAAACCAGCCGAAGAAGCCTTTCTGACCGTGATGCTCCCCTTTGTGCAGCGGTTTCAGAATGGTGGCGCACAGCGCGGGGGTGAGGATCAGCGCCACCAGCACGGAGAGCACCATCGCCGAGACGATGGTTATCGAGAACTGACGGTAAATCGCCCCGGTGGTGCCGCCAAAGAAGGCCATCGGGATAAAGACGGCCGACAGCACCATCGCAATACCGACCAGCGCCCCCTGAATTTGCCCCATGGATTTGCGCGTCGCCTGGCGCGGAGTGAGTCCTTCTTCGCTCATGATGCGCTCGACGTTTTCAACCACCACGATGGCATCATCCACCAGAAGGCCAATCGCCAGCACCATGGCAAACATCGTCAGGGTATTAATGCTGTACCCGAACGCGTACAGCACCGCAAAGGTCCCCAGCAGCACCACCGGGACGGCAATGGTGGGGATCAGCGTCGCGCGGAAGTTTTGCAGGAACAGGTACATGACCAGGAACACCAGCGCGATGGCTTCCAGCAGGGTCTTCACCACGTCCTCAATCGACGCTTTAACGAAGGAGGTGGTTTCATAGGCGACTTTATACTCCAGCCCGTGCGGGAAATACTGCGACAGCTCGTCCAGACGATCTAACACCAGTTTCGCCGTCGCCATTTCGTTCGCGCCGGAGGCCAGTTTAATTCCCAGACCGGAGGCCTGATTGCCGTTAAAGCGGCTCAGGTAGTCGTATTTCTCCGCCCCCATTTCCACCGTGGCGACATCGCCCAGACGCACTTCCGACCCGTCCTGATTCACGCGCAGGGTGATGTTGCGGAACTGGTCCGGCGTCTGCAGCAGAGATTGCGAATTGATAGTGGCGTTCAGGGCTTGCTTATCAACGGAAGGCGTTCCCCCCAGTTGCCCCACGGCAATCTGGGCGTTCTGGGCTTTAATGGCATCCGTCACGTCGGTTGCCGTCATCTGGTAGCTGTTCAGCTTGTTGGGATCGAGCCAGATACGCATCGAGTATTGTGAGCCGTAGGCGTCGATATCTCCGACGCCGTTAATCCGGCTGATAGGATCCTGAATATTACTGGCGACGTAGTCAGCGATGTCCTGTTTATCCATCGAGCCATCTGTCGAGACAAAGGCGATGGTCAATATGTTGGTATCACCGGTTTTACGCACGGTCACGCCCTGGTTCTGCACCGCCTGGGGCAGCTTGCGCATGGCCGACTGCAGCTGGTTTTGGACCTGCTGCACCGCTTCGTCCGGGTCGGTGCCCGCCTTAAAGCTCAGGGTGACCGTCGCCTGACCCGTGGCGCTACTTTGCGAGGACATGTACATCAGGTTATCCAGACCCGTCATGTTCTGCTCGATAACCTGCGTCACGGTATTTTCCAGCGTTTGCGCGGACGCGCCGGGGTAGTTGGCGGTGACGCGCACGTTAGGCGGTGCCAGGTCGGGGTATTGCTCAACGGGAAGTGAAGTAATCGCCAGGACACCTGTCAGACACAACAGGATGGCAAGCACCCAGGCAAAAATGGGGCGATCGATGAAGAAATTCGCCATGAAAGTGTGACCTCGTTTTGCTGCACGTCATTATTGTTTATTGCCCGCATAACTTTAGCGGTAAGGGGCAGGTCAAACGTGGAGAAATAAAGGAGATAATGTAAATTATCATGCGCTTTTCCCTGCGCTTGCCCCTTTACCGTTATTTACCTGTTAACGGCGTGGGCACCGGGAACGTCACGCTGACCAGCGTGCCGCCGTTTTGCGGCTGTGAAAAGTGTAGTGTTCCCCCAAGCCGTTGCGCGCGTTCACGCATAATGTTCAGCCCGTAGTGTCCCGGCGGCTCGCTGGCCTCGCCAATTCCGATCCCGTTGTCACGAATGCTGACGCAGTGCGTACCGTCCGCTGCCGTCACGCAGTTCACCGCGATTTCGCTGGCCTGCGCGTGCTTAATGGCGTTCAGCACGGCCTCACGCACGATCTGTAAAAGATGCACCTGCTTTTGCGCGTCCAGCGCCAGCGAGGAGAGGCGACAGTCGAGATGCAGCTTAGCCTGCGTCTGGCTCTGCAGGACGTCGAGGGACTCCTGCAGCGCCGCGGGTAAATTCGCGTGGTTCAGCGTCAGGCGGAAGGTAGTGAGCAGTTCGCGCAGCTGCTGCCAGGCGTTGTTCAGCTCGCGGGAGAAGTCTGAGATGATGGTCTGCGCCGGAGTATTTTCCTCCGGCACGGCGCGTTTGAGCAGCGCAAGCTGAATGCGCAGATACGACAGCACCTGCGCCAGCGAATCGTGCAGCTCGCGGGCGATGGTGGCGCGCTCTTCCATCAGCAGCAGCTGCTGGTAATGTTTTTGCGCCTGGTTAAAGTACAGCCCGCGCCCGAGCATGGTCGCCACGCTTCTCATCAGCGGAAGGGGGACGCTGTCCGTTTCGCTTTGCCAGCGCAGCTCGCCGTAAAGGGTGTCCTGCATCAGTACCGGCAGGTTTTGTAGAGGGATCCCCCTGGACTCCTTCCCTTCACACAGCCGCCAGTCGTCGCTGGTGCGCAGCTCCAGATAATTCATCTGCGTATAGTCATGTACAATCTGCAGGATATGCCGGAAACAGTGGCTGTCTATCTGGCCGGTATTCAGCGCCTGCGAGCACTTGAACAGCATGTCGAGCTGCTGGTGGGCTTCGTGCAGGTGCCGCGTTTTTTCCGCGACCGAAGCCTCAAGCGAACGGTAGAGCGTATCTAATTCGGCGGACATGTGGTTGAAGGCGCGGGAGAGCTGGCCCAGCTCATTCGGCAGGGCGGAATCCGGCGCCGGGGTTGCAAATTCCCCGCGCTCAACCCGTTCGCTGGCCGCCACCAGATTGTTAAGCGGCAGCACCACCTGGCGACGGATGCGTCGCAGGGTAAACAGCGTCAGCAGCAGGATCCCGAGAGCGCCTGCCAGGGAAAGCAGGGTCACCGTCTGAATCTTATGTTCGGTGTAGTGCTGAAGGGCGAGGACAAAGGCATCAATGCGGCCGACAAAATCTTCAATATTGTGTTGATACCACGCGCTGTCGCCGCGGGCGATGTGAGCATCCATCTCCTGCCAGGCCACGTGCAGCTGCTGGTAGCGTGCTTTAACATTGTCCGGGACGTACCAGCGGTTCAGCTTCTGCAGCGCAGGCGCGCCGAGCGTCTGTTGCCAGCTCTCGCGATGTGCAGCAAGGGAAGGGCTGTTGCGCTGCATCTCGTAGCCCAGACGATAGCTCTGCATGCGCAGCGAGCCGGCGATATTGATGGCTTCGGCATCACGCTGGCTGCTGGCCAGCGTCAGCAGCGCGACGGTGCTGGTCAGCACGGATAAAACAATGATCGAAAAGAAAGCCCAGGCAAGGCTTCCGGAAACGGGTCGTTTAACGGTCACAGAACGGCTCTCTGAATAAAATTGATCTGCCACAGGTTCACTGGAAATAATTGGGCATTCCGGGCATTTGAACATTGCCCGATCGCGCCGTGATGCGTAAATACCATACTCTTATAAAGAGAAAGGTTATTGAACCAAAAACAGGTGTGGTTATGAATCGTTTTATTATGGCTAACAGCCAGCAGTGCATCGGGTGTCGCGCCTGCGAAGTGGCCTGCGTGATGGCGCACAACGATGAGCAGCATGTCCTGAGCGAGCGCCATTTTCATCCCCGTATTACGGTCCTGAGATCCGGTGAGAAGAGCAGCCCCGTGACCTGTCATCATTGTGAAAATGCACCCTGCGCGCAAAGCTGCCCGAACGGTGCCATCAGCAAATGCGATGACAGCGTACAGGTGAATCAACAAAAATGCATCGGCTGTAAGGCCTGCGTGGTGGCCTGCCCGTTTGGCACGATGGAGATTATCGTCACCCCGCTCGACAACGGCAGCGTGAAGGCCTCGGCGAATAAATGCGATCTCTGTCTGACGCGGCCACACGGCCCGGCCTGTATCGAAAATTGCCCGGCAGATGTCCTCTCACTGGCGACGCCTGCTGTCCTTGATCATCTGGCGAAATCGCGCCGACAGCGCACGGCCTGCCTGGAGGCGCGGCCCTGGCATGCGGAGGCCGTCGGAGAAGATGCTCCGCGCACCAAACTGCAGCAGATGCAGGGGACGGCGCCACGCGGCGAGCCCGATAAACTGGCTGCCGCAGAGCGCGTAAGCCATTTTAACGAAATTTACCTGCCGTTCCGGGACGGGCAGGCCGCCCGCGAGGCGTCGCGCTGCCTGAAATGCGGAGAGCACAGCATTTGCGAATGGACCTGCCCGCTGCATAACCACATCCCACAGTGGATTGAGCGCCTCAACGCGGGGGATATCGCCGGCGCGGTCGAGCTTTCTCATCAGACCAACTGTTTACCTGAAATTACCGGCCGTGTCTGCCCGCAGGACCGATTATGCGAAGGGGCCTGCACAATACGTGAAGAGGCGGGATCCGTGACCATCGGTAACATCGAGCGCTATATCTCCGATCGGGCGCTGGCGATGGGCTGGCGGCCGGATATGTCCGCCGTCACGCCGACAGATAAACGTGTCGCGATTGTCGGCGCGGGGCCTGCCGGGCTGGCGTGCGCCGACGTGCTGGCGCGCAGCGGCGTGAGCGTGACGGTCTATGACCGGCATCCGGAAATCGGTGGATTGCTAACCTTTGGCATCCCGGCATTCAAGCTGGACAAATCGCTGCTCGCGCGGCGCAGAGAGATATTTACTGCGATGGGGATCCGCTTCGAGCTGAACTGCGAGGTGGGCCAGGACGTATCGATGTCGCAGTTAAAGCACGATTACGACGCCCTGTTTATTGGCGTGGGAACCTATCGTTCGATGAAGGCGGGTATCCCGCATGAAGACGCGCCAGGGGTCTATGACGCGCTGCCTTTCCTGGTGGGCAACACGCGGCATGTTATGGGGCTGGAGGCGACGGCCAGCGAACCGTTCATCGACACCCATGGCTTAAACGTGGTGGTGCTTGGCGGGGGCGATACCGCCATGGACTGCGTCCGCACCGCGTTACGCCACGGTGCGGCGAAGGTGACTTGCGCCTATCGTCGGGATGAGGCCAACATGCCGGGCTCGAAGAAAGAGGTGAAGAACGCCAGAGAAGAGGGCGCGGCGTTTGAATTTAACGTCCAGCCGGTTGAGCTGACGCTGGATCCGAACGGAAAGGTCAACGGTATCCGGATGCTGCGTACCGAACTCGGAGAGCCGGATGCGCAGGGACGGCGGCGACCGGTTCCCGTGGCGGGCAGTGAGTTCGTGATGGCCGCGGATGCAGTCATCATGGCGTTTGGTTTTAACCCGCACGCGATGCCGTGGCTGCAGGCGCAGGGTGTCGAAACGGATGACTGGGGGCGGATCGTTGCCTCCGTCGAGAGCCGTTACCGTTACCAGACGACTAACCCGCAGATCTTCGCCGGGGGCGATGCGGTACGCGGCGCGGATCTGGTGGTGACCGCCATGGCGGAAGGCCGCCATGCGGCGCAAGGGATACTCGACTGGCTGGGGGTTAACGCGCCAGAACATCATTAAACCGGCGGGCGACAAAGCGGGATTCACGGCGTAGTATAGGACGACTCATTGTGTCGTGGAGCCCGTATGACCCTGAAAATTGACGTTATCAAAGACAAAATTCTCTCTGAAAACTACTTTGTCCTGCGTAACATCACCTATGACCTTACGCGTAACAACGGTGAAGTGATCCGCCACAAACGCGAGGTCTACGACCGTGGCAATGGAGCAACTATTCTGCTCTATAACCGTGAAAAGCGGAGCGTGGTGCTGATCCGCCAGTTCAGGGTGGCGACATGGGTCAATGGCAACCCTGACGGACGTCTGATTGAAACCTGCGCGGGCCTGCTCGATGATGATGAGCCGGAAGTCTGCATCCGCAAAGAGGCCGTTGAAGAAACCGGCTTCGAAGTGGGCGAGGTCAAAAAGGTCTTCGAGCTGTTTATGTCGCCCGGCGGCGTGACGGAAATCGTCCATTTCTTCATCGCGGAATACAGCGACGCGCAGCGCACTCACCGGGGCGGTGGCGTCGAGGATGAAGATATCGAAGTGCTGGAGCTTCCTTTTTCCCGAGCGCTGGAGATGGTGCGAACAGGGGAAATCAGGGATGGTAAGGCGGTGATATTACTGCAGTATTTACAGACTACCGGGCTGATGAATACCCCTTTCGAACGGATATAGCCTGTTTTTCGGGTATATCTGATAAATCCGATTGAGCAACCCCGGCGGGAACACGAAGATACTGCCCAGTTATGCGTTTTCGTTCCGGGATTGTGTCATTCATGCGCTACAGCGTCTTTTTATTTTCCCTGTTTTGGGTGCTCCTCGCGCCGCAGGTGCGGGCTGCACCCGCGCAGCAAGCCTTTTCTGACTGGCAGGTGACCTGCAATAACCAGAACTTTTGCCTTGCCCGCAACACGGGCGAACATCGTGGTCTGGTCATGACGCTCACCCGAAGCGCCGGGGCGAAAACGGATGCCACGCTGCGTATCGATCTCGGCGGTCTTGATACGCCCTCCGTTAAAGAGCCTGAGATTGCTCCCCGCCTGCTGCTGGATAACGTTCCTCTGAAGCTCGACAAACAGCGCTGGCAGCTCACGCCCTGGCATCTGAAAACGGACGATGCGGCCACCATCACCGCCTTTCTGAAAAACATCCAGGAAGGGAAGGCCCTGACCCTGCGCGGCGGTAAGCAGGTCATTTCACTGAGCGGTCTGAAAGCCGCGCTGCTGTTCATTGATGCGCAGCAAAAGCGCGTCGGCAGCGAAACCGCGTGGATCAAGAAAGGTGACGATCCGCCGTTAAGCGTTCCGCCTGCACCCGCCTTAAAAAAGGTGGCGGTCGTCAATCCGACCCCGACGCCACTCTCCCACGCCGAACTGAACGACCTGCTGGACTATGGTACCGGACGGATGAACAGCAGCCAGTGCTCGCTGGATCCTAACCGCCGGGAAGTGCGCGTCACCGCGTTAACCGATGACAAAGCGCTGCTGATCGTCAGCTGCGAGGCGGGGGCCTATAACACGGTCGATCTGGCGTGGCTGGTATCACGTAAAAAACCGTTCACCGCCCGCAGCGTCAGGCTGCGGCTGCCGTTTACGCCGTCAAGCGACGGCAGTGAGATGGAGTTGATGAACGCCAGCTTCGATGAGAAGACGCGCGAGCTGACAACGCTCGCGCTGGGACGCGGTATGGGTGATTGCGGGATCCAGACGCGCTGGCGTTTCGACGGCCAGCGTTTCCGCCTGGTGCGCTACGCCGAGGAGCCCAGCTGCGACAACTGGAATGGGCCAGATGCCTGGCCCACGCTGTGGATCACGCGGTAGCTTTTCTGCCGGGTAAGCGCCACCCGGCAAAGCAGACCGCACCCTCGTTACTGTTTACGGAAAAAGTCGTTATACAGCATGTAAAGATGCGCCGCGCTCCAGGAAAAGTTAGGCGCGCCCTGCTGCGCGCCGGTCAGCGGGTTGTAGTTTTCCTGAATCGGGCCGTCGGACGTTAACCCCTTCGCGTGCTTAAAGAAGTTTTCTGCCAGCGTTTGAGCCTGCTCCCGGTAGCCATAGCGTTCCATCCCTTTCAGCCCAAACCAGAACTGGTCGACCCACACCCGGCCTCGCCAGTAGATATCCGGACCAAAGGCCGGGTTGGTTAGCGCGGCAGTCCCGAGCGGCACATACGTGTTGAACTCTTTCGGATCCAGCATCACCTTCACCACGGCATCCGCATGCGCCTGCGTTGCCGCACCGTTAAACAGCGGCGACCAGCCTTCCGGTCCTTTACCGCGCTCGACGATAGGCTTGCCCGCACAGCCGTTCGCCAGCGGTTTATCCTCGATACGGATGTCATAGTAAAAACCGCTTTTCGCGTCGAACATACAGGTATTGATGTAGGTCGCGAGCTTATCCGCCAGCTGGCGGTAGCGGCTGGCCTCCTGCTCTTTACCCAGCAGGCTCGCCATCTGCGCCAGATAGTGATTATCGCTGTACATGTAGCTCGCCTGGTCGACGGACTCCTGCAGCAGCGAATAGCCCAGCAGCTTGCCCTCGTTATCGCGATTTTCAGCAAACTTTACCGTCCAGTCGCTGCGCTTGCCGCCGTTTTCGACATAGTTATCCAGCTGGGCTTTATCGATAAAACCGAATACGGCGGCGTCATCGCGGCCTGATTCCCACGAGGCCGCAACCTGCGCCGGGATCTCCAGACTGTCGTAATGGCCCTTGTCGATCACCCGGGCATAGTTGTTCAGGCCGGAAAGCGATTCCTCTTTATCGCCTTTTTTGACCGTAAAGAGCATCTCCCCGCTGGCGGTGTTATGGGCTTTGTCACGGGTCGCGCCGTACTCCGGCACGCCGTTGCCGTTATGGTCGCGGTTGCGCAGCCACCAGTCGTGGTAGGCCACCAGTTTAGGGTACATTTCTGCCAGCCAGGCTTTATCCTGCGTGGTGTTATATACCTCCATCACCGACCACGCTGCCAGGCTCGGTTTAGTATTGCGCTCATTCCAGTTGCCGCCGTCGCCGCCGCGTTCCGGGCTCAGGTTCCAGGCGATGAGATCCGGCACAAAGCCGGCATCCTGCGGGCGTACCGGATCGTCGGGTTTGATTTGCCAGGAGAAGACCGCGCGAATGTTCTCTTTGGCGATATCCGGGTTGAAATGCGACATGGCAAACGCCTGTTTCCAGGTATCCCACGGCCAGGTCTGGTTGCCGGAGAACCACCGTCCGGTGACGGATGGCGTCACCGTGTTATAGCGTATCGCGCCGCCCGGCGAACGCCAGTTGCCGTTCAGCGTCTCGATGGCCTTCACCGCCACGCGGGTTTGCTCTGGCGTGGCGTTAGGGTTAGTTAACCCTTTCTGCAAATAGCCCTCCCAGCGCTGCTGCGAGGCCGTCATATAAGCGGCCGGGCGCGCCAGAATATCGCGGATCTGCACCTGCTCGCGCTTCACCTCATCGGCATTCAGCAGATGGGAGTAGGTGGTATACAGCGTGGTGCTGCCGGTAATGTGTGCCCGGCTGGTAAAGCGATGCCCGTCGACGGTGGTCTCGACGGGGAGGGATTTATGCACCTGATATTCGGAACTGCCGGAGGTCAGAAGATCCCAGGTGGAGCGCACTTTGCCAAAGGTCACTTTCAGGCCGTCACGGGTGGGGACCAGCCTGCGCTGGTAATCCGGATACGCGCCGTCGATGGTCTTATCCGACAGCGGTTTGCCCTCTTTGGCCTCCAGCTTTTCCAGCAGTTCGCCGTCCCACACCAGTTCCAGCGGTGCCTTGCTGGTGATGCGGGTCTCCAGCAGCGAGGTGCGCGCGGTGGCAAAGCGCAGCGTCATCACGATCTGCACATCTTTCGCGATCAGCTTTTGCACCAGCGCGCCGGGAAGGCTGTAAGCCTCAAGGGTAAAATCGATTTTTTTGCCGTTCTGATACACATTCAGGCGATCGAAATTGGTCGCCATAAAGTTAATGTACTCTTCGGTGAGCAGTGCTACGCCGGGAAATCCTCCCTGGGTCTGCGGCCCGTTCGGCAGCAAATGACCATGCCAGGCACCCAAATCGAAAAAGGGATTAAACCGCTGGTGGTCGTCAGCGTCGAAATCGTGCATGTATTCCGGAGCACCGGTACGGTTGATGACGTTTTTAAAATCAGCAGGAGCGGTGGCGTGAGCCGAAAAGCTGAGCGCCAGCGCGCAGGCCAGCGGTGTAAGGCTGAGTTTCATATCGGAAGATCCTTTTACCAGTAGACGTATTGCATCAGGAAGACCTGGTCGCTCGGGTCGCCGGAGGCATTTTTCATGTAAAAGCGGCTGTCGGCTGCGGTGGCAAAGCGTCCATCGCCGTACTCATACCAGATACCGAACTGCATAAACGAGGTCGTTTCATCGGCGGCATTGTCCGGGCGATGCTTTGCGTAGCTGTAAGCGGTGGAGAGATAGACGCCTTTTAACGCTTCAACCATGGCGCTGACCATATAGCCGGTTTCAGTCCCTGAGACGTCCTTGCCGCTGGCGCGTCCGGTGTGATGCCAGGCGCGCGCTGCAAGGTTGGGCGACAGAATGCCGGTCAGAAACAGTTGTCCCGTGCCGTCGGTGACCTCAAGTCCGTTCATCCAGGTGACATCTTTGACGATGTCATACTGGATATAGCCGTTCGCCATCGCCGGATAGGTATACTTATCGTCATAGCGATCGTATTTACCAAAATGCAGCCAGGCTTTGCTCTCGTCATGGTGCCCCGCAGGCGTGGCGGTGACGCTGTAGCGCAGGTTCCCGGAGAGGTTTTGTACCTTGAGCGCGTACATAATGTCGCGAGTGTTGGGGATCACGTAGCCCAGATCGGGCGTGAAATCTCCCCACCACTGCAGGTCATCAAGGGAGGAGTCCTGACGCAGGCTGAGCATGATCTCGGTGTTGCCGTCGGTTTTGTAGCCGCCGTAAAAGCGGTTAAGCCCACCTTCGAATCCGCCCCAGCTGTGGTCGGGCACCCAGGCGTTCCCCTGATGGTCAGCCTGTACGGTCCAGCCCTCGCCGTAAATCAGGCCGAACCAGTGCCCGTATTTCATTTCCAGACCGCTCTCAATGTAGGTGCCGTCACTGTATTTATGTTTATTCTGACCTTCTAAATCCATATATCCGCCAACCCCCAGCTCGCCATAAAAACGAAACGACGGAGAGGTAATTTCCGGGGTTCGGGTATCGTCATGTTCAGCGGGTCGGGCTTCTTCTGCGGCAAATGCCGGGCAGCAGAAAGAGAGGGCAGCGAGTGCCCCAATTGTTTTCTCTTTAATTTTCATGCACTCATCCCAGTGAAAAATATCCATGCCTTCAGCGTTAGTGAAGATTTGAGGCAGGTGACGCTTCTGTTTGTTGTTGTTCTTTTGATAATCCCTTGACGTATTTGCTGTATTTCCACCAGGCAAATCCGAGGAATAACACAATGCCACCGACGTTATAGAAAATAATCGTCAGAATATTGGCACCGGTGGGGAAAGTTGAGGCCACAAAGCCGATGGCAAAAATCACAATCAGCATCGACACCACCACCATGCCCGTGGTGCGTGAGCCCATTTTGAAGTCGCGCGGGAGATGATCGAGCTTACGGCGCAGGTTCAGGTAGGCCAGCATGATGAACAGCGGCGGTAACATTGACGCGGCCGCGGTCATGTTGATGACGGTATTCATCAGCTCCTGCGCGGTGTTCGACCCCATGGTTGGGATAATCATGAGCGGAATGACGATCAGATACTGGATCCACGCCGCCCGCGCCGGTACGCCGTTCTCGTTCAGCGCCACGGTTTTTGGCCCAAAGATGCCGCTTGGGATCTCAGAGAAGAAGATTTTGACCGGGGTTGCCGTCCACATCAGCAGGGAGCCGAACATCGCGGTAAAGGAGACCAGGCCGACGAAGCGGTTCATCAGCACTTCCGGCAGGCCAAACCATACCGCCAGGCCGTGGAACACCTGTACCGAACCACCGGTGAATTTCAGCTCTTTGCTGCTGATAAAGACGTTAATCAGCACCGAGGAGATGGAGTAGAGCACGCCGATGAAAATCCCCGCCAGAATGATCACCCTGACGAAGGATTTTGACCCGCCCTTCACGTCGTTAACGTATACCGCAACGGACTCTGCGCCCCCGGCGGCCATAAATATCCAGGTGGTGATGCCGAGGAAGGCCCAGTTGAAGTTGGGGATCATCGCGTCAACGGTAATCGGGTCGGCTGGCTGCACGCCGCCCACCAGCGCCGCGCCGGCCAGAAGAATATAGGAGAGGGTCAACAGCAGCATGAGCGTTGAGGTCACCGACGTGATCGGCCCCAGCATCTTCGCCCCGTTGGTGGACACCCAGGTCGAGAAGGCGAACAGCACCATGCTCAGTACCGTGGTGGCAAACGGCGTAAGAATGTACTCATAGCCCAAAAAGGCGTAAGAGGCGTAGGCGATGACGCGCGGTAATAACGAGGTGAAGAAAAACAGGTTCACGAACCAGTAGGTGTAGGCGGTAATAAACGCCCAGCGCCCGCCCAGCGAGCTTTTCACCCAGGCGTACACGCCCGCTTCGGAGTTTTTATTCAGGGAGACAAACTCCGCGATGATTAAGCAGAAAGGAATAAAGTAGAACAGGGTGGCTAAAAAGAACATCGGCGCGGAGGCCAGCCCCAGCTCGATGTTGTTATTAATCACGTTGTTAAAACTGAATACGGCGGCAAACGTCAGCGACAGCAGGCCGAATTTGCCGATGGTATTACGCTTGGTAGTTTCAGACATAACCTATCTCCGGGTACGAGGAGGATAGCGGTGCTTCATTGGCACCGCTGGATTTTTTATTTGTTATGGAAATAACCGTCTTCGATGGTCACATAGAGGACGACTTTTTTGGCTGGCGTTTCGCTGATAAAGCGATACGCCTCGTGGTTTTCACATATCACGATCTGTCCCTCCCGCACCTGTTCGGTATGGCCCACGCCTTTCAGGTATTCGCGGTCGGTTTCATCCCGGTAGCACTCCACAAGCTGAAGGGCGTCTTTTGCGGCGTACTCAATTTTCTGCGCGCCCTGTAGGTAGTAATGGACCTCGAAATAGCGGCGATGGCCGACGAACAGCGCGTCGGTGCTGGCATCATGGGTCACGCGGTAGGCCAGAGAGTCGCCAATCGAGTGGGCAACGCCGGGCTGGATGTGGTCGATGTTATTAATGGCCTCTGTGCAGCGCTGCCATTTGCGGCCCGTGCGATAACGCTGCTGGAACTGTTCCAGGCTGTCGAGAACGATCATTTTTCTGCCTCGCTGTGCGAATTCATGGAGAAGAAACCGCTGCCGAACCGATGGCGCGCCAGTGCCTGCGCGGCGGTGTGTCCGCCTTCCAGCGGGAGCAGGGTGAAGCCGTAGCGGAACGGCCTGAACCAGACGCGCCATGTATCCAGCACTTCGCTTCCCCAGGAGTTAGAGCCTAAGCCCAGTACCTGATGGTCGAGATTGAGGGTGATGTCCTCGCTGCGACGCAGTTCGTTGCAGTGCTGCGCGACGTGGATGTTCTCTGCCGTGTAGCGCCAGGCGCTGAGGTGAATCGGCTGTTCAGGCACTACCAGCAGGCCGCTGCCGTGACGGCTGGCGAGCGTTGCCCAGCGCACCTGCTGACGGTTGCCGTTGTTCTGCGGGAACGGGTAGTTTTCGAACATTTCGTCCACCGTGGTGTGCCACAGGTCTATGGTGCTGGCCTGCTGGCTGTCCGGGTAGTTCTCACCGGGTCCGCGTCCGTAGTAGCTTACCTGGTCGAATTCGCCGTTGATGCCGAGGGTAAAGCCGATGCACGGGATAATGTGCGGGTAATCACCGTAGCGTTCACCGCTCAGCTCAACGTTAATTTGCCCGTCGGCGGCAATGCGCCAGCGATAGCTACAGCGCATGCCAAAATCAAACACCGGCGGGGCAATCAGCGTGCGGGTGGTAATGACGATCGCATCGTCCTGCTGCTCGACCTCAAAACCGCGCAGGTGCTCCTGCATAATCTGCAGATGGTTGGGTTGCCACAGCCCCTCATACTCCTGCTTGTGGTTATCAATCATCGGTTTGAAAAAGTTAATCTTTGGTTCACGGGTGATGTTTTCCTCACCGTTAACCAGCCAGGAGCAGAGTTTCCCCGTCACTTTTGAGAAGCGTGCGCGGAAGTTATGCCCGATCACGGTACAGTTCAGACGGTCTTCTGCCAGCCGCAGCGGTGTCGCGTTAGCGTTACTAAACGGCGTGGCGTGAGCCGTGCACGCTTTTAGCGGGAACTGATACACCGCAATCTCGTGCCCCGCTTCGCTGTAGCGCGTGCGGCTGTTTTTGCTGATGCGCACGGTCAGGAACGCTTCGCGCTCGTCGAGTTCGGGCAGGTTCAGGCTCACGCTGCGGGTGCTGTTGGGGGCCAGCCCGGAAATTGTCAGCGGCTGGCTGTGCAGGGTTTCACCTTCGGCACGCACCTCAACGAGCAGGGTGTAATCATCCAGGCTGGTGAACCAGAAGCGGTTTTCAACGTGCAGCTCGCCGTTCTGCCAGCGAAGTTTGACCGGGGCAATCACCTGCTTATATTCACGCAGGCCCGGACCCGGCGTTTGATCGGAGTAGATCAGTCCGTCGAGGCAGAAGTTGTAGTTATTCGGGTAGTCACCAAAGTCGCCGCCGTAGGCGTAATACGTATTGCCGCTGGCATCTGCCGCCTGAATACCGTGGTCGCACCACTCCCAGACGTAGTGGCCCTGAATACAGTCGTGGCGATCGAAGACGTTTTGATATTCCGTCAACCCGCCCGGGCCGTTGCCCATCGCGTGGGCGTATTCGCAGATAATGCGCGGTTTGGCGTGGGGATACTCGCCGAACAAATTCATCAGCGGCACGCGGGTGTACATGGTGGAGATGATATCCACCACCTCGGCGTCGCGATCTTCTTCGTAATGCAGCAGGCGCGTGTCATCCAGCGCCTTTGCAGCCCGGGCCATGGCGCGAATATTGCAGCCGTAGCCGGACTCGTTTCCAAGCGACCAGATGATGATGGAAGGGTGGTTTTTCTGGGCGTGAATATGGCGCTCGATGCGCTCAACGTAGACATGTTCCCACACCGGATCGTCCGTGATGCGGCTCAGGTCGCCGACGTTGGCAAAGCCGTGGGATTCCACATCCGTCTCCGCCATCACGAACAGGCCGTAGAGGTCGCACAGCTCGTAGAAGCGCGGATCGTTGGGGTAGTGGGCGGTGCGCACTGAATTGATGTTGTGCTGCTTCATCAGGATCAGGTCGCGCTCGACGCGATCCATGCCCACGGCGCGGCCTTTCTGGTGATCGTTGTCGTGACGGTTTACGCCGTGCAGCTTCAGGTAGCGGTTGTTCACGTAGAACAGGCCGTCTCGCACCTTGATGTCGCGGAACCCAATGCGCTGAGGGATAACCTCCAGCGTCTGTCCGTGTTCATCTTTGAGCGTTACGACCAGATGGTAGAGGTAGGGCGATTCCGCAGACCACTGCTGAGGCTGTTTGACCTCAATGCTAAAGGCGGTTTCCGCGCTGCGGGTCACGGTCAGGCCGTCGGTGGTGCCCTGATGGATCGCTGCTTCGCCATCATACAGGGCATACTCCAGCGACACGGCGGATGCGTGCGGGGCCAGGTTTTCCAGCTCAAGCTGACAGAAGAGGGTGGCGTCTTTCCATGCCTCGTCGAAGGTGGTTTTGATCGTGAGGTCGCGCACGTGAGTGGGATTTTTGCCGATCAGATAGACGTCGCGGAAAATGCCGGCCGTCCACCACATGTCCTGATCCTCAATGTAGGTCGAATCCGCCCACTGCAGCACCCGCACGCACAGCAGGTTTTGCCCGCCGTGCACCGCGTGGCTGATATCAAACTCGGCGGTCAGCCGGCTGCCCTTGCTAAAGCCAATGTAGTGACCATTCACGTAGACTTCGAAATACGTTTCGACGCCGTCAAACTTGATGAGGGTCTGCTTCCCCTGCCAGCCGTCCGATAGCGTGAAGTGGCGCTGATACGCCCCGGTCGGATTGTCTGTAGGCACCCACGGCACGTCGACCGGGAAGGGGAAGCCTTCGTCGGTGTACTGCAGCTGGCCGTGCCCTTCCATCTGCCACATGGCGGGTACGGTAATGTCGCCCCAGTCGGCCATATACTCAGAGGTAAAGTTTTCCGGTACCAGAAGGGGGTGGGTGAAAAAGCGAAAGTTCCACTTACCGCTCAGAGACAGAAAGTGGCTGCTGGCCTCGCGGGCAAAGGTGCGAGCCTGCGCGACGGTGTCGTATGAGAAGAAGTACGCTCGCGGCGGAAGCCGGTTCTCATGCGTGAGTTGAATATTTTCCCAGCGATTCATGCGATCTCCCTGTAGGGGGTAAACATCATTGCTGGAGATTTTAGTAAATATTTTACTAAATAAAATCAGTAAAATTGATTTGCTTTAACTCGATCACGAAATAAAAAAATGCCGGGCATGCCCGGCAGTGTGTTAAACGAGGGGAATTAGCGGGTGGTGCCGCGCAGTTTCAGCACGCTCGGCACGAAAACCTGAAGCGGCAGCGTCCGGCCATCGCGGGCTTTTTCCAGCAGCAGGTTAACCCCCTGGCTGCCCATCATTTCCGAGTGGATGCGTACGGTAGAGAGCGGCGGGAAGGTGAAGCGGGCGGTCGGGATATCGTTCACGCTGATGAGCGAAATGTCCTCCGGGATCGCCAGCCCTTTTTCGTGGATAGCGCGCAAGACGCCGATGGCTATCGAATCAGAGGCCACAAACAGGGCGGTAGGCCAGCTTGTCTGAGCTAGCATGGTTTTTGCCAGTTCGTATCCGGATGAGCTGGAAAAACCGCCGCGCCAGATATCCTGTTCTGACACCACCCCTTTCAGGCGACCATACTCGACAAAAGCGGCTTCGCGGATATCGGCTTTGCCGGGCTCATCTTCCCCACCGATAAAGCCAATGCGCTTAACGCCCTGATCAATGAAGAAATCAACGATCTGCTTGCTGATGCGCGAGAGGTCAATGTCGACGGAATCGAACGCGCTGCCGGGCTCGTGAAAATCGATAAAGCAGACGTTGTCCGTTAACGCAGTTGCAGCGCGCAGGACGGCTGAAGAGGGCTTGCCCACAATCAGTACGCCGGTAAGTTTTTTACTCTCTGGCAGGGTGGCATTGGCGTAACAGTTGCTCAGCTCGACGCCCAGCTTTTCACACTGTGTCTCAATACCGTGGCGGATGGCAAGGTAGTAAGGGTCGTTAATCTCCAGCTCTTGCTGGTAGCTGTAGAGCGCCAGAATGTGCTGCTGACCCACCGCGGCAGACTGCATTTTGCGGGACGTTGTGCTTTTGTATTCCAGCTTTTCCGCAATCTCCAGAATGCGGTGCTTGGTCTCTTCTTTTACGTTCAACGTTGGGTCATCGTTTAAAACCCGGGATACCGTCGCCAGCGAAACGCCAGCCTCCGTCGCGATGTCTTTGAGCGTAGCCATGTTTGTCCTTATTCCCCCACGTGATGACCCATTGTAAAGGATGAATCAGGACATGCATCCGTTTTTACTAAATATCCTGCCCATTGCTTCCGGCAAATAGCGTGCTAGTATTTAGTAAAACTTTACCAAGGAGAGAGCATGGACACGATAGCTTACGATGACTTTGCAAAGCTGGAGATCCGCGTGGGGACGATTGTGGACGTTAAGCGCCACGCCAACGCAGACAAACTCTATATCGCGCAGATTGATGTGGGCGGAAAAACGCTGCAAACCGTCACCAGCCTGGTGCCGTATTACCGGGAAGAAGAGCTTATGGGAAAAACGGTGGTGGTGCTGTGTAATCTGGCGAAAGCGAAGATGCGCGGCGAAACGTCTGAATGCATGCTGCTCTGCGCGGAAACCGATGACGCCAGCGAAAGCGTGTTGTTAACGCCGGAGCGGGCGATGGCGGCGGGTGTCCGGGTAGTATAAAAAAGGGTGGCAAAGCCACCCGATTTTCCAGGCCGGGTAAGCGACAGCGCCACCCGGCAACGCAGACCGCACTACAGCACGCTCAGCGCCTTCTCCACCACGTTCTCAACGGTAAAGCCGAAGTACGGGAACAGCTTATCGGCAGGGGCGGATTCACCGTAGCCTCGCATGCCCACAATCGCCCCTTTGAGCCCGACATACTTGTACCAGTAGTCGGCGATACCGGCCTCCACCGCCACGCGCGCCGCGACGTTAGAGGGCAGCACCGACTCCCGGTACGCCTCGTCCTGAGCGTCAAAAATATCCGTAGAAGGCAGGGATACCACGCGCACCGTGTGGCCTTCGGCGGTCAGTTTTTCCGCCGCTTTCACCGTGATTTCCACCTCGGAACCGGTCGCAATCAGGATCACGTCCGGCTTGCCGCCGCTGTCCTTCAGAATATAGCCGCCGCGGGCGATGTTTTTCACCTGCTCCGGGGTACGCTCAATCTGCGCCAGATTCTGGCGTGACAGAATTAATGCCGTTGGACCGTTATGGCGTTCTACCGCCAGCTTCCAGCCCACTGCCGCTTCGACCTGATCGCACGGACGCCAGGTGCTGAAGTTTGGCGTCAGGCGCAGGCTAGCCAGCTGTTCAACCGCCTGGTGGGTGGGGCCGTCTTCTCCCAGACCGATGGAGTCGTGGGTATAGACCATAATCTGCCGCGCCTTCATCAGCGCCGCCATGCGCGCCGCGTTACGGGCGTACTCGACGAACATCAGGAAGGTGGCGGTGTACGGCACAAACCCACCGTGATGGGCGATGCCGTTGGCGATCGCGGTCATCCCGAATTCGCGCACGCCGTAGTGGATATAGTTCCCGGCAATGTCCTCTTTCAGCGATTTTGAGCCGGACCAGATCGTCAGGTTGCTTGGTGCCAGGTCCGCCGAGCCGCCGAGCAGTTCGGGCAGAATAGGGCCGATTGCGTTCAGGGTATTTTGCGACGCCTTACGGGTGGCGATCTTCGCCGGGTTGGACTGCAGGTTTTCAATCAGCGCCTGGGTTTTATCGTCCCAGTCTTCCGGCAGACCGCCGCTCATGCGGCGGGAGAACTCGGCGGCCAGCTCCGGGTGCGCTTTTTTATAAGCGGCAAACTTCTCATTCCAGGCGTGCTGGGCTTTCTCACCGTCTTCACGGGCATCCCAGGCTCTATAGATCTCTTTTGGGATCTCAAACGGCGGGTATTTCCAGCCCAGCTTCTGCCGGGTCAGCGCCACTTCCTCCTCGCCCAGCGCCGCACCGTGCGCCTCCTCTTTGCCCGCCTTGTTCGGCGAGCCGAAGCCGATGACCGTGCGGCAGATAATCAGGGACGGTTTGTCCTTCACGCTCTGCGCTTCCTGAATCGCTTTTTTCACCGCCTCAGGGTCGTGACCGTCAATCTCATGCACCACGTGCCAGTGGTAGGCCTCGAAGCGTTTTGCCGTGTCGTCGGTAAACCAGCCCTCGGTCTCCCCGTCGATGGAGATGCCGTTGTGATCGTAGAACCCGATCAGCTTGCCGAGCCCCAGCGTGCCTGCCAGCGAGCAGACCTCGTGGGAGATCCCCTCCATCAGGCAGCCGTCACCCATAAACACGTAGGTGTAGTGATCGACAATCTCGTGGTCCGGCTGGTTAAACTGCGCCGCCAGCGTACGTTCGGCAATCGCCAGCCCAACCGCATTGGCCAGCCCCTGACCGAGCGGCCCGGTGGTGGTCTCCACGCCCGGCGTATAGCCAATCTCCGGGTGCCCCGGCGTTTTGGAGTGCAGCTGGCGGAAGTTTTTCAGCTCCTCAAGCGGCAGATCGTAGCCGGAAAGGTGCAGCAGGCTGTAGAGCAGCATTGAGGCGTGACCGTTGGAGAGAATAAAGCGGTCGCGATCGTACCAGGTGGGGTCATTCGGGTTGTGCTTCAGGAAGTCATTCCACAGCACTTCGGCAATATCGGCCATGCCCATCGGTGCGCCGGGGTGGCCGGAATTGGCTTTCTGCACGGCATCCATGCTGAGGGCGCGGATGGCATTGGCGAGCTCTTTACGGGACATAGTTCACTCCGTGGCAAGGTTAAAGTTTGGCGGCGAGAAGGTCTTCAAGTTTGCGCTGGTCGACGGCGAACAGGCGGATACCTTCCGCCAGTTTTTCCACAGCCATCGCGTCCTGGTTGTGCTCCCAGCGGAACTCCGCCTCGGTCATGGTTTTCGGTTTTGGCAGAACGGTGGAGGTGGGCACCAGCTTACGGATCACCGTCTCTTCTTTATCCTGTAGCTCCTGGAGCAGGTTAGGGGAGATGGTCAGACGGTCACAGCCTGCCAGGGCGAGGATCTGCTCGGTACGGCGGAAGCTGGCCCCCATCACGATGGTTTCGTAGCGGTGCTGTTTGTAGTAGTCGTAGATGTTACGGACCGATTTCACGCCCGGATCCTCATCCACCACGTACGGATCCATCGGCTGTTTTGCCTGATACCAGTCGTAGATGCGCCCGACAAACGGCGAGACGAGGAACACGCCCGCTTCCGCGCAGGCGCGCGCCTGGGCAAACGAGAACAGCAGCGTCAGGTTGCAGTGGATACCCTCTTTTTCCAGCACCTCTGCCGCGCGGATGCCTTCCCAGGTGGAGGCGAGCTTGATCAGAATGCGTGATTTATCGATGCCCTGATCCTGGTAGAGCTCGACCAGACGACGTGCCTTATTAATGCTTTTTTCTTTATCAAATGAGAGGCGGGCATCGACTTCGGTCGAGACGCGTCCCGGAATGCTTTTCAGAATTTCTGCACCAAAATTAACCGCCAGCTTGTCGCTGGCTTCGGCGACCTGCTGCTCCTGCGTTTTACCGCGCTGTTTACCGTAGGCAATGGCGTCATCAATCAGATGGCTAAAATGGGCAAGCCCGGCCGCTTTGAGCAGCAGCGAAGGGTTGGTGGTCGCATCCTCCGGCTGATAGTGGCGAATCGACTCGATATCGCCGCTGTCTGCAACCACTGTGGTGAATTTTTTGATGCCGTCTAGCTGGTTCATAAATGATTACTCCTTGGAAATAAAAGCGTTAGCTGAGTGCGTTAGTTCACACTTCTGGAAAAATCATGATGGACTTAACAAAAAAGCATAGCAGACGGGGGAGGCATTGCTTTTGAGACGGGTAACATGGCTGTTATAAATTGATAACAATTTTTAATGTGTGATGGTGAGAGTTTGGCAGCCTTCAAAGTTTATGCGCTGTCCTGCGGCGATACTATCTGACCGATACGTAAAAGGAATAACAAGATGGACGATCAGTTAAAACAGAGTGCCCTCGATTTTCACGAGTTTCCTGTCCCGGGGAAAATCCAGGTCTCCCCAACCAAGCCGCTGGCAACCCAGCGCGATCTGGCGCTGGCCTATTCGCCGGGCGTAGCTGCCCCGTGTCTGGAAATTGAAAAAGACCCGCTGGCGGCCTACAAATACACCGCGCGTGGCAACCTTGTCGCCGTGATCTCTAACGGCACGGCGGTGCTGGGGCTGGGCAACATCGGTGCGCTGGCCGGTAAACCGGTGATGGAAGGGAAGGGGGTACTGTTCAAGAAATTCGCCGGTATCGACGTGTTCGATATCGAGGTGGATGAGCTCGACCCTGACAAATTCATCAACGTGGTGGCCGCGCTGGAGCCGACCTTCGGCGGGATTAACCTGGAAGACATCAAAGCGCCGGAATGTTTCTATATCGAGCAGAAGCTGCGCGAGCGTATGAACATTCCCGTGTTCCATGATGACCAGCACGGCACCGCGATTATCAGCACCGCCGCGATTCTGAACGGCCTGCGCGTGGTAGAGAAAAATCTCTCCGACGTGCGCATGGTGGTTTCTGGCGCAGGCGCTGCGGCTATCGCCTGTATGAATCTGCTGGTGGCGCTGGGTATGCAGAAACACAACATTGTGGTCTGCGACTCCAAAGGCGTTATCTATAAAGACCGCGAGCCGAACATGGCGGAAACCAAAGCGGCCTATGCGGTGGAAGACGACGGTAAACGCACCCTGGACGACGTGATCGACGGCGCGGATATCTTCCTCGGCTGCTCGGGTCCGAAGGTGCTGACCCAGGAGATGGTGAAGAAGATGGCGCGTGCGCCAATGATCCTGGCCCTGGCGAACCCGGAGCCGGAAATCCTGCCGCCGCTGGCGAAAGCGGTGCGTGAAGACGCCATTATCTGTACCGGTCGTTCTGACTACCCGAACCAGGTCAACAACGTGCTCTGCTTCCCGTTCATCTTCCGCGGTGCGCTGGACGTCGGCGCAACGGCGATCAACGAAGAGATGAAGCTTGCCGCCGTTCACGCCATCGCGGAGCTGGCGCACGCCGAGCAGAGCGAAGTGGTCGCGTCTGCGTACGGCGATCAGGATCTGAGCTTCGGTCCGGACTACATCATTCCAAAACCGTTCGACCCGCGTCTGATTGTCAAAATTGCGCCAGCGGTGGCCAAAGCGGCGATGGACTCCGGCGTGGCGACGCGTCCGATTCACGATTTCGACGCTTACGTCGATAAGCTCACCGAGTTTGTCTATAAAACCAACCTGTTCATGAAGCCGATCTTCTCCCAGGCGCGCGCCGACGCGAAGCGCGTGGTGCTGGCGGAAGGGGAAGAGGCGCGCGTGCTGCACGCCACCCAGGAGCTGATCACCTTAGGCCTGGCGAAGCCGATTCTGATTGGTCGTCCGAGCGTGATCGAGATGCGTATCCAGAAGCTGGGCCTGCAGATTAAGCCGGGCGTCGACTTCGAGATCGTTAACAACGAATCCGATCCGCGCTTCAAAGAGTACTGGAGCGAATACTACGCGATCATGAAACGGCGGGGGATCACTCAGGAGCAGGCGCAGAAAGCGGTCATCAGCAACACGACGGTGATCGGCGCGATCATGGTCCATCGCGGCGAGGCGGATGCGCTGATCTGCGGCACCATCGGCGATTACCACGAGCACTTTAGCGTGGTGCAGGAGATCTTCGGCTATCGCGACGGCGTCCATACCGCTGGGGCGATGAACGCGCTGCTGCTGCCAAGCGGCAACACCTTTATTGCCGATACCTACGTTAACGACGACCCGACCCCGGACGAGCTGGCGGAGATCACCGTGATGGCCGCCGAGACCGTGCGTCGCTTTGGTATTGAGCCGAAGGTGGCGCTGCTGTCGCACTCTAACTTTGGTTCGTCTAAATCCGCGGCGGCCTGCAAAATGCGTGAGACGCTGGCGCTGGTGCGCGAGCGCGCGCCGGAGCTGATGATTGACGGGGAAATGCACGGCGATGCGGCGCTGGTGGAGAGCATCCGTAACGAACGTATGCCGGACAGCCCGCTGAAGGGATCGGCCAATATACTGATTATGCCGAACGTGGAAGCGGCGCGTATCAGCTATAACCTGCTGCGCGTCTCCAGCTCTGAAGGGGTGACCGTAGGACCGGTGCTGATGGGCGTGGCGAAACCGGTGCACGTGTTAACGCCGATTGCCTCCGTGCGTCGTATCGTGAACATGGTGGCGCTGGCGGTGGTTGAGGCGCAGACGCAGCCGCTGTAATATCACTTTAATTTATTTCCGGCGCGGGTCTCTCCCGCGCCTTTTTATTTTCCCTTTCTTAGTGATCCACTTCACCTTTTAAACCTGGTTGCCGAATTTTGTTATTTGCTCTGACAAAAAATTGCCACGATGAGGGCAGTTTTAGAGGAGGCGGTGAGCAATGGAAAAAGAACGCATTATTCAGGAATTTGTGCCGGGGAAACAGGTCACGCTGGCGCATCTCATTGCGCACCCCGGAGAGGAACTGGCGAAAAAGATCGGCGTTCCCGAAGCCGGTGCCATCGGCATCATGACGCTGACGCCAGGGGAAACGGCGATGATTGCCGGTGACTTAGCCCTGAAGGCGGCAGATGTAAATATCGGTTTTCTCGATAGATTCAGCGGTGCGCTGGTTATCTACGGCTCGGTAGGCGCGGTAGAAGAAGCGTTATTACAGACGGTAAGTGGTCTGGGCCGGTTATTAAATTTCACATTGTGCAATCTGACAAAAAGTTAATCAGAGGCGGCGATGAAACGTATTGCGTTTGTCGGTACGGTGGGGGCGGGGAAAACGACGCTCTTTAATGCGCTACAGGGAAATTATTCCCTCGCCAGAAAAACACAGGCCGTGGAGTTTAATGAGAATGGCGATATCGATACGCCAGGGGAATATTTTAGCCATCCTCGCTGGTATCACGCCTTAATTACTACGCTGCAGGATGTTGATACGTTGATTTATATACATGCGGCAAATGATAAAGAAAGTCGCTTACCTGCCGGGCTGCTGGATATTGGCGCAAGTAAACGACAAATCGCCGTTATCAGCAAAACGGACCTGCCGGATGCCGACGTCGCCGCAACGCAACAACTTCTTTGCGGGATGGGGTTTCAGGAGCCGATTTTTGAGCTCAATAGCCATGACCCGCGCAGCGTGCAGCATCTGGTGGATTATCTGACTGAGCTCAGCCAAAAGGAGGAAAGGGCAGGTGAAAAAACTCATCACAGCTAACGATATTCGTGCGGCCCACGCACGCGGTGAACAGGAAATGTCAGTTGTTCTGCGCGCCAGCATCATCACCCCGGAGGCGCGCGAAGTTGCGGAGCTGCTGGGCGTCACCATCAGCGAATGCGATGAATCCACGCCATGCGCAGCCGCTGCTAAACCGGCTGCGGTGATTGATGGCAAAACGGAAAACCAACGCATTCGCGAAACCATCATTGCACAGTTACCGGAAGGACAGTTTACCGAAAGCCTGGTTGCCCAACTGATGGACAAAGTCATGAAGGAGAAACAGTCGCTGGAGCAGGGCGGAATGCAGCCGAGCTTTCACTCGGTGACTGGCAAAGGCGGCGTCAAAGTCATCGACGGCAGTAGCGTGAAGTTTGGTCGTTTTGACGGCGCACAGCCGCACTGTGTGGGGTTAACCGATCTGGTGACCGACCAGGACGGCAGCAGTATGGCCGCCGGGTTCATGCAGTGGGATAACGCCTTTTTCCCATGGACGCTGAACTACGACGAAATCGACATGATTCTGGAAGGTGAGCTGCACGTTCGTCACGAAGGTGAAACCATGATTGCTAAAGCCGGGGACGTGATGTTTATCCCGAAAGGCTCCAGCATCGAATTTGGTACGCCCTCGACGGTGAAGTTTCTGTATGTGGCCTGGCCTGCGAACTGGCAGTCCTGCTAAGGCGGATGTATGAAGGATTTCATTACCGAAGCATGGCTCAGAGCGAATCATACGCTCAGCGAAGGGGCTGAAATTCATCTCCCCGCTGACGCTCGCCTGACGCCGTCTGCCCGGGAATTACTGGAAAGCCGACATCTGCGCATTAAGTTTATCGACGAGCAGGGCAGCCTGTTTATTGCTGACGAAGACCAGCAGCCGCAGCCGGTGCATGGGTTAACCAGCAGCGATACGCATCCACAGGCCAGTTGCGAACTGTGTCATCAACCGGTGGCGAAGAAACCTGACACGCTGACGCATCTGACGGCGAACAAGATGGTTGCCAAAAGTGATCCGCGCCTGGGATTTCGCGCCGCGCTGGACAGCACCATCGCGCTGGCCGTGTGGTTGCAGATAGAGCTTGGGCAACCGTGGCAGCCGTGGCTTTCGGATATCCGTTCGCGCCTGGGCAACATTATGCGCGCCGATGCGATGGGCGAGCTGCTGGGAGCACAAGCTATCGTCGGCTTAAGTGACGACGATTTACACCGCCTTTCGCATCAGCCGCTGCGCTATCTGGACCACGACCATCTGGTGCCTGAAGCCAGTCACGGACATGATTGCGCGCTGCTTAATCTGCTGCGTACCAAAGTCCGTGAAACGGAGACGGTGGCGGCCCAGGTTTTCATCACCCGTAGTTTTGAAGTCATGCGACCGGACATCATGCAGGCGCTCAACCGCCTTTCCAGTACGGTCTACGTCATGATGATTCTGAGCGTTGCGAAGCACCCGCTTACGGTTAGCCAAATTCAACAGCGACTGGGGGAGAAACCGTGATCGTTGAACGTGCTCGTCAACTCTCCCACCGCTCACCTGCACGGGTGGTGTTTCCGGATGCGCTGGATGTTCGGGTACTGAAGGCGGCAAATTACCTGCATCAGCACCGTCTGGCGCGTCCCATTCTCGTCGCCAGTCCGTTTGCGCTGCGTCAGTTTGCTCTCAGCCACCGGGTGGCGATGGATGGCATTCAGGTTATCGATCCGCAAAGCAACCTGCCAATGCGTGAAGAGTTTGCGCTGCGCTGGTTGGCCCGCGCGGGAGATAAAACGCCTGCGGATGCCCGGGAAAAACTCAACGATCCGCTGATGTTCGCCGCGGCAATGGTCAGCGCGGGTAAAGCTGACGTCTGTATTGCGGGCAATCTATCGTCGACGGCCAACGTGCTGCGCGCCGGTTTGCGCATTATTGGGCTACAGCCAGGCTGTAAAACGCTGTCGTCAATTTTCCTGATGCTGCCGCAGTATCTCGGGCCGTCATTAGGGTTTGCCGATTGCAGCGTCGTGCCGCAGCCCACCGCCGCACAGCTGGCGGATATTGCGATTGCCAGCGCGCAGACATGGCAGGGGATCACGGGGGAAGAGCCGCGCGTGGCCATGCTGTCGTTTTCAAGTAATGGCAGCGCTCGCCATCCCAACGTCGCTAACGTGCAGCAGGCGACGGAGATTGTTCGTGAGCGTGCCCCGCAGCTTATCGTGGATGGCGAACTGCAATTTGATGCCGCCTTTGTTCCGGAAGTCGCCGCGCAAAAAGCGCCCGCCAGTCCGTTAAAGGGCAATGCCAACGTGATGGTTTTCCCGTCGCTGGAGGCAGGCAATATTGGCTACAAAATCGCCCAGCGTTTGGGAGGGTATCGCGCCGTTGGACCCTTGATTCAGGGACTTGCCGCACCGCTTCACGACCTCTCTCGCGGCTGTAGCGTACAGGAAATTATCGAACTGGCGTTGGTGGCCGCTGTGCCGCGCCAGACTGACGTGAGTCGTGAAAACGCCTCGCACACACTGGTTGTATAAGGTCCCGTTCTGGACCCCTTTGACTTAAGAGGAAAGCAAAATGGAAGCATTAGGAATGATTGAAACCCGGGGCCTGGTTGCACTGATTGAGGCTTCTGACGCAATGGTTAAAGCGGCACGTGTGAAACTGGTTGGCGTGAAGCAGATCGGTGGCGGTCTGGTCACGGCTATGGTCCGTGGCGACGTAGCGGCATGTAAAGCGGCAACAGACGCAGGTGCTGCGGCTGCACAGCGTATTGGCGAGCTGGTTTCCGTACACGTGATCCCGCGTCCGCATGGCGATCTGGAAGAAGTGTTCCCGATCAGCTTTAAAGGCGACAGCAACGACATGTAAGTCGTCCATGTGACGCCACAAATTTCATTGCTGGCGTCACCCTCTCTCCTTTTCACATTACCTTCTGCGGAGGGTAGGGGGAGGTTTTACCTGAAATATGCCACGGAGGCGCGTATGAAACTGGCAATCGTCACAGGACAAATTGTTTGTACCGTACGCCATCAGGGGCTCGCGCACGACAAGTTGCTGATGGTGGAAATGATTGATGCCCAGGGTAATCCCGACGGCCAGTGTGCTGTTGCTATCGACAGCATCGGCGCGGGAACCGGGGAGTGGGTGCTGCTGGTCAGCGGCAGCTCAGCCCGTCAGGCGCACCGTCACGAATCATCACCTGTCGATCTGTGCGTGATTGGCATCGTCGATGAAGTGGTGGCTGGTGGCCAGGTGATCTTCCATAAATAAGGCAGAAAATCATGAATCAACAGGATATTGAACAGGTCGTGAAAGCGGTGCTGCTGAAAATGAAAGACAGCAGCCAGCCCGTCAGTGCCGTTCAAGAAATGGGCGTTTTTGCCTCCCTGGATGACGCAGTGACGGCAGCAAAACTGGCCCAGCAGGGGTTGAAAAGCGTCGCCATGCGTCAGTTGGCTATCGCGGCTCTTCGCGAGGCGGGCGAAAAGCACGCCAGAGAATTAGCGGAACTTGCCGTCACAGAAACCGGCATGGGACGCGTTGACGATAAATTTGCCAAAAACGTGGCGCAGGCACGCGGTACGCCGGGGGTGGAATGCCTGTCTCCACAGGTCCTGACCGGCGATAACGGTCTGACGCTGATTGAAAATGCGCCGTGGGGCGTGGTGGCCTCGGTGACGCCGTCTACCAACCCTGCCGCAACTGTTATCAACAACGCCATCAGCCTGATTGCCGCTGGCAACAGCGTGGTCTTCGCCCCGCATCCTGCGGCAAAAAAAGTCTCTCAGCGCGCCATTACGCTGCTTAACCAGGCGATTGTTGCCGCAGGCGGCCCGGCAAACCTGCTGGTGACCGTTGCCAATCCGGATATCGAAACCGCCCAGCGCCTGTTCAAGTACCCAGGCATCGGCCTGCTGGTGGTGACCGGCGGTGAAGCCGTAGTGGATGCTGCGCGTAAGCACACCAACAAGCGTCTGATTGCCGCCGGTGCGGGTAACCCGCCGGTGGTGGTGGATGAAACGGCCGACCTGGCCCGCGCGGCGCAGTCGATCGTCAAAGGCGCATCGTTTGATAACAACATCATCTGCGCCGATGAAAAAGTCCTGATCGTCGTGGATAGCGTTGCCGACGAACTGATGCACCTGATGGAAAGCCAGCATGCGGTGAAACTGACTGCGGCTCAGGCCGAACAGCTGCAACCTGTGCTGCTGAAAAATATCGATGAGCGCGGTAAAGGCACGGTCAGTCGTGACTGGGTAGGCCGCGATGCAGGAAAAATCGCGGCGACGATTGGTCTGACCGTACCAGAGCAAACGCGGCTGTTATTCGTCGAAACCTCAGCGACGCATCCGTTTGCCGTCACCGAATTGATGATGCCGGTGCTGCCTGTCGTGCGGGTCGCCAGCGTCGATGAGGCCATTGAACTGGCGGTCAAGCTTGAAGGCGGCTGTCACCATACGGCGGCGATGCATTCGCGCAATATCGACAACATGAACCGCATGGCAAACGCCATTGATACCAGCATTTTCGTCAAGAACGGACCGTGTATTGCGGGGCTTGGGCTCGGCGGTGAAGGCTGGACCACGATGACCATTACCACACCAACCGGGGAAGGGGTGACCAGCGCGCGCACGTTTGTGCGTCTGCGTCGCTGTGTGTTGGTGGACGCCTTCAGAATTGTATAAGGAGTAAAAGGGATGGCGCACGACGAACAGCGTTGGCTGACACCCAGGCTGCAAAAAGCGGCAGCGCTATGTAACCAGACGCCTGCTGCGAGCGATTCACCGCTGTGGCTGGGCGTTGATTTGGGAACGTGTGATGTGGTGTCGATGGTTGTCGACAGTGACGGACAGCCGGTTGCGGTTTGCCTGGACTGGGCCGATGTCGTGCGCGATGGCATCGTCTGGGATTTCTTCGGCGCGGTGACCCTCGTTCGTCGCCATCTCGATACGCTCGAACAACAGCTGGGTTGCCGCTTTACCCATGCGGCAACCTCGTTTCCACCGGGAACGGACCGGCGCATTTCGATCAACGTGCTGGAGTCTGCCGGACTTGAAGTGAGTCATGTGCTCGACGAACCGACCGCGGTGGCGGACCTGTTGCAGCTCGATAACGCTGGCGTGGTGGATATCGGGGGCGGTACCACCGGGATTGCCATTGTTAAACAGGGCAAAGTGATCTATTCCGCCGATGAAGCGACCGGCGGGCACCATATTTCTCTGACGCTCGCCGGGAACCGTCGCATCCAGTTGGAGGAAGCCGAGCAGTACAAGCGCAGCAATGGCAAAGAAATCTGGCCAGTGGTTAAGCCGGTCTACGAAAAGATGGCGGAAATCGTGGCTCACCATATAGCCGGACAGGGCGTCGCTGACTTGTGGCTGGCCGGTGGCTCCTGTATGCAGCCGGGCGTTGATGAACTGTTCCGTAAGCGTTTCCCGAAGCTGCAGGTGCATTTACCCCAGCACAGCCTGTTTATGACTCCGCTGGCGATTGCAAATAGCGGAAAAGAAAAAGCGGAAGGAATCTATGCAAGCTGAATTGCAGACCGCGCTCTTTCAGGCATTCGATACCCTGAATCTGCAACGCGTAAAAACGTTTAGCGTTCCACCGGTTACGTTATGTGGACTGGGAGCGCTGAGTACCTGTGGGCAGGAAGCAAAAGCGCGCGGACTGACGCATATGTTCGTCATGGTTGATCGTTTCCTGCATCAGGCGGGGATGACCGCTGCACTGGAGCGCAGCCTGGCGATGAAAGGCGTGGCGATGACGCTGTGGCCATGTCCGGCGGGCGAACCGTGCATTACGGACGTCTGCGCGGCGGTCGCGCAATTGCGTGAATCGAAGTGCGATAGCGTTGTGGCATTCGGCGGCGGTTCCGTACTGGATGCCGCAAAGGCAGTCGCGTTGCTGGTGACCAACCCCACGCAGACGCTGGCTGACATGACGGAGCACAGCGTGTTGCGTGCGCGTCTGCCGCTGATTGCGGTGCCAACTACCGCCGGAACGGGCTCAGAAACCACTAACGTCACGGTGATTATCGACGCCGCGACAGGACTTAAACAAGTGCTGGCCCACGCACTGCTGATGCCGGATGTGGCGATCCTCGACGCCGCGCTGACGGAAGGTGTGCCCGCACACGTCACGGCGATGACCGGGATCGATGCGCTGACGCACGCCGTTGAAGCATATAGCGCGTTGAACGCGACGCCGTTTACCGACAGCCTGGCGATTGGCGCGATTGCGATGATCGGTAAATCGCTGCCAAAGGCCGTCGGCTACGGTCAGGATCTGGCGGCGCGGGAAAGCATGCTGCTGGCGTCCTGCATGGCGGGAATGGCGTTTTCAAGCGCGGGACTGGGCTTGTGTCATGCGATGGCGCACCAGCCGGGCGCTGCGCTGCATATCCCGCACGGACAGGCTAACGCCATGCTGCTGCCCACGGTAATGGGGTTCAACCGCATGGTGTGTCGTGAGCGCTTCAGCCATATCGGACGGGCGTTAACTAACAAGAAGTCGGACGATCGCGATGCCATCAACGCCGTCAGCGAGTTGATTAGTGAAGTGGGCCAGACAAAACGACTCTCTGACGTTGGGGCAAAGCCCGAGCATTACAGCGCATGGGCGCATGCCGCGCTGGAGGATATTTGTATTCGCAGTAACCCACGCACCGCCACGCAGGCCGACATTATCGCGTTGTATGCGACGGCACAATAAATACACATATGACAGGGAGTGAAGGTTATGGGAATTAACGAAATCATCATGTACATCATGATGTTCTTTATGCTGATTGCCGCCGTGGACAGGATCCTGTCGCAGTTCGGCGGTTCGGCGCGCTTCCTCGGTAAGTTCGGTAAGAGTATTGAGGGTTCGGGCGGCCAGTTTGAAGAAGGTTTCATGGCGATGGGCGCGCTGGGCCTGGCAATGGTCGGTATGACCGCGCTGGCACCCGTACTGGCGCATGTGCTTGGGCCGGTGATTATTCCGCTGTACGAAATGCTGGGCGCAAACCCGTCGATGTTTGCCGGAACGCTGCTGGCGTGCGATATGGGCGGCTTCTTCCTGGCGAAAGAACTGGCGGGCGGCGACGTTGCGGCGTGGCTGTACTCTGGCCTGATCCTCGGAGCGATGATGGGGCCGACGCTGGTCTTCTCCATTCCGGTTGCGCTGGGAATTATTGAACCGTCCGATCGTCGTTATCTGGCGCTGGGCGTGCTGGCCGGTATTGTCACCATTCCAGTTGGCTGTATTGCGGGTGGTTTGGTCGCGATGTACTCCGGCGTCGAAATCAATGGTCAGCCGGTGGAGTTCACCTTTGCGCTGATCCTGATGAACATGATCCCGGTGCTGATCGTGGCCGTGCTGGTGGCGCTGGGATTGAAATTCATCCCGGAAAAAATGATCAACGGCTTCCAGATCTTCGCGAAATTCCTCGTGGCGCTGATCACCCTCGGCCTGGCGGCTGCGGTGATCAAATTCCTGCTGGGCTGGGAGCTGATTCCGGGTCTTGATCCTATCTTCATGGCACCGGGAGACAGGCCGGGTGAAGTGATGCGCGCCATCGAAGTTATCGGTTCTATCTCCTGTGTGCTGCTGGGCGCCTACCCGATGGTGCTGCTGTTGACCCGCTGGTTTGAAAAACCGCTGATGAGCGTCGGCAACCTGTTAAACGTTAATAACATTGCGGCTGCGGGGATGGTCGCGACGCTGGCGAACAACATCCCGATGTTCGGCATGATGAAGAATATGGATACCCGCGGCAAAGTGATCAACTGCGCCTTTGCGGTCTCCGCGGCCTTTGCTCTGGGGGACCACTTAGGCTTCGCCGCTGCCAACATGAACGCGATGATCTTCCCAATGATTGTCGGCAAGTTGATCGGCGGTGTGACGGCGATTGGCGTGGCTATGCTGTTAGTACCGAAAGACGAAGATGTTCCGGCAACAGCAGACACTCATCCGGAGGCGCAATCGTGAATATTCGCCAGCTACTCAGCGTCGGTATCGATATCGGCACCACCACCACTCAGGTGATCTTCTCGCGCCTTGAGCTGGTCAACCGTGCGGCAGTGTCGCAGGTGCCGCGCTACGAATTCATCAAACGCGAAATTAGCTGGCAAAGCCCGGTGTTTTTTACCCCGGTTGATAAGCAGGGCGGGTTGAAAGAGGCCGAACTTAAGGCGCTGATCCTCGCCCAGTATCAGGCGGCGGGCATCAAGCCTGAGGCCGTCGATTCCGGTGCGATCATCATTACCGGAGAAAGCGCCAAAACCCGCAACGCACGACCCGCAGTGATGGCGCTCTCCCAGTCGCTGGGGGACTTTGTGGTTGCCAGCGCCGGTCCGCATCTGGAATCGGTGATTGCCGGTCAAGGCGCGGGAGTGCAAACCCTGTCCGAGCAAAAAATGTGCCGGGTACTGAATATCGACATCGGCGGCGGGACGTCGAACTACGTCCTGTTCGATGCCGGAAAGGTCAGCGGTTCGGCCTGCCTGAACGTTGGTGGAAGGCTTCTGGAAACGGACGGTCAGGGGCGAGTGGTGCATGCGCATCAACCGGGACAGATGATTGTTGATGACATATTTGGTCCGGGCTTTGACGCCCGAGCCCTCAATGCGGCGCAGCTTGTTCAGGTGGCCCGACGGATGGCGGCGCTGATTGTGGAGGTGATTGACGGCACGCTTTCACCGCTGGCGCAGGCGATGATGCAAACCGGTTTACTGCCTGCGGGTGTGAAACCGGATGTGATTACGCTTTCAGGGGGAGTGGGCGAATGCTACCGCAACCAACCAGCCGATCCGTTCTGTTTTTCCGATATCGGGCCGCTCCTCGCCACGGCGCTGCATGAACATCCGCGTCTGCGTGAGATGAACGTGCAGTTCCCGGCGCAGACCGTGCGTGCCACGGTGATTGGTGCCGGTGCGCATACGCTGTCGCTTTCGGGCAGCACTATCTGGCTGGAAGGCGTGGCGCTTCCGCTGCGCAATCTGCCGGTGGCGATTCCGGTTGATGAGGCTGATCTGGTTGCCGCCTGGCAGCAAGCGCTGATGCAACTCGATCTGGATCCGCAAACGGACGCCTACGTGCTGGCGCTGCCCGGTTCGCTGCCGGTGCGCTACGCCGCGCTATTAACGGTGATTGATGCGCTGCTGGCCTTTGTCGCGCGCTATCCGAATCCGCATCCCCTGCTGGTGGTAGCCGAGCAGGATTTTGGTAAAGCCCTGGGCATGCTGTTACGCCCACAGTTACAGCAACACCCGCTGGCGGTCATCGATGAGGTGGTTGTCCGGGCGGGGGACTATATCGACATTGGTACGCCTCTTTTTGGCGGATCGGTTGTGCCGGTGACGGTGAAATCACTCGCATTTCCTTCCTGAGGGAACGACTTATGAAACTAAAGACCACATTGTTCGGCAATGTTTATCAGTTTAAGGATGTGAAAGAGGTGCTGGCAAAAGCCAACGAACTGCGTTCGGGGGATGTGCTGGCAGGGGTAGCTGCAATCAGTTCGCAGGAGCGCGTGGCGGCCAAGCAGGTGCTGTCAGAAATGACGGTGGCGGATATCCGCAATAACCCGGTGATTTCCTATGAAGAGGACTGCGTCACGCGTCTGATTCAGGATGACGTCAACGAAACGGCCTATAACCGCATCAAAAACTGGAGCATCAGCGAACTGCGCGAGTACGTGCTGAGCGATGAAACCTCCGTTGATGACATTGCGTTTACGCGTAAAGGGTTAACGTCGGAAGTGGTCGCCGCGGTAGCAAAAATCTGCTCTAACGCGGACCTGATCTACGGCGGTAAGAAAATGCCGGTGATCAAAAAGGCCAACACCACTATTGGTCTGCCTGGCACTTTCAGCTGTCGTTTACAGCCGAACGACACCCGTGATGACGTGCAGAGTATTGCGGCACAAATCTACGAGGGACTCTCCTTCGGTGCGGGCGATGCGGTAATTGGCGTAAACCCGGTGACGGATGATGTGGAAAACTTAAGCCGCGTACTGGATACCGTGTACGGCGTTATCGATAAATTCAACATCCCGACCCAGGGCTGCGTACTGGCACACGTTACCACCCAGATCGAAGCGATCCGTCGCGGCGCGCCGGGCGGGCTGATTTTCCAGAGTATCTGCGGCAGCGAGAAAGGCTTAAAAGAGTTCGGCGTTGAGCTGGCGATGCTGGATGAAGCACGCGCAGTGGGCGCGGAGTTTAACCGCATCGCCGGTGAAAACTGCCTGTACTTCGAAACCGGACAAGGGTCTGCGCTCTCCGCAGGCGCTAACTTCGGTGCCGATCAGGTGACGATGGAAGCGCGTAACTACGGGCTGGCGCGTCACTACGATCCGTTTCTGGTGAACACCGTGGTGGGCTTTATCGGGCCGGAGTATCTGTACAACGATCGTCAGATTATTCGAGCGGGTCTGGAAGATCACTTTATGGGCAAGCTGAGTGGCATCTCAATGGGCTGCGACTGCTGCTACACCAACCATGCTGATGCTGACCAGAACCTCAACGAAAACCTGATGATTCTGCTCGCCACCGCTGGCTGCAACTACATCATGGGCATGCCGCTCGGTGACGACATCATGCTCAACTATCAGACCACCGCCTTTCACGATACCGCCACCGTCCGTCAGTTGCTGAATTTACGGCCGTCGCCGGAGTTTGAACGCTGGCTGGAAACCATGGGCATTATGGCAAACGGTCGCCTGACCAAACGGGCGGGCGATCCGTCACTGTTCTTCTGATGACGCGGGGATGACACACGATGGATCAAAAACAGATTGAAGAAATTGTACGCAGCGTTATGGCGTCAATGGGAGAGTCGCAGCCGCAGGCGCAAGCGTCGTCACCTGAAGAGAAATGTAGCACCGCGCAGTGTGCTGCACCAACGGGTGAAAGCTGTGCAATGGATTTAGGCTCAGCCGAGGCCAAAGCGTGGATTGGCGTTGAGAACCCGCATCGCGCAGAGGTGTTGACCGAGCTGCGTCGCAGCACCGCCGCGCGTGTATGTACCGGCCGTGCCGGTCCACGCCCGCGCACTCAGGCGCTGCTGCGTTTCCTGGCCGATCACTCGCGTTCAAAAGACACGGTGTTGAAAGAAGTGCCCGAAGAGTGGGTAAAAGCCCAGGGGCTGCTGGAAGTACGCTCGGAAATCAGTGACAAAAACCTGTACCTGACGCGCCCGGATCTGGGGCGTCGTCTGAGTGCGGAAGCCATTGAAGCGCTGAAATCACAGTGTGTAATGAACCCGGATGTGCAGGTGATTATCTCTGATGGCCTGTCTACCGACGCCATCACCGCCAACTACGAAGAGATCCTGCCGCCGCTGTTGTCGGGCTTAAAACAGGCCGGATTGAAGGTTGGGACACCGTTCTTTGTTCGCTATGGTCGCGTGAAAATCGAAGATCAGATCGGCGAACTGCTTGGTGCGAAAGCGGTGATCCTGCTGGTTGGGGAACGTCCGGGCCTTGGCCAGTCTGAAAGCCTTTCCTGCTATGCCGTCTATTCGCCGCGCGTGGCGACGACCGTTGAAGCTGACCGTACCTGTATCTCGAATATTCACCAGGGCGGTACGCCACCGGTTGAAGCGGCGGCGGTGATTGTGGATTTGGCCAGGCGCATGCTGGAGCAAAAAGCATCCGGCATCAATATGACCCGTTAAGGAGGCATCATGCCAGCATTAGATTTGATTAGACCTTCAGTCACCGCAATGCGCGTGATTGCCTCGGTAAATGACGGTTTTGCCCGTGAACTTAAATTACCGCCACATATACGTAGCCTTGGACTCATCACAGCAGATTCTGATGACGTGGCGTATATTGCCGCAGACGAAGCGACAAAACAGGCAATGGTCGAAGTGGTTTATGGCCGCTCGCTGTATGCCGGCGCGGCGCACAGCCCCTCTCCAACCTCGGGCGAAGTGTTGATTATGCTCGGGGGGCCAAACCCGGCCGAAGTTCGCGCAGGTCTGGACGCGATGGTGGCCAATATTGAAAGCGGTGCGGCTTTCCAGTGGGCAAATGACGCAGAAGATACCGCTTTCCTGGCGCATGTGGTTTCGCGCACCGGGTCGTATCTCTCGGCGACCGCAGGATGCCGACCTGGCGATCCGATGGCGTATCTGGTGGCGCCGCCGCTGGAGGCGACGTTGGGTATTGATGCTGCGCTGAAATCTGCCGATGTGCAGATTGTCACCTATGTGCCGCCACCGTCAGAAACCAACTATTCGGCCGCGTTTTTGACCGGTAGCCAGGCCGCCTGTAAAGCCGCCTGTAACGCCTTTGCTGATGCCGTGCTGGATATTGCCCGTAATCCAGTCCAGCGCGCGTAAGAGAGGTGGTGATGATCAATGCACTGGGATTACTGGAAGTGGATGGCATGGTGGCTGCCGTCGACGCGGCAGATGCCATGTTGAAAGCCGCTAACGTGCGTCTGCTGAGCCACGAAGTGCTCGATCCTGGCCGGCTGACGCTGGTGGTGGAAGGCGATCTGGCTGCGTGCCGCGCAGCGCTGGATGCCGGCAGCGCTGCCGCAGCGCGTACAGGCCGTGTTATCAGCCGTAAGGAAATAGGCCGGCCGGACGATGACACCCAGTGGCTGATCGGCGGTTTTACGCGCCAGCCGAAGAAACCAGAACAGAAGCCAGAAGTGAAAACAGAGGTAAATCCGCAGAAGACGCAGGATGCCCCGTTGACGTCTGAATCCTCTGAGCAACTTCTGGCGCTGTTGGCATCGGTCCGTCAAGGAATGACGGCAGGGGAAGTGGCTGCCCACTTTGGCTGGTCACTTGATGAAGCCAGAAAGGCGCTGGAACAGCTCTTTTCTCACGGAGCGTTGCGTAAACGCAGTAGTCGCTATCGCTTAAAAAATTAATCTGTCGGAGGGCCGGGGGCTTCGTGGAGGCTTCCGGCTTAAAAGATCATGAAAAAGACCCGAACTGCAAACCTGCACCATCTTTATCATGAAGCATTACCCGAAGACGTTAAACTTACGCCGAAAGTGGAGGTGGACAACGTTCATCAGCGGCGCACAACGGATGTGTATGAGCATGCGCTGACGATTACCGCCTGGCAGCAAATCTACGACCAGCTGCATCCGGGAAAATTTCATGGCGAGTTCACGGAAATCCTGCTCGACGATATTCAGGTGTTCCGTGAATACACCGGACTGGCGCTGCGTCAGTCATGTCTTGTCTGGCCGAACTCGTTCTGGTTTGGTATTCCGGCCACGCGCGGCGAACAGGGATTTATTGGCACCCAGTGTCTGGGTAACGCTGAAATTGCCACCCGCCCGGGCGGGACGGAGTTTGAACTGAGTACGCCAGATGATTACACCATTCTGGGCGTCGTTATTTCGGAAGAGGCGATTGCCCGTCAGGCCAACTTCCTGCATAACCCGGAAAGGGTGATGCATATGCTGCGTAACCAGTCGGCGCTGGAAGTGAAAGAACAACACAAAGCTGCTCTATGGGGATTTGTGCAGCAGGCGCTGGCGACATTTAGCGAGAATCCGGTAAACCTCCATCAACCTGCGGTACGCAAAGTGCTGGGCGATAACCTGCTGCTGGCGATGGGCACAATGCTGGAAGAAGCGCAGCCGATAATCACGGCCGAGAGTATCAGCCATCAGAGCTATCGTCGCCTGCTGTCGCGTGCGCGCGAATATGTGCTGGAAAATATGTCAGAGCCGCTGACCGTACTTGACCTGTGTAATCAGTTGCACGTCAGCCGTCGGACGCTGCAAAACGCCTTTCACACGATACTCGGAATTGGTCCGAATGCCTGGTTAAAACGTATTCGTCTGAACGCCGTGCGTCGCGAGCTGATAAGCCCGTGGTCGCAAAGCGTGACGGTAAAAGACGCCGCCATGCAGTGGGGATTCTGGCATTTGGGGCAGTTTGCCACTGACTATCAGCAATTGTTTGCGGAGAAACCGTCGTTGACGCTGCATCAGCGTATGCGCCAGTGGGCGTGATGACATTATTGTGCCGGGTACGACGCTTTGCGCCTTATCCAGCCTGCGGGGCGGTGCCTCAGTCGTTGCAGGCCTGATAAGGCGCTAGCCGTCATCAGGTCAGGTAAACTACACCCAGTCGCGGATCTGAATAAACTCGCTAAGGGCGGCTTCCGGGCTGTTCGCTTCCGGCTGCCAGTCATATTCCCAGCGCACCAGCGGCGGCATCGACATTAAAATCGACTCCGTGCGTCCGCCGGTCTGCAGACCGAACAGCGTCCCGCGATCCCACACCAGATTAAATTCCACGTAGCGCCCCCGACGGTAGAGCTGGAACTCACGTTCGCGCACGCCATAGTTGGTGTTTTTACGGCGTTCGACAATCGGCAGGTACGCGTCGGTATAGCCTTCACCCACCGCGCGCATAAAGCTGAACGCGGTATCAAAATCCGGCGTGTTGAGATCGTCAAAGAACAGCCCGCCGATGCCGCGCTGCTCGTCGCGGTGCTTCAGATAAAAGTAGTCGTCGCACCACTTTTTAAATTTCGGGTAGACGTCTTCGCCAAACGGCAGGCAAAGATCCCGCGCGGTGGTGTGCCAGTGCACGGCATCCTCTTCGAAGCCGTAATAGGGCGTTAAGTCGAAACCGCCGCCGAACCACCAGACCGGGTCGGCGCCCGTTTTTTCCGCAATGAAAAAGCGCACGTTGGCGTGGCTGGTGGGCACAAACGGGTTGTGCGGATGCACCACCAGCGAGACGCCCATCGCCTCGAAGCTGCGGCCTGCGAGCTCGGGACGATGTGCCGTCGCAGACGCAGGCAAGGCGTCGCCGTGAACGTGGGAAAAATTCACGCCCGCCTGTTCGAAGATGCCGCCGTTTCGCAGCACGCGGCTGCGCCCGCCGCCTCCGGCTTCGCGCTGCCAGGTATCTTCCTGAAATTCACCGCCGTCTGCGGCGGCCAGTTTCTGGCAGATCTCATCCTGCAGCTGCAGCAGGAAGGTTTTGACCAGTTGAGCATCGGGTTTCATTAACGTTTCCTGGAGTGCGCTTTTTGGTTATCGAACCAGTTGAAGTAACTGATAATGCCGGAGGCGATGGCGTTGGCGATCTTCTGACGAAACGCCGTGGTGCCGAGGAGTCGCTCCTCTTCCGGGTTGGTAATGAAGGAGGTTTCCACCAGCACGGACGGGATGGACGGTGATTTCAGCACCACGAACGCTGCCTGCTCGGTGCCTTTACTGTGCAGACGATGCACTGGCTTAATCTTCTTCAGAATATGCGAGCCGAGCGTCAGGCTGTTTTTGATCGTATCCGTCTGCACGAGGTCGAACAGCACCTGCTGTAGCAGGTGGTCTTTGTCAGTGGCTTTCTTCCCGGCGACTTCATCCGCCCGGTTTTCGCGGTCGGAGAGATATTTTGCCATGGCGCTACTGGCGCCACGGTTGGAAAGCGCAAACACCGAGGCACCGGCCGCAGAAGGGTTGGTAAAGCCGTCGGCGTGGATCGACATAAACAGATCCGCCCCGTGCTGGTGGGCGATCTCTACGCGGTCATACAGCGGAATAAAGGTATCGCCAGAACGCGTCAGACGGGCGTCAATGCCGTTACTGCGTAAAATTGCGCGCACATTTTTTGCAATTGCCAGCACGACGTGTTTTTCTTTCGACCCGTTTTTGCCGATGGCGCCGGTATCAATGCCGCCGTGCCCTGGGTCGAGCATCACCAGACGCTTCGCGCCCGGCTTTTTGGCTTTTGGTTTGCTGTGTCCGTTACTGGTTTTGAGCGTGCTCTCGTCTTTCGCCTGAGCCTGCTTTGCGATGCCCGTTAACGTTAAGGCCGCCAGCCCCGCTTTGAGAACCTGACGACGCGATGTGAGTGCTTTTAATGGTTTGAATGTGCTCATGCGGCCTGAATACTAAAAAATGGGGTCCTGGTGTTATATCGTATCGTGTTTCCCGTTACGACAGTCCATATTGAGAATTGTTTTACTTTTCATTTCAATACGTGACAAAGTGACATTATGCCAAATTTTGGCGAGATTTTCCCCGGTTATTGGCTAAAGGCGTGCTTCGCGCCATAATCACTGTTTTTAAACCCGAAAAGGCGGTTAATACCATGGAGATACGCGTTTTTCGCCAGGAAGATTTCGAAGAGGTGATCACCCTTTGGGAGCGCTGCGATCTGCTGCGTCCGTGGAACGATCCGGAAATGGATATCGAACGTAAGGTGAATCACGACGTCAGTCTGTTTCTGGTCGCGGAAGTTAATGGCGAGGTTGTGGGGACGGTAATGGGCGGTTACGACGGCCACCGCGGCTCGGCCTATTATCTGGGCGTTCACCCGGAATACCGTGGCCGCGGCATTGCCAATGCGCTGCTGAACCGACTTGAGAAGAAGCTGATCGCCCGCGGCTGCCCAAAAATCCAGATCATGGTGCGGGAAGATAACGACGTCGTGCTGGGCATGTATGAGCGTCTGGGCTATGAACATGCTGACGTGCTGACTTTGGGCAAGCGTCTGATCGAAGATGAAGAGTACTGAGATCCATCCGGCTGACTTTGACGCGCAGGGCCGCGTCAGGCTGCCCTTTTTATTCTGGTGCGTTCTGCTGCTCCAGGCCCGGACCTGGGTGCTGTTTGTGATGGCCGCCGCGTCGCGCGGGCAGGGCGACACGCTGTTGAATCTCTTTTACCCCGATCACGACGCCTTCTGGCTCGGACTACTGCCGGGCGTACCGGCGGTGGTGGCGTTTTTGTGCAGCGGCCGGCGGCAGGCGATCCCGCGTTTGTGGCGCGCGCTTCGCGGGCTGCTGATCCTTGCCCAGATTGCGCTGCTCTTCTGGCAGCCGGTACTCTGGTGGTTCGGTGAGCCGCTAACGGGCATCGGTATTGCGCTGGTGGTGGCCGATATTGTGGCGCTGCTGTGGCTGCTGACAAACCCGCGTCTTCGCGCCTGTTTTGCGCCTCAGGATGATTAATCCGGCACTTTTTGCCGATGTCGCACTCCAACAAGCGTTGATTTAATTAGAAAGGACGTTTCAATGAAATCGCTGCGTTTACTTTTATGCGCTCTCCCGCTGGCATTGACCGGCTGTTCGACGCTCTCCTCCATTAACTGGTCCGCCGCGTATCCGTGGAACTGGTTTGGCTCATCAACGGAAGTGACCGAGCAGGGCGTGGGGAAAATTACCGCCGCGACGGCGCTGGATCAGAATGCTATTCAGGATGCGCTCAGCAGCGATTACCGCCTGCGCAGCGGCATGAAAACAGAGAATGGCAATATAGTGCGCTATTACGAAGCGCTGAAGGGCGACAAGCTGGCACTGGTGATCAACGGTGACAAAGGCACGGTAAACCGGATTGCCGTCATGGATGAAGATATTCCGACCGCCAGCGGCGTGAAGGTCGGGACCCCGTTTAGCGATCTTTATAAGCAGGCTTTTGGCAATTGCACCAGCGTGCCGTCTGACGACAAGGTCGCGGTGGAATGTAAGGCGGAAGGCAGCCAGCACATCAGCTATGTCTTCACCGGAACCTGGAGCGGACCGGAAGGACTGATGCCGTCTGACGACACGCTCAAGAGCTGGAAAGTGAGCAAAATACTCTGGAAGCAGTAATTTGCGCCTGAACAAACCGCCTCGCTGAAATCCGGGTATAATACCCGCCATCAATGCCACGCTGACGTGGCATCTTTATTTCAGGAGGAGCGATGTCTCAGGTTCAGAGTGGCATTTTGCCAGAACATTGCCGCGCGGCGATTTGGATTGAAGCCAATGTTAAAGGGGACGTGGATGCCCTGCGTGCGGCCAGTAAAGCGTTTGTTGATAAGCTGGCCACCTTCCAGGCCAAATTCCCGGAAGCCCACCTCGGCGCCGTTGTTGCCTTTGGCAATAATGTCTGGCGTCAGCTGAGCGGTGGCGAAGGGGCGGAAGAGCTGAAAGACTTCATCCCTTACGGCAAAGGTCTGGCACCTGCGACCCAATATGATGTGCTGATCCACATTCTCTCCCTGCGTCACGACGTGAACTTTTCCGTTGCCCAGGCCGCTGTGGCGGCCTTTGGCGACAGCATTGAAGTGCAGGAAGAGGTTCACGGCTTCCGCTGGGTGGAAGAGCGCGATCTGAGCGGCTTCGTCGACGGGACGGAAAACCCGGCGGGTGAAGAGGTTCGTCGCGACGTGGCGGTGATTAAAGACGGCGTGGACGCGGGCGGCAGCTACGTGTTCGTTCAGCGCTGGGAGCACAACCTCAAGCAGCTTAACCGCATGAGCGTGCACGACCAGGAGATGATGATTGGTCGTACTAAAGAAGCCAACGAAGAGATCGACGGCGATGACCGTCCCGTTACCTCGCACCTGACCCGCGTTGACCTCAAGGAAGACGGCAAAGGGCTGAAGATTGTTCGTCAGAGCCTGCCGTACGGTACCGCAAGCGGCACGCACGGCCTCTACTTCTGCGCCTACTGCGCGCGCCTGTATAACATTGAGCAGCAACTGCTGAGCATGTTCGGCGATACCGACGGTAAGCGCGACGCCATGCTGCGCTTCACCAAACCGGTGACCGGCGGCTACTACTTTGCGCCGTCCGTTGAGCGTCTGCTGGCGCTGTAATAGCCTTTCTCCCTCTCCCTGTGGGAGAGGGCTGGGGTGAGGGCATCAGGCCGCACCCCTTATTCCCTTTTCTGCTTCTAAATCACCAAACGGTATATAAAACCGTTACTCCTTTCATCCCCGTTATAAATATTATGACTATAAGATAGTCATCACATTTATAAGGGTGCGCAATGGCCGTTACTGTACTAAAAAAAGGAACTCTGGCGCTGGCAGGTTTACTGCTGGTGGCACAGGCGCAGGCGACTGAACTGTTAAACAGTTCGTATGACGTCTCCCGCGAGCTGTTTGCCGCCCTTAACCCACCGTTCGAACAGCAGTGGGCGAAAGACAATAACGGCGATAAGCTGACCATCAAGCAGTCCCACGCCGGGTCGTCCAAGCAGGCGCTGGCGATTTTGCAGGGCCTGAAAGCGGATGTGGTGACCTACAACCAGGTCACTGACGTGCAGATTCTGCACGACAAAGGCAAGCTGCTTCCGGCCGACTGGCAGAGCCGTCTGCCGAACAACAGCTCGCCGTTCTACTCCACCATGGGCTTCCTGGTCCGTAAGGGCAACCCGAAGAATATCCACGACTGGAGCGACCTGGTCCGTTCCGACGTGAAGCTGATTTTCCCGAACCCAAAAACTTCCGGTAACGCGCGTTATACCTATTTAGCCGCGTGGGGCGCGGCGGACAAGGCTGACGGTAACGATAAAGCCAAAACCGAGCAGTTCATGACCCAGTTCCTGAAAAATGTCGAAGTGTTTGATACCGGCGGCCGTGGGGCGACCACGACCTTCGCAGAACGCGGTCTCGGCGATGTGCTGATCAGCTTCGAGTCGGAAGTGAACAACATCCGCAAACAGTACGAAGCGCAGGGCTTCGAGGTGGTTATCCCGAAAACCAACATTCTGGCCGAATTCCCGGTCGCATGGGTGGATAAAAACGTGCAGGCAAACGGTACCGAGAAAGCGGCAAAAGCCTATCTCAACTACCTGTACAGCCCTCAGGCGCAGACCATCATTACCGATTACTACTACCGCGTGAACAACCCGGACGTAATGAACAAACTGAAAGATAAATTCCCGCAGACCGCGCTGTTCCGCGTGGAAGATCATTTTGGCTCCTGGCCTGATGTGATGAAAACGCATTTTGCCAGCGGCGGTGAGTTAGACAAACTGCTGGCGGCGGGGCATAAGTAATGTTTGCAGTTTCGACAAAACGCGTGCTGCCGGGCTTTACCTTAAGCCTCGGGACCAGCCTGCTGTTCGTCTGCCTGATCCTGCTGTTGCCGCTCAGCGCGCTGGTGATGCAGCTTGCGCAGATGAGCTGGGCGCAGTACTGGGACGTGGTCACCAACCCGCAGGTGGTGGCGGCCTATAAGGTGACGCTGCTGTCGGCGTTTGTCGCCTCCATTTTTAACGGCGTGTTTGGCCTGCTGATGGCGTGGATTTTAACCCGCTATCGCTTCCCGGGCCGCACGCTGCTTGACGCTCTGATGGATCTGCCGTTTGCGCTGCCGACGGCGGTGGCGGGCTTAACCCTCGCGTCGCTCTTCTCCGTGAACGGGCTGTACGGCGAGTGGCTGGCGAAATTTGACATCAAGGTGACCTATACCTGGCTCGGTATCGCGGTGGCGATGGCCTTTACCAGCATCCCGTTTGTGGTCCGTACCGTGCAGCCGGTGCTGGAAGAGCTGGGTCCGGAATACGAAGAAGCGGCGGAAACGCTGGGCGCCACGCGCTGGCAGAGCTTCCGCAAGGTGGTGCTGCCGGAGCTCTCTCCGGCGCTGATGGCGGGCGTCGCGCTGTCGTTTACCCGCAGCCTCGGCGAGTTCGGCGCCGTGATTTTTATCGCCGGGAACATCGCCTGGAAAACGGAAGTCACTTCGCTGATGATTTTCATCCGTTTGCAGGAGTTTGATTATCCGGCGGCGAGCGCAATTGCCTCGGTGATCCTCGCAGCCTCGCTGCTGCTGCTGTACTCAATTAACACTCTGCAAAGTCGCTTTGGTCGACGTGTGGTAGGTCACTGATGGCGGAAGTTACGCAATTGAAGCGATACGATGCACCCCGCATCAACTGGGGTAAATGGTTTCTGATTGGGGCGGGCGTGCTGGTTTCCGCCCTCATTCTCGTCGTGCCGACGGTTTATATCTTCGTTCAGGCGTTCAGCAAGGGCCTGATGCCCGCGCTGGAAAACCTGGCAGACCCGGATATGCTGCATGCCATCTGGTTGACCGTAATGATTGCGTTGATCACCGTGCCGGTGAACCTGGTGTTCGGGACTCTGCTGGCCTGGCTGGTGACGCGCTTTAACTTCCCGGGACGTCAGCTGCTGCTGACCCTGCTGGATATTCCTTTCGCCGTATCGCCGGTGGTGGCGGGTCTGGTGTACCTGCTCTTTTACGGCTCCAACGGCCCGCTTGGCGGCTGGCTGGATGCGCATAACCTGCAGATCATGTTCGCCTGGCCGGGTATGGTGCTGGTTACCATCTTCGTGACCTGTCCATTTGTGGTGCGCGAGCTGGTGCCGGTGATGTTAAGCCAGGGGAGCAACGAAGACGAAGCGGCGGTGCTGCTGGGGGCTTCGGGCTGGCAGATGTTCCGCCGCGTGACGCTGCCGAACATTCGCTGGGCGCTGCTTTACGGCGTGGTGCTGACCAACGCCCGCGCGATTGGCGAGTTCGGTGCCGTTTCCGTTGTTTCCGGTTCCATTCGCGGTGAAACCCTGTCGCTGCCGCTACAGATTGAATTGCTGCAGCAGGACTACAACACCATCGGCGCGTTTACTGCCGCAGCGTTGCTGACGCTGATGGCCATTTTGACCCTGTTTTTGAAGAGTGTGGTGCAGTGGCGTTTAGAAAATCAGGAAAAACGTCAGCATCAGGAGGGAAATCATGAGCATTGAGATTGCCAATATTAAGAAGTCTTTTGGTCGCACCCAGGTGCTGAATGATATCTCGCTGGATATCCCTTCCGGACAAATGGTGGCGCTGCTGGGGCCGTCTGGCTCGGGTAAAACTACGCTGCTGCGTATTATCGCCGGGCTTGAGCATCAGACCAGCGGGCATATCCGCTTTCACGGCACCGACGTGAGCCGCCTGCATGCCCGCGATCGTAAAGTAGGTTTTGTGTTCCAGCATTACGCGCTGTTCCGCCACATGACCGTGTTCGACAACATCGCGTTTGGCCTGACCGTGCTGCCGCGTCGCGAGCGCCCGGATGCAGCAACCATTAAGGCGAAGGTGACCAAACTGCTGGAGATGGTGCAGCTGGCTCATCTGGCGGATCGTTTCCCGGCCCAGCTGTCCGGCGGGCAGAAACAGCGCGTGGCGCTGGCGCGTGCGCTGGCCGTTGAGCCGCAAATTCTGCTGCTGGATGAACCTTTCGGCGCGCTGGATGCACAGGTGCGTAAAGAGCTGCGCCGCTGGCTGCGTCAGCTCCATGAAGAGCTGAAATTCACCAGCGTCTTCGTGACCCATGACCAGGAAGAGGCGATGGAAGTCGCGGATCGCGTGGTGGTCATGAGCCAGGGCAACATTGAGCAGGTTGACGAGCCGGAGCAGCTCTGGCGCGAACCGGCGACCCGCTTCGTGCTGGAGTTTATGGGCGAGGTAAACCGTCTTCAGGGTACTATTCGCGGTGGGCAGTTCCACGTGGGCGCGCACCGCTGGCCGCTGGGCTATACCTCCGCGCATCAGGGACCGGTCGATCTGTTCCTGCGTCCGTGGGAAGTGGACGTGAGCCGCCGAACCAGCCTGGATTCACCGCTGCCGGTGCAGGTGCTGGAAGCTAGCCCTAAAGGTCACTACACCCAATTGGTGGTACAGCCCCTGGGCTGGTATACCGAGCCGCTGACCGTGGTCATGCGCGACGACGTGCCGCCGCACCGGGGAGAGCGCCTGTTTGTCGGTCTGCAGCACGCCCGTATCTATCACGGCAAGGAGCGCATCGAGACGCGCGAGGATATTGCTCTCGCGGAGTCAGCCTGATAGGTTATTAGGATGTTTATCGCCCGGTGGCACTGCGCTTACCGGGCCTACAGTTATCACTGCGTCTTGTAGGCCGGGATCGCTGCGCGCGCCCGGCTTTTTTATTGAGTAAAAAACGTGAATACACTCGAAAACACCATCGGCAACACGCCTCTGGTCAAGCTTCAGCGCATGGGGCCAGACAACGGCAGCGAAATCTGGGTCAAACTCGAAGGCAATAACCCGGCGGGGTCGGTGAAAGACCGCGCGGCGCTGTCGATGATTGTCCAGGCCGAAAAGCGCGGCGAGATTAAGCCGGGCGACGTGCTGATTGAAGCCACCAGCGGCAACACCGGTATCGCGCTGGCGATGATTGCGGCGCTGAAAGGCTATCGCATGAAGCTGCTGATGCCGGACAACATGAGCCAGGAGCGCCGCGCCGCGATGCGTGCCTACGGAGCCGAGCTGATTCTGGTGACCAAAGAGCAGGGGATGGAAGGCGCGCGCGACCTGGCGTTAGAAATGGCCGAGCGCGGCGAAGGTAAACTGCTCGATCAGTTTAATAACCCGGACAACCCGTACGCGCACTACACCACCACCGGCCCGGAAATCTGGCAGCAAACCGACGGGCGTATCACCCATTTTGTCTCCAGCATGGGTACCACCGGCACTATTACCGGGGTATCGCGCTTTCTGCGCGAGCAGGATAAAGCCGTCACCATTGTCGGCCTGCAGCCGGAAGAGGGGAGCAGCATTCCGGGCATTCGCCGCTGGCCTGCGGAGTATATGCCCGGCATCTTTAATGCGCAGCTTGTGGACCTGGTGCTGGATCTTCACCAGCGCGAGGCGGAAAATACCATGCGTGAGCTGGCCGTGCGCGAAGGCATCTTCTGCGGCGTCAGCTCGGGCGGCGCGGTAGCGGGTGCGATTCGGGTAGCAAAGGCAAATCCGGGCGCGGTGGTGGTGGCGATTATTTGCGATCGCGGCGATCGCTATCTGTCTACCGGCGTCTTTGGTGAAGAGAGTTATTCGCAGGGGGCGGGGATTTAAGCGTCATGGAGATGATTCTATTCCGGGATAATACCCGGGCGCAGCAAACCGATATTGTCGCCGTGCAGTCGCAGGTGGTTTACGGCAGCGTGGGGAACAGCATTGCGGTACCGAATATTCGAACCCACAGGCTGAACGTCACCGCCGTGCCGACGGTACTGTTTAGCAACACGCCGCACTACGACACATTTTATGGTGGAGTGATCCCCGACGAGTGGTTCAGCGGTTACCTGAAGGCGCTGGAAGAGCGCGAGATCCTGCGCGAGCTTAAGGCGGTCACTACCGGCTATATGGGAAATGCCAGCCAGATCGTCCTGCTGGCGCAGTGGCTGAAGGCGGTCAAAGCGCAGCATCCCGACCTGCTGGTGCTGGTCGACCCGGTTATCGGCGATATCGACAGCGGAATGTACGTGAAGCCCGAGATCCCCGAAGCGTATCGGGAGCACCTGCTGCCGCTGGCGCAGGGGATCACGCCAAACGTCTTTGAACTGGAAGTGTTAAGCGGCAAACCGTGCCGTACGCCGGAAAGCGCCATCGCGGCGGCACAGGGACTGCTCTCTGACAGCCTGAAGTGGGTGGCGATCACCAGCGCGCCGGTCGCTGACGACCCGCAAAACATCCACGTGGTGCTGGTGACGAATGAAGGCGTGACCGTCAGCGCGCATCCGCGGGTAGAAACCAATCTGAAAGGGACGGGAGACCTGTTCTGTTCAGAGCTGGTGAGCGGCATTGTTGAGGGGAAAACCGTTGCCGATGCCATTCGCATGGCCGGCGATCGGGTGACGGACGTGATGCTTTATACCCAGTCGAAAGGCTACGACGAGCTCATTCTTCCCGCATAAACAAAAATGGCGCCCGAAGGCGCCATTTTTCTGTGCGGCAAGAATTACTTCTTGATGCGGATAACCGGGGTTTCACCCACGGTGACGCTGCCAGACAGTTTGATCAGTTCTTTGATTTCGTCCATGTTGGAGATAACAACCGGTGTCAGGGTAGACTTGGCTTTTTCTTCCAGCAGTGGCAGATCGAATTCAATCACCGGGTCGCCAACTTTCACACGCTGGCCTTCTTCCGCGATACGTTTGAAGCCTTCGCCTTTCAGTTCAACGGTGTCGATACCGAAGTGAACGAACAGTTCGATACCGCTATCAGATTCGATAGAGAACGCATGGTTGGTTTCAAAAATTTTACCGATGGTGCCGTCAACTGGAGCAACCATTTTGTTGCCAGTTGGTTTGATAGCGATGCCATCACCAACGATTTTCTCAGCAAACACTACATCCGGCACGTCTTCGATGTTGACGATCTCGCCGGAGAGCGGAGCAACAATCTCAATAGTTCCGGAGTCTTTTTTATCATCAGAAACCAGAGATTTCAGTTTATCGAACAAACCCATGATCTTCTCCTAAGCAGTAAATTGGGCCGCATCTCGTGGATTAGCAGATTGTTTTTTCTTCAATGAACTTGTTAACCAGCGTCATTAACTCGTCCGTTGTCGGTTGAGCAAGAGCCTGCTCTGCTAATACCTTCGCATCTTCGAAGTTCGTGTTACGGATAATCTTCTTAATGCGCGGGATGGAAATGGCGCTCATAGAGAATTCGTCCAGACCCATACCCAGCAACAGAAGTGTAGCACGTTCGTCGCCTGCAAGCTCACCACACATGCCAGTCCATTTACCTTCTGCATGAGAAGCATCAATAACTTGCTTGATCAAGTTCAGTACGGACGGTGACATTGGCTGGTAGAGATGTGAAATCATATCATTACCACGGTCAACTGCCAGGGTGTACTGCGTTAAATCATTGGTACCGATACTAAAGAAATCAACTTCTTTGGCTAAATGACGCGCAATGGTCGCCGCCGCCGGTGTTTCCACCATCACGCCGATCTCGATTGACTCGTCAAACGCTTTACCTTCGTCACGCAGTTCCTGTTTGTAGATTTCGATCTCTTTCTTCAGTGCACGCACTTCTTCAACAGAGATGATCATCGGGAACATGATGCGCAGTTTACCGAAAGCAGAGGCGCGCAGGATCGCACGAACCTGGTCACGCAGGATCTCTTTACGATCCATCGCGATACGCACGGCACGCCAGCCCAGGAACGGGTTCTCTTCTTTCGGGAAGTTCATGTACGGCAGCTCTTTGTCGCCACCGATGTCCATGGTACGGACGATAACCGCCTGAGAGCCACACGCTTCAGCCACGGCTTTGTAAGCAGCAAACTGCTCTTCTTCCGTTGGCAGCGCGTCGCGATCCATGAACAGGAATTCTGTACGATAGAGACCGACACCTTCCGCACCGTTGCGCTCAGCGCCATCAACGTCGCGGACGGTACCGATGTTTGCGCACACTTCAACCTGATGGCCGTCCAGGGTGATGGCTGGCAGGTCTTTCAGCTTAGCGAGTTCCGCTTTTTCAGTCGCAACCTGCTCCTGAACCGCGCGCAGTTTATCGATCTCTTCATTGGTTGGGTTGACGTAAACCAGATTGTTTACGGCATCCAGAATCAGATAGTCGCCATTTTTCACCTGAGAGGTGACGCTACCGGTACCCACGATGGCAGGCAGTTCCAGAGAACGCGCCATGATAGAGGTGTGGGAGGTACGGCCACCCGCGTCGGTGATGAAACCGAGGACCTTTTTCAGGTTCAGCTGTGCGGTTTCAGACGGGGTGAGGTCAGCGGCAACCAGGATCACTTCATCCTGAATCGCGCTCAGGTCGATGATGGCCAGGCCCAGGATGTTGCGCAGCAGGCGCTTACCGATGTCACGTACGTCAGCCGCACGCTCTTTCAGGTATTCATCATCCAGTTCTTCCAGGGCAGTTGCCTGACCTTCGATAACTTCATGCGCAGCCGCGTCGGCCGTCATGCCTTTATCTTTAATCAGGGCTATGATTTCCTGCTCCAGCTCCTCATCTTCGAGCAGCATGATGTGCCCTTCGAAGATGGCTTCTTTTTCTTCACCGAAAGTTTCGCCAGCTTTAGTTTTGATTGCTTCCAGTTGCGCAGATGCCTTGGCACGACCGCTCAGAAAACGTTCAACTTCCTGATCAACCTTGTCGGCAGAAATTTTTTTCCGGTCGATGACGATCTCGTCTTCTTTCAGCAGCAGTGCCTTGCCGAAAGCGATACCCGGGGATGCTAAAATGCCTGAAATCATAACCCTACCTTACTTGTGACTGATATTTAAAAGAACCCGGAAACTTACTCGAGCTCAGCCATCAGTTTAACCAGATGCTCAACTGCTTTCTGCTCGTCTTCACCTTCTGCAGAGATGGTGACAACGGTGCCCTGAGTCAGGCCCAGAGTCTGCAGTTTGAACAGGCTTTTTGCGCTCGCGCTTTTGCCGTTGGAAGTCACAGTGATTTCAGAAGTGAAGCCTTTTGCTTCTTTAACAAACTGAGCAGCAGGGCGGGTGTGCAGACCGTTCGGAGCGGTAATGGTAACTTCTTGCTGGAACATTGTATTTCCCCAACTTATAGGTTTAGTGTTGTGGAACTAAAGTCTAGCCTGGCGACTGAACTTTAGCCTGTATTGTTAGCGCTGACGTTTCGATCGTCATTAAACATTATGCAGCGAAAGCAAGACTTGAACCAAATCATAAAATCGATTCAGCAAGGCTATTTCGTTTGCCGATTAATTTCACGCATCAAAATAATTGCTGGTTTAAATACCAGACCCTTCGGGGTGAAGCAATGCCAGGAGGGGTAAAAGTTTGAAGCAGGCCACAAAAAAGCACCTGAAAAGGTGCTTTTTTACGCGTTATTAACATGCTGGCACTACTGTTGCAGCTCTTTTTCGGTAAACAGATCGGCAAACAGTGCGGTGCTCAAGTAACGCTCACCCGAGGACGGAAGGATAACCACAATATTCTTGTTGGTAAAGGCTTCATCTTCCTGAAGCTTGAGCGCTGCCGCAACGGCCGCACCGGAAGAGATACCCGCCAGAATGCCTTCTTCATCCATCAGGCGACGCGCGGTAGAGATGGCTTCTTCGTTAGTGATGGTAACCACTTTATCGATCAGCTTCAGATCCAGGTTGCCCGGAATGAAGCCTGCGCCAATACCCTGAATTTTGTGCGGGCCGGGTTTGAGCTCTTCACCCGCCAGTGCCTGGGTGATAACCGGTGAGTCGGTTGGCTCAACGGCAACGGTGATCAGGTCTTTTTTACCCTTTGTGCCTTTAATATAGCGCGACACGCCGGTCAGCGTACCGCCGGTACCCACGCCGGAGATAAAGACGTCAACCTGGCCGTCGGTATCTTCCCAGATTTCCGGACCGGTGGTCTTCTCGTGAATTTCCGGGTTAGCCGGGTTGCTGAACTGCTGCAGCAGGAGATATTTAGCCGGATCGCTGGCCACAATCTCTTCGGCTTTCTGAATGGCGCCCTTCATGCCCTTCGCGCCTTCGGTCAGCACCAGGTTCGCGCCCAGCGCTTTGAGCAGCTTACGACGCTCAATGCTCATGGTTTCTGGCATGGTCAGCGTCAGCTTGTAGCCGCGCGCGGCAGCCACATAGGCCAGAGCGATACCGGTATTGCCGCTGGTCGGTTCCACCAGCTCAACGCCTGGCTTCAGTACGCCACGTTTTTCAGCATCCCAAATCATGTTTGCACCGATACGGCATTTTACGCTGAAGCTCGGGTTACGTGATTCGACCTTCGCCAGAATGCGTCCATTACCGATACGGTTCAGTCGAACCAGGGGCGTATGACCGATAGTCAGCGAGTTGTCTTCATAAATCTTACTCATGGCCTGTCCTTAACTGTATGAAATTGGGATACCGACCCAGCATACCTGTTGAGCAGGTAGGGGGAAGTAAGGAATTCGCATATCTATATACTGCAAGGAAATAATGGGGATCAGTATGGAATAAGGGGCGGCATAAGCCACCCCTGCTTTACACATTTTTGCATTATTTCCATAACGCGTGCTTAGCACGGTAGCAGTCGACCCACATCGCCGTCGCGCCGCAGACGGCGACGGGCATGATGAACAGATTCAGGAAGGGAATCATGGTGAACAGGCTGGTCAGCGCGCCAAACTGCATATTGGCGACCTTCTGGCTGCGCAGGGCGGTGCGCATCGTTTTAAATGGCACCTTGTGGTTATCGAACGGATAATCACAGTACTGGATGGCCAGCATCCAGGCGCTGAACAGGAACCACAGCACGGGTGCCACCGTCTGGCCAATGCCGGGCACAAAATAGAGGATAAGCAGCACAACCGCGCGGGGCAGGTACCAGGCAAACTTTTGCCATTCACGCTTCATAATGCGAGGGAGGTCTTTCATGATCCCCCATATGCCCGTGTCCGGCGGCGTCGCGCCGGTAAGCCGCGCTTCCAGCTGTTCCGCCAGCAGACCGTTAAACGGTGCGGCTATCCAGTTCGCAATCGTCGAGAAGAAATAGCCAAACACCAGCAGCACGGAAATCACCGCCACCGGCCAGAGCAGGTAGTTCAGCCACTGCAGCCAGTCCGGCACATGGCTCATCATGGACGGGATCCAGCTCTCCAGCTTGGTGAACAGCCACCAGAACGCGCCGCCCATCAGAATAATGTTGATCAACAGTGGGAGAATGACGAAGCGTCGAATCCCCGGCAGGGAGACCAGTTTCCAGCCCTGAGAAAAATACCAGACGCCGCTGCGCGGGGGAGAAGAAGATGTTGAAACCATAGCCAGGCTGTACTCCTTTTTACACAACCAGTGGAATTGCCCGCCTATATTATCCACTTACGGAGCAATGACCAGTTCGGAAATGTTCGAAAAACCAGCAAAAAGCACGATTTCCTTCATCTTTATGCTGTGAATGCTCTGCACACACTTGCACTTGACGTAAACGGCAAATACTCTTAGTGAGTAAATGTTTGCCGTGGTGGCAAGGTGTTAGAACAACAGAGAATATAATGATGCAGGATTTGCGTCTGATATTAATCATTGTTGGCGCGATCGCCATAATCGCTTTACTGGTACATGGTTTCTGGACCAGCCGTAAAGAGCGTTCCTCGATGTTTCGCGATCGCCCACTGAAGCGCATGAAGTCCAGTCGTGATGACGATGACAGTGAAGATGACATCGACGGCAGCGACGACGACGGCGTGGGTGAAGTTCGTGTTCATCGGGTCAATACTGCGCCCGGCGCAGGCCATGGGGAGCAAGAAGCACCTCGTCCTTCGCAGCACCAGTATCAACCGCCGTATGCTTCCGCACAGCCGCGCCAGCCAGCGCAGCAGCCTGTGGAAGAGCCGGTGCGCCAGCCGCCGCAACAGCCTGTCTATCAGCAGCCTGCCCAGCCGGTTCAACAGCAACCGGTGCAGCAGCCCGTGCAACAACAGCCTGCTCAGCCGGTACAACAACCGCAGCAGCCTGTTCATGTCCAGCCTGCGCCTCAACCCGCTCCGGCACCGCACGTTGAGCCTGAGCCCGTTGTAGAGCCAGAGCCGGTTGTTGAAAAACCGCAGCGTAAAGAAGCGGTGATCATTATGAACGTGGCCGCGCATCACGGTAGCCATCTTAACGGTGACGTACTGCTTAATAGTATTCAACAGGCAGGCTTCAAGTTTGGCGATATGAACATTTTCCATCGCCACCTGAGTCCTGACGGTAGCGGTCCGGCGCTGTTCAGCCTGGCCAACATGGTTAACCCTGGCACCTTTGATCCGGAAATGACCGGTGATTTCGTGACCCCGGGTGTGACTATCTTTATGCAGGTGCCGTCCTACGGCGACGAACTGCAAAACTTTAAGCTGATGCTGCAGTCTGCCCAGCATATCGCTGACGAAGTCGGCGGTGTGGTGCTCGACGATCAGCGTCGAATGATGACCCCGCAGAAACTGCGCGAGTATCAGGACCGCATCCGCGAAGTTAAGGAAGCCAACGCGTAATCGCCGCGTTGACTTCAACTCCTCCTCAACCCCCGCCTGTCGGGGGTTTTTTCTCATTGATGGTGCGATATGGACTCAATCGAACAACAACTCACTGAACTGCGAACCACGCTTCGCCATCATGAATACCTCTATCATGTTATGGACGCACCGGAAGTTCCGGATGCGGAGTATGACCGCCTGATGCGCGAGCTGCGCGAATTAGAGGCGCAGCATCCTGACCTCATCACACCAGATTCTCCCACCCAGCGCGTCGGCGCTGAGCCGCTGGGGGCTTTTAGCCAGGTGCGTCATGAAGTGCCGATGCTGTCGCTGGATAACGTCTTCGATGAAGAGAGCTTCCTCGCGTTTAACAAGCGCGTGCAGGATCGCCTGAAAAGCAGCGACTCCCTCACCTGGTGCTGCGAGCTGAAGCTGGATGGCCTGGCAGTCAGCCTTCTCTACGAAAACGGCGTGCTGGTACGCGCCGCGACGCGTGGCGACGGCACGACGGGTGAAGACATCACCACCAACGTGCGTACCATCCGCGCGATCCCGCTGAAGCTGCAGGGCGACAACATTCCTGCGCGTCTGGAAGTGCGCGGCGAAGTGTTCCTGCCCCAGGCGGGCTTCGAGAAAATTAACGAAGAGGCGCGTCGCACCGGTGGGAAGGTGTTTGCTAACCCGCGTAATGCGGCGGCGGGCTCTCTGCGCCAGCTTGACCCGCGTATCACCGCGAAGCGACCGCTTACTTTCTTCTGCTACGGCGTCGGTATTCTGGAGGGCGGCGAGCTGCCGGATACCCATCTCGGGCGTCTGCTGCAGTTTAAAGCGTGGGGCCTGCCGGTGAGCAACCGCGTTCAGCTCTGCGACTCGCCGGAAGCGGTACTGGCGTTCTACCACAAAGTGGAAGAGGACCGTCCGACGCTCGGGTTTGATATTGATGGCGTGGTCATCAAGGTGAACTCACTGGCGCTGCAGGAGCAGCTGGGCTTTGTGGCGCGCGCGCCGCGCTGGGCGGTGGCGTTTAAGTTCCCGGCTCAGGAGCAGATGACCTTCGTTCGCGACGTAGAGTTCCAGGTCGGCCGTACGGGCGCCATTACCCCGGTTGCCCGTCTGGAGCCTGTGCAGGTTGCGGGCGTGCTGGTGAGTAACGCCACGCTGCATAACGCCGATGAAATCGACCGCCTGGGCCTGCGCATTGGTGACAAAGTGGTGATTCGCCGCGCGGGGGACGTGATCCCGCAGGTGGTTAACGTTGTGGAGTCAGAACGTCCTGATGAAACGCGCGAGATTGTCTTCCCGACCCATTGCCCGGTGTGTGGATCTGACGTAGAGCGTGTGGAAGGTGAAGCGGTGACGCGCTGTACGGGGGGCTTAATCTGTGGCGCACAGCGTAAAGAGTCACTGAAGCACTTCGTCTCCCGTCGGGCGATGGACGTCGACGGCATGGGCGATAAAATTATCGATCAGCTGGTTGAGAAAGAGTATGTCCACACGCCAGCGGATCTCTTCAAACTGACGGCGGGCAAACTGACTGGTCTGGACCGCATGGGGCCGAAGTCAGCCCAGAACGTGGTTAACGCGCTGGAAGCCGCCAAAGAGACCACCTTCGCCCGCTTCCTGTACGCGCTGGGCATTCGTGAAGTGGGTGAAGCAACCGCAGCAGGTCTGGCAGCATACTTTGGTACGCTGGAGGCGCTGGAAAAGGCGAGCATCGAGGAGCTGCAGAAAGTTCCGGATGTCGGCATCGTTGTCGCCACGCACGTCTTTAACTTCTTCGCCGAAGAGAGCAACCGCGAAGTCATCGGCAAACTGCTGGAAGAGGGCATCAGGTGGCCAGCACCGGTAGTGGTCAACGCCGAAGAGATCGACAGCCCGTTCGCCGGTAAAACGGTGGTGCTGACCGGCAGCCTGAGCCAGCTTTCACGCGACGATGCAAAAGCGCGTCTGGTGGCGCTGGGGGCAAAAGTGGCGGGCAGCGTGTCGAAGAAAACCGACCTGGTGATCGCCGGGGAAGCGGCGGGTTCTAAGCTGGCGAAAGCCCAGGAGCTCGGCATTGAGGTTATCGACGAAGCGGAAATGATGCGTCTGTTAGGAGAGTAACGTGGAGAAAGAGCAGCTCGTTGAGATCGCCAATACCGAGATGCCGTTCGGTAAATACAAGGGCCGCAGGCTGATCGATTTGCCGGAGGAGTATCTGCTGTGGTTTGCCCGCAAGGATGAATTCCCGGCAGGGCGACTGGGTGAGCTGATGGCTATCACGTTACTGATCAAAACCGAGGGGCTGACCCAGCTGGTTCAGCCCCTGAAACGCCCTTAAGCCTTCGCGGCGCGGGTCTCTTCCTGCGCCAGCTTTTCGGTCTGGCGTTTGTAGCGACGCGCCAGCACCGCGCAGACCATCAGCTGGATCTGATGGAAAATCATCAGCGGCAGCACCATCATTCCAATCACCGAGGTCGGGAACAGAATGTTGGCCATCGGGATACCGTTAGCCAGACTCTTCTTCGAACCGCAGAACACAATCGTAATTTCATCCGCTTTGTTGAAGCCGCACTTGCGTGCCACAAAGACGTTTACCGCTATTACAATCGCCAGCAGGACAATGCTGACCACCACGATAAACAGCAGCGAGCCTGCCCCCACCTTGTGCCAGATCCCGTTCACGACTGCTTCGCTGAAGGCGGAGTAAACCACCAGCAGAATCGAGGTCTGGTCGGTTTTTGAGATCCACTTTTTATGCTTCGCCACAAATGCGCCGGTCCACGGACGGGAGAGATGTCCCAGGACAAACGGCAGCAACAGCTGCAGACAAATTCTTCCGACCTGCTCCAGGTTACCTTCCGCCCCGTGCATGTTCATCAGGAGGCCCACCAACAGCGGAGAGACGAAAATCCCTAACAGGCTGGATGCGGATGCCGAGCAGACCGCGGCCGCCACGTTGCCGCCTGCCAGCGAGGTAAAAGCGATGGCGGACTGCACGGTGGCCGGCAGAATACAGAGATACAGGAAGCCGGTGTAGAGCGCCGGGTCGACGTTAACCGGTGCCCACCAGGCAAACAGCACCCCGAGGATCGGGAACAGAATAAAGGTGCTACACATCACCCACAGATGCAGTCGCCAGTGTCCGCCGCCTGCGATAATGGCTTCGCGGGAGAGTTTGGCGCCGTGCATAAAGAACAGCAGGGCGATGGCCGCCGTGGTCAAGCCTTCAAAGAATGGGACGAAACCGCCGCGAGCCGGGAAAAACGAGGCCAGTAAAACGGTAACCACCAGGGTAAGCGTGAACGGATCAAGGATACGAAAAAGTTTCATAATCTCTCCTGAAAACAGATGTCGCTATTGTGCTTTCTTCCGTTTGAGAAATAAAATTGATTTATTGCATCCATTCATGAATTAAATAGATGAATTATTCATTACGTCAGCTTCGTGTTTTTGTCACCGTGGCGCAGGCTCGTAGTTTTAGCCGGGCAGGGGAGATGATTGGCCTGAGCCAGTCGGCGGTCAGCCACAGCGTGAAAGAGCTGGAGAATCAGACCGGGGTGAAGTTGCTTGACCGCACCACGCGCGAAGTGGTGTTGACCGAAGCAGGTCAGCAGCTGGCCCTGCGCCTCGAGCGGCTGCTGGATGAGCTGAACAGCACGCTCAGAGACGTGGGGAGGCTGGGGCAGCAGCTTTCGGGTACCGTGCGGGTCGCGGCCAGCCAGACGATCTCTGCGCACCTTATTCCGCAGTGTATAGCCGAGGGCAGTCATCGCTACCCGGACATTGATTTTGTCCTGCATGACAGGCCGCAACAGTGGGTGCTGGAGAGCATCCGTCAGGGAGATGTGGATTTTGGTATTGTTATCGATCCCGGTCAGGTGAGCGATCTGGCGTGCGAAAGCATACTTTCGGAGCCCTTTTTGCTGCTCTGTCGTGACGACGATCCGCTGGCCACATTGCCGGAAGTCAGCTGGCAGTCCCTGCAGGGCGCGAACCTGGTTTTACAGGATTATGCCTCGGGCAGCCGTCCGCTGATTGATTCCGCGCTGGTGAATCAGGGCGTAAAGGCAACGATTGTCCAGGAGATTGGTCACCCGGCGACGCTGTTTCCGATGGTGGAAGCCGGGATTGGCATCAGCGTGTTGCCAGCCCTGGCGCTTCCCCTGCCGCAGGGAAGCCGGCTGGCCGTCAAGCGATTAACGCCCGTTGTCGAGCGAAAGCTGATGCTGGTGCGGCGAAAAAATCGTTCACTCTCGGGGGCGGCGCAGGCTATCTGGGAAGTGGTGCGTATCCAGGCACAACGATTAACCGAAGCCCGCATACGCGACCCACTCTTTAACGCATCAGAAGATTAGATGTAGATATCGATCTGATTATTGTCTGACGGGCTGTTCACCCCTTCAACTTTGCCCAGCTTTTGATCCTGCTTCTTCTGGGCCTCTTCAGCCTGCTGGCGCTGCAGTGCGGCGAGCTGCGCCTGCAGCACTTTGATCTGGGTCTGAATAAGTTCCTGCTGCTTCTTCTTCTCATCCGTGCTGACGGGGCTGTTCGCCAGCTCTTTTAACTGCTGGGTTAGCTTTTTGATCTTGTCGAGAATGCGGGTGATTTGCGCAGAGATATCGTTACTGCTCGAAGTGCCACTCGCGCCGCTGGTTTGAATCTGTTGGGTTGAAGCCTGAATGGTCGTCATACTTTTTCCTCGCGTTATAAAACAGAGGTATCGGCACCGACGGGATTAGCTTGAGCAAAACTGCCATATCTGGCAGGGAGTTGCATCGATACACAATCAGTATTGATGGTGCGGTGAAAGTGTATTGGAGGTCACCGGCAGGCTGCGGATATAAGACGTAAGTCATGCGATCCCCGCTATCGCGATTTTCATCCTTAAGGAGCCTCTATGACCCTCTCGAATAACCCGTGGTACTGCGCCGATATCATTCGCGCCGCTAAGCCGAACTTCACGCCTCGCGTGGCGTTTATTCTCGGCTCTGGCCTGGGCGCACTTGCCGACCAGATTGATGACGCCGTTTCCCTGAGCTACGAAAAGCTGCCGGGCTTCCCGGTGAGCACCGTGCATGGCCATGCCGGCGAGCTGGTGCTCGGGCATCTGGCCGGGGTGCCGGTTGCCTGCATGAAGGGGCGCGGCCATTTCTATGAAGGGCGCGGGATGACCATCATGACCGATGCGATCCGCACCTTTACGCTGCTGGGGTGCGAACTGCTGTTTAGCACCAATGCGGCGGGCTCACTGCGCCCGGAGGTTCAGCCAGGAAGCCTGGTTGCCCTGAGCGACCATATCAACACCATGCCGGGTACGCCGATGGTGGGGCTGAACGATGAGCGCTTTGGCGATCGTTTCTTCTCTCTGGCCAATGCTTACGACGCGGATTACCGTGCCGTTCTGCAAACCGTGGCAACGAAAGAAGGCTTCCCGCTGCATGAAGGGGTGTTTGTCTCTTATCCCGGCCCGAACTTTGAGACGGCTGCCGAGATCCGCATGATGCAGATTATCGGCGGCGATGTGGTGGGGATGTCCGTGGTGCCGGAAGTGATTACCGCGCGCCACTGCGGCCTGAAGGTCGTGGCCGTTTCTGCAATTACCAATCTCGCCGAAGGGCTGGGGGAGGTCAAACTCTCGCATGAACAAACCCTCGCTGCCGCCGAGCTCTCCCGCCAGAACTTTATCAATCTTATCTGCGGTTTTCTTCGCCATATTGCCTGAGTAAAACAATAAAGTGGCCCGCCAGGGCCACACTGCTATAAGGAATGGGTTATGAACATCACGACTCGCTTAAAGCTGATGTCCTTTATGCAATATTTTATCTGGGGGAGCTGGCTGGTAACCCTCGGCGCTTACATGATTAACACCCTACACTTTACCGGCTCCGACGTGGGCATGGTGTACAGCTCCAAAGGACTTGCCGCGATTGTTATGCCCTCGCTGGTGGGAATTATTGCCGACAAATGGCTGCGGGCAGACCGTGCTTACGTGATTTGCCACCTCGTCTGTGCCGTCGCGCTCTGCTATGCCGCACAGGTCAATGAGCCCGGCCTGATGTTCTGGGTCATGCTGGTGAATGCGATGGCCTTCATGCCCACGATTGCGCTGTCGAATACGATTTCTTACTCATGTCTTGAACAGGCAGGGCTGGATACGGTGAGCCATTTTCCGCGAGTACGGGTGTATGGCACCGTGGGCTTTATTGCCGCGATGTGGGCCATAAGCCTGATGGGGGCGGAGCTGAGCAACGTGCAGCTCTATATTGCGGCTGCCGCGTCCCTGCTGCTGGCGCTCTATTCTCTGACATTGCCAGCCATTCCAGTTGCACAGGCGAAAACCTCTCAGTCGCTGGCAAGCAAGCTGGGCCTCAATGCGTTTATCCTGTTTAAACAGCCCCGCATGGCGGTGTTCTTTTTATTCGCGATGCTGCTGGGCGCCGTGCTGCAGATAACCAACACGTTTGGCAGCCCCTTTCTGCATGATTTTGCGCGTAATCCGGCGTATGCCGATAGCTTTATCGTTAAATATCCGTCCATCCTGCTCTCCGTTTCGCAAATGTCTGAGGTGTTCTTCATTCTGACCATTCCGTACTTCCTCGGACGCTTTGGCATTAAAGCCGTTATGCTGATGAGCATGGTGGCCTGGATGCTGCGGTTCGGTCTATTCGCCTTTGGCGATCCGTCCGCGACGGGCTTCGTGCTGCTCATGCTCTCAATGATTGTCTACGGCTGCGCGTTCGACTTCTTCAATATTTCCGGCTCGGTATTTGTTGAACAGGAGGTCAGCGCCGATATCCGCGCCAGCGCACAAGGGTTGTTTATGACGACCGTTAACGGTATCGGGGCGTATTTCGGTTCGGTATTGAGCGGTATGGCAGTGGATTATTTCTCGGTGGACGGGGTGAAGGACTGGCAGACGATCTGGCTGGTATTTGCGGCCTATGCCCTGGCGCTCGCGGTAGTGTTTTATTTCAGCTTTAACTATCGCCACACCAGCAAAAACAGCGGGATGCGCACAGTTGCACACTAAATTTCCCCTCCGGACGCGGAAAGGCTTTAAGGTAGGCGCATAAGTGTTATCGCCAGGATATGTTTTGATGGAACGCGTCTATCGGACCGATCTCAAGCTGCTGCGCTATTTTCTGGCCGTGGCGGAGGAACTGCATTTTGGACGGGCTGCGGCCCGTCTCAATATGTCTCAGCCGCCGTTAAGCCTCCATATTAAAGAGCTGGAAAGCCAGCTGGGCACGTTATTGTTTATTCGCCACTCGCGGAGCGTCGCGTTGACGCATGCCGGTAAAGTGCTGATGGAAGAGTCACGACGGCTGCTGGCCAGCGCAAACCAGGCTCTGGCTCGCGTCGAGCAAATTGGCCGGGGGGAAGCAGGGCGCATTGAGCTGGGGATTGTGGGCACCGCCATGTGGAGTGAGGTGCGCACGGTGATGCGCGCTTTTTTGAAATCGCACCCGAATGTCGATGTTGTATTCCGCGAGAAATCCCCAGTCATGCAGATGGCGCTGCTTGAGCGCCGGGAGCTGGATGTGGGCATCTGGCGAATGGCAACCGAGCCCACCGCTGGGTTTACCAGCGTACGGTTACGCGAGGCCGCGTTTCTGGTGGCGATGCCGGAAGATCACCGGCTGGTGAGCGAATCATCGATTGCGCTCGCAGAGTTGCAGGACGAGTATTTTGTCACGATGCCTTCAGCGCATTCTGACTGGGCATTTTTACATCGCGTCTGCCAGCAGGCCGGGTTTTCGCCGATGATCGTGCGTGAAGCCGTTGAGCCGCAAACGGTACTGGCGATGATCAGCATGGGCATGGGGATTACGCTTGCCGCAGACAGTTACGCGCAAATGCAGTGGCCGGGCGTGGTATTCCGCCCGCTGAAAGAGCGTATACCGGCAGATTTATATGTGGTGTATGACGAGAAGCAGGCGACGCCAGCGGTGAAGACATTGATTGCGACGTTAACAATGTAAATCGCAGATAGCAAAAAAGCGCCTTTAGGGCGCTTTTTTACATTGGTGGGTCGTGCAGGATTCGAACCTGCGACCAATTGATTAAAAGTCAACTGCTCTACCAACTGAGCTAACGACCCGAAATGGTGGGCGATGACGGGCTCGAACCGCCGACCCTCTCCGTGTAAAGGAGATGCTCTACCAACTGAGCTAATCGCCCATTTCGGAACTGCTGCGATAAGGTGAGAATGGTGGGCGATGACGGGCTCGAACCGCCGACCCCCTCCGTGTAAAGGAGATGCTCTACCAACTGAGCTAATCGCCCAATCTCAATTCTTATCTACACTGCGAGTCTACCGAAGTAGATGGTGGGTGATGACGGGCTCGAACCGCCGACCCCCTCCGTGTAAAGGAGATGCTCTACCAACTGAGCTAATCACCCCCGCTGTGTGGAGTCGCATTATAGGGAGAGTTGAAAATGAGTCAACGCATTTTCTAAAGTTTTTATTCGTTCGTCGTAAAATTAAACAAAACGATCGCGAAACGGGCTGTGGCGCATGATTTCTAAACAAAAATCGCAAACCCGGTCATGATAAAGGGATCAACATTGAGGATTCCCCCCACAGTGATAGAATATTGCCCATCGTTTTTTCCCCAGGATTTGCCGATTGCCGGCATCTTTATAACGTAAGGCCATTTCATGAAAATCAAAACTCGCTTCGCGCCGAGCCCGACAGGCTATCTGCACGTCGGTGGTGCACGTACCGCTCTCTATTCCTGGCTTTTCGCACGCCACAACAAAGGTGAGTTCGTGCTGCGTATTGAAGACACCGATCTTGAGCGCTCCACGCCGGAAGCAATTGAAGCCATTATGGATGGGATGAACTGGCTGAATCTGGAATGGGACGAAGGCCCGTATTTCCAGACCAAACGCTTTGACCGCTATAACGCCGTCATTGATGAGATGCTGGTCGCGGGCACGGCGTATAAGTGCTACTGCTCAAAAGAGCGTCTGGATGCGCTGCGCGAAGAGCAGATGGCGAACGGTGAGAAGCCACGTTATGACGGCCGCTGCCGCCACGACCACAGCGAGCATGCTGCTGATGAGCCTTGCGTCGTGCGTTTTGCTAACCCGCAGGATGGCTCGGTGATCTTTGACGACCAGATCCGTGGCCCGATCGAATTCAGCAACCAGGAGCTGGACGATCTGATCATCCGTCGCACCGATGGTTCCCCAACCTACAACTTCTGTGTTGTGGTTGACGACTGGGATATGGAAATTACCCACGTTGTGCGCGGTGAAGACCACATCAACAACACGCCACGTCAGATCAACATCCTGAAGGCGCTGAACGCGCCGGTGCCTGTTTATGCGCACGTCTCCATGATCAACGGTGATGACGGCAAAAAACTGTCTAAACGTCACGGTGCGGTGAGCGTCATGCAGTATCGTGACGACGGTTATCTGCCGGAAGCGCTGCTGAACTATCTGGTGCGCCTGGGTTGGGCCCACGGTGATCAGGAGATCTTCAGCCGCGAAGAGATGATCGAACTGTTCTCTCTGAGCTCTGTGAGCAAATCAGCGAGCGCATTTAATACCGACAAGCTCCTGTGGCTGAACCATCACTACATCAATACCATGCCGCCAGAATATGTGGCGACGTATCTGCAGTGGCACATTGAGCAGGCAAATATTGATACTCGCACTGGCCCTGAGCTGGCGGATCTGGTGAAACTGCTCGGCGAGCGCTGCAAAACCCTGAAAGAGATTGCCGAAAGCTGCCGCTACTTCTATGAAGAGTTTGATGCGTTCGACGCGGACGCCGCGAAGAAACACCTCCGTCCGGTTGCGCGTCAGCCGCTGGAAGTGGTGCGTGACAAGCTGGCTGCCCTCACCGAGTGGACCGCTGAGAATGTGCATCACGCCATTCAGGCGACGGCGGACGAGCTGGAAGTCGGCATGGGTAAAGTCGGTATGCCACTGCGCGTCGCGGTGACCGGTGCGGGTCAGTCTCCGGCGCTGGACGTAACGGTTCATGCCATCGGCAAATCACGCAGCGTGGCGCGCATTAACAAGGCGCTGGACTTCATCGCTGAACGTGAAAATCAGCAGTAATCACGTCTACAAAAACGGCAGGGTAACCTGCCGGTTTTTTATGCCTCTTTTTCCGCGATACCCAGACGTGTAAGAAAACCGTGTATACCCTCGCGTTTCAATAAAGCGTCCAGACGCTTCTGCTCTGACGGAGTCATACTCTCCAGCGTCTCAATAATGCCCGGAGACAGGTTTGAAGAGGGTCCATTATAGGCAGACGTGGCCTCCGCGAGATGGTAAACCGCCTGACGGTTACGGATCGCCGGGAGGCTTATAATATGTTCCTTCACGCGCGCATCAACATGAATGAGCCGAGCCCGACCCCCCTTTACGCCGTTGAGTCCTTCCGTTTTCCACCCCTGCTGGCGTATCCAGCGATTAACCGTTTGTCTGGCAACGCCTAAACACTCCGCCAGCTCTTCCGTGGTCATTTTGCTACGTAATTTTTTCATATCAGTTCTGATCGCGAATCCCTAAACGTTGCAACAATCCGGTAATCCCTTCCCGCATTAACAGCGATGTCATCTGCTTCTGCTCTTCCGGCGTCATTTCATTGGCCAGCGTCAGGAGTAGGGTGTGAAGCGAACCGTCATGGCTGGTGCCTTCTGGCAGTTCGGACGTTTCACTTGCCCGACGTGCGCTGCGGATAAAGTCACGGACTTTTTCGTTCACATGCACCAGGCGCGCTTTCCCGCCCTGGACGCCTGGCTTTGGTGATGTAATCCAACCCTCTTTGCGTACCCATTTATTGATGGTCTGGCGGCTATAGCCAGTGAGGAGGGCTAACTCTTCTGGCGTCATTCGTTCCTTGATCATGCAATTTCCTGAATATCTATGGGGTTAATTAACGGCTCATTTTATAGCACCGTTTTACGTGAAAACGTGACAGGCTTAACTCCTGACTGCGAGCAGGCTCGCAAAGTGATTAATTTGCATGATTTTTCGGCGATTGAATGGCTTGAATTGATTTTGCCGTTGACACTCCGCAGCGGAATTCATATTATGCCGCCCGTCAACATGACAGCTTTACGATGGGGCTATAGCTCAGCTGGGAGAGCGCTTGCATGGCATGCAAGAGGTCAGCGGTTCGATCCCGCTTAGCTCCACCAAACTCTGAACCCAACAGAGTGCGGTTAGTAAAGAAACATGTGGGGCTATAGCTCAGCTGGGAGAGCGCTTGCATGGCATGCAAGAGGTCAGCGGTTCGATCCCGCTTAGCTCCACCAAAATTGTAAACCCTCGTCATATGACGAGGGTTTTTTTTATCTGTTTGTAACACCCTCTCCCGTATTTTGTTATCAAAAAGAAGGTATTCTTGTACCTCACCTCAATCGACATCAATAAAGCAGTCTATAAATAGACTTGAACTTGATTCGTGCAATTAATAAACCTATTATCCACCCGGTCAATGATTCGAACGGATAATATACTCATCAGCTTAATGAATAGAAAAACGTACAATAATGTAAAGATATTTATAATTGCCCTGACACTTTGTCTGATTGCGGTACCTGTCTCCCGTTATCTCTCCCCCCGCGCAATGGTTAATGGTCACGACGTTTATTTAGCATGGCTACCGCTAAGCGTGATGCTGGCAGTAATTCTGCTATTTGGGCGCAGGGCAATTCTTCCCATTGTGTTAGGTTTTACTGTCACTAATTTATTTTATGTTAATTTAGCACCGCTACAATATTCAGTTTTACTGTTCTGTCAGACCTTTGCGCTGTTCGCGGCGTGCGGCCTGCTACGCCTCATGCTGGGCAAGCGCTGGCGTCACAGCATCCCTAACAAGCACATCGGGCTACGTATATTCTGGCTCGGTTTTATTGTACCATTAGGTATTAAACTGTCGATGTATATGGCAGGCTATTTGTTTGATTTTCCGGTGACTATTTCCACCTTTTTCGGCGAAGGAACGGTAATTTATAACGTTGTGGATATACAAAGCCTGATATGTGCGGCATTGATTTTTACCATGATGTTCTATTACCCACTAAGAATGATAATTAATCCTCGTTATGCCATGACCTTCTGGCGGCGAAGCGTGAAGCCCGTGTTTTATCACAAGAATCTATTATTTATTTTTGTCTGGCTGACGCTTTTAGGCTTCATTCTCGTCATTTTATGTGGTCCTTTTGAATCACCGGTCATTGCGGGCTATTTGATGCCGCTGATTTTTATTCTTTTTACCTTAGCGATAAGCCGCCTGACCTATGCGCTTATCTCTCTGCTGTGGGCTGCATCCGCGCTCCTGCTGTTGACCTACAACTACAACTTCCTTAACGGGGTGGAATCGGGCCATTCGCTCTCTTTTATCCTGTCCGTGCTTATCTCTTTTGCTATCTGTCTGCTTTACATGTCACGAATTTACCAGCGCAGCGAGTGGCTGAAACGGGGCTGGCAGGGCAGGGCGCTGACCGATCCGCTGACCGGTTTGCCTAATATTCGTGCGCTGGAGGATTACCTTGAGATTCATCCGGATGCCAAAGTGTGCATTCTGCGTATGGATAACCTGGAGTTTTTGAGCCGCCACTACGGGATTATCATGCGGGTCCACTGCAAACGTACGATCGCCACGTCGCTACAGCCGCTTTTGCAGAAAGATGAGACGCTCTTCCAGCTTCCGGGAAGCGAACTGGTGCTGGTATTACTGGGGCCGGGAACCGCCGAGCGTCTCCAGCACATGGTCGATCGGCTGAACAGCCGTAAGATTTTCTGGAACAACACCGGGCTGGATATTGAATTTGGCGCGTCCTGGGGAATGGTCGAAAACGGCGAAAAGCTGCATCACACGCTGGGACAGCTGAGCTGGCTGGCAGAGCAGGCCTGCGGAGAGCAAAACGTTCTCGCGCTCACGAATAGCCTTGAGGCGGCATCAGGCCAAACGACAGAGCGTGTCCTGATGCTGGCGCGAATTAAGCATGCCCTTGAGGCGGGGCAGTTCCATTTATACGCGCAACCGATCCAGAAGGCGGACGGGAGCGGGTATTACGAAATCCTGGCGCGTATGGAGAGCGAGGGCGAGATCTTCACCCCTGACCGCTTTATTCCGCTGATTGCCCAGTTCAACCTCAGCCATCGGTTTGATATGTGCGTCATGGAAAAATTACTGGTGTGGCTGCGCGATCACCCTGCAACGCAGGCTGGCGCCCGTTTTTCCGTCAATCTGATGCCGCTCACGCTGATGCAAAAAGAGGTGGCGAACGAGATTTGCGCGCTCTTTGAACGCTACGGCGTTGCGCCGCAGGCCGTCGTGATTGAGATCACCGAAGAGCAGGCCTTCTCAAACTCTGGCTGCAGCATCCACAATATTCAGCAGCTGCGGGATTACGGTTTCCGGATTGCCATTGATGATTTTGGTACTGGCTACGCCAACTACGAGCGTCTCAGACGCCTGCAGGCAGATATCATTAAAATTGACGGCTGTTTTGTTAAAGACATTTGTACCGACGATATGGATGCGATGATCGTCCAGTCGATGTGTAATCTGGCAAAGACGAAATCGCTGTGCGTTGTTGCGGAATATGTAGAAACACCCGAGCAGCGGGAGATGCTGCTTCGCTTCGGCGTGGATTACCTGCAGGGCTACCTGATAGGTAAACCCAAACCGCTGGAAGAGTTGTGGGCATAAAAAAACCGGGAGCCAGGCTCCCGGTTTTTTGTTTAACGGTAAACGTTACAGTACCAGTGCCGCGATGGAAGCAGACAGGACGCTCACCAGCGTAGAGCCGTAAACCAGCTTCAGGCCAAAGCGAGAAACCACGTTACCCTGTTCTTCGTTCAGACCTTTAATCGCACCCGCGATAATCCCGATGGACGAGAAGTTAGCGAAGGAGACCAGGAACACGGAGAGAATGCCTTCCGCGCGCGGAGAAAGCGTGCTGGCAATTTTCTGCAGATCCATCATCGCAACGAATTCGTTAGAAACCAGCTTGGTTGCCATGATACTGCCCACCTGCAGCGCTTCGTGAGCCGGAACACCCATCACCCATGCAACAGGGTAGAAGATGTAGCCCAGAATCCCCTGGAAGGAGATACCCAGCACCGCGGCGAACAGGGCGTTCAGGCCAGAAATCAGCGCAATGAAGCCGATCAGCATGGCGGCAACGATAATCGCCACTTTGAAACCAGCCAGAATGTATTCACCCAGCATTTCGAAGAAGCTCTGGCCTTCGTGCAGGTTTGACATCTGGATGTTCTCTTCGCTGGCGTCAACGCGGTACGGGTTGATCAGCGACAGAACGATAAAGGTGCTGAACATGTTCAGAACCAGCGCCGCAACAACATACTTCGGCTCCAGCATGGTCATATACGCACCCACGATAGACATGGAAACGGTAGACATTGCGGTTGCCGCCATGGTGTACATGCGGTTACGGGACATTTTGCCGAGAATATCTTTATACGCGATGAAGTTCTCAGACTGACCGAGGATCAGGGAACTGACGGCGTTAAAGGATTCCAGCTTGCCCATGCCGTTCACTTTGGATAACAGGAAGCCAATTCCACGAATAATGAACGGCAGAACGCGGATGTGCTGCAGAATACCGATCAGTGCGGAGATGAAGACGATTGGGCAGAGAACCTTCAGGAAGAAGAACGCCAGACCTTCGTCGTTCATTTTACCGAAGACAAAGTTGGTCCCTTCATTGGCGAATCCGAGCAGTTTTTCGAACATTTCGGAGAAGCCTTTTACGAAGCCGAGGCCTACGTTGGAGTTCAGGAAGAACCACGCAAGTAAAACTTCAATGACCAGCAGCTGGACAACATAACGGATACGAATTTTTTTGCGGTCTGTGCTGACCAGCAATGCGAGTGCAGTAACGACAACAAGTGCCAGGACAAAATGAAGGACGCGGTCCATATTTGCTCCAAATATGAGGCAGGTTTAATTTTCGTGCACATTCTATGTAACAAGGGAAAAGAAAACGAGATCGAGGACACACTATAGTTACATCCTGTGACGAGTCTCAAAAATAGTGATCCACAATACATTTTTGTTATGTTAGGTAAATGAGTGAAAAGTTAAGTTTGTGTGCTAGTCTTCACAAAAGCGCGCGCGATTTCAGTTTCTGTTAGATCGCCCCACTTACCCGCCCGTCTATCGTTCAAAGCTATCAGAGAAATCACTGTAAACTTCACAAATGAACTTGATAATCATTCTCATTTTGATAGCATTAAACATAGCAAAGGCTATATTTCAGAGGCAGAAATGACAAACAGTCGCGTAGAGGGTAGCAGTGGCAGAGCCGCGCGCAAGTTGCGGTTCGCATTAATGGGACCTGCGTTCATCGCTGCCATTGGCTATATCGATCCAGGTAACTTTGCGACCAATATTCAGGCCGGGGCCAGCTTCGGCTATAAGCTGCTGTGGGTGGTCGTCTGGGCTAACCTGATGGCGATGCTGATTCAGATGCTCTCTGCAAAGCTGGGGATTGCCACGGGCAAAAACCTGGCGGAGCAAATTCGCGACCATTATCCGCGTCCGGCCGTCTGGCTCTACTGGATTCAGGCGGAAATCATCGCTATGGCCACTGACCTCGCTGAGTTTATCGGCGCAGCGATCGGCTTTAAGCTGATTCTGGGCGTGTCGCTGTTGCAGGGGGCGGTACTCACCGGGATTGCCACGTTCCTGATCCTGATGCTACAGCGTCGGGGTCAAAAGCCGCTGGAGAAGGTCATTGGCGGTCTGCTGCTGTTTGTCGCGGCGGCCTATATCGTCGAGCTGATTTTCTCACAGCCGAATCTGGCGCAGCTCGCTAAAGGGATGGCGATCCCAAGCCTGCCAACCTCGGAAGCGGTGTTCCTGGCCGCCGGGGTATTGGGGGCGACCATCATGCCGCATGTGATTTACCTGCACTCCTCGCTGACGCAGCATCTCCACGGTGGGACGCGCAAAGAGCGTTACTCCGCCACCAAATGGGACGTGGCGATCGCCATGACCATCGCCGGGTTTGTCAATCTGGCGATGATGGCTACCGCAGCTGCCGCTTTCCACTTTAACGGTCACACCGGTATTGCCGATCTCGACCAGGCGTATCTCACGCTGGAGCCGCTACTGAGCCATGCTGCCGCCACGATATTTGGTCTTAGCCTGGTGGCTGCCGGTCTTTCTTCCACGGTGGTGGGCACGCTGGCAGGCCAGGTGGTGATGCAGGGGTTTGTCCGGTTCCATATTCCGCTGTGGGTGCGTCGCTCCGTCACCATGCTGCCGTCATTTGTGGTGATTCTGATGGGGCTCGACCCAACGCGAATTCTGGTCATGAGCCAGGTGCTGCTAAGCTTTGGCATCGCACTGGCGCTGGTGCCGCTGCTGATCTTTACCAGCGACAAAAACCTGATGGGTGAACTGGTCAACTCAACGCTGGTGAAACGGACCGGGTGGGCCATCGTGGTGGTGGTGGTGGCGCTGAACCTGTGGCTGCTGATTGGGACAGCGTTGGGACTCTAAAAGAAAAAGGAGCCGTGAGGCTCCTTTTTGCTGTTAATCGTCATGACCGTGGTGGCCATGTCCGTGACCTTTGCCGCGACCCCAGCCGCCGCGACGGTCATCACGATCGTTCCACCCTTCACGGTAGCCGCGCTCGTAGGCGCTGTCTTTATACCAGCCGCGGTGTCTGCCGTTATCATGTTTCCACCAGCGGTCTCCGCGCCACTCATAGTGACGGTTCCAGTAGTCACGGTCGCGCCAGTAGCCACCGTCCCAGTATCTGCCGTAGTCATCACGATCGCCAATTTGTAATTTTACTGATGGCAACAGGGTGATTTCGCCCGCAGTGGCGATCAGCGGGGCTGAAGCCAGTAATACCGCTGCAAGAATCAGTGACCTGAACATACTCTTTCTCCTTCACGATCGGGGCCTTTGTGGGGCCTGTTAACGCAATTTTACGAGTTGGTAAAGCCTCGTTTCATCGCCTCAACTCCGAATTCCTGAGGGAGAGCACTTTTTGCTAAAAGTGGTTCTATTTTGAGCTGTTCAGAATGCCTTCTATACGGGACAGTTCTTCCGCAGAGAAATGGCGGTTTGCCAGCATGCCCACGGCGTCATCAATCTGCGACGCTTTACTTGCCCCAATCAGTACTGACGTCACATTCTCATGGCGTAATACCCAGGCCAGCGCCATCTGGGACAGCTTCTGGCCGCGCTCTTCCGCAATGGCATTCAGCTTTCTAACCTTCTCCAGCTTCTCTTCGGTTATCTGGTCAGGGTTAAGGAACTTACTGCCGCTTGCCGCGCGTGAGTCTGCCGGAATGCCGTTCAGATAGCGGTTGGTAAGTTGCCCGCCGGCCAGCGGCGAGAAGGGAATACAGCCAACCCCTTTTTCCTGCAGCACGTTCAGCAGTCCCGCTTCCGGCGCACGTTCAAAGAGGGAGTATTTCGGTTGGTGGATCAGGCAGGGCGTACCGAGGTCATTAAGGATATCAATCGCCTGGCGAGCCAGAACAGCCGGGTAGTTGGATAACCCGACATACAGGGCTTTTCCCTGGCGCACCACATAGTCAAGCGCTTTCATGGTTTCCTGCAGCGGCGTTTCCGGATCTGGCCGGTGATGATAGAAGATATCCACATACTCCAGCCCCATGCGCTTCAGGCTTTGATCGAGGCTTGCCAGCAGATATTTGCGTGATCCCCAGTCGCCGTAAGGCCCCTCCCACATGGTATAACCCGCTTTGGTAGAGACGATCAGCTCATCGCGCCAGGGCAGGAAATCCTCCTGCAAAATACGGCCGAAATTACGTTCGGCCGATCCGGGAGGCGGGCCATAGTTGTTGGCAAGGTCGAAATGCGTAATGCCCAGATCGAACGCACGCTGTAAAAGTTGACGGCTGTTTTCGATAAGAGTGGTGTCACCAAAGTTATGCCACAGCCCAAGCGAGATGGCGGGCAACCTGAGCCCGCTTTGCCCGCAGCGGCGATACTCCATTGTCCCATAACGATTTTTATCCGGCTGATAACCCATTTTCGTAACCTCTGGCGCTGAAGTAAAAAATCAGTGTATGCGTTTACATTTACGTGAAAAAAAGCAGCATAGCGCAGCCTTTTTTGTAAAGCATTCTTTCCATGGTCTTCTTATCGCCAATTCTGGACAGCCATCACGCTTATTTAATACTCAAGGTGAGGTCAAAACATTAGAAGGATACCTGTTTATGCGTACCCCATACTGCGTCGCCGATTACCTGCTGGACCGTCTTACAGATTGTGGAGCCGATCATCTGTTTGGCGTGCCGGGCGACTATAACCTGCAGTTTCTCGACCATGTGATAGACAGCCCGGATATCTGTTGGGTGGGCTGTGCCAACGAATTAAACGCCTCTTACGCCGCGGACGGATATGCCCGATGTAAGGGCTTCGCCGCGCTGCTGACGACATTTGGCGTAGGAGAGTTAAGCGCCATGAACGGCATTGCGGGCAGCTACGCCGAGCACGTTCCGGTCTTGCATATTGTGGGTGCGCCGGGTACGGCGTCACAGCAAAGAGGTGAGCTGCTGCACCATACGCTGGGCGACGGTGAGTTTCGTCATTTTTACCATATGAGCGAACCGATCACCGCTGCACAGGCGATCCTGACCGAACAAAACGCCTGTTATGAAATCGACCGGGTATTAACGACCATGCTCCGGGAACGTCGTCCCGGCTATCTGATGCTGCCCGCCGACGTGGCTAAAAAGGCCGCCACACCGCCTGTAAACGCTCTCACGCTCCGGCACGCGCATGCCGATAGCGCCTGCCTGAAAGCGTTCCGGGATGCCGCAGAGAACAGGCTTGCCAGGAGCAAGCGTACTGCGCTGCTGGCCGATTTCCTTGTCCTGCGCCATGGCCTGAAGCATGCGCTACAGAAATGGGTAAAAGACGTGCCGATGGCACACGCCACCATGCTGATGGGCAAAGGGATATTCGACGAGCGTCACGCCGGTTTTTACGGCACGTACAGCGGTTCGGCGAGCGCCGGCGCGGTAAAAGAGGCGATTGAAGGGGCGGATACCGTGCTGTGCATCGGCACGCGTTTTACCGACACCCTGACCGCCGGCTTCACGCATCAGCTTACCCCGGCTCAAACGATAGAAGTTCAGCCTCACGCCTCACGCGTCGGTGATATCTGGTTTACCGGCATCCCCATGCTCCAGGCAATCGAAACGCTGGTGGAGCTGTGTAAACAGCACGTACACGATACGCCGGTACCGGCCTCTCAAAGCGCGATGGCCTACCCGCAGCCGGATGGCTCGCTGACGCAGGCGAATTTCTGGCAAACGTTGCAGACGTTTATCCGCCCGGGGGACATCATTCTTGCGGATCAGGGCACCTCGGCCTTCGGCGCGATCGACCTTCGTCTGCCGGCTGACGTGAATTTTATCGTACAGCCGCTGTGGGGATCGATCGGCTATACGCTGGCGGCGGCATTTGGCGCACAAACGGCCTGCCCGAACCGGCGCGTAATTGTGCTGACGGGGGATGGCGCGGCACAGCTCACCATTCAGGAGCTAGGCTCGATGCTGCGGGATAAACAGCACCCCATCATTCTGGTTCTGAACAACGAAGGGTACACGGTAGAAAGGGCGATCCACGGGCCTGAGCAGCGGTATAACGACATTGCGCTATGGAACTGGACGCAAATCCCGCAGGCACTGAGCCTTGATCCTCAGGCCCAGTGCTGGCGGGTCAGTGAAGCGGAGCAGCTGGCGGACGTCCTTGAAAAAGTAGCGCACCACGAGCGGCTCTCGCTGATTGAGGTGATGCTGCCGAAAGCAGATATCCCACCGCTGCTGGGGGCGCTTACCAAAGCGCTGGAAGCGCGCAATAACGCCTGACTACTTGTCGTTTCGCCAGGCCATCATCATCGGTTTGCCCGCCAGCAGGAGCCAGGCGGGCAACATCACGATACAAAGCAGAGGGAAAAGCGTCGAATCCGGTACGACTACCGCCGCCATGAACAGGCTGAGCCACGCGTCGCGCGTGACCACCAGAACCAGTCCCAGAATAGAGCATGAGACGGTAATCGCCGCCGGCACCGCATCGACATGTTCGTGCAGCATCAGCCCCAGCGCGACGCCAACAAAGACCGCCGGGAAGATGCGTCCACCGCGGAAACCGCAGGCGGCCGCCACCACCAGCGCTGCCAGCTTGATTACGGCAAACAGCAGATAGTCGGAGACGCTAAATACCTGGCTGAAGGCCAGCTGCTGCATCTCGTCCAGACCTTTAAACAGCGTCACCGGCCCACCGATTGCCCCTAAAATACCGAGGATCAAACCGCCAGCCCCCAGAATTAACACCGGGTGTTTGAGTCTATGCATTAGCCGGTGCAGACGTGGAAGGCACCATACCGCCACCATCCCCAGCGCGATGGCGATAGCAACGACGATGGCGCCGCTGAAAATATCGGCGATTTGCATCTGGCCGTAGTGGGGGAGTGAGAGGGAAAAATGGGGATGGAAAAACAGACTGGTGGTCAACGCCCCGGCGGCGGCGGCCATCAGCGGCGCAAAGAGTTTATCCCAGAGGGGGACGTCGTTATTGCTGCTGAGCGTCTGCGAAAAGATCAGTGCGGCAGCGACGGGTGTACCGAAAAGCGCTCCGATGGTGCCTGCGGAGGCGAGAATGGTCCAGTCCAGCGCGCCGACGCGGGGCAAAATGCGTGAACCGAGGAAAACCGCCAGGCCAATGTTGACCGCCATAATCGGATGCTCTGGTCCCAGGCTGACGCCACCGGCCAGACCGAGAATCAACGCGATAATCAGCCCCGGCAGTGCCGAAGGGGAAACCGGGGCACCAATCAGCGGTTCCTGTGCCGGGTCTGGTCCAGCATGGCCAGGACTGAAACGGATCACCAGGCCCACCGCAATACCGGTCAACGTTAGCATCACAACGATCCAGGCAGGGGAGTCAGCGGTGACGCCCAGTCCTGCAGGAAGTGCGTTCCATAATAGTGTTTGCAGCACCGACGCGACTTTCATCACGACAATGAGCACCAGGCTTGAAACCACGCCAATGATTAGCGCCGGAATGGCCAGCAACAGCATGGTTCTGGCTCGCGGGTGGAGCATGATGATTTCCTTGTACAAAACGGTATTACGTTACTTTGCACATTAAGCTTTATGGCAATAGTGCAAAAGGTGCTGAAACGGTAAAGTTATTCTGTGACGAAGATCGATAATCCATGGGCATTCACCTTACGGCCGTTGTTGTTATCACGCCTTGAATTTACAGTGTCCCAAAGATTTATTCTGACTTTAGCGGAGCAGTAGAAGAATGACAAAGTATGCTTTGGTAGGTGATGTGGGCGGCACGAACGCGCGCCTCGCATTATGCGATGTAAGTAGCGGTGAAATTTCCCGGGCGAAAACCTACTCAGGGCTGGATTATCCAAGCCTTGAGGCCGTTGTCCGCGTCTATCTGGACGAGCATCAGGTTAGCGTCGAAGATGGCTGCATCGCCATTGCCTGCCCGATAACCGGCGACTGGGTCGCCATGACCAACCATACCTGGGCATTCTCCATCGCCGAGATGAAAAAAAACCTCGGCTTTGCGCATCTTGAAATCATCAATGACTTCACCGCGGTGTCCATGGCGATCCCGATGCTGAAGCCGGAGCATCTGATCCAGTTTGGCGGCGCTGAACCTGTCGAAGGTAAGCCGATTGCGGTTTACGGGGCCGGTACCGGCCTGGGCGTTTCACATCTGGTGCACGTTGCTCAGCGCTGGGTGAGCCTGCCGGGTGAAGGCGGCCACGTAGACTTTGCGCCAAACAGCGAAGAAGAGGGCATTATCCTTGAAGAATTACGCGCTGAGATCGGCCACGTCTCCGCCGAGCGCGTCCTTTCGGGGCCGGGGCTGGTGAACCTGTACCGTGCGATTGTGAAATCTGACGGTCGTCTGCCGGAAAACCTGCAGCCGAAAGACGTCACCGAACGAGCGCTGGCGGACAGCTGCATTGACTGCCGTCGTGCCCTGTCGCTATTCTGCGTGATTATGGGACGCTTCGGCGGCAACCTGGCGCTGACGCTGGGCACCTTCGGGGGCGTTTATATCGCAGGCGGAATTGTGCCGCGCTTCCTCGACTTCTTCAAAGCCTCCGGCTTCCGCGGCGGGTTTGAGGATAAAGGGCGTTTCAGAAGCTACGTGCAGGACATTCCGGTTTATCTGATCGTGCATGATAACCCTGGCCTGCTGGGTTCGGGTGCCCATCTGCGTCAGGTTCTCGGTCAAATCCTGTGACGTAGAGCCCTCTCCCGCTGGAGAGGGCTTTTTCTTTACAGGTGCATCAGCTGGCGGAACTCTTTCACCTTGCTGCGGCTCACCGGCACCTGAAAATCCAGATCCTTCAGGCGCAAAATGTAGGTGTTGTTAAACCAGGGTTCGATTTCGCGGATCTTGTTTAAATTCACGCAGAACGAGCGGTGGCAGCGGAAAAAGTGCGACGCAGGCAGCTTGCTGCAAAACTCGGTGATGTTCATCGCTATCACGTAAGATTCCCGCCGCGTATAGACAAACGTCATCTTTTCATGGGCTTCGGCATAGTAGATATCATTGACCGGCGTCACGATGATGCGCTCATCTTTGACCAGATTAATGGTGTCGTTTTCCCGTACCGTTGGGGTGGCGCTAGCGGGGGCGGTCTGCTGCTGCCATGCGGCCTCCAGCTTTTGCAGCATGCTGACAATCCGCGACTCCTGGTAAGGCTTAAGGATATAGTCAAACGCCTCCAGCTCGAAGGCCTCAACGGCGTGCTCTTTCCAGGCGGTAACGAAAACGATAAACGGCTTATGGGCAAACTGATTGATGTTTTGCGCCAGCAATACGCCATCCAGCGACGGAATGTTGATATCCAGGAAGATGGCGTCGACCCGGTTATGCTGCAAAAACTTCAGCACGTCCAGACCATCATCAAACGTACCCACAATCTCCATCTGGCTGTGGGTGTTGATAAGCCAGGTGAGCTCCTGTTGAGCCAGGAATTCATCTTCTACGATGATAACTTTCATGGGTTACTCCACCTGGGGCAACAGTGATGTTGTCGAATGAACGGGAGAACGCTCATTCGGGACGTAAAAAGCAATTTCGGTGCCCGGCTCAAGACGCTGAATATGCAGTCCGTCGCCGTAAAGCAGCTTGACCCGGTGGTGCACGTTCAGCAGGCCGATTTTATTCCCGGGCATCTCGTTAGACTCCACGCGCTCAATGACTTTTGGGTCAATCCCGTGGCCGGTATCGCGCACGGCAATGCGTACCCGGTTACCGCTTTCGGTGATGCTGATGGTGACCACCCCTTTGCCTTTACAGGGCTGAATGCCGTGAACAATCGCGTTTTCGACCAGCGGCTGGATAAGCAGGCTCGGAATCACGCAGTTGACCTCTTCATCAATATCGTAAATGACCGTGAGCTTGTCACCAAAGCGCGCCTGTTCAATGGCGATGTAATCCTTGATCTGATACAGCTCTTTTTTGATGTCGATCTGCTCGTCATCTTTCAGCTCGATGTTGTAGCGCAGATAGCGGGACAGGTTAAAAATCAGCTGGCGCGCGGTGTCCGGATTAAGACGAATGGACGAGGAGATCGCGTTCAGCGCGTTAAACAGGAAATGGGGATTGATTTTGCTCTGCAGCGCGCGCAGCTCTGCCTTATTTGCCATCTCACGCAGCTGTTCTGCACGGGAGACTTCCAGCTGAGTGGAGATAATCTGCGACAGGCCAATCGCCATCTCCTGCAGGGAGGAGGTGATCTGATGCGCGTGACAGTAATAAATTTTCAGCGTGCCCGTCACGACGCCTTTCTCCCACAGCGGAATAACCAGCATGGAGTGGATTTCCGGCGTTCTGTGGGCTTCGTCATTGTTTTTAATAATGATTTTACCGTAATTGATCGCCTGTCTGGTGGTCGGGCTGATGGTGTCATCATTATCGCGATAGTTGTGTTCCCCGACGCCAACATAGGCCAGCACGTGGTCAATATTGGTGATGGCGACGGCGTCTGCGTGGATGTCGTGGCGGATAATCTCGCAGACCTGACGCAACGATTCCGCATTAACGTGGCGGAAAAGCGGCAGCGTTTTGTTGGCGATATCCAGCGCCAGCTTGGCCTGACGGGCGGCGCTGGCTTCTTTTTCCCCTTCAACGCTTTGCACCAGCAGCACGATAAAACCGATGCACACGCTGCCCAGGATCATCGGAATCCCGATTTTCGAGACGATATCCAGCCCCAGCGCGGTGGTGGGGGCCCAGACGACGACCAGGATCATAGTCAGCGTTTCGCACACCATGCCTGCGACGATCCCGGCGCGCCAGCGCTGTTTTTTCGGGATTTTGCGGCTGATCCAGCCGGAGAGCACCCCGGCGATAATGCTGGTAATAAAGCAGGGCACCGCCGTTACGCCGCCGATATCAATCAGGTAGCGATGGGTTCCGGCAATCACGCCGGTGATAACGCCCACCCACGGGCCAAACAAAATTCCGCCGGACATCACGGCGATAATGCGCACGTTAACCAGCGACCCCTCTACCGGCACGCCTGACCAGGTGCTGAACAGGGCGAACAGCGAAAAGATGGCGGTAACGGCCAGCAGCTCTTTTGGCGAGTGGGCGGATTTGTGCAACAGCTCGCGAAACAGGCGAATGCGGATGAGGAAGAACAGGCAAATCAGCATTAATGCCGCACGGTCAAAAACCGCCAGCAGCATAGTGAATATTTCGTGCACGAGTAGACCTGGGAAAACGGGAAAGAACCATGATAAAAAACCTGGCGCGTATTGACCAGCTATCCGTCAGGTTTATCAAATGAGGAAAAACCATAATTCTTAAAGGGGATTGTCCGGCGGTAACGGACACGGCCTTATTTTTTATAGTCAGCGCATCGTCAGGTAACTGTTTTGATATCATCCTGTTAAATAACGGCTATCAGAAAGCCAACCCTGAAACAGGGGCTTCCGCTTTTTGGCACTGCCGGGTTCCGGTTTTCAGGCGATCGCTTTTTTTTCATTTCCCTCTCGACAGCATGATTTTTTTCAGGTTATTTTCTAAGCATGCCACATCGGTGGCAGCGTCGCTCGGACGGTCCGGGCGCTAACGTTAATCTGAGGAATCTATGGCTGAATTCAGTCCTGAACGCCGTTTTACGCGTATCGATCGTCTCCCCCCTTATGTTTTCAATATCACTGCTGAACTGAAAATGGCTGCGCGTCGGCGCGGCGAAGATATTATTGATTTCAGCATGGGTAACCCTGACGGCCCAACGCCGCCGCATATCGTTGAAAAGCTCTGCACGGTTGCCCAGCGTCCGGATACGCACGGCTACTCAACCTCTCGCGGTATTCCCAGATTACGTCGCGCGATCTCGCGCTGGTATCAGGATCGCTATCAGGTTGATATCGATCCGGAAAGTGAAGCGATTGTCACCATCGGCTCGAAAGAGGGGCTGGCACACCTGATGCTGGCCACGCTGGATCATGGCGATACGGTGCTGGTGCCTAATCCAAGCTATCCGATCCACATCTACGGCGCGGTGATTGCCGGGGCGCAGGTTCGTTCCGTTCCGCTGGTGGAAGGTGTCGATTTCTTTAACGAACTGGAGCGTGCGATTCGTGAAAGCTACCCGAAACCGAAGATGATGATCCTCGGTTTCCCGTCGAACCCAACGGCCCAGTGCGTGGAGCTCGATTTCTTCGAGAAAGTCGTCGCCCTGGCTAAACGTTATGACGTGCTGGTGGTTCACGATTTAGCCTACGCTGACATCGTCTATGACGGCTGGAAAGCCCCTTCCATTATGCAGGTCCCGGGGGCGCGTGACGTGGCGGTAGAGTTCTTTACGCTGTCAAAAAGCTACAACATGGCGGGCTGGCGTATTGGCTTTATGGTGGGTAACAAAACGCTGGTGAGTGCCCTGGCGCGCATTAAGAGTTACCACGACTACGGTACCTTCACGCCGCTACAGGTCGCGGCTATCGCTGCCCTGGAAGGCGACCAGCAGTGCGTTCACGAGATTGCCGCCCAGTATAAGCGCCGCCGTGACGTGCTGGTAAAGGGCTTGCATGAAGCGGGCTGGATGGTGGAAATGCCGAAGGCGTCCATGTACGTCTGGGCGAAAATTCCGGAGCCTTACGCGGCGATGGGCTCGCTGGAGTTTGCCAAAAAGCTGCTGCAGGATGCGAAGGTGTGCGTATCACCGGGCATTGGCTTTGGTGATTACGGCGACACCCATGTGCGATTTGCCCTGATTGAAAACAGCGATCGTATCCGTCAGGCGGTGAGGGGCATCAAGAGTATGTTCCGGGCCGACGGTCTTCTCACTTCAAAGAGCGTCGCTGAACATCCCGCGTCGTCATGACATAAAAAAACAGGAGCCGATGGCTCCTGTTTTTTTGACTGCATATTCTTCACTAGATCATCAGGGCAAAGGTTCCGGCCCAGACTAAAACAATCACCGAAATGCCCATAAAGAAATATTTCACGTTTCATCGCTCCGCGTATCTTGTGGTACGCATTTAAAAACAGAGTCCACCTGATTATAGAGAACTGAAATCCGGTCAAAACGGAAATGAGAATTTTCCCGTTACGCCGTTAACTCCAGTTCAGAATTCTGTGCTTTCCTGTTGCCAGACGGCGCTAATGTACGCCTAAAAATGAGGGGTGACAAGAGGCATTTTTTTAAATAATTTCCGTTACTTACGAGTGTCGTGGAACGGCGACAGTTTGATTTCGCATCGCAATAAATTCACTTTGGGCGACGCAACGAAAGAGGGCTTCTCAACGGGATGACAGGTGATTGAAAAGGTTAGTTTCTTAGCGAAACTAACCTTCCTGAAAGACTTAAATATAGAGAGAGGCTTCGCCAAGAGGGCGGGTTTTGAAACGGCGATGCATCCACAGATACTGCTCTGGCGCACGCATGATTTCAGTTTCGATGACTTTATTGATAAACGCTGCGGCTTCGCACTCGTTTTCCGGATAGTTAGCCATTTCAGGGGAGATGTGCAGACGATAGCCTGACTTATCTGCTTTTCTCACCATCGTTACGGTCAGCATGGAGGCGCCCGACAGACGCGAAATGACAAAGGTGCCGTTAGTCGTCGCAACGTCTTTCACCGCAAAGAAGGGCGCAAAGCTGCTGCCTTTACGTCCATAATCCTGATCGGGTGCAAACCAGACGGCTTCACCTTTCTTCAGAGCACCGACCATACCGCGCAGGTTATTACGGCTGATCATCGCCTTATTGGAACGCATGCGGCCACGCGTCTGGACCCACTCCATCAGCGCACTGTTGTGGGGTCGATAGGTCGCCATCATTGGCTGGCAAAGGCCCATCACGCGGCCACCCAGTTCCAGCGACATAAAGTGAACGCCGACGACCATCACGCCGCGTTTTTGCATCTGCGCGCGTTTAAGGTTATCCAGTCCTTCCACGTCAAACCACTTACGGACACGCTCATCCGGCCAGAACCAGGCCATGCCGGTTTCAAGCAGCGCCATGCCGATAGACTTAAAGTTTTCAGCGATGAGCTTCTCGCGCTCTTCGGCATTGTACTGCGGAAAGCAAAGCTCAATATTTTTCCGTGCGATGGATTCGCGACGTTTCAGGAAAACGCGGGAAGCGCTGCCCAGTTTCGATCCCAGCAAACGCAGAACAGGGTACGGAAGTTGAACCAGCAGCCAGAGTACGCCAAGACCAAACCATGTAAACCAGTAACGCGGGTGTAAAAACGCGCGTTGAAATTTGGATTGAGACAAAATAGTAAAACCTATGTGAAGCCTGTAAAGGTAGCGCAGGGTTTGCGATACGACGTGCCGATAAGACCGTTCTTCAAGGTGATGGTTGCAGGCTTTACCGAACTTTACGGCGTTGCCTGGCCACTGCTGATTTGGGCGGGCGGCGTAATGTAGCACCGTTATACGATATGTGCTATTACTCGTTTTTGATTAAAAAAGCGGCAGTTTGGAAGGTGCTTGATTTTACAGATTTTATAGGCAGTCGCATGAAAGCGCCTTTCCTGCCGAGCGAAAGGCAAAAGCGTTAGCGCTCAGAGGGAAGGCGTAAAGAAAAAAACGGCATAGTTGATTTGCGCCAAATTAAACATTTACGCCTTTATTTATTCCTCCGCATAATAAATAAGAATTTTCTTCGTGAAAATTCTTAAGCGTTATTCATACCATCAATGGAATAGTCATCTGCTTTCATCCATTCCTGTCTTCTTTTAATCGTGCCGCAATAAGATATTGTCGTTCTTTCGCGCTTTTTGACGTAATGCTGTGATGCAAATCAAAACAAGATGTTTTTATAAACATCTCTCTGGCTACAACCCCTTCTGCGATACAAATATTCGATTTGTGCGAAAAGAGCAGTTTCTTTTCCTGATTTAGTTGTCCTATTTACGATAATGTCTTAGTGGAAAATTCTTAAGAAAATTCTTGCTTCGGATTAATGATCTGTGTATTTGATTTTGTTCCGATCATTATTCTATTATTGCGCATCAAGAACGATACCGTGAAGTTGGCATAGCAAAACAAAGAGGGATGATTAGATGGCTGACAGTTTTCAGAATGAGGTGCCTAAGGCACGTATTAACCTGAAGCTTGACCTGCATACTGGCGGAGCAAGCAAGAAAATGGAATTACCCTTGAAATTGCTTGTTGCGGGTGATTTCAGTAATGGGAAGGAATCTGCGACAATATCTGAGCGCGAAAAGATTAACATCACCAAAAATAATTTTGACAGCGTTCTTTCCGAATATTCCCCAAAAGTTAACCTGGCCGTTAAAAATACGCTGTCTGACGATGGTGGTGAGGACAACATTCAGCTGACTTTCCAGAGCATGAAAGATTTCACGCCAGAGCAGGTGGCAGCACAAATTCCACAGCTGAAGGCGATGCTGGCGATGCGCAACTTGCTCCGCGATCTGAAAGCCAACCTGCTGGATAACCAGACTTTCCGAAAAGAGCTGGAGAAAATCGTTCTTGACCAGTCACTTAGTGCTGAGTTGCGAAATGAACTATCCGCACTGGCTTCAAAAAAACCTTAACCATCATGCTGTTTTAACGGATTAATCAAGGAATGCTCATGTCTGTACAAAATAATACTGCTGGCGGGGAAAGCGTGGTGCTGGAACGCCCTGGTGTGGGTGGGGTATACGCCTCACTGTTTGAGAAAATCAATCTGAACCCTGTCTCCGAGCTGAGCGCGCTGGATATCTGGCAAGATGCGCAGGCGATGTCGGATGCGACCGCTGACGAGCGTCTGACCGCAGGTATGCAGGTCTTTCTGGAATGCCTGACCAAGGCAGGCTCGAAAGTCGAAAAACTGGATAAAAGCCTGATCGATCACCACATCGCTGAGCTCGATTACCAGATAAGCCGCCAGCTCGACGCCGTTATGCACCATGAAGAGTTTCAGGCGGTTGAGAGCCTGTGGCGCGGCGTGAAGTCGCTGGTTGATAAAACGGATTTTCGCCAGAACGTGAAAATTGAGCTTCTGAGCATGTCTAAAGAAGACCTGCGCCAGGACTTTGAAGACAGCCCGGAAATTATCCAGAGTGGTCTCTATAAACACGCCTACATTGATGAATACGATACCCCGGGCGGCGAGCCGATTGCGGCGCTGATTTCCGCTTATGAGTTCGATGCTTCAGCGCAGGATGTCGCTCTGCTGCGCAACATCTCTAAAGTATCCGCGGCTGCGCATATGCCGTTCATCGGCTCGGCAGGCCCGAAATTCTTCCTCAAGGAGTCCATGGAAGACGTCGCGGCGATTAAAGATATTGGTAACTATTTTGACCGCGCAGAGTACATCAAGTGGAAATCGTTCCGCGATACGGACGACGCTCGCTACATCGGTCTGGTGATGCCCCGCGTACTGGGACGTTTGCCGTATGGCCCGGATACTGTTCCGGTTCGCAGCTTCAACTATGTTGAAGAAGTCAAAGGTCCGGATCACGACAAATACCTGTGGACGAATGCGTCGTTTGCCTTCGCGTCCAACATGGTGCGTAGCTTCATCAATAATGGCTGGTGTGTACAAATCCGTGGCCCGCAGGCTGGCGGTGCGGTTCAGGATCTGCCTATCCATCTGTATGACCTGGGTACCGGCAATCAGGTAAAAATCCCGTCTGAGGTCATGATCCCTGAAACGCGTGAATTCGAGTTCGCGAATCTGGGCTTTATTCCTTTGTCCTACTATAAAAACCGCGACTATGCCTGCTTCTTCTCAGCCAACTCCGCCCAGAAACCGGCGCTGTATGATACCGCAGATGCAACGGCCAACAGCCGCATCAACGCCCGCCTGCCGTACATCTTCCTGCTGTCGCGTATTGCCCACTACCTGAAGCTGATTCAGCGCGAGAACATCGGTACCACCAAGGATCGCCGACTTCTGGAGCTGGAGCTGAACACCTGGGTCCGCGGTCTGGTGACCGAAATGACCGATCCGGGCGACGAACTTCAGGCGTCTCATCCGCTGCGTGATGCAAAAGTGGTGGTGGAAGATATTGAGGAAAACCCGGGCTTCTTCCGCGTGAAGTTGTATGCGATCCCGCACTTCCAGGTGGAAGGGATGGACGTCAACCTGTCGCTGGTTTCCCAGATGCCGAAAGCGAAATCGTAAGGCGAGGGGTGATCAGGGATGAAAATTTACCGCCCACTTTGGGAGGATGGGGCCACTCTGGCCCCGCAACAGTTCCAGCAGCAGGTCCGCTGGAGTGAGCACGTTGCCAGCATGGTCGCCCGGATGGGTATTTCTCATCCCTGGGGCGTGGTTGCGGCAGAATTTGATGATGCTGCACTTGCGCTCTCGCGTCTGAATGCCATCCGTCTGGTCGTACGTTTCCTGGATGGCACGATTGTTGATACGGATCTGGCGGATAATATTCCGCCGGTCTGTGATTTGTCTGCCGCAAACGGCTCAGAGGTTGTTGAGGTGGTTGCCGCATTGCCGCTGCTGAGCGCCAGTGGTGGCAACCTCGATAACGGACAGGACAGTGAACGCCCGCGTCGCTGGAAAGCCGAACGTGTGGTGGTGCAGGAACTGGCTGGTCATGAAAGCGGGGAGTTGGCCATTTTGCGTCATGCGCTGACCCTGCGTTTGTCCAGCCAGGAAAATACGGCATACCTGACCTGTCCGGTGACCCGCCTGGTGCGTAATGCTCAGGGGCAGTGGAGCCGGGACCCGGCTTTCATTCCGCCGATGCTTTCCCTTTCTGCAAGCCCGTCGCTGGCCACCGAACTGGGTGACCTGCTGGTTCGTCTGCAGGCCCGCCGCCGTCGCCTGATGGCTATGCGCCGTGAAAGCAATGAGCGGATGGCAGACTTTGCTGTCGCGGATGTCTCCCTGTTCTGGCTGCTGAATGCGCTGAACAGCGCCGAGCCGGTGTTAACGGAACTTCTGCAGACGCCCGATCGTCACCCGGAACTCCTGTACCGCGAACTGACTCGTCTTGCCGGCAGCCTGCTGACATTCTCCCTGGAACATGACGCCGGGGACATTCCTGCTTATCAGCACGATGCACCGGAACGGGTATTCCCGCCTTTGCTGGCATTGCTGGACAAGCTCTTTGAAGCGAGCCTGCCGTCGCGGGTCGTAAGAATCCACCTCGAGCATCAGGACCAGATCTGGAAAGGTGCCCTGCACGACGCGCGTCTGCGCGAAGGGGCGGACTTCTACCTCTCAGTACGTTCTTCCATGCCGAACCATGAGCTTCAGACGAAATTCCCGCAGTTGTGTAAAGCGGGCAGCTTTGATGATGTTTCGGATGTGGTGAATGTAGCGCTGAGTGGGATGCTGATTAAGCCTTTGACGCATGTTCCGGCCGCTATCCCGTTGCGCCTTGAGAATCAGTATTTCTCGCTGGATCTGAGCAGTGAGGCGGCTCGCGCCATGCTTGAGATGGGCTGTTGCACCTTCTATACCCCGCGCTCGCTGGGGGATGTTGATCTCGAACTCTTTGCGGTGCTGCGTACATGAATAAATCTGAACTCAGCCAGATAGAACGTATTTTCTACCCGGGCTGGCTGATGGCCAGCCAGATACGGGGCGGTCAGGAAGTCCGTGACGGGGAAGAGCTATACCGGAGGGCCTGCCGTCTGGTGCAAGAGGCGAAAGCGGCGCTCACTGAGGCTGGTTACAGCGACATCAGCCGTGACCATATGGTGTATACCCTGTGTGCACTGCTTGATGAGAGCGTGATGAACCGGGGAACCACCGATGCTGGCTACCTGACCTGGCGCCGTGACCCGCTGCAGGCACACTTCTTTGGTACCCTCAACGCAGGTGAAGAGCTGTGGGAAAGGATCCGTAACCTGCTGAAAGAAACAGCCCCTGATACCGCCGTCCTGACCTGTATGTACCGGGCTCTGCAACTGGGGTTCGTGGGACAGTATCGCGCTCAGGATGATGAGCGTAGGGAAGATATTGTTCGCGCTCTCGCAGAGCGGGTGCCCGCCTTCACATTGGCACAAGATGCCCCCATTGTTGCCCGCGCATCGCGTCTGCGCAGCGGCCGTCGCTGGTACTGGCTGAGCTGGGTTGTGGCCGCTGTCGCCCTGGCAGCGCTCTGGTTCTTCCTTTCGTCTTCGCTTACCGAACTGGTAAGCCAGATCGTCAGGCCGGGGTAAGCGATGCGGGATATGTACCGAAGTCTGTTAACTGCCCTGGGTGCCATTCTGGCGCTGTGGCTCGTTCTGGGATTCTGGCCACTGTCCACGGGCAGCCGTGTAGCACTCGGTCTTCTGGTTGCTCTGGCGGCCGGAGTTATTTTCTGGTGCCAGCGTCGGGGTTCTCTGGCGAGGGCAACCGCTGTTCGTGAGATCGTGGATGAAAGCCTGCCGCCGGAAGATTTTCAGGGGGCGGTTATCTTTGTCTGTGGTGATAACGCTCCACTCTTTGTGTCCGGAACCCGTCACCGGGAAACCCGGCAGGGCTGGTATCTGTGGGTAAAGGATGCAGAGCAACTACCGCTCTTTGCACAGCACCTGAGTTTGGTGCGCCCGGCTCTGGTGTCGCAAATCTCGGTCATGCTGGCGGTTGTGCCTGAGCAGCACATATCCAGCGATGATTTTACCCAGTCTCTTCGGGGCTGGCAGCGTGCTGTCGTCCAGTGTCGCGCGGCATTCGGCACGCTCCCTCCATTATGGACCGTAACCTGGGTGTCACCACCGGCGGCGTATGCGGAAGCCGATCCTGTCTGGTTTACCACGGTAAGCCAGCGGAGCGGTATTCAGGTCTATCAGCCTGGTCAGGGCAATGTGTCACTGACGGAGTGGGCCCGGGATACTGGGTCAGACGGACGTTTTTCCCGTCTGAGTCAGATCCTGTGGCTGGACAGTCTGCTTGCCTGGCAGAAGAGCGCGGTGAATGACTTGTTGTCGGTACGGCGGGGTGAGTTACCCGTGTTGAAGCCCTGTGTGCAGGGCATGTGCATGGTGCGAGTGAACGGTATCGCGGGCAATCTCTGGCAACAGCACATTACCTCTGTGACGGCGCTGCCGCCGGATGCGGCCGTGACCACAGAGCCACTGCCGCTACCTGAACTGCTTCTGCCGGCGTTACCACGCCGACATGGTATTAGCCGTCGGAAGGTATTCTGGGGTTATGCCGGGCTACTCGGGGGCATTTTCCTTGCGTTGGCGATGCTGGCGTCCTGGATGAACAATCAGCGTCTCATCCGTAACGTTGGCGATCATCTTGCACTGTATCACCAACTGAGCGGTAAGCCTGTTGAACCGAAACTGCACGCGCAGCAGCGCCTGCGGGCTGATAGTGCGTTGCTCGACGACTGGCTGCGTCGTGGGGAACCACTACGTTATCGCCTGGGACTATATCAGGGGCTGCGCCTGGTTCCGCTCGTTGAGGCCGCTCTCAGCGACTGGGCACCTCCGCCACCGCCTCCACCAGTCATTAAGAAAATCATCCAGGGACCGAAAACCATTCGCCTCGACAGCATGTCGCTGTTCGATTCCGGCAAGTTCGTGCTGAAAGCGGGTTCCACCAGGATGCTGGTGAATTCACTGGTTGGCATCAAAGCGAAACCGGGCTGGCTGATTGTCGTCTCCGGGCATACCGATAACACGGGCAATCCGCAGCTGAACCAGACGCTGTCTCTGAAACGCGCCGAAGCGGTGCGCAACTGGATGCGTGACACCGGCGACGTGCCCGAAAGCTGTTTTGCGGTGCAGGGCTATGGCGAAAGCCGTCCTGTCGCAACCAACGACACCCTGGAAGGGCGTGCGCTCAACCGCCGTGTCGAAATCAGTCTGGTACCGCAGGCGAACGCCTGTCAGATACCCGGCAAACACCCGGCGCCATCGCAGGATGATGGCGCTTCACTACACAATGGAGAGTAATTCCATGGCAATTCCTGTTTATCTTTGGCTGAAGGACGACGGCGGCGCGGACATCAAAGGGTCTGTTGACGTTCAGGATCGTGAAGGCAGCATCGAAGTGGTTGCACAGGAGCATAACCTGTACATCCCAACCGACAACAACACCGGCAAGCTGACCGGCACCCGCATCCACACGCCGTTCCTGTTCACGAAGGAAATCGATTCCTCCAGCCCGTATCTGTACAAGGCGGTGACAACCGGTCAGACCCTGAAATCCGCTGAGTTCAAGTGGTACAAAATCAACGACGCGGGCCAGGAAGTGGAGTACTTCAACACCAAACTGGAAAACGTGAAGGTAGTGAAAGTGAATCCTGAAATGTATGACATCAAGGATCCTTCTAAAGAGAAGCACAACCACCTTGAACGCGTTGAACTGCGTTACGAAAAAATCACCTGGACCTACAAAGACGGCAACATCATTCATTCCGATTCCTGGAACGAACGCGCCACGGCGTAATCCTGATGCGGGCAGGTTTTCCTGTCCGCAGTTTTTTGCTGAGTGCCTGAGATGCGGGTACTCAGCAAAGAAAAAACAATCTGCCTGCCTGACCTTATGCGCTTTGGTGAACAGCGAGGGGCGGTAGCGTGTCCAGGAACCGACAAAGAGAGAATCTCATGGAAAATCCAGCCATCCTGTTACGTCGTCTGAACCCTTACTGTGCCCGAGCGATGGAAGGCGCAGCTTCGCTCTGTCAGACCCGTGCGCATGCCGAAATTCTGCCGGAGCACTGGCTGCTGAAGCTGCTGGAGCAGGGGGAAGGTGACCTGACGGTGTTGGCGCGTCGCTATGAATGGGATATGGATGGCATCTGGCAGGATTTGCTTGGCTGGCTCGACAGACAACCTCGCTCCGTGCGCCATCGGCCCCAGCTCTCTGATGACATCCAGACTCTGATGCAGCAAGCCTGGCTACTGGCCTCGCTCAATGGCGAAGAGCACATTCGCAGCGTCCATCTGCTGATGGCGCTGGTGGAAAAACCAAAACTGGCACGTTGTGACGGCCTTTGGCCGTTGTTAACGCTTGCTCAGAGCCAGCTGGAACGTCTGCGACCTTTGCTGGATGCGCAATCGGATGAGCGTCCGGAAATGCAGCGCGAAGCCGAGCTGGCACAGAATCATGGTGGTGAGGTGGAGTTTGTCGGGCGTCCGGCTGGTGCGGAAATGAAAGAGGGGGAACTGAGTCCTGCGCTGCAGAACGCGCTGGATAAATTCACCCTCGACGTCACCGCCAAAGCGAAGGAAGGGAAGATCGATCCGGTGTTTGGCCGTGACACAGAAATCCGCCAGATGGTGGATATCCTCTCTCGTCGCCGCAAAAACAACCCGATTCTGGTCGGTGAGCCGGGCGTGGGGAAAACCGCACTGGTTGAAGGTCTGGCGTTGCGTATTGCCGAGGGTAATGTGCCTGAATCACTGAAAACGGTCACTCTGCGTACCCTTGACCTGGGCCTGCTGCAGGCCGGTGCAGGCGTGAAAGGCGAGTTCGAACAGCGGCTGAAAAACGTTATCGATGCGGTGCAGCAATCCCCGTCCCCGGTCATGCTATTTATTGATGAAGCGCATACCATCATCGGCGCGGGCAACCAGGCAGGGGGCGCCGATGCAGCGAACCTGCTAAAACCGGCGCTGGCGCGTGGCGAACTGCGTACCATTGCGGCCACTACCTGGAGCGAGTACAAGCAGTACTTCGAACGCGACGCGGCCCTGGAGCGTCGTTTCCAGATGGTAAAAGTCGATGAGCCTGACGACGACACCGCCTGCCTGATGCTCCGTGGTTTGAAATCCCGTTACGCCGAGCACCATCACGTGCACATTACCGACGATGCGGTGCGCGCTGCTGTTACGCTTTCCCGCCGCTATCTGACGGGCCGCCAGTTGCCGGACAAGGCGGTTGATCTGCTCGACACCGCCGCAGCGCGCGTCCGCATGAGCCTCGACACGGTGCCGGAACAGCTGACCTGCATTCGCTCGCAGATTACCTCACTTGAAATAGAGAAGCAGGCGCTGCTGGAAGATATTGCTGTCGGCAATCAGAGCCATGGTGAACGCCTGACCGTCATTGAGCAGGAAGAGAACGCTCTCATCGTTGCTCTCGACGAGCTTGAAACGCAGTACGGGCAGGAATTGAAACTCTCCGAACAACTGCTGGAAAGCCGCCAGGACATCTCCCGTCAAAGCGAGACGCACGCGCTGCAGCAGGAACTGAACGGCATGCAGCACAGCAACCCGCTGCTCTCTCTGGATGTGGATGTACGCACCGTTGCCAACGTGATTGCTGACTGGACAGGCGTTCCGCTGTCATCGCTGATGAAAGATGACCAGACCGAACTGCTGATCCTGGAAAATGAAATGGGTAAACGTGTCGTCGGGCAGGATGTAGCGCTCGCGGCCATCGCCCGGCGTTTGCGTGCGGCAAAAGCGGGTCTCACCTCCGAGAATGGCCCGCAGGGCGTATTCCTGCTGGTGGGGCCGAGCGGCGTGGGGAAAACTGAAACCGTGCTTGCGCTGGCCGATGTCATGTACGGCGGCGAGAAGTCACTTATTACGATTAACCTCTCTGAATACCAGGAACCACATACGGTTTCCCAGCTAAAGGGCTCGCCGCCGGGCTACGTCGGTTATGGCCAGGGGGGGATCCTGACCGAAGCCGTGCGCAAGCGACCGTACAGTGTGGTTTTGCTCGATGAAGTCGAAAAAGCCCACCGCGACGTGATGAACCTGTTTTACCAGGTCTTTGACCGCGGCTTTATGCGCGACGGTGAAGGGCGTGAAATCGACTTCCGTAACACCGTTATTCTGATGACCTCTAATCTTGGCAGCGACCACCTGATGCAGCTGCTCGACGAACAACCGGAGGCCAGCGAAGGCGATCTTCACGAGCTGCTGCGTCCGATACTGCGCGATCACTTCCAGCCCGCGTTGCTGGCCCGCTTCCAGATCGTCATTTACCGTCCGCTGGCGGAAGCGGCTATGCGTACCATCGTGGAAATGAAGCTGTTACAGGTTAGCAAGCGCCTGCATCGACACTACGGCCTGAGCACGCACATTGATGAAAGCCTTTATGACGCGCTGACCTCAGCCTGCCTGCTGCCGGACACCGGCGCACGCAACGTCGACAGCCTGCTCAATCAGCAAATTCTGCCGGTGCTGAGCCAGCAGCTGCTCACGCACATGGCCACGAAGCAGAAGCCACACAGCCTGACGCTGGGCTGGGATGACGAAGAAGGGATTGTGCTGGCGTTTGATTAACTGGTTTATCTAAAGGGTAGCAATTATGGACAGCGCAAAAGAGATTGCCAGAGATATGCTTGAGGCCATTCATATCGATGGGGCTGGGTTTATCGGTGCTGTGGCGAAAGGTGTTATTTCCTTACCCGTCAGCCTTGCCTATCTTGGCTATGATTTTATAGATACGGAACACCGCAGAGAGAATCAGGATGATAAATTTCGGTTAGCAGCACTGGTTAAAAAAGTAACTTTTAACGATGAGGTTATTTATAAGGTTATTAAACCATTTATAGATGATTTTGTTTCTCATGTAGATACGCATAAAATTTCATATTTTTCAAGAAATATATCTGGTAGTGTTATAGGTAAAATGATGTTCTCGCAGTTTACGGGGGGTAACCTCGGAAGGGCGATTATATCTCAAGGAGTTGGTGCCTTTTTTTCTGGTTCTGTTGCTGGTGGTGTATTGGGAGTTGGTGCTGAAGCATCAAGATCTATTTATACATCGCGGTACTTGCGTGAAAGAAACCCCATAATGTATGAGAAATTATACAGTATGGGTGATTTTGATCTTTTTTATTATCTTGTTGAGGACATTGTTAGGCCTTATGAGACGGCTTGTGAAATTGAAAAGATAAATCCTGAAGAGTTTAATAATGTCTGCGAATACTTCTTTGGGGGTTTATGAATATAAAAGATTTTATACTTATCATTGTTTCACGGATCGTAGCCAGTATCGGGATGACGCTAGGAACTATCAGTATGGTTTACTCTTTCTACTGTTTCTTTTTTTCAGCCGATCCTTACCGCTTTATTCTGGGTGGGGCAGGTATAGTAGCCTTTCTCATAGGTTATGGACTTTATAAATTCGCCTTGAAATATATTTATGATGAATGGGAACATTATAGGTAATATTTATAATGTTTGTTGAGTTTGGTTCTGTTTAATATCATTCTAACCCAGGACAGGAATTATAGAAATGGAAAATACATTTAAAATGACAGAGGGCATCCTTAATCGCTATAAACTGGATATTCCTTCCTGCCCTTATCCATTGGATGTGGAACGTTTTGATGGTTTAGAACAAATGAGTGCTCTCTATCATTACACCATTCGTTTTACCAGTTCACATCCGGATCTTACGGCTGAAATGATGTTAAGTAAAACCGTTACCCTGAGCATGGGGGTGGGGAAACTATTAGATTCTGTTGTCGGTAAAATTGTTCATGGTGTGGTGACAAATTTCCGACGCCTGACCGGTTCACGCGATCAGGTTGCGTATGAAATTATTCTGGAACCTTTTATATCCTTACTGGATAAGCAGTTTCGTACTCACCGTTTCTTCGTCAATAAATCAGTGCCTGAAGTGGTAGAGCAAATTCTTGGTGAGCATGGTTTGAAGGGGTGGGAATATGAATTCAAGCTTAAACAAACCTACCCAAAACGGGAACAGATAAATCAGTACCAGGAAAGTGACCTCGCGTTTATCGAACGTCTGCTGGCTGAGGTGGGGATTTTTTACTTCTTCACCCTTCAACCGGATACCCAGACTGAAGTGGTGCACTTTGCGGATAAGCAGAGCGCCTGGACATTCGATAAAAAACTGCCACTTAACAGCCCTTCGGGCACCAATGACAATGCCGTTGACTCGGTGTGGGATATCCACGTCTGGCACAACGTGGTGGAACGTTCGGTCACCGCCAGCGACTATAACCATCGCGAAGCGCAGAATATTCTGACGTCCGTCCCGGCAGACATGACCCGGGGCGACGGTGACGGTATCACTTATGGTGATGTGTATCACTATCGTCCGCGTCACCTCGAGCGGGGTGACAAAATTACCCCTGCAACCGAAACCGGTAACTTCTGGGCTCGTCTGGAGCATGAACGTTTTTTGTCCGCCCAGACTACAGTGACCGGCAGCAGTACGGACCACACCCTGGGCCCGGCGCAGGTTCTTACCATTACCGAAACCGCTATCTCGCCGACACTACCCCGTGAAACGGAGAATGGTGTTGTTATTATCCGCACTGGCTACTACGGCAGCCGTAAGAATGCCTTGAAAGTGACATGGGTAGCGATGCCGTACTACGAGAACCGATGCTGGCGTCCAGCCGCGAAAAAGCGTCCGGTGGTCAGCGGCACCCTGATGGCGCGTGTGACCAGTGCCAAAGATAACGACATCTACGCCTGGCAGGATGCATCCGGCATGTACCGGGTGAAGTTTGATGCCGACCGTGATGATAAAAAGCAGGGCATGGAAAGCATGCCAGTGCGCTTTGCCAAGCCTTATGGTGGGGACAAATACGGATTCCACTTCCCGTTGATCCAGGGTACTGAAGTCGCCATTGCCTTCCATGAAGGCGATCCGGATCGGCCGTATATTGCCCATGCCATGCACGACTCCCGCCACGTCGACCACGTCACTGAGGCCAACAGCACGCGCAATGTTATCCGCACAGCCGGCCTGAACAAGCTGAGGATGGAGGACAAGCGGGGTGAGGAGCATATCAAGCTCAGCACGGAGTACGGGGGTAAGACGCAGCTTAATTTAGGACACCTGGTTAATGCAGAAAGGGCATTGCGCGGTGAAGGCGCTGAGTTGCGAACGGATGACTGGGTGAGTATCCGGGGTGGAAAAGGAATTTTCATAAGCGCCGATGATCAACCCAAAGCGCAGGGAAAAATGTTGGATATGAATGCAGCTGTTGCACAGTTACAGGACGCGCTACAGCTGGTGACCTCCCTGGCAGAAAGCGCCAAAGCATCCGGAGCAATGGAAGCCGATACGGGGTCTCAACAACAGCTTGGTAAGGTTCTTGCGCAATTAAAAGGGGCTGGACTACTGGCTTCAGCGCCTGCCGGTATTGGTTTTGTGACACCAAAAAATATCCAGATTTCTGCAGGTCATACGCTGACTGCAACTGCAGGTGAGAATGTGGATATGGGCATAATGAAAAAACTCACTGTAGCTGCGGGTGAAGCCATAAGCTTATTTGCCCAAAAGATGGGGATGAAGATATTCGCCGCAAGAGGCAAAGTGGATATTCAGGCGCAAACCGATGCCATGCGACTTCAGTCTGACAAAGCAATGAACCTCAACAGCGTCAGCAGTGAGATTGTGTTGAACGCGGCTCAGGGAATAACCCTGACTAGTAAAGGTGGTGCCTATATAAAAATCAAAGACGGCGCAGTGGAAATCGGAGCTCCCGGTAAAATAGATCTCAAAAGCGGGTCTATCTTATGGGGGGGAAGTGCGTCGCTTGAACAGGCTCTTTCTCCTGTGACGGTGAGTGATCCCGAGTTTCATAATCCTATGAATGGTGGATTCCAAATAAAAGATCAGGCTAATAATCAGCCTAAACCGTACATTCCTTATCGGATCGAGACAGAGGATGGACAGGTTATTCGTGGCGTCACGGATGAGAATGGATATACACAGGCCCATTATGGTGTGGATCCTAAAGCAATCAAATTATTTTTTGAATAATCAGGGGGGGATAGTGAACAAACAAGGAACACCCGTTGCGGAACATTCTTTAAGTAAAGTCGAAAAAAATGTTAAAGTTGTTCTGCACAAGTCATGTCAGTGTTATTTTCGCATAGAGACGCTTGAGTTAATTTTTATTGATGAGGGCGATGCCGCGGAGCTTGAAAAACTGATGAGCAAGCTTAGCGAGGTAATAGATAAACAACATAAGGCCAAGATCAATTATTCTCAGGCAATAGAGGATTATGGTAATAATCTGAAAGATATTGCGAATAAAGATAAATTGCCTGGATATGAGGATAAGATCACTACGGCTGAAGCTGCTCTCGACAAAGCAACGAAAAATCTTCAGGCTGAACTAGGTGAATTTGATGAGAGTACGGGTTATAAACCCGTGATTGAGATGATTCCTGTTCAACCCTTAAATAAAGGAATGTTTGGACGTTGCTACTCTTATATAAAACAGTCTGATTATGACGCGCTTAAAAGCAAATTTACTATTCTTTCGGTTGATACATTCAGCGGTGATGCGATCTTTACTAAGGATGATAAAGGCAATATTACCGGAATCAATATCGGTGCGTTAAAAACTAAGCTAGTTGCTGCACAAAATGCCATCAAGCAGATGATGGATAACACCATGACGGTCAGTGGAGATATTAGCTATGAAGCTACGCTGACTGAATGGGCTAATGCATGGAATAATCAATATAAAGAATATAGTAAAGACGGTAATTATATTGATGTTTCTGCTGGCGCGCAATTCTTGAGGCTTACGGCTAATGCCTCAACGTTGAATACCTGGAACCCGGATACGGGGAATGTACATATTAAAGGCGAGGCGAAAGCGGCTTTGACCGTCTTTTGCGGCAAAGTGAATTCAACTATTTATGTTCCAGATCGGGTCGGCTGGGAACTAAAATTTATGGTAAGTGATACCAAGGAAGCGAAAATTGGGATTTTGAGAGCAAAGATTGAGGGGGAGTTGAGGGGGTATGTAGGCGCCTCGGCGCAGGCGGAAGGCAACCTGCAGTTTGTTACGTTTGGTAATAAGCAGTTGCTGATGGGAAACCGAACGCCTGGTTCGCGTTTCGCTACCCGAAAAAAAGAAGGCGTAACAATTAAAGACAGCAAAGAGAACCCAAAAGGGTTGGAACTTAAAGGGGAAGCCTTTGGTGGCGCAAAAGTCGGTGGTAGCATGGGGGGGGCTTTGCAATGGTTAAAGCCTTTCGATTCGCTGGTTGACGAACTCCCGAATATGTTGCATACCTTTGGGCTGGATTCTCCGGCGCTAAAAGAAATTCTTCCTCCCATTAGTCAGTCAGAGAAGAAAAAAGGAGCGTATCTGGGGGAATTTCAGGATTTCGCTTCGCTAACTCTTGGGGGCGATGCGGAGTTAGGCATAGGTTTGAGTGGTGAATTTAAAGTCCGTTTCGTAAAAGGTAAGTTCAGATTCCATATTAAAGGTAGCCTCTGTCTGGGCGCAGGTGCGAAAGGCGAGGTAGAAGGTGAAATTACGCCTGAACTGTTTCCTGAGTTTGCTATCTGGGTTATTTATCAGTTATATGGCATTGATTATAAGCATTTGACTATAATTACTAAAGAAGCGTTTATGGCGTTATCTTATGTTTTGATTATGGGGGGGCGAGCTATTTATGAGGAATATTATAAGAGTATTTCTGCTGAATTTGAAGATATAAAGTCGGATTTTAATGATTTTATTGATAAAATATCAACGCAGCTAACTGATGCCAAGCGTAGATCAACAGAGCGTAATGATTTTGCGAACGTGATTAATGCTAAGCCTGGCAGTGTGTATCTATTTTATCCTGAGGCAAAGGGTATTGCTCTATATATCCTTATGGGTGACGGTGCATATGACCGTATAGATATCAATAATCAGGGGGATGGTTTTTTACCTGACCCCAATAAAAATAGAAAGAAAGCTGTATTACATATTTTGTCCAGCATTCAGACGAAGCGGGAATGGAAGAAGGTGTTGACACGCATAACAAAAGATGGAAGCGTCCGCCCTGGCAAGGAAGAGGCAATCGTCAAGCTAGCTCAGGAAGATTTAGCAATATTCTTACAGATAGGATTCAACCGGGATAAAGAACTCGAGGCTATTATTGATAAGTTAAACCTGAGGGATTTTGATGAAGTCATGAGTCGCCTGAAAAATAGCCCTGCCTACGGATATGCATTCTCACCGAACTGTTCGAAACAGTATTTTTTACACTGTGACGAAAACCCGTTTTATTCCTCGTTATGTCATTTTGTGCCTGTAGATACCCAGTATAACCAAAAATGGGAGAGAAATGAATAATGTCAAAAAATCGTCTGGGTAAATATAGTCTCATTTTAATGGTTTTTGTCAGTGGTTGTGATAATTCAGCGAGTGCAATAAAGCATACACCGCAAGAGAAAGCAGAGATTCAGCGCTATCTAAGCCGTGTTAAAGCGGATTTAGTCTATGTCCATGGGGGTACCTTCTGGATGGGCGATTTCTGCAAGAAAATGAGGGATGGTGGTCCCTACTGCTCACCAGAGAAAGACACAAAACCACTTCATGAAGTAGAACTCAGTAGTTATTCGATAGGTAAATTTAAAATCACACATGAAGACTATAATTTTTATCTAAAAAAGGCAGGTTTGCCAGAGAAGCGTTTCGAAAAAAAATGGAGGAATGATATATTAGCTGAAATGACGCACTTTAATAATAGTCCTGCTATAGTAACCTGGAATGAAGCAAATAACTACTGTAATTGGTTGAAATATGAAACTGGATTACCCTTTTCCCTCCCCACTGAAGCCCAATGGGAATATGCCGCACGTAGCCGTGGAAGGAATATTTTAGTGGCAACGGATGATGGGGTTTGGCGAGAAAATGAGAAAAATGGAGAAGGAGAAAACTATGCAACTGATGAAGACCGAAATAAAGTTGAAGAACGGTTTGGGGTAAATGGTTTGCTTGTGTTTTTTCCAGTTGATAAGTATCCACCAACTTCATTCGGTTTATATGGCATGGCAGATAATGGTTATGAATGGGTTAAGGATTGGTATGACCCTGAATATTATCAACACTCCCCAAGGAAAGATCCTCTGGGGCCAGAAAAACCTGTTGTTAAAGATGAGGATACCGGGCAGTACTGGAAGGTGCGGCGCGGAGGAGATCATCCGGATCCTACTGGCGATGTTGGTCTGACTTTTTTCCGCGGTTATAATATTCCAGATAGTGATTACCCTGATGGCACAACAGTCCGATGCGTGGTTAATAATGCGGAGCCTGTAAATTGAAAAATATAAAAAAGCAATGGAGTATTTTATTGGTTCTTATTATTTGCGGTTGTGATGATTCAACGAACTCAATAAAACATACCCCGCAAGAACAAGCAGAGATTCAGCGCTATCTAAGCCGTGTTAAAGCGGATTTAGTCTATGTAAAAGGAGGGACTTTCTGGATGGGCGATTTCTGCAAGAAAATGAGGGGAGACGGCCCATACTGCTCTTCAGAAAAAGATACTAAACCACTTCATGAAATTGAATTGAGCAGTTTTTCCATAAGTAAATTTAAAGTTACCCATGAGGACTATAAGTTCTACCTCAAAATTAATAATCTGCCTGCCCAAATATTCGACAAAAAATGGAAGAATGCTACATTGGCAGAAATGAATCATTTCAAAAATAGTCCAGCCATAGTGAATTGGACTGAAGCCAATAATTACTGTGTTTGGTTGGGAAGGGTAACTGGTTTACCCTTTTCACTCCCGACTGAAGCTCAGTGGGAATATTCTGCTCGTAGCCGTGGTCAGTATATTCTTGTAGCAACTGATGATGGTGTGTGGCGAGAAAATAAAAAAAATGGGAAGGGAGTAAATTATGCTACGGATGTGGATCGCCAGGCTGTAGAGGATATGGTCGGGATTAATAGCACATCCGTTCATTTTCCCGTCAATGCATATCCTCCATCGCCTCTTGGACTTTATGGCATGGCCGATAACGGTTATGAGTGGGTGAAGGATTGGTATGATCCTAATTATTATAATGTAGCCGACAAAAAAAATCCGCAAGGGCCTGAGAAACCTGTTATTAAGGATGAGCGAACAGGCCAATACCGAAAAGTATTGCGTGGCGGTAATAACCCAGACCCCACCGGTGATGTAGGATTAACATTTTACCGTGGTTTCAGAATTACAGATAACCCTTATCCTGTTAGCACTACGGTTCGATGTGTAGTTAATGCACCTGACCCAATAAAAGAATGACTGACTCACTTTTACTAATGTTCATTTATAAACACTTCAGGTATTTATAACGATAATAACAGGAGGTGATATGAATAGTGATCGAGTTATTCCTCTTTCGGAATTAAAATGTCGACTTATGGAATTGAATCAGGATGGCGGTATTCCGTTTTCTGTAATTGAGCAAGGAGATAAGCTAGTTGCTTCATGGAAGATTGTGGATGCGAAATGGATCGAGTTATTCGGCGTTGATGGCCTGAAGAAGCAATACAAACTGACATTGATTTTTAATGAAGCAAAGAACAGAGTGAGTTACAGAGAAAAATCAACCGATATCGAAACTGAACTAAGCATTGAGGCAGTGGGTTTAAAAAAACAAGTTCAATGGGGTAGTCGCAAAGAATTTAGTTTTGAAAAATCCTGGGGGATAAAAAAGATGGGGCGATTGGAGAACAGTATTCTTATAAATTTAGTTCATCAGATATAAAGAGTCCTGTATTTAGTATTGTCAATGGCTCAGGTTGGGAACTCAAAAAAAGCTTGGTGGATAAATATCGCTCCATATTTCTCTGGCTTATCTTTATCGCGATGGTGTTACTCGGGGCTATGTATTATCTGGTTTAAAGGAATAATTATGCAGGGTGTAATTCGAATTAATGATAAAACGACTCACGGTGGCACTGTAATTGAAGGAAGTTCCGGTGTGAAATTTATGGGGTTAGAGGTTGCTTGTCTGATGGATAAAGTAACCTGCCCTATGCATGGTCAAACGTTTATTGCAGAGGGCGATGAAGGTTCAAAAATTAATGGCAGACCTGTTGCATTACATGGCCATCGCTGCGGCTGTGGTTGTACGCTCATTTCTTCATTACTTGTTGCCGGAAAACGTTAATTATGCCAGTTGATCTTAAACAGATCCCGAAGGCAGAGCCATTACCCGTTCCTCCGAGTAAGTCTCGCTGGGTTCTAGCGATTGTTATTATCCTGATTGCGGGAGCCTTATTGGTGCTTTCTTTTTGGCCAAAAGGGTTGAGTACGCATTCCGCCTGGTTCTGGTTTTGTTCGCTTCTTATTCCTTTCTCGGTGGGAATGGCCGGTTATATTGCCAGATTAAGGCACTATGAGAACGAACGAGATCGCGTGATGTGGTGGAATCATTTACACCAAAAGCAGCATAATGAACAAGTTTTATTGGGGCAGCAAGCCGTTGGAGTGCTTGGGATGAGCTATACCACGCCTGTTGCCAGTAACAAACTTGCTGCAGCACTTTTGCAGGGATCAAATGCACTTCAGACAAACTATTATCCATCTCTTCAGTCCACGCTGACTTCGGCCTCACTCCATACGGCATCGAAAGTACGTAATGAAGCCGAGTATCTGTCCTTCCTGGATGTGGTACTGACCCGCGTTAGCCAGCAGTTACACGGAGAGATAGCAAAATTCACCGGTAACTTCGTTGTTCGCCTTCATCATGATGGCGTGTTGAAAGATGAGCAAATTTTCACTACCTGGCGAAGAGCTTTTCCTGAATTACATGCTGTTAACGACATAACCATCAGTACCGAAAACAATGGATTGATGTGGGTAGATGAGTGGCTCGACAAACAGGATGATACGCTGCTCCTTTCCGTTGAAATCAATTTATTTCTACTGGCCCGCGATCGACAGGCGGAATCGGTATCCGCTTTATTGCTGGCTTCTCCTTTGTGCATGGAGCGGCTGCATATTAAACCGCAAGCGTGGATACACCGCCCAGTTGTTGTGGGAGATGCCGAAAATAGTGTTGCGGATACTGCAAATTGGGGAAAAGTAACTTCTGGATTACCCTGGTATTTCTGGCGGGCCCAGGTGAAAAACGATGCACTGTCCATTGTTCTTCAGATGATGGACAAGTGGGGATTTTTAACTGCTAAAAAAGGGGAGCAGGTTCTGGATGATGCCTTTGGCAGGCCAGCTGCTGCAGTGGGCAATATAACGCTGATTTGCGCTTGCGAACATGCTGTTACTTCGGGTTTGCCTCAGTGGTTACTTGTTGGCGCTCGTACTACCCAAATGGCTATTGTCCGCCCTGCATAATGCTACGCAAAGGATAGTGATGTGAAAAAGAAAAAACGCCTCAGTACCTGGCTAGTCGTACTGCTCATCGCGGCTATAGGCGGTGGACTGATATGGACTGAAAATCCCTTTGTTTATCTTCGTTCTCCAGAGAAAAAAATGGCGGCTTCCCTGGCTGTCTCGGGCTTATGTTTGTTCATTTTACTCTGTGATGATTTATTTGTCCGATTGTGGCAATGGTTTATTTCTTTAAGTTTTATGAAACAGCTTCGTGAATTAACCGGGAAAAGTCATCAAACGGAACACATATCGCGTGCGGAGCAAGGAAAATGCAGTGAAACGATTAATATTCTCCACCTTGCTATGCGCAACCTCTATGGCCGTCGCTGGGGACGCAAAACGCGCATCCTCCTGATAACCGGTACGGCGGCTGAAGTTGAGCAACTGAATCCCGGCCTCACCACCCAGCTCTGGCAGGAAGATCGCGGCACGTTGCTGTTGTGGGGCGGTGACCTCAACACCCCAGCCGACAGTGTCTGGCTGACCGCACTGCGTAAGCTGCGCCGCCGTCCGGTGGATGGCATGGTGTGGGTCACCTCAGCATTTGATAGGCTTTTAGCGCCGGGGTTGGAGCAACCGTTACCGGTTCCCTCTGAAAGCATCATGGATTCCCTGTCTCATGCCATCAGTAACCGCATGGATGCGCTTGGCTGGAAACTCCCCCTGTACGTCTGGTCCCTACATCCGCGCGCCGGTAAGCCGGAAGGCCGCATCGTGCAGGCGACAGGTTGTCTGCTGCCCGCCGGATGCAGTCTGGAAGCGCTGGCTGACCAACTCGCGGCACTGACGCCGGCATTGACCTCACAGGGTGTGCAGCAGACCTGTGACAAGGTAAGGCATAACTTCCTGCTGTCCCTTGCCGATCAGCTCATTCGTGAGCCGGAAAGCGTGACCGCACCGCTGTCGGTGATGCTCAATCCGTATCGCCCGCTGCCGCTGGCCGGTGTGGTGTTCAGTCAGCCTTCAGCCGGTGCAGAACGCACTGTGCCGCACCACTGGGGCATGGATAAGCGCTGGAATGTTCTGCCTGAATCAGTCCGGACGCTTCCTGACGGGCTGCGTCCTCGCAAGCCCGGTATTCCATGGCGCAAGGTAATGGCATCTGCTGCTGCGCTCACGATGGTGAGCTGGGTTATGTGGATGGGCATCGCGTATGTCACCAACCGCAGCCAGATTGCAGGTGCGAATGCCCAGACCGCACTTGCCGCCCTACAGAATCAGCCGCTGGAGCAGCGCCTGCACGCGCTGTCTGAACTTCAGAAAACCATGGCCCGTCTGCAGTACCGCTCTGAGCATGGCGTGCCGTGGTATGAAAAGGCCGGGCTGAGCCAGAATAACGCCCTGCTGGCCGCACTCTGGCCACGCTATCAGGACAGCGCGTTGCCGCTGTTGCGGGATGCGGCTGCAGACCATCTGCAGAAGCAGGTCAGTGCCTTTAACGCGCTGCCTCCGGATAGCCCGCTGCGCGAGCAGAGGGCAAAAGCGACCTATGACCAGCTGAAACTTTACCTGATGCTGGCGCGTCCTGAGCATATGGATGGTGCCTGGTTTAGCACGGTGCTGCTTCAGGACTGGCTGAAGCGTGACGGTGTGAAGGACGGTATCTGGCTAGGCGTGGCCCCGTCGCTGCTGTCGTTTTATGGTGCACAACTGGTCACACATGCTGAGTGGAAACTGCGAGCTGATGAAAACATGGTCAGCCAGGCGCGTTCCCTGCTGGTTCGCCTGATGGGGGTGCGTAATAGCGAATCGACTCTGTACCAGAAAATGCTTTCACAGGTGGCACATCTGTATGTGGATATGCGTCTTGAAGATATGACAGGTGATACCGATGCTGCCCGCCTGTTCAGCACCACCGAAATTGTACCTGGCATGTTTACCCGTCAGGCCTGGGAGCAGGCCGTTCAGCCCGCCATCGAGAAGGTGGTGAAGGCGCGCCGGGACGAGCTCGACTGGGTGCTGACTGACAGCAAACGTCCGGTCAATAAGCAGGATGAAATCTCCCCGGAAGCACTTAAAAATCGCCTGACGGAGCGTTATTTTGCCGATTTTGGCGGCGCCTGGCTGGAATTCCTCAACAGCCTGCGCTGGAACCAGGCCACCACGCTGTCGGACTCCATTGACCAGTTGACCCTGATGGCCGACGTGCGTCAGTCGCCTCTGGTGGCGCTGATGAACACTCTGAATGTTCAGGGGCGTACCGGACAGACAGGCGAAGCGATATCAGATTCACTGGTGAAATCAGCCAAAAATCTGCTGGGTGGCGACAACAAAGATGCCATTGACCAAAGTGCCGGTGTTCATGGCCCGCTTGATGCGACCTTTGGCCCGGTCCTGGCACTGATGGATAAAAGCCGCACGGGAGCACAAGAGCAGAGTCTGCAGTCGTATCTGACACGTGTGACGCAGGTGCGTCTGCGTCTGCAGCAGGTGACCAATGCCGCCGACCCGCAGGCGATGACCCAGACCATTGCCCAGACCGTATTTCAGGGTAAAGCTGTGGACCTCACCGAAACCCGCGACTACGGCAGCCTGATTGCCGCCGGTCTGGGGCAGGAGTGGAGCGGCTTTGGCCGAACGGTGTTTGTGAATCCAATGGAGCAGGCCTGGCAGCAGGTGCTGACCCCTGCGGCCAACAGCCTCAATGCCCAGTGGCAGCAGGCGGTAGTGGCTGAGTGGAACAGTGCCTTTGGTAGCCGCTATCCGTTTAACAACTCAAGTAGTGATGTCTCGTTGCCGCTGCTGGCCAAATACCTCAACGCGGATTCCGGGCGTATCGCTCAGTTCCTGCAGACCCGTCTCAAAGGCGTGCTGCACAAAGAAGGAAACCACTGGGTGCCGGACAGCATCAACTCGCAGGGGCTGGCCTTTAACCCAGAGTTCCTCAATGCCATTAACACCCTGAGTCATATCTCCGATGTGGCCTTCACCGAAGGCAATGCAGGGATGAACTTCGAACTACGTCCAGGTACTGCCGATGGCGTGATGCAGACCACCATGATTATCGACAGCCAGAAGCTGATATACGTTAACCAGATGCCAGCCTGGAAGCGCTTCACCTGGCCTGCGGATACTGAGGCTCCTGGTGCGAACCTGAGCTGGATAAGCACCCAGGCAGGCACCCGTCAGTATGCGGATATTCCAGGCGCCTGGGGCTGGATACGACTGCTCGACAAAGCTGCCGTCAGTGCTTATTCGGGCGTGGGTAGCAGCTACAGTCTGAGCTGGACGGCGCAGGACGGTCGAACACTCAATTACACCCTGCGTACCGAAGCGGGAGAGGGTCCTCTGGCGCTGCTGAAACTGCGTAATTTCCGCCTGCCAGAGACCATCTTCAGCACGAAAGGCGTGGCAGCATCAGACCAGGTCGCCAGCGCAAGCAATGATACAGAGGACGTATATTGATGAGCACGCTCAACGCTTTACTCCGCGCCTGCCAGACTGAGCAGGAACCACTCCTTGCGACCACCCGTGAGCGGGTTAGGCTCTGGGATAGCTGGCTGCAGCCGCTGTCCGGTCCATCTCCTCAGGGTGACGACCCGGGTTATGACGATGACTTTCAGCAGATGCGCGAGGAGGTCAACAAACTCTCAGGTGCAGATACCGAACTTATCTGCCAGCTTGCAGAGAAGCTTCTGACCACGACCGCCAAAGATATCCGTGTGGCCACCTACTACTGCTGGGCAAAGCTGCACCGCGAAGGTGAGCAGGGGCTCGCTGAAGGTCTTGAACTGCTGTGCGGCCTGCTGGAGCGCTTTGGTACACAACTGCATCCACAGCGTGAGCGCAGCCGTAAGGCGGCACTGGAATGGCTGGCGGGATCGCGAATGACTGACTCTCTTTCCCTGTACCCCGAAGTGGTCAGGAACGATGCGATACGTACCACCGGGGCACTGCTGTTGATAGAGCAACTGACGGAAAATGAGCCGGATGAAATCCGACCGGAACTCAATACGCTGTATGGTGCTCTTGAAAGCCGCTTGCAGAAAGCGGGTGGTGTGGATGCGGTTGTGCCGCAGAACGCCAGTGCCTGCGAAACCCCTGCGACTGCTAGCCACTACGATGCCCCGGTCATCGGACGTATCACCTCCGGTCAGGATTTGCTGGCACAGGCCCGCACGCTCGCCGAATATCTGCGCGAACAGCCGGACGGGTGGCTGTCCGCACACCATCTGATGAAGAGCCTGCGTCACGATACTCTGCGGGCAATTCCGGCCCCGGATGCGCAGGGCCGTACCCGCATCGAACCGCCAAGAGCAGACCAGCGCGCGTTACTTAAACGTCTCTATCTGCAGCAGAACTGGGTAGAGATGCTTGAAACGGCAGATAGCGCCTTTTCCCGCGGTGCTAATCACCTTTGGCTGGATTTGCAGTGGTACATCCACCAGGCCCTGACGAAATCGGGTCAGGACACTCTGGCTGGCATTATTGCCGCTGACCTGAAAGGGTTGCTCACCCGTCTGTCCGGTCTGGAAACGCTCGCGTTCAGTGACGGAACGCCATTTGCGGATGAAGTAACGCTGAACTGGATCCAGCAAAGCGTGATGGACACAACTGGCGGGTGGGGCAATGACACCCCATCCGCTCAGATGTCTGCCAGCAATGATGACATTCTGGCGCTGGAGCCAGAAGCCGTGGTGCTGGCGGACAGTGAAGGCCCGGATACTGCGCTGGCCTGGCTACAGAAGCGCCCGGGTGTGACCACCGATCGCCAGAAGTGGCTGTTACGTCTGCTGATGGGCCGCATTGCTGAGCAGTACGGTAAAAATGAGCTGGCGATGCATCTGTTTGCTGAACTGGGTGATCGCGCCAGAGACGTGACTCTCAGCAACTGGGAGCCTGAGCTGCTGTTCGAGGTACAGGCCCGTCATCTGAAACTCCTGCGCCTGAAAGCCGGCCGCAGTGAGGCTGATAAGGCACGACTTACACCGTTAATGGACAAGTTACTTGCCGGGCTGATCGCTGTCGATCCAGCACGTGGTGCCGTGCTTTGCGGTTAAATGCACAGGAGCAGAAAAAAATGGAAGATTTGACTCTGCGTTATTACGACGCGGAAATGCGCTACCTCCGTGAAGCGGCTAAAGAATTTGCCCAGACCCATCCGGACCGGGCAGCCATGCTGGACCTGGATAAAGCCGGCACACCCGATCCGTATGTAGAGCGCCTGTTTGAAGGCTTTGCTTTCTCTATGGGGCGGCTGCGCGAAAAGATTGACGACGACCTGCCGGAGCTGACTGAAGGACTGGTCAGTATGCTCTGGCCACATTACCTGCGGACCATTCCGTCACTCTCGGTGGTCGCGTTCACGCCTGCGCTTCAGACCGTTAAGATGGCAGAGGTGATGCCCGCGGGGCTGGAAGTGTACTCCCGCCCGGTGGGGCCGAAAAATACGGTCTGCCGTTACCGCACAACCCGCGATGTGATGCTCAACCCGCTGAATATCTCTCGGGTGACCATGACCACTGAGCCGGACGGGCGCTCGTTACTGCGAATGCGCTTTGCCTGCAGCACACAGGCGGACTGGTCCCATGCGGACCTCAGTGACCTGAGCCTCTATCTAGGGGCGGATGCACCGGTCAGCAGCCAGCTACACCTTATGCTGACCAAACGGCAGGCCGCACTCTATATGCGCCTGCCTGGTCAAACTGACCGTATCCGGCTTGACGGATATTTCTCACCGGGCGGCTTTCGTGACGAAGACTGCCTGTGGCCGAAAGGCGATACCGCGTTCAGCGGCTACCAGCTTCTGCTGGAGTATTTCACCTTCCGCGACAAGTTTATGTTTGTCCACCTTAACGGCCTTGAGGGCATCACGCCGCCAGCGGGGGCTGAGTATTTTGATGTTGAAGTGGTGTTCAGTACGCCATGGTCATCTGACCTACCGGTCACTGATGATGCGGTTCGCCTCCACTGCGTGCCGGTGATTAACCTGTTTACGCTGGAGGCTGACCCGCTCACCATCACCGGGCTTGAAAACGAATACCTGCTGCGTCCAAAACGTCTGCAGGACGGACATACCGAGATTTATTCGGTGGATTCAGTCACTGGCTCAAACCGCACCAATGACGCGGAGTATGTTCCGTTTAGCAGCTTCAGGCACAAGGGCGGGATGATGCGCCGTTATGCTCCCCCCCGTTATTACCACACCCGCGTTAAGCGCAGCGTGACCGGGCTCTATGACACCTGGCTTATCCTTGGCGGGCACCAGTGGGAAGATGACCGCCTGTTTGAGCGTGAGGCCGTGTCGCTGCAAATCACCGGCACCAACGGTCAGTTACCACGCCGGGCATTACAGAGCACACTGCTTGACCGCTGTGAGCAGGTGGTGAGTACGCAACTTTCAGTACGTAACCTCTGCAAACCAACGCTGCCAGTCTATCCGCCTTCTGAAGACCGCTTTCACTGGCGGGTTCTGAGCCACCTGGGATCCGGTTTCCTGAACATGATGAGTACCGCCGAAGTGCTGCGCGGCACGCTTGCCCTGTATAACTGGCAGGAAGATGAAATGAACACCCGGCGTCTGGAGGCGATTCAGCATGTAAAGCACCATCGCCTTCAACGCTTTGAACAGGGCTACCTGCTGCGGGGGCTGGATATTGAGGTAACCCTCGACAGCAACGGCTTCACCGGTGAGGGTGATATTCACCTGTTCGGTGAAATGCTCAACCGATTCTTTGCGCTGTATGCCGATATGAACCAGTTCAACCAGCTTACCCTCATTGTTCAGCCAGAAGGAAAATGCATCCGGTGGAAAGAGAATCACAGTCCGCGTCTGCCAGGCTGATAGCGCAACTGGGCGACCGGCTGCCGTACATGAATTTTTACCGTTTCTGTCAGCTACTGGAGCAGAGCCAGCCGGATAAACCGGTCACCGGCAGCACCTGGCAGGTGCGACATGAGCCGGTTCGTTTCCGACCCCATGCGGGGATGGGGTTCCCAGCCTCTGAAATCAAAGGAGCAGAGCTACCGGAACATCCGCACCTTCCACCCACAATCCGTACCACCTTTATGGGGCTCTACGGCGTGGAGTCTCCGCTGCCGACGCACTATATCGATGACATCGCTCAGCGACGGGAAGGGTACGAAGCTAACGCGGACTTCCTCGATATCTTCAACCACCGGCTGATTGCTCAGTACTACCGTATCTGGCGTAAATATTCGTATCCGGCAACGTTTGAAGAAGGCGGTAAGGACAAAACTTCACAGTATCTGCTGGGTTTGGCTGGGCTTGGGATTGACGGCTGCACAGAAAGTATAGCGGCGCCTGCCTCACGCTTTCTGGCGCTGCTGCCGGTGATGTTGTTGCCAGGACGTACTGCGGAAGGCATGGCTTCACTGGTACGTCTTCTGGCGCCTAATACGCAGGCGAAAATCTGGCACCACGACAGGCGTCGGGTACCGCTGAAGAAACCTTTGAGAATGAGCATTAGCCAGCCTGTCACACTGACGCATCGCCCGGTGATGGGCAGTTATGCCACCGATGTGAACAGCCAGGTACTGATGCGTCTGACCACCACAGACCCTGTGGAAGTACCGGGTTGGTTGCCCGGCGGGGTGCTTTACACGGATCTGATGGCGCTATTGCACGTCTATCTTGGCTCTCGCCTGGATGTCCGCCTGCAGCTGTGTGTCGACCGTAGACTGCTGCCGGACGCGACAATGAGCACTCAACCCAAAGCGGGTGCAGTGCAACTGGGCCGCACTGCCGTGATGCGACCGCTGAATGCGGCTAAGACAACATCACACCCAAAAACAATAACCATCAATCTTGGCCGCTACGAGCGCGTACAGGAAAACATTCACCGCAAGGAGACTGATGAAGATGGCGATTACCGCTGGTAAATTTCCTCTGGTTACGCTGGCTGTAGGCATTACGCTGATGCTGGCTGGCTGTGGACTTACTCAGAGTGTTACGGACGGCACTGTCGCCGTGACTAAATCGATTTTTTATAAGCAGGTGAAGATCCTGCATCTCGATATTCGTGCCCGTGAAGCCGTGAACAGCAATGCTGGAGGTGTCGCTCTGTCGACGGTGGTGCGTATTTATCAGCTTAAAGACCGCAAAACCTTTGACAGCATGGACTACCCGTCATTGTTTAAAGACGACAGCCAGGCCGTCAAGGCAGACCTCGTGGCGGAGAAAGATATAAGGCTGCAGCCGGGGGGGGCGGTAACGGTTGATATGCCAATGGAAAAAGATGCGCAGTACGTGGCAGTGGCCGGGATGTTTATGTCACCTGACCAGGAGAACAACACCTGGCGTGTAGTATTGAGCCGCGATGAGCTTGATCCGGAGAAGGCCCGGGTGATTGACGCGGGCAGCAATCGACTGACTCTGCAGGCGCTGAAAGATGAGTGAGTCATCCCGTCCTTCACTGTATGAAACACTTTATGGCAACTTCACCGGCGGCCTCGACCTGCATCAGGTCAGCGAGCAGAACCAGGTCATCCTCTCGGTACTGGATAACATGCAGCGTATCCTCAACTGTCGTGCCGGCACGCTGGCGCATCTGCCTGACTACGGCCTGCCGGATATGACCAAAATCCTGCAGGGCATGCCGGGAACGGCTCATGAGCTGATGGGCACATTGTCTGCCGTCCTGTTCAAATACGAACCACGCCTGAAAAAAATAACCGTTGTCCTGCTGGAACAGAACGTCCCCGGTGAACTGCGCTATGCCATTGATGCTGAACTTAAAGGGATTGGCCTGGTGCGCTACGGGACTGAATTTATGCCCGAAGGACGGGTCCTGTTAAGGCATCTCAGACAACAGCAGTATCTCGACGCCACTCTTCGTATATAAGGTCCGATAACATCATGTCTGTAAAATTACAGTTCCTGAAGAAGTTGCAGGCACGCCAACCTGCACCTGTTCCTGCCATCAGCAAGAGTCAGGCTGATATTGCAGAGTTTCGCCAGCGAATGGCCCAGCTTCAGGAGCAAATGGACGCGTGGCTGACGGATACGGGACTGAATGTGGAGCCACTGACAGTATCCGTTCCGGATCTGCTGGTGGAGGGCGGGGCTTTTGAGATTTCCGGTATCGTTTTGCGCTATGACAGCCGGGCGGTCAAATTTATGCCGATCTTTCTGTATGGGCTGGGCGTCGCAGGTTGTGTCGAGATAACTTTCTGTTCCGGGGACAAGGTGATTTCTCAAGGACGCCTGTTCATGAGGGTGGGGAACGCAAATGGCTGGATCTTTACTCCCCCTGATACCTCATCCCGGTCCGGACAACTATTTGATGAAGGTGTATTTTTCGGTCTGATTTTAGCGCTGCTGCCATAGCGATATTTATGAGTCATTGCACTTTTAAACGCAAAATAGCCCCTCACATCAACTGACGAAATTAACCACACGGATATGCAGGCCCTCCAGGATGACCACACATATAACGTTAAAAACCGGCGGTGACCCGCGCACGCTGCCAGATTACGCCGCCCTCCGCGATGAGCTCAGCAAGCTGACGCATCCTGCTCGCCCGGATGTGAACTGGCAATATGTCGAAAAACGCTGCCTCTCTCTGTTTGAACAAAACGGTGTGGAGTTGCAGACTGCGGCCTGGTTCACCCTTGCCCGGACTCACCTGTCTGGATTGGCTGGCCTGAACGAAGGGCTGGCGATTCTGGAGGCCCTGATTAGCCATCAGTGGGACGTTTTCTGGCCGAAGACGCTACATACTCGTCTGGAAATTCTTAGCGGCCTGAGCCAGCGCCTGCAGCAGCGCATGCGTATGCTTCCACTCAACAATAGCCATCTTAGTGAGCTTTATCGTGCTGAAGCGTTGCTTACCCGGCTGAGTGCGGTGCTCCAGCGCCTTGAACTGAAACACCTAAGCCAGTTCGATACGTTACGAACAATGATACGTTCGAATGCTGAACGGCTGGAAAGCAGTAATGACGCATCCGATCTGAATGCACGCATGATGCCCGGTTGCGAATTACCTCAGGAAAAGGCAGAGCCGGTTGACGAAGTGAAATGGGTTTATGTTGTGCAGCCGGAAAATCAGCCCAATGCAGAGGATCGTGCGACAGCGCATGGGGCTGTCAGACCATGGAAACCCTTTGTCGCCGGGATGTGTTCTATGCTGGTGGTCAGCGTCGCCGTGGCGTGGGGAGGGGGCTTTCTGTCCAGACCCGATCCCTTAACGGCTCAGGCTATTGCCTCGCTGGCACCGTTACCTGAAGCGCTTACACCTGCTCAGCAAGACGCGTTAGCACAGCGAGGCACTTTCCCGTCCACGTTTATCACAGAAACGCAGCAGCAGCTTGCCCGACTGGATAAATTGCCTCCTGACTGGAATATTTCCTACAGCCTTCAGCTGTTAGCGCAACTCCAGGCATTGCGGCCGGAGGAAGCAAAGCCGCTCGCCGTACAGTGGCAGCAAAAATTTAACGCGGCGGCGTTGCCTGCTGAGGCCATGAACAGCTGGTATCAGGGAATGATGAAGCTTCAGCAACTGAGCCACCGGCTGAGTAGTCTGGATGAACAAAAAGGAAAATACATCACGGTGAGTGAGCTTAAATCGGTGGTTTTTTCGACTATACAGTCATTTAACCAAACAATACCGGCTGAAGAACAACTCAGACGCCTGTCACAGCATCCAACAGGAGGTGTGCTTCCTGAAGCCGAAAAGACCCAGCTGGAGTTGCGTCTTAAACAGCTGGCAACGCGTTACGCTCAAATAAAACGGGATTCTTCTTCGCAGTGAATTCTGCGGTGGACAGGCGAATTTGTTCAACAACGCGTGGAAGTCAAAGTGTCCCCTGCAGGAATCGAACCTGCAACTAGCCCTTAGGAGGGGCTCGTTATATCCATTTAACTAAGGGGACGAGGCGGCACGAGTATAGCCTTATTTACACTGTGCGTTAAGCGCATCGCCGCCTGACTGCTCAAAGAGTCACCATTCAGGACAATTTTTTTGTCGATTTATCATCATTTTCCCGTGCCTTAAGCTCAGCTTTGCGTTTGTTCGACATGTCGTTACGGATTTGGGCATGGCTTAACAGCGCGAAGATAAACGTTCCGCCGCAGATGTTACCCGCCAGCGTCGGTAGGGCGAACGGCCAGAAAAAATCGCTCCAGTGAAGCGTACCGTTAAAGACCAGATACAGTATTTCAACGGTACCGACCACAATATGCGTGGTATCAGCCAGCGCAATCAGCCAGGTCATCAATATAATCACCACAATTTTGGCGCTCCCTGCTGAAGGAAACATCCAGACCATTGTGGCGATGATCCAGCCGGAGATGATGGCATTCGAGAACATCTCCACCGGGGTGTTTTTCATCACATCCATGCCGATTTTTACAAACGCGTCCCGGGTGGCTTCATCAAAGATCGGCATGTGTTCAAACGCCCAGGCCGCGATGCCCGTGCCGATGATATTACCCAGCAGGACGACGCTCCACAGACGCATCAATAAACCGAAATTGCCGAGGGTGGGGTTTTGCATCACCGGCAGAACGGCGGTTACCGTGTTCTCGGTAAACAGCTGCTGTCGGGCCATGATGACAATAATAAAGCCGAAGGTATAGCCGAGATTCTCGAGTAAAAATCCGCCGGGTACACCCTCCAGCTGCACATGAAATATCCCTTTCGCAAGCAGAGATGCGCCCATTGAGAGCCCGGCAGCGATGGCTGACCAGAAGAGGGCCATCGCGTCGCGCTCCATCTCCTTTTCACCATCCTGACGTATATGTTCGTGGATGGCCATCGCGCGGGAGGGGAGGCGATCTTCATCAATTTCTATCTTCTCGCCGCGCGCTTTCTCCTCGCTTTCAATTTCAAGTTCCTCACTGTTCTCGCCAATTTTTTCTTCGCCCACGTCTTTCATATTTGCTCCCGGAGGTTGATCTTTTTGTTAAGCGTAGCGGCTTTTATCGGAATGCCTGTGGGGATGCTCTTAAATTGGCGGCAATGGCAACAAAGGTGATACATCTCTTTCAAAAGACATTATAAAATTGCCAGCGAAACGAATTCCAAAAGCCAGGCTATGCTGAGATCAGAGTCACGGTGGTTACTGCCCGTAATTGTGCTCATAGACATCGGTAAACGTGCTGTTACAATCGCTTGCACGTTTACAGACGGAGCGTCAACGGCTCCGTTACGGATGGCAATCAACGATAGCCATACTGAACAGGGAGATATTTATGAAACTTCGGCTGTCGGCGCTTGCGCTGGGCGCGACGATGCTTGTGGGCTGCGCCAGCTCCGGTGAGCAAACGGGACGCTCCGATCCTCTCGAAGGATTTAACCGCTCAATGTATAGCTTCAACTACAACGTGCTGGACCCGTATGTGGTTCGCCCGGTGGCAGTAGCATGGCGCGATTATGTTCCACAGCCCGCGCGTAACGGATTAAGTAACTTTACCAGCAACCTCGAAGAGCCTGCGGTAATGGTGAACTATTTCCTGCAGGGCGATCCGTATCAGGGGATGGTGCACTTTACCCGCTTCTTCCTGAACTCCATTCTGGGGATGGGCGGCTTTATTGATGTCGCAGGTATGGCGAACCCGAAACTGCAGCGTGAACAGCCGCACCGTTTTGGTAGTACGCTGGGGCATTATGGCGTTGGTTACGGCCCTTACGTTCATCTGCCGTTCTATGGCAGCTTCACCGTGCGTGATGACGGCGGCGATATGGTCGATACGCTATATCCGGTTCTGTCGTGGCTGACCTGGCCGCTTTCTGTGGGTAAATGGACGGTGGAAGGGATTGAAACCCGTGCGCAACTGCTCGACTCTGATGGTCTGCTGCGCCAGTCTTCTGACCCGTACATTATGGTGCGTGAAGCGTACTTCCAGAATCATGACTTTATCGCCAACGGCGGTAAGCTGAAGCCGGAAGAGAATCCAAACGCGAAGGCTATCGAAAACGAACTAAAAGATATCGATTCACAGTAAATAAAAAAGGTGAGCAATGCTCACCTTTTTTGATTCCAGTACGATTAGAACGCGTAGTTGAAGTTCGTACCGAACAGCCAGGCTTTACCTTCAGAGGTAAACTCGTAAGGGCCTTCCTGGAACGTCACTTTCTGACCGTGCATATAAGAAACGCCCGCATCGATGGATGCATTCTCGTTGAACGCATATGTCGCGCCTGCACTTAACCAGAAGCGGTCCTGATCCGGAATCGAAATGGAACGCTTGTCTGCCGGAACCGGGCTGTCGTCAAATGCAATACCGGAGCGGAAAGTCCAGTTTTTATCGTAGTAGTAGGTGGTACCCAGCGCAATACGATAGGCGTCGTGGAAGCTTTCGTCCTTATAGAACAGCGTTTGACCATTGGTTCCGGTCGCTTTCAGCTCCTGGAACTGGCTCCAGCTGGTATAGGCCAGGCTATAGTGAATAGCCCATTGTGGTGCAACGCGGTTGTAACCGGACACTTCCCACATTTCTGGCAAATGCAGCGACAGTGAACCTGGAACGGTCTGGTTTGACGTTCCCCAAGGAATGGTGGTACCTGCACCGGGAACCAGGTTGTTCACAGGCTTCAGGATGCCGCTCTTGTAATCGCCGTCGAAGTCAATTTTCACTTCGGAACGATAGGTCAGACCCCAGCGGTTGTTTTTATCCAGTTCGTACAGGATACCGGCGTTCCAGCCATAGCCCCACTCATCACCTTCAAGGCTGGCAATTTTATTGCTGTTTTTTGGCAGGCGAGCAGTCTGTTCCCCGGAATAACGTTCGATTTTGGCATCGGCGTAGACGGCATCAAAGCCCAGGCCAAAACTCCAGTTATCGTTCAGGCGATACGCACCGCTCAGGTTGAGGTTCAGCGTGGTAAGGTCTGTTTTACCGCCGTATTCACCTGCCGGGTAGTTGTTATTGAACTCGGTAGCAAGGCCGTAGTTAGACGTTACGGATGCACCCCAGCCAAACTGTTCATTGATAGGCGCAACGAAGTGCAGGTTAGGGATCCATGCCGTTGGGGCAATATTGTCCGCTTTAAGACTCGCACCCGTATAAGGCGACTTACCGGAAATGTTTACATCAGGATCGATATAAACCGCACCAGCAGAGAAGGTCGGACGATCAAACATCATGATCAATGCAGGGTTACGACTCGCGTTACCTGCATCATCAGCAATAGCGCCTTCCCCGGAATATGCGCGGCCAAGGCCAGAGGAAGAAAATTCGTTTAACTGAAAGCCCGCTGACCATGCGGAAGTGGAGACGAGTGCCACTGCGACTGCCAGCGCAGTCTTGTTGAACAGGGTTTTCTGGCTCATGACCATAACCTCATTGAGTTATTTTTATTCAATAATTGTTACATACCGTAACAGGAGCGCGAAGTGTAGGGTCTGAGGTATGACAGACAAATCAGACCAGTGGCCAGAGTATAGGTCTGACCAGCCGGAATGTTGCAAGTTTGTTTATTAATATTTTCAAACATGTTTCGTGAAACGAGATCTGGTTGGCAAAATTGTGACCATCGAGACTCACCCAAAAGGGTGGTTTTTGTTTTAGATCATTTTTTAGTGTGATATTGGTCACTTATCCGATTTTGCGCCATTAACGGCTGGAGAGAGCCCGCGCCGGGGCGTAAAATAGCAGCATCGTGTTTATCTCGCGCGCTGCGCGAATACAGAGGAAATTGAGCTATGAGTAAATGCAGTGCTGATGAAACCCCGGTTTGCTGCTGTATGGATGTTGGGACCATCATGGACAACACCGATTGCACCGCCTCTTACAGCCGCGTATTCACCAACCGTGCCGAAGCGGAAGAGACCCTGACTGCGCTGAGCAAGCGTGCGCGTGACGTTGAATCCGATCCTTGTGAAATCAAGTCTACCTTTACCGAAGTGGAAGGCGGCGTGAAGCTAGACATCGACTTTGTTTTCGCCTGCGAAGCAGAAACGCTGATTTTCCAGTTAGGCCTGCGTTAATTTCTGCGGCCTGATGCCCTCACCCCGGCCCTCTCCCACGGGAGAGGGCGCAAACATTAAAAACGGTAACCTACGGGTTACCGTTTTGCTTTTACCTTGCGCACCCGGCAACATACCGCACAAATGCCCCTGCTATGCAGGGGCATTTTCTTTTTCTTCTCTGTGTTTTAGCTCGCATTTTTTCGTTTCCCCGATTGGCTGAATGTAAAAAAATGGTTAAGACTATTATCAGGTCAGACCACTTTGTGTTTGCGAAAAATTTTTTACAGGGGAGTGTTATGAGTCAGGCATTACCGCTTATTACCCGTCAGGGCGATCGCATTGCCATAGTCAGTGGATTGCGCACGCCATTTGCGCGTCAGGCGACGGCGTTTCATGGCATACCGGCCGTCGACCTGGGGAAAATGGTAGTGGGGGAGATGCTGGCTCGCAGCGAAATTCCGCCTGAGGTCATCGAACAGCTGGTTTTCGGCCAGGTTGTGCAGATGCCTGAAGCCCCCAACATTGCGCGGGAAATCGTCCTCGGTACCGGGATGAATGTGCACACCGATGCCTACAGCGTCAGTCGCGCCTGTGCGACCAGTTTCCAGGCCGTGGCGAACGTCGCCGAAAGCCTGATGGCGGGGACTATCCGCGCCGGGATTGCGGGCGGGGCGGACTCCTCTTCGGTACTGCCGATTGGGGTCAGTAAAAAGCTGGCGCGTATCCTGGTCGATGCTAACAAAGCCCGTACGACGGGTCAGAAACTCAAACTCTTCTCGCGTTTACGTCTGCGCGATCTGATGCCCGTGCCACCTGCCGTAGCGGAATACTCCACTGGCCTGCGCATGGGCGATACCGCCGAGCAGATGGCGAAAACCTACGGCATTACCCGTGAACAGCAGGATGCGCTGGCGCATCGCTCGCATCAGCTTGCGGCAAAAGCCTGGTCGGAAGGCAAGCTGACCGACGAGGTCATGACCGCCTACATTCCACCCTATCGCGAACCGCTTGCGGAAGATAACAATATTCGCGGCACCTCGACGCTGGCGGATTACGCCAAACTGCGCCCGGCGTTTGACCGCAAGCACGGCACGGTGACGGCGGCGAACAGTACGCCGCTGACGGACGGGGCCGCCGCCGTGATCCTGATGACCGAATCCCGTGCGAAGGAGCTGGGCATTACTCCCCTCGGCTATTTACGCAGCTATGCCTTCACCGCCATTGATGTCTGGCAGGACATGTTGTTAGGTCCGGCGTGGTCCACGCCGCTGGCGCTGGAGCGTGCGGGGCTAACGCTGGCTGATTTAACCCTGATTGATATGCACGAAGCATTTGCCGCGCAAACCCTGGCCAACGTCCAGCTGCTGGCAAGCGAGCGTTTCGCACGCGATGTGCTGGGCCGCGTCCATGCTACGGGTGAAGTGGATCAGAGCAAATTCAACGTGCTGGGCGGCTCTATCGCTTATGGTCATCCGTTTGCTGCCACCGGCGCGCGAATGATCACGCAAACATTACATGAACTTCGTCGCCGTGGCGGCGGGTTTGGCCTTGTTACCGCCTGTGCGGCGGGCGGCCTTGGTGCAGCAATGGTTCTGGAGGCTGAATAATGGATATGCCATCTGCATTTAATCTGACGGTTCGCCTCGATAACGTGGCCGTTATCACTATTGATGTGCCGGATGAAAAGATGAATACCCTGAAGGCCGAATTTGGTGTTCAGGTGCGCGCGATGCTAAAGCAGATCCGCGAGAACAAAGCCATTCGCGGCCTGGTGTTTATCTCTGCCAAGCCGGATAACTTTATCGCCGGGGCCGATATCAACATGATCGCCCGGGCGCAAAGCGCGCTGGAAGCCGAAGAGCTGGCGCGTCAGGGCCAGCAGGTCATGGCGGAGATAAACGGCCTGCCGATCCCGGTCATTGCCGCGATCCACGGTGCCTGTCTGGGCGGCGGGCTGGAGCTTGCGCTGGCGTGCCACAGCCGTATATGTACCGACGATCCGAAAACCATTCTGGGTCTGCCTGAAGTGCAGCTGGGCTTGCTGCCAGGCTCCGGCGGAACGCAACGACTGCCGCGCCTGGTGGGCGTCAGCACGGCGCTGGAGATGATCTTAACCGGTAAACAGCTGCGAGCTCGTCAGGCGCTGAAAGCCGGTCTGGTCGATGACGTCGTGCCGCAGTCCATTTTGCTGGAGGCCGCCGTTGAGCTGGCGCTGAAAGGGCGTCAGGTAAGACGTCCTTTGCCGGTACGCGAGCGCGTGCTGGCAGGGCCACTGGGGAGAACGCTCCTGTTCAACATGGTGGGCAAAAAGACCGAACAAAAAACCAAAGGTAACTATCCGGCGGCAAAGCGGATCCTCGAGGTGATTGAGACCGGGCTGTCCCAGGGCAGCAGCAGCGGCTATGCCGCAGAGGCCAAATCCTTTGGCGAACTGGCGATGACGCCGCAGTCACAGGCGCTGCGCAGCATCTTCTTCGCCAGCACGGACGTGAAAAAAGATCCCGGTAGCGAGGCGCAGCCCGCGCCGCTGCGTGCCATTGGCGTACTGGGTGGAGGACTCATGGGCGGCGGTATCGCTTTTGTTACCGCCAGCAAAGGCAAATTGCCGGTACGCATCAAAGACATCAATCCTAAGGGGATCAACCACGCGCTGCAGTACAGCTGGCAGAACCTTGATCAAAAGGTCAAGCGCCGCCATATCAAGGCAAGCGAGCGTGATAAAACCCTGGCGATGATCTCCGGCACGACGGATTACAGCGGTTTTGCGCACCGCGATCTGGTGATTGAAGCCGTGTTTGAGGATCTTGCGCTTAAGCAGCAGATGGTGGCAGACGTTGAACAGCATTGCGCCGCGCATACCATTTTTGCCTCCAATACGTCGTCATTACCGATTGGCGATATCGCGGCGAAAGCCGTGCGTCCGGAGCAGGTGATCGGGCTGCACTTCTTTAGTCCGGTGGAAAAAATGCCGCTGGTGGAAGTTATTCCACACGCGACCACCAGTCCGCAAACTATCGCCACGGTAGTCAAGCTTGCGAAGAAGCAGGGTAAAACGCCGATCGTGGTTGCAGATAAAGCCGGCTTCTACGTCAACCGCATTCTGGCGCCCTACATTAATGAAGCCATGCGGCTGCTGACGGAAGGCGAGAAGATCGAACATGTCGACGAGGCGCTGGTAAAGTTTGGTTTCCCCGTTGGCCCAATCCAACTTTTGGATGAGGTGGGAATAGACACCGGCACTAAAATTATACCTGTACTGGAGGCGGCTTATGGCGATCGTTTTAGCCCGCCTGCAAACATTGTTTCTGCAATTTTGAAGGACGATCGCAAAGGCAGAAAAAATGAACGCGGTTTCTATCTTTACGGCGCGAAAGGGCGTAAAAGCAAGAAACAGGTCGACCCTTCGGTTTATGGGCTTATTTCGACCACCGGTCAGGGAAAACTGTCCGCCGTTCAGTGCGCTGAACGCTGCGTGATGATGATGCTCAATGAAGCGGCGCGCTGCTTTGGTGAACAGGTGATCAAGAGCGCGCGCGATGGCGACATCGGCGCGGTATTTGGCATTGGTTTCCCGCCGTTCCTTGGCGGCCCGTTCCGTTACATGGATACGCTCGGCGCGGGTGAAGTGGTTGCTATCCTGCAACGTCTGGCTTCGCAATATGGTCCACGGTTTACACCGTGTGACGAATTATTGCAGATGGCGGAACGGGGCCAGACATTTTGGCCTGCAAGGGAAACTGTCCTCGTAAGCTGAGGTCAAAGAAGGGTAAATCCTGAAGTGAATGAACCTGTTCTGGCGATTTTGTAAACAGAGATTGACTATACTTACGCCATTGAGGTAAAAAACAGCGTTTCATTCACCGAATGGATCAGGCACAATGCCCGACCATCGGGTTTTCTACCTCGCAGCATTTATCGCGGGTAGTTAACGCCGGTGATTCTGGTTAACAAAAGCGGTGCAATATGCAAGTTTTTATCATGCGTCACGGCGACGCGGCACTCGATGCCGCCAGTGACTCAGTACGTCCTTTGACCGTCTGTGGCTGCGACGAATCTCGTCTGATGGCGAACTGGCTTAACGGTCAAAAAGTGGACATCGAACGCGTTCTGGTGAGTCCGTTCCTGCGTGCAGAACAGACGCTGGACGTGGTAGGGGAGTGTATGAACCTGCCATCCAGTGTGGATGTTCTTCCTGAACTCACCCCGTGTGGTGATGTCGGCCTTGTCAGCGCCTATCTTCAGGCGCTGTGCAATGAAGGTGTCGCTTCCGCGCTGGTCATTTCCCACCTGCCACTGGTTGGCTATCTGGTATCTGAGCTGTGCCCTGGCGAGACCCCGCCGATGTTCACGACATCCGCCATTGCCAATGTTTCTCTCGACGAAACGGGCAAAGGTGTCTTCAACTGGCAAATGAGTCCGTGCAACCTGAAGATGGCAAAAGCCATCTGACGTGACGTGCGATATGGCGGGGTGCAATGTGCTTCCCGCCATTCTGTCAGGGCAACTCTGGCGGCTGCCACTCTTCCACTTCAATCAACACCAGCAACGCGGCATCTCCGCCGTACTCTTTTGGTGCCTGATGAAACGCCATCACGTGTGGATGCTGAGCCAGCCACAGCGGCGTCTGTTGCTTGAGGATATGTTTACCGTGGCCATGCATCACGCAGGCGCAGAAAACATGTTCACGACGACAGGCTGCAATCAATGCCCCCAGCTCCTGTTTCGCCTGCATCTGCGTTAAACCGTGCAGATCAAGAAACAGCTCCGGCGAATAATCTCCGCGACGTAACTTTTTCAGCTCAAAATGGCTGACGTCTTCGCGTACGTATTTCACCGCACCCTGAGTATTGAGCAGTGGCTGAAATTCATCTGAAAAATAGTGGCTGTTATCCGCCTGCTCCTGCAGCAGACGTTTGACCGGTACTTCGCTGATTTTTTTACGCTGCGGGCGATGGACAATCGTGTCCTGCGTGATTTTACGCGTCCCGGTCATTAGCTGCCGGAAGAGCGCCTGATCCTCCTCGCTGAGCGATGTTTTCTTTTTCATTCGTCATTCTCATCTCGTATTTCCGACAGTGTACCCGACTAAACGCATTTTTTAACCTCAAGCGAGACGCGTCATTGCTGATTTATCGCCGTCTTCATGGCAAACTAGCCGCCGAAAATTATGCGAGCATGCCCTGGAGGAAAGAGTGGATAAAATTTTTGTCGATGAAGCAGTAAACGAGCTGCATACCATACAGGACATGTTGCGCTGGTCGGTTAGCCGCTTCAGCGCCGCCAATATCTGGTACGGACACGGTACCGACAACCCGTGGGATGAAGCCGTGCAGCTGGTGTTGCCGTCCCTCTACCTGCCGCTGGATATCCCGGAAGACATGCGCACCGCGCGCCTGACCTCCAGCGAAAAACACCGCATCGTTGAGCGCGTGATCCGCCGCGTGAACGAACGTATTCCGGTCGCCTATCTGACCAACAAAGCCTGGTTCTGCGGCCACGAGTTCTATGTCGATGAACGCGTGCTGGTGCCGCGCTCGCCGATTGGTGAGCTGATCAACAACCACTTTGAAGGTCTGATCGGCCATCAGCCGCAGCACATTCTGGATATGTGTACCGGCAGCGGCTGTATCGCCATCGCCTGCGCGTACGCCTTCCCGGAAGCGGAAGTGGACGCCGTCGATATCTCCACCGACGCGCTGGCCGTGACCGAGCACAACATTGAAGAGCACGGTCTGATCCATCACGTCACGCCAATTCGCTCCGATCTGTTCCGCGATCTGCCGACGTTGCAGTACGATCTGATCGTCACTAACCCGCCGTACGTCGATGCGGAAGACATGTCCGATCTGCCGAGCGAATACCGTCACGAGCCGGAGCTGGGTCTGGCGTCAGGATCTGACGGCCTGAAGCTGACCCGCCGCATTCTGGCCTGCGCGCCGGATTATCTGACCGACGACGGCGTTCTGATTTGTGAAGTGGGCAACAGCATGGTACATCTGATAGAGCAGTACCCGGATGTGCCGTTCACCTGGCTTGAGTTCGACAACGGCGGTGACGGTGTCTTTATGCTGACCAAAGCGCAGCTGCTCGACGCGCGCGAACACTTCAGCATCTATAAAGATTAATCCAGCGGGCTTCGGCCCGTTTCACAACGCTCAAACACAAACAACAACATCGGAGCCGTGATGGCAGGAAACAGTATTGGACAGTTATTCCGCGTGACCACCTTTGGCGAGTCGCACGGGCTGGCGCTGGGCTGTATCGTTGATGGCGTACCGCCAGGCATCGAACTGACCGAAGCCGATTTGCAGCACGACCTCGACCGTCGTCGTCCGGGCACCTCTCGCTACACCACGCAGCGTCGCGAGCCGGACCAGGTCAAAATTCTCTCTGGCGTCTTTGAAGGCCGCACTACAGGCACCAGCATTGGTCTGCTGATTGAAAACACCGATCAGCGCTCCCAGGACTACGGCGCCATCAAAGACGTGTTCCGTCCGGGCCATGCCGACTATACCTACGAACAAAAGTACGGTTTCCGGGACTATCGCGGCGGCGGGCGCTCTTCCGCGCGTGAAACCGCGATGCGCGTGGCGGCTGGCGCCATTGCCAAAAAATACCTGCAGCAGAAATTTGGTATCGTTATCCGCGGCTGTCTGACCCAGATGGGCGACATTCCGCTGGCGATCAAAGACTGGGATCTGGTCGAGCAAAACCCGTTCTTCTGTGCCGATGCCGACAAGCTGGAGGCGCTGGACGAACTGATGCGCGGCCTGAAAAAAGAGGGCGACTCCATTGGGGCGAAAGTGACCGTCGTGGCCGACGGCGTCCCACCAGGCTGGGGCGAGCCGGTATTTGACCGTCTCGACGCCGACATCGCCCACGCGCTGATGAGTATCAACGCGGTGAAGGGCGTTGAGATTGGCGACGGTTTTGACGTGGTATCCCTGCGCGGCAGCCAGAACCGTGACGAGATCACGAAGGCGGGCTTCCAGAGCAACCACGCGGGCGGTATTCTGGGCGGTATCAGCAGCGGGCAGCAGATTATTGCCAACATCGCGCTGAAGCCAACCTCCAGCATTACCGTGCCGGGCCACACGATTAACCGCGATGGCGAAGAAGTTGAGATGATCACCAAAGGACGTCACGATCCGTGCGTGGGGATCCGCGCGGTGCCGATCGCAGAAGCGATGCTGGCGATCGTGCTGATGGATCACTTCCTGCGCCAGCGCGCGCAGAATGCGGACGTGACGACCACCATTCCACGCTGGTAAACATGAAAAAAACCGCAATTGCTCTGCTGGCGCTGCTGGCCAGTGGAGCCAGTCTGGCCGCAACGCCATGGCAAAAAATCACCCACCCGGTGGCGGGGAGCGCGCAGTCCATTGGCGCCTTTTCCAACGGCTGTATCGTCGGTGCCCAGGAGCTTCCTCTCCAGTCTGATACCTATCAGGTGATGCGCACCGATCAGCGGCGTTATTTCGGCCACCCGGATCTGGTGCTGTTCATCCAGCGTCTGGGAAATCAGGTGCATAACCTGGGGCTGGGCACGATGCTGATTGGCGATATGGGGATGCCTGCCGGGGGGCGCTTTAACGGTGGACACGCCAGTCACCAGACCGGACTGGATGTCGATATCTTCCTGCAGCTGCCGAAAACCCGCTGGACCTCCGCCCAACTGCTGAAACCGCAGGCGCTGGATCTGGTGGCGAGCGACGGCAAGCGCGTTGTGCCGTCCCTGTGGACGCGAGACGTATCCAGCATGATCAAGCTGGCCGCGGAAGATAACGACGTCACGCGGATTTTCGTCAACCCGGCCATCAAGCAGCAGCTCTGCCTGGATGCCGGAACCGATCGCGACTGGCTGCGCAAAGTGCGCCCGTGGTTCCAGCATCGTGCGCACATGCACGTTCGTCTGCGCTGTCCGGCGAATAGCCTGGAATGTGAAGATCAGCCGCTACCGCCGCCAGGCGATGGCTGCGGTGCGGAACTGCAAAGCTGGTTTGAACCGGCAAAACCTGGAACCTCTAAGCCTGAGAAGAAGACACCGCCTCCGTTGCCGCCTTCCTGCCAGGCGCTACTGGATGAGCATGTACTTTAATGGATAATTTCGTCGATCTGTTTATGGTGTCACCGCTGCTGCTGGTGGTGCTGTTCTTCGTGGCCATGCTGGCCGGTTTTATTGATGCCCTTGCGGGCGGTGGCGGGTTATTAACCGTACCCGCGCTGCTGGCGGCGGGCATGAGCCCGGCGCAGGCGCTTGCCACGAACAAGCTGCAGGCCTGCGGCGGCTCGCTCTCGGCGTCTCTCTATTTTATCCGCCGCAAGGTGGTGAGCCTGGCCGACCAGAAGCTCAATATCCTGATGACCTTTATCGGTTCCACATCGGGCGCGCTGCTGGTTCAGCACGTGCAATCGGATATTTTGCGCCAGATCCTGCCGGTTCTGGTCATCTGCATCGGTCTCTACTTCCTGCTGATGCCAAAGCTCGGCGAGGAAGACCGCCAGCGTCGTCTGCACGGCCTGCCGTTTGCCCTGATTGCCGGGGGCTGCGTCGGCTTTTACGACGGATTCTTCGGCCCGGGGGCAGGCTCGTTTTATGCGCTGGCGTTCGTGACGCTGGCCGGGTTTAACCTCGCCAAATCGACCGCTCATGCCAAAGTGCTCAACGCGACCTCGAACCTCGGCGGTCTGCTGCTGTTTATCATTGGCGGCAAGGTCATCTGGGCAACCGGATTCGTCATGATGGCAGGGCAGTTCCTGGGCGCACGCGCGGGTTCGCGTCTGGTCTTAAGCAAAGGACAAAAACTGATTCGCCCGATGATTGTCATCGTCTCGGCCGTAATGAGCGCCAAACTTCTTTATGACAGCCATGGACAGGAGATCCTCACCTGGTTGGGGATGAATTAATGAACAGTACGCATCACTACGAACAGCTGATTGAGATTTTCGACGGCTGTTTTGCTGACGATTTTAATACCCGTCTGATTAAAGGCGACGACGAACCGATCTATCTTCCTGCTGATGCAGAGGTTCCGTATAACCGCATCGTCTTTGCGCACGGCTTTTACGCCAGCGGTCTTCACGAGATTTCGCACTGGTGCATTGCGGGGAAAGCGCGGCGCGAGCTGGTGGATTTCGGTTACTGGTACTGCCCGGACGGACGTGATGCCGCCACCCAGGGGCAGTTTGAGGATGTGGAAGTGAAGCCGCAGGCGCTGGAATGGCTATTATGCGTCGCGGCGGGTTTCCCGTTCAACGTGAGCTGTGACAACCTCGAAGGCGACTTCGAGCCAGACCGTATCGTCTTCCAGCGCCGCGTTCATGCGCAGGTGATGGAATATCTTGAGAAAGGCATCCCGGAACGTCCGGCGCGCCTGATCGAGGCCTTACAGAATTATTACCACACGCCGGCGATCGCGGCGGAATGCTTCCCTTGGCCGGAAGATCTTTAACAGAGGAAAGAAGATGATCGCAGAATTTGAATCACGCATTCTGGCGTTAATTGATGACATGGTGGAACACGCCAGTGATGATGAGCTGTTCGCCAGCGGTTATCTGCGTGGTCACCTGACGCTCGCGGTAGCCGAGCTGGAAGCGGGTGACGATCACTCTGCCGACGCCGTTCACGCTGAAGTCACCCGCAGCCTGGAAAAAGCCATTCTGGCCGGGGAGCTCTCTCCGCGCGACCAGTCACTGGTGCTGGGCATGTGGGACAATTTGTTCCGGCAGGCGAAAGCGAAGTAAATGTTTCACCACCCTCTCCCAGTGGGAGAGGGACGGGTGAGGGCACCTGACCGCACCCTATTTAACCTTTTTCCCCTTCAGCAGTTTCCGTACCCACAAGCGATTCGGATTCAGCCCCGCAAGCGTAACGCTGTCCAGCGGAATCGGCTCGTCGCTCATTTGCGCGGCTAACACTTCAGCCAGCAACGGGGCAGAGCACAACCCGCGAGATCCTAATCCACCCAGCATATACAGCTCCGGATAAACCGGCGCGCTTACCGCTTTATCCCGGTTATCTGCAAGATCCTGATAGGCCCCAAGCGTCGCGTCGTAGTCCGGCACATTTCCCGCCATCGGCAGATGATCGCGGGTGGCACAGCGAACGCCGCAGCGCGCTTCTCCCTCGCTGACGTCAACCTCTTGCGCCCATGCCGCATCCGGGAAACAGTCAATCAGGCGCTGGCGGTTTTGCGCCTGATCCGCATCGCTGTAGCGCATATCCGTTTCGCCACGATGATAGCTGGCCCCGATGCAGTGATGGCCGTTAGACGGATTTTGTGGCGTCAGGTAGCCGTCATAGCACAGCACCTGACGCAGTTTGCTCAGTTCTGGTGCGGAAGGAATATGGCTCACCTGGCCGCCGACCGGATAAACCGGCAACGTTTCTGTCTGGATAAACTGATTGATGTTATGCCCGTTTGCCAGCACAACGCTGGCATGGCTTACCGCTTTGCCATCCGCAAAACGCAGATTCCAGCGCTCGCTTCGGCTCAGCGATTCAACGGTGTGAGCATAATACGCCGTCAGCCCGCGCGACTGCGCCAGGGAAATGACCGCCGCGGTCAGTTCAGCCGGGCACAGCCAGCCGCCGAGCGGATACTGAATGCCCCCACAGCCGGTTTCCACGCCAGCGGTGGCTGCCACCTCCTGCGCGCTTACCGCGCGAGCAATCTCGTCAGGCAGGCCCAGCGACAGCATCTGCGTGATTTTTTGCTGGCTCTTTTCATCCCAGCCGAGCTGCGTTACGCCGCACCAGTCATGATCGAACGCCACAGGCAGGGCGTCGTAGAGGCGACGAGCAAAGGTAAACGCCGCCGGGAAAAACCGGAACAGGGCCGGGTCGTGCGCGCTTAAAAGCGGATAGAGCGCCCCCTGGCGGTTGCCGGACGCGCCGCTGGCGGGCACATCGTCAGCACAGTAGAGCGTGACCTGCCAGCCACGGTGGAGAAGCGCGAGAGACAGCAGGGCGCTGGCGATCCCCCCGCCGACTATCGCCACCTCACGTGATGCACTGGCGCGGCGTGCAAACCAGGGCGCCTGAGCGGGAACGTCCAGCGTCTGATCCATCCTTCCGACCAGCATGTCGCGCTTGCGGCCAAAGCCTTTGGTCTTCTGCATGGTAAAGCCCGCCTCCTGCAGCCCGCGGCGGACAAAGCCCGCCGAGGTGAAGGTGGCAAGCGTTGCGCCAGGGCGCGCCAGCCGGGCCATCGCGCTAAACAGATGCTGGCTCCACATGTCCGGGTTTTTGGCGGGGGCAAAGCCGTCCAGGAACCATGCGTCCACCTTCTGATTCATCGAATCATCGAGCGTATCGGTCAGGTCATTGATGTCGCCAAGCCATAAATCCAGCGTCACGCGTCCGCCGTCCAGAATCAGACGGTGGCAGCCGCCGATGTGAGGCGGCCACTGTGCCTGAAGCTGTTCCGCCCAGGTGGCAAGCTCTGGCCAGCGCTGATGAGCGAGCCGCAGATCGTGCGCGGTGAGCGGGAATTTTTCGAAACTGATGAAATGTAATCTTTGTAGCGTAGCCTCAGGGTGTGCAGCGTGAAACTGGTTAAACGCCTGCCAGAGGGTTAAAAAATTCAGCCCGGTACCGAACCCACTTTCCGCGACCACAAACAGGCTCCGCGGATGCACCGGGAAGCGGGTGCTGAGCTGGTTTCCGTCGAGGAAAACATAGCGAGTTTCTTCGAGCCCGTTATCATTAGAAAAATAGACGTCATCAAAATCTCGGGAAACAGGTGTACCCTCAGCGTTGAATTCGAGGTTGGCGGGTTGTATAGCGTTTTGTTTCACGTAAGTTACTCGTCTGGCAGGCAGTGGCACGATCTTAACGATGTGAGTCCATCGGTGCAAATTTCCGCAGAAAATGTCTGATCGGACTTGTTCGGCGTACAAGTGTACGCTATTGTGCGACTCGAAACTTACTATAGTGCGACTTACAGAGGTATTGAATGAAACGTGCAGTGATTACTGGCCTGGGCATTGTTTCCAGCATCGGTAATAACCAGCAGGAAGTCCTGGCATCTCTGCGTGAAGGACGCTCCGGGATCACTTTCTCTGAAGAGTTTAAAGATTCAGGTATGCGTAGCCACGTATGGGGTAACGTCAAACTGGACACCACCGGTTTGATTGACCGCAAAGTGGTTCGTTTCATGAACGATGCCTCTATTTATGCTTATCTCTCCATGCAGGAAGCGATCAAAGATTCTGGCCTGAGCGAAGAGGTTTATCAGAACAACCCGCGCGTGGGTCTGATCGCCGGTTCCGGCGGTTCATCTAAAGCGCAGGTATTCGGTGCTGACGCAATGCGTAGCCCGCGTGGTCTGAAAGCGGTAGGTCCGTACGTGGTCACCAAAGCCATGGGTTCTGCGGTTTCCGCGTGCCTGGCGACCCCATTCAAAATCCACGGTGTGAACTACTCCATCAGCTCCGCGTGTGCGACTTCCGCGCACTGCATCGGTAACGCTGTTGAGCAGATCCAGCTGGGTAAACAGGACATCGTATTTGCTGGCGGCGGCGAAGAGCTGGGCTGGGAAATGGCCTGTGAATTCGACGCGATGGGCGCACTGTCCACCAAGTACAATGAGACCCCGGACAAAGCATCTCGTACCTACGATGCACACCGTGACGGTTTCGTTATCGCGGGCGGCGGCGGTATGGTTGTGGTTGAAGAGCTGGAGCACGCACTGGCGCGTGGCGCGCACATCTACGCTGAAATCGTGGGCTACGGTGCAACGTCTGACGGCGCCGACATGGTTGCGCCATCCGGCGAAGGCGCGGTGCGCTGCATGAAGATGGCGATGCACGGCGTTGACACCCCAATCGACTACCTGAACTCTCACGGTACCTCTACGCCGGTAGGCGACGTAAAAGAGCTGGGTGCGATCCGTGAAGTCTTCGGCGACAACAGCCCGGCGATCTCCGCGACCAAAGCCATGACTGGTCACTCTCTGGGGGCGGCTGGCGTTCAGGAAGCGATCTACTCGCTGCTGATGCTGGAAAACGGCTTTATCGCCCCAAGTATCAATATCGAAGAGATGGACGAGCAGGCTGCTGGCCTGAACATTGTGACCAAACCAACGGAAGCGACGCTGACTACCGTCATGTCCAACAGCTTCGGTTTCGGCGGCACCAACGCCACGCTGGTCATGCGTAAGCTGAAAGCATAAGTTTTATGTTTGATTCAGAAGGGGAGCCATAAGGCTCCCTTTTTTTATGCATTGACAAGCAGCTGATCTCACAGGCAAACTTCACCCCTCAACATTATCCTCACGATAATGCGTAAGCGTTTAACGTCAACCAACGCACCTTAATCCTGATTATCAGGTAGAGGGGGCGTGGCATTTCCCCGCCTTACTCTTCATTTCGGAGTAAAGCATGACTGCAGTAACTCAAACAGAAACAACCCCTTCAGCGAACGTCTCGCTGTTCCGTATCGCCTTTGCGGTATTCCTGACCTATATGACCGTTGGCCTGCCGCTGCCGGTGATCCCGCTGTTCGTTCATCAGGAGCTGGGCTATGGCAACACCATGGTCGGCATTGCCGTGGGCATTCAGTTTTTAGCCACGGTATTAACCCGCGGTTACGCCGGACGGCTGGCGGATCAGCACGGTGCTAAACGCTCGGCGCTGCAGGGGATGTTTGCCTGCGGGCTGGCTGGCGGCGCCTGGCTGCTGGCGGCTCTCCTGCCGGTAGACGCCGCGTATAAATTTGCGCTGCTGGTGCTAGGCCGTTTAATTCTTGGCTTCGGTGAAAGCCAGCTGCTGACCGGCACCCTGACCTGGGGAATGGGGCTGGTGGGGCCAGCACGTTCCGGCAAGGTGATGTCCTGGAACGGCATGGCCATCTACGGCGCGCTGGCCGCCGGTGCACCGCTTGGCCTGCTGATCAATAGCCAGTTTGGATTTGCGGCGCTGGCTGCAACGACCATGGCGCTGCCGCTGGTGGCATGGGCGTTTAACGGCTCGGTGCGTAAGGTACCTGCGCACAAAGGCGAGCGTCCTTCCCTGTGGAGCGTGGTCGGCCAAATCTGGCAGCCGGGCCTGGGCCTGGCGCTGCAGGGCGTGGGGTTTGCGGTGATTGGCACCTTCGTCTCGCTCTATTTTATGAGCCGCGGCTGGGCGATGGCCGGTTTTACGCTTACTGCCTTTGGCGGCGCGTTTGTGCTGATGCGCGTGCTTTTTGGCTGGATGCCGGATCGCTTTGGCGGCGTGAAGGTGGCGGTGGCATCGCTGGTCATTGAAGCTATCGGTCTTCTGCTGTTGTGGAATGCTCCCGTGGCATCCGTGGCCCTGCTGGGCGCTGCGCTGACCGGCTGCGGCTGTTCTCTGATCTTCCCGGCGCTGGGCGTTGAAGTGGTGAAGCGCGTGGCCCCGCAGGTGCGCGGGACGGCGCTCGGCGGCTATGCGGCGTTTCAGGATATCTCATACGGGGTAACCGGGCCGTTGGCCGGGGTGTTAGCCACCTCGTTTGGCTATCCGTCCGTCTTTCTGGCCGGTGCGGTTTCTGCGGTGGTGGGGATCGTGGTGACGCTGGTGGCGTTTCGCAGGCGTTGAGCCGTTGTTGCCGGGTGACGGCTGTGCCTTACCCGGCCTGCGATTCGAGCCGTTGTAGGCCCGGTAAGCGCAGCGCCACCGGGCAAAACCTCAGGCAACCAGCCAGAAAATCGCCAGCGCAATCAGCAGTGCAATAAACATCAACCCCGGACGCGCAGAGAGCGTTCTGAATGTCTCGACGACCGGCGCAAACAGCGGGCTGTAGATCGGCTGAACGTTTCTCACCTCCGGCACGCCGCCTTCACGTTCGGCGCGACGAACGAAGATTTGATTGAGCAGATCCTGCACCTGCGCGGTGGTCAGTACCGTCTGCGGCGTGGCCTGCCAGTTTTGCTGGGCGTAATCCCGAATCACGTCGAACTCGTGCGGCTCAAGCGGCTGTTTCAGCGCGGCCTGGACAGTATGCAGGGTAGGGGCATTCTGGGTGCTGAGCGTCTGGCGCGCCTGGAGCCAGGTCACCAGATGAGTAAACTGTTTGGCCGGGATCAGTTCACCCGCCTTCACGCCAGACAGCTCCAGCATGGATTGCCAGATAAGCTTCGTCGGTTCGCCGGTGGCCGCAGCCAGCTTTGTCACCATCTGCTTGAGCGTGTTGTGCTCGGCGGGCAGCAGCGGACGCTCGGTCGACGGGCGCACCTGAGGCTGCGGAATAGACAGCTCGTTGTTCTGCAGCAGGGTCAGCACGGTTTTAAGCTGGTCGGGCGTCAGCTGCCCTAGCGCGGTCTGACCATACTGCTGGCGAATAAAATCACTCACCGCCTGGCGGTTATTACCCTGGCCCAGCAGCTCCGTCAGCTGAGCAACAATCTGGCGCGTGGTGTGGTTCTGCTGCGCGGTCGTAATACGCTGGTTCAGATTTTGCTCGGCAGCAGGGAAATGACGCGACTGCAGCGGTGCGTCGTTCCTCACGCCTAAATCATGCTTTACTCCTGCCCAGACTTCCGCATTTTGCTGTGAAGTCAGCGCAATCAGGCGCGTGATCAGTCGCTCCAGCACGGTGCGCTGTTGCGTGGATAGCGGTTGTTCACCGGCAACGTTTGGCGTGACGGGGCCTTCACCCGGAGGGCGTGGCGGCGTACCTGAAATGGGCTGCATCGTCAAAAATCCTTAAAGTCAAAACTCAGCGTAAACCAGGTATACGTATATGCCTGGCGGCCAGATTATGGCACACTTGGCAGGTTTTCTTCCTCTCAAACAGGTACTCAGACGTGAAAATCCTCGTTGATGAAAATATGCCTTATGCCCGTGAGCTGTTTAGCCGCCTGGGTAACGTTAAGGCTGTCCCTGGTCGCCCGATCCCGGTCAACGAACTGGATGACGCAGACGCGCTGATGGTGCGCTCGGTGACCAAAGTAAATGAGGCGTTGCTCGCCGGTAAAGCGATTAAGTTTGTCGGAACCGCAACGGCAGGGACCGATCATGTGGATGATAAGTGGCTGAAGCAGGCTGGAATCGGTTTTTCCGCCGCGCCGGGCTGTAACGCCATTGCCGTTGTGGAATACGTTTTCTCCTCGCTGCTGATGCTGGCCGAGCGCGACGGGTTTGCGCTGAAGGACCGCACCGTGGGGATTGTTGGCGTGGGTAACGTCGGCGGACGCCTGCAAAAGCGTCTTGAAGCGTTAGGGATCCGCACGCTGCTGTGCGATCCGCCGCGCAAAGACAACGGTGATGACGGGGATTTCCGCTCGCTGGACGAGCTGGTCGAACTATGCGACGTGCTGACTTTCCACACGCCGCTGTTTAAAGAGGGGCCGTATAAGTCGCTGCATCTTGCTGACGAGGCGCTGATCCGTCGTCTGAAGGCTGGCACTATTCTGATAAATGCCTGCCGTGGCCCTGTGGTCGATAACGCTGCGCTGCTGACATGTCTGAATGAAGGACAAGACCTCAGCGTGGTGCTGGACGTCTGGGAGCCGGAGCCGGATCTCAACGTTGAGTTGCTTAACAAGGTGGACGTGGGCACAGCGCATATCGCCGGTTATACCCTCGAGGGGAAAGCGCGCGGCACGACGCAGGTCTTCGAGGCCTACAGCGCTTTTATCGGCCATCCGCAGCAGGTGGCGCTGGATACCTTACTCCCCGCGCCTGAATTTGGCCGCATTACCCTGCATGGTCCGCTCGATCAGGCAACGCTGAAAAGGCTGGTGCATTTGGTGTATGATGTGCGCCGCGATGATGCGCTGCTGCGTAAAGTGGCGGGGATCCCGGGTGAGTTTGATAAGCTGCGCAAGAACTATGTTGAGCGCCGCGAGTGGTCTTCCCTGTATGTAATGTGCGACGACGCCTCGGCGGCGACGCTGCTGCATAAGCTGGGGTTTAACGCCGTTCATCATCCGGCACGTTAATGTCTTCTTAATGCTCCCTGTCGGATACTCCGACAGGGACGCTTTTTTATTTCTGGAGTAAACCACCATGTCTGAAGGCTGGAACATTGCCATTTTAGGTGCCACGGGTGCCGTGGGCGAAGCCCTGCTCGAAACCCTTGCTGAGCGTCAGTTCCCGGTGGGCGATATCTATGCGCTGGCGCGTACCGACAGTGCAGGTGAGCATCTGCGTTTTAACAGTAAATCCGTGATGGTCCAGGACGCGGCAGCATTCGACTGGACCCAGGCGCAGCTGGCGTTTTTCGCTGCGGGCGCTGAAGCGACTGCTGCGTATGTTGAAGAGGCGACCAACGCAGGCTGCCTGGTGATCGACCTGAGCGGCCTGTTCTCAATGGAGCCGGATGTGCCGCTGGTGGTGCCGGACGTGAACCCGTTTGTGCTGGCTGACTACCGCAACCGTAACGTCATTGCGGTGCCCAACAGCCTGACCAGCCAGCTGCTGACTGCCCTGAAACCGCTGATCGACGACGGCGGACTGTCGCGCATTACCGTCACCAGCCTGCTCTCCGCGTCCGCGAACGGTAAAAAGGCCGTTGACGCGCTGGCCGGGCAGAGCGCGAAGCTGCTGAACGGTATCCCGATTGATGAAGATGATTTCTTTGGCCGCCAGCTGGCGTTCAACATGCTGCCGCTGCTGCCGGACCGCGAGGGTTCCGTGCGCGAAGAGCGTCGTATCGTCGATGAAGTGCGTAAGATTTTGCAGGACGATGGCCTGATGATCTCTGCGAACGTCGTGCAGTCCCCGGTCTTTTACGGCCACGCGCAGATGGTCGGCTTTGAAGCGCTGCGTCCGCTGGCAGCAGAAGAGGCGCGCGATGCGTTTGGCCGCGGTGAAGACATCGTGCTCTCTGAAGAGAGCGAGTTCCCGACCCAGGTGGGCGATGCCACCGGCAGCGCGCATCTTTCCGTTGGCTGCGTGCGTAACGATTACGGCATGCCGGAACAGGTTCAGTTCTGGTCCGTTGCCGACAACGTTCGCTTTGGCGGCGCGCTGATGGCGGTCAAAATTGCTGAAAAACTGGTGCAGGAGTACCTGTACTGATGTCAGACGTGGAACAAAAGCCGGTCCATAGAATTGCCCTCGGCATTGAGTACGACGGCAGTAAGTATTATGGCTGGCAGCGTCAGAACGAGGTGCGCAGCGTCCAGGAGAAGCTGGAAAAAGCGCTCTCTCAGGTGGCAAACGAGCCGATTAACGTCCTGTGCGCAGGACGTACGGACGCGGGTGTTCACGGTACGGGGCAGGTCGTGCACTTTGAAACCACCGCCGTGCGTAAGGATGCCGCCTGGACCCTGGGTGTAAATGCGAATTTGCCTGGTGACATTGCGGTGCGTTGGGTAAAAGCTGTGCCGGATGATTTTCACGCGCGTTTCAGCGCCACGGCGCGTCGCTACCGTTATGTCATCTACAACCAGCGCCTGCGTCCGGCGGTGTTAAGCCAGGGCGTGACGCATTTTTATGAACCGCTTGATGCTGAACGTATGCATCGCGCGGCGCAGTGTCTGATTGGTGAAAATGACTTTACGTCGTTTCGTGCGGTGCAGTGTCAGTCCCGCACGCCGTGGCGAAACGTCATGCACATAAACGTCAGCCGTTTTGGCGCGTATGTGGTGGTGGATATCAAAGCCAATGCCTTTGTACATCATATGGTTCGGAATATTGTGGGCAGCCTGATGGAAGTGGGCGCCGGACACCAGCCGGAGAGCTGGATTGCAGACCTGCTGGCAGCGAAGGACAGAACGCTTGCGGCAGCTACGGCGAAAGCGGAAGGGTTGTATCTGGTCTCGGTAGACTATCCGGATCGGTTTGACCTGCCGAAACCGCCAATGGGCCCGCTTTTTTTAGCGGACTAAACAAAGGTGCAATTAGGGCTTAGACAATATGGACGTAATTCGTTTTTTGATTGATTTCATCCTGCATATTGATGTTCACCTGGCGGAGCTGGTCGCGCAGTATGGCGTCTGGGTTTACGCTATTCTGTTCCTCATTCTGTTTTGTGAAACCGGTCTGGTCGTTACCCCATTCCTGCCAGGGGATTCCCTGCTGTTCGTTGCCGGCGCGCTATCGGCGTTACCCACTAACGATCTGAACGTGCATCTTATGGTGGTGCTGATGGTGATTGCCGCTATTGTCGGTGATGCGGTCAACTACACGATTGGACGCGTATTCGGTGAGCGGCTGTTCAGCAATCCGGATTCGAAAATTTTCCGTCGCAGCTATTTAGACAAAACCCATGCGTTTTATGAACGCCATGGCGGAAAAACCATTATCCTTGCGCGCTTTGTGCCTATTGTGCGCACATTTGCACCGTTTGTGGCGGGAATGGGGCATATGTCCTATCGTCATTTTGCCATGTATAACGTCGTGGGGGCGCTGTTGTGGGTGCTGTTGTTTACCTATGCAGGCTACCTGTTTGGCGATCTCCCGGTGGTTCAGGAAAATCTTAAGTTACTGATTGTAGCGATTATTGTGCTTTCCGTACTGCCTGGCGTTATCGAAATTATTCGTCATAAACGTGCGGCGGCAAAACAAGCGAAGTAAATGCACGCTGGCGGTTCGACCACTTTTTTATCCAAAGTTTCGGGCTGTTATGTTTTAATGTGCAACATTCATGGTCTGTTGGAGGCAAAAATGGCATTATTCGCCTCTTATAGCAAAACTGGCAAACGACCAGGTTCAGGCAGAAAGGTTATCAATGAGCTGGATTGAACGAATTAAAAGCAACATTACCCCAACGCGTAAAGCGAGCATTCCTGAAGGGGTATGGACGAAGTGTGATAGCTGCGGTCAGGTTCTGTATCGCGCAGAGCTGGAGCGCAACCTTGAGGTGTGTCCGAAGTGTGACCACCATATGCGTATGTCGGCGCGCAACCGCCTGCATAGCCTGCTGGACGAAGGCTCTCTGGTAGAGCTGGGTAGCGAACTTGAGCCAAAAGACGTGCTGAAGTTCCGCGATTCCAAAAAATACAAAGATCGTCTGGCCTCTGCACAGAAAGAGACTGGCGAGAAAGACGCGCTGATCGTCATGAAAGGCACCCTGCATGAGATGCCGGTTGTTGCCGCTGCGTTTGAGTTCTCCTTTATGGGCGGCTCAATGGGCTCTGTGGTTGGTGCGCGCTTCGTGCGTGCCGTTGAGCAGGCGCTGGAAGACAACTGTCCGCTGATCTGCTTCTCTGCCTCCGGCGGTGCGCGTATGCAGGAAGCGCTGATGTCGCTGATGCAGATGGCGAAAACCTCTGCTGCGCTGGCGAAAATGCAGGAGCGCGGTCTGCCGTACATCTCCGTGCTGACCGACCCAACCATGGGCGGCGTCTCCGCGAGCTTCGCGATGCTGGGCGACCTGAACATCGCTGAGCCTAAGGCCCTGATCGGCTTTGCCGGTCCTCGCGTTATCGAGCAGACCGTTCGCGAGAAACTGCCGCCGGGCTTCCAGCGCAGTGAGTTCCTCATCGAGAAAGGCGCCATCGACATGATCGTCCGCCGTCCGGAAATGCGCCTGAAGCTGGCGAGCATCCTGGCGAAGCTGATGAATCTGCCAGCGCCGAACCCGGATGAGCCGCGCGAAGGCGTGGTGGTACCGGATCAGGAACCCGAGGCCTGATAACTGAAAAGGGCAGGGCCGGTTGGCGCTGCCCTTTTGCTTTCTAATCTGTTAATGACAACCGGGCATTATGGAAAATAAAAGCATTCCCCAAGCCACGTCGCCCCTGGCCGCGTGGCTTTCTTATCTGGAAAACCTGCACAGTAAAACCATCGATATGGGGCTTGAGCGCGTAAGCCAGGTCGCCGCGCGTCTTGATGTGCTCAAACCGGCACCTTTCGTGTTCACCGTCGCGGGGACCAACGGTAAAGGCACGACCTGCCGCACGCTGGAATCTGTCCTGATGGCCGCGGGTTACAAAGTTGGCGTGTACAGCTCGCCACACCTGGTCCGCTATACCGAGCGCGTTCGTGTGCAGAACCGCGAACTGCCGGAATCGGCGCATACGGCGTCGTTCGCGGAAATTGAAGCCGCACGCGGTGAGATCTCATTAACCTATTTTGAATACGGCACCCTGTCGGCGCTGTGGCTGTTCAAACAGGCGCAGCTGGATGTGGTGATTCTTGAGGTTGGCCTCGGCGGACGTCTTGATGCGACCAATATGGTGGATGCGGACGTGGCGGTGGTCACCAGCATCGCGCTGGACCATATCGACTGGCTGGGACCGGATCGTGAAAGCATTGGCCGCGAGAAGGCCGGTATTTTCCGCGCAAATAAGCCCGCGGTGGTTGGCGAGCCGGATATGCCGCATACCATTGCTGACGTGGCGAACGAGAAGGGCGCGCGTCTGGTGCGCCGCGACGTTGACTGGCAGTACGAGGTCCAGGATAACGGCTGGCGCTTTAGCGACGCGCAGGGCGCGCTCGACAACCTGCCGCTGCCGCAGGTACCGCAGCCGAACGCGGCAACCGCGCTGGCGGCACTGCGCGCCAGTGGCCTCACGGTCAGCGAGCAGGCGATCCGCGACGGCATTAAGAATGCGCTGTTGCCCGGGCGTTTCCAGATCGTCAGCGAATCACCGCGCCTGATTCTGGACGTGGCGCATAACCCCCATGCGGCGGCGTATCTCGCGGGACGTCTCAATTCGTTACCAAAAACCGGGCGCGTGCTGGCGGTTATCGGTATGCTTCATGATAAAGATATCGGCGGGACGCTGGCCTGCATGGAGAGTGTGGTCGATAGCTGGTATTGTGCTCCTCTGGAGGGGCCGCGCGGCGCGACGGCTGAGCAACTGATGGAACATCTCGGCAAAGGCGCAATCTACAGTAGCGTGGCTCAGGCCTGGCATGCCGCGATGGCGGATGCTAAACCAGAAGATACCGTGCTGGTGTGTGGGTCATTCCACACGGTGGCACATGTCATGGAAGTGATGGACGCGGGGAGAACCGGTGGCGAGTAAGTTTCAGAACCGTTTAACAGGAACCATTGTGCTGGTCGCGCTCGGGGTGATTATTCTCCCGGGTCTGCTCGACGGGCAGAAAAAGCATTATCAGGATGAGTTTGCCGCTATTCCGCTGGTGCCGAAGCCGGGTGACCGCGATGAGCCGGATATGCTGCCTGCGGCGACGCAGGCGCTGCCTGCTCAGCCGCCGGAAGGGGCGGCGGAAGAGGTGCGTGCAGGCGATGCCGCCGCACCATCGCTCGATCCGTCTCGCCTGGCGGCAGCGAGCAACAGCGATATCGATCCGGTGCCGGTCGAGCAGCCTAAACCGGTTGAAAAACCGAAGCCGGTTGAGAAGCCGCAGCCGCAGCCGAAACCGCAGCGGGATAAAGCCGCAGAACAGCTAGCCGCGGCGTCAGAGACACCTCCGCCAGCAAAACCGGCGCAGCAGGATGCCGCTGCCCCAACGGGTAAAGCCTACGTGGTGCAGCTTGGTGCGCTGAAAAACGCCGATAAGGTCAACGAGGTCGTGAGCAAACTGCGCAGTGCGGGATATCGTGTTTACACTTCACCTTCCACGCCGGTGCAGGGTAAAATTACCCGTATCCTCGTGGGGCCAGAAGCGTCCAAAGATAAGCTTAAAGGTTCGCTCGGTGAGCTGAAGCAGATCTCCGGCCTGAGCGGTGTGGTGATGGGCTACAGCGCGAACTGATAAGATCTTACCCATTCCCGGAATGGTTTGCTCCCTCTCCCTTGAGGGAGAGGGTTGGGGTGAGGGGGGAGCAGACGTCCACAGAGACGTCAAATGGACCGTGGCGTTGAACATTTTTTCAGCGCCTTTTTTATTTACGCGCGGGAAGGAAATCCCTACGCAAACGTTTTCTTTTTCTGTTAGAATTCGCCCCGAACTGGATGACAGGGCGTTAAATCGTGGGACACATATGGTCTGGATTGATTACGCCATCATTGCGGTGATTGGTTTTTCCTGTCTGGTTAGCCTGATCCGTGGCTTTGTTCGTGAAGCGTTATCGCTGGTGACATGGGGTTGTGCTTTCTTTGTTGCCAGTCATTACTACACTTACCTGTCTGTCTGGTTCACGGGCTTTGAAGATGAACTGGTCCGAAATGGAATCGCTATCGCGGTGCTGTTTATCGCAACGCTGATTGTCGGCGCTATCGTGAATTACGTGATAGGTCAGCTGGTCGAGAAAACCGGTCTGTCAGGAACGGACAGGGTGCTCGGGATCTGTTTCGGGGCATTACGAGGCGTGCTGATTGTGGCCGCGATCCTGTTCTTCCTGGATACCTTCACCGGGTTCTCCAAAAGCGAAGACTGGCAAAAATCGCAGCTCATTCCAGAGTTCAGCTTCATCATCAGATGGTTCTTTGACTATCTGCAAAGCTCGTCAAGTTTTTTGCCCAGGGCATAAACCCTGAGATGTGGCTTAACGAGGAAAAGACGAATGTGCGGTATTGTCGGTATCGCCGGTTTCATGCCGGTAAACCAGTCGATTTATGACGCGTTAACGGTGCTTCAGCACCGTGGGCAGGATGCTGCGGGTATCATCACCATTGATGCAAACAACTGCTTCCGTTTACGCAAGGCGAATGGCCTGGTAAACGATGTGTTTGAAGCCCGCCATATGCAGCGTCTGCAAGGTAATATGGGGATCGGTCACGTTCGTTATCCTACTGCTGGCAGTTCCAGCGCCTCTGAGGCACAGCCTTTCTACGTCAACTCACCGTATGGCATTACCCTTGCTCATAACGGCAACCTGACCAACGCGCATGAGCTGCGTAAAAAGCTGTTCGAAGAGAAACGTCGCCACATTAACACCACCTCTGATTCTGAAATCCTGCTCAATGTGTTCGCCAGCGAGCTGGATAACTTCCGTCACTATCCGCTGGAAGCAGACAACATTTTTGCCGCGATTGCCGCGACAAACCGTCAGATCCGCGGCGCGTACGCCTGCGTTGCGATGATCATCGGTCACGGTATGGTCGCCTTCCGCGATCCTAACGGCATTCGTCCGCTGGTGCTCGGTAAGCGCGACCTCGGCGATGGCCGTACTGAATATATGGTTGCCTCTGAGAGCGTGGCGCTGGATACCCTGGGCTTCGAATTCCTGCGCGACGTTGCGCCGGGCGAAGCGGTCTACATCACCGAGAAGGGCCAGCTGTTTACCCGCCAGTGTGCCGACAACCCGGTCAGCAACCCGTGCCTGTTTGAATACGTTTACTTTGCCCGTCCGGATTCCTTCATCGACAAGATTTCCGTCTACAGCGCGCGCGTCAACATGGGCACCAAGCTGGGCGAGAAGATTGCTCGCGAGTGGGACGATCTCGACATCGACGTGGTGATTCCTATCCCGGAAACCTCCTGCGATATCGCGCTGGAGATCGCCCGCATTCTGGACAAGCCATACCGTCAGGGCTTCGTGAAGAACCGCTACGTTGGCCGCACCTTTATCATGCCGGGGCAGCACCTGCGTCGTAAGTCCGTGCGCCGCAAGCTGAACGCCAACCGCGCGGAATTCCGCGACAAGAACGTTCTGCTGGTGGATGACTCCATCGTTCGCGGCACCACCTCTGAGCAGATTATCGAGATGGCGCGCGAAGCGGGTGCGAAGAAAGTCTACCTGGCCTCTGCTGCGCCGGAGATTCGCTTCCCGAACGTGTACGGCATCGATATGCCAACCGCCAACGAGCTGATCGCTCACGGCCGTGAAGTAGATGAAATTCGCCAAATCATCGGTGCCGACGGCCTGATTTTCCAGGATCTGAACGATCTCATCGACGCGGTGCGTGCCGAGAACCCGGAAATTCAGCAGTTTGAATGCTCCGTGTTCAACGGTATTTACGTGACCAAAGACGTTGACCAGCAGTACCTCGACTATCTTGATTCGCTGCGTAACGACGATGCGAAAGCCGTCCAGATGCAGAACGATCTCGAAAGTTTAGAGATGCACAACGAAGGTTGATGCTCCGGCAAGTGAGGGCGAATGCCCTCACTTGCAACTCCCCGCAAAATCCTGCACAGTCTGCCCTGAAATCAGTAAGGGCGAAAATCATGAAACGACTCATTGTTGGGCTCAGCGGCGCCAGCGGCGCGATTTACGGCGTACGTCTGTTACAGGTTCTGCGTAACGTGGCGGAAGTCGAGACCCATCTGGTGATGAGCCAGGCGGCGCGTCAGACCCTCTCTCTGGAAACCGATCTCTCCCTGCGCGATGTTCAGGCAATGGCGGACGTGGTTCACGATGCCCGTGATATCGCCGCCAGCATCTCCTCAGGCTCGTTTAAAACGGCTGGCATGGTTATCCTGCCCTGTTCAATTAAAACGCTCTCCGGCATTGTGAACAGCTATACCGACACCCTGGTCACGCGCGCGGCGGATGTGGTGCTGAAGGAGCGTCGTCCTCTGGTGCTCTGCGTGCGGGAAACGCCGCTGCACCTTGGCCACCTGCGTTTGATGACCCAGGCCGCGGAGCTGGGAGCCATCATCATGCCGCCGGTACCGGCATTTTATCATCGCCCGACCTCGCTGGATGACGTGATTAATCAGACCGTTAACCGCGTGCTGGATCAGTTTGACATCGACCTGCCTGAAGATCTCTTCACCCGCTGGCAGGGTGCCTGAATCTGTGCACAAACCAGGTGCATGAAAAGACAAGTTGCCCTGTTTCAGGGCAATTATGCAACGGCGATCATATCCTCGACATTTAATTCGTTTTTTCCCTTTTTCTCTCTCCGGTTCGTTCGGCAGACCTGCTATCTTTCACCATTAAGGCAGTATCGCAACGTTTTATTAACATATTTAACGTCGAAGTTTTGACCAGACGGCAATGTGGCATAAGACCTGCAAGATGAAGCCTGCAACACAACACACAACACAATACATAATAAAATCACGGTACTTGAGGGTAAATGTATGAAGAAGACGGTTCTGGCTCTGTCTTTGCTCGTGGGGTTAAGTGCGGCAGCAGGTAGCTACGCAGCGCTTCCACAGACGGTTCGTATCGGTACAGACGCAACCTACGCGCCATTCTCTTCCAAGGATGCGAAAGGCGATTTCGTGGGGTTTGATATCGATCTGGGAAATGAAATGTGCAAGCGCATTGCGGTGAAATGCACATGGGTGGGCAGCGACTTTGACGCGTTAATCCCGTCGCTGAAAGCCAAGAAAATCGACGCCATTATCTCTTCTCTCTCCATCACCGAAAAACGCCAGCAGGAGATTGCCTTCTCTGACAAGCTCTACGCCGCGGATTCTCGCCTGATTGCGCCAAAAGGCTCCCCGATTAAGCCAACCATCGACTCGCTGAAAGGCAAGCATGTTGGCGTGCTTCAGGGATCGACCCAGGAAGGTTATGCCAATGCCACCTGGCGTGAGAAGGGTGTCGACGTGGTGGCTTACCAGAACCAGGATCTGATCTACTCTGACCTGGCGGCAGGCCGTCTGGATGCGGCATTCCAGGATGAAGTCGCCGCGAGTGAAGGCTTCCTGAAACAGCCTGCGGGGAAAGACTACGCGTTTGCGGGCCCGTCGGTGAAAGACAAAAAATACTTTGGTGACGGCACCGGTATTGGCCTGCGTAAGGATGATACCGAGCTGAAAGCCGCCTTCGACAAAGCCTTTGCAGAGCTGCGTAAAGACGGTACTTACGACAAACTGGCGAAGAAATACTTCGACTTCAACGTATACGGTGAATAATACCTGACGCTAACGCACCGGAAAGGTGCGTTACGGGAACGGTTGACCCAATACGGTGCGTTCGTTGCACCGTATTGGATCGCTTTGTGCATACTTACGCATTTATAATGCAAAAATTCCCGCCTGAAGGGCATTAGTCTTTGCCTGTCAGAGGGAATTAATGGCACATTAGCACCACCCCGTCGTCGTAAAAAACCCGTATGAAGACAGTTTGTTGAGGACAAATATGAAAAAACTCGTGTTGTCACTATCTCTGGTGCTGGCCTTTTCCAGCGCTACCGCGGCATTCGCAGCCATTCCGCAGAAAATTCGGATCGGTACCGATCCCACCTATGCGCCGTTCGAATCGAAAAATTCAAAGGGTGAACTGGTTGGTTTTGACATCGATCTGGCCAATGAGCTGTGCAAACGCATCAAAGCACAGTGTACCTACGTTGAGAACCCGCTGGATGCGCTGATCCCGTCCCTGAAAGCGAAAAAAATCGACGTGATCATGTCCTCGCTCTCCATCACTGAAAAACGCCAGCAGGAGATTGCCTTCACAGACAAACTTTACGCGGCCGATTCTCGTCTGGTGGTGGCTAAATCGTCTGACGTTCAGCCAACGCTGGAGTCCCTGAAAGGTAAACGTGTCGGCGTGCTGCAGGGCACTACCCAGGAAACCTACGGTAACGAACACTGGGCGCCGAAGGGGATTGAAATCGTCTCCTATCAGGGCCAGGAAAATATCTACGCTGACCTGACGGCAGGCCGAATTGATGCGGCATTCCAGGATGAAGTCGCGGCAAGCGAAGGCTTCCTGAAAACGCCGGTCGGTAAAGATTACAAGTTTGGCGGCCCGTCCATTAAGGACGTGAAGCTGTTTGGTGTGGGCACCGGTATGGGCCTGCGCAAAGAAGACAACGAGCTGCGTGAGGCGCTGAACAAAGCGTTTGCTGAAATGCGCGCTGACGGCACCTACGACAAGCTGGCGAAAAAGTACTTTGATTTTAATGTTTACGGCGGCTAATCGCCCCGTCAAATAACGTGCGGCCCCTCCCTCCGTGGGAGGGGGAAAGACACGGTTCCACCACTCACGATACGACAGGGCTCGCGGTATGCTGTACGGATTTTCTGGCGTTATTTTACATGGCGCGCTTGTCACCCTTGAGCTGGCTATCAGCTCCGTGGTGCTGGCGGTGCTGATAGGTCTGGCAGGCGCAGGGGCGAAGCTTTCGGCTAACAAACCGCTGGCGCTAATTTTTGAAGGCTACACCACGCTTATTCGCGGCGTTCCCGATCTGGTGCTGATGCTGCTTATCTTTTACGGTCTGCAGATTGCGCTGAACAGCGTGACGGACGCGATGGGCATGGGACAAATTGATATCGACCCGATGGTGGCCGGTATTATTACCCTCGGTTTTATCTACGGGGCCTACTTCACCGAAACCTTCCGCGGTGCTTACATGGCCGTGCCGAAGGGGCACATTGAGGCGGCAACCGCATTTGGTTTTACCTCTTCACAAACGTTTCGTCGGATTATGTTCCCGGCCATGATGCGTTACGCGCTGCCGGGCATCGGCAACAACTGGCAGGTTATCCTCAAAGCGACAGCGCTGGTCTCGCTGCTCGGTCTGGAAGACGTCGTGAAAGCGACTCAGCTGGCGGGCAAGAGCACTTGGGAGCCGTTTTACTTTGCGGTGGTCTGCGGCGTGATTTATCTGGTCTTTACGACCGTCTCCAATGGTGTGCTGCTTCTGCTCGAGCGTCGCTACTCCGTGGGTGTGAAGAGGGCTGACCTGTGATTGAGATTATTCAGGAATACTGGAAATCGCTGCTGTGGACAGATGGCTACCGCTTTACCGGCGTGGCGATTACGCTCTGGCTGCTGATCTCCTCCGTGGTGATGGGCGGCATTCTGGCGGTGTTTCTTGCCATTGGCCGCGTGTCGAACAATAAATTTATCCAGTTCCCGATCTGGCTGTTTACCTACGTGTTTCGCGGTACGCCGCTGTACGTGCAGCTGCTGGTGTTCTATTCGGGGATGTATACGCTTGAGATCGTAAAAGGCACTGAGATGCTGAATGCGTTCTTCCGCAGCGGTCTGAACTGTACGGTGCTGGCGTTGACGCTCAACACCTGCGCCTATACCACCGAGATTTTCGCGGGAGCCATTCGTTCGGTTCCGTACGGTGAAATTGAGGCGGCGCGCGCGTACGGCTTTTCCTCAGTGAAACTTTATCGCTGCATTATTCTGCCGTCGGCACTGCGTATCGCGTTACCGGCGTACAGTAACGAAGTGATTTTGATGCTGCACTCCACCGCGCTTGCCTTTACCGCGACGGTGCCGGATCTGCTCAAAATCGCGCGCGATATTAACTCCGCGACCTATCAGCCGTTTACCGCGTTTGGCATTGCGGCGGTGCTCTATTTAATTATCTCTTATGTTTTGATTAGCCTGTTCCGTAAGGCTGAAAAACGCTGGTTGCAGCATATAAAACCTTCTTCGACGCACTGAGAAAGATGATGGCTGAGAACAAATTAAACGTTATTGATTTGCACAAACGCTACGGCGAACATGAAGTGCTGAAAGGGGTGTCGCTGCAGGCTAACGCAGGCGATGTAATCAGTATCATCGGTTCATCCGGCTCGGGTAAAAGTACTTTCCTGCGCTGCATTAACTTCCTGGAAAAGCCGAGCGAAGGCTCGATCGTGGTGAGCGGGCAGAACATCAACCTGGTGCGTGACAAAGACGGCCAGCTGAAGGTGGCGGATAAACACCAGCTGCGCCTGCTGCGTACGCGCCTGACGATGGTGTTCCAGCATTTTAACCTCTGGAGCCACATGACGGTGCTGGAGAACGTGATGGAAGCGCCGGTTCAGGTACTGGGGCTGAGCAAGCAGGAAGCCCGCGAGCGTGCGGTGAAATATCTGGCAAAAGTGGGCATCGACGAGCGCCAGCAGATGAAATACCCGGTGCATCTCTCCGGCGGTCAGCAGCAGCGTGTCTCCATCGCGCGCGCGCTGGCGATGGAACCCGAGGTGCTGCTGTTCGACGAACCGACCTCCGCGCTCGACCCGGAACTCGTTGGCGAAGTGCTGCGCATCATGCAGAAGCTGGCTGAAGAGGGCAAAACGATGGTGGTGGTGACGCACGAGATGGGCTTCGCCCGTAACGTCTCGAACCACGTGATTTTCCTGCACCAGGGGAAAATTGAAGAGCAGGGGCATCCGGACGAGGTGCTGGCGAACCCGCAAAGCCCGCGTTTGCAGCAGTTCCTGAAGGGGTCGTTGAAGTAGGTTTGCTTCTCCCTCTCCCTGTGGGAGAGGGGCGAGGTGAGGGCATCAGGCCGCAGTACAGCCCAATCGCCCGGTGGCGCTTCGCTTACCGGGCCTACTAATTCTGTTGCTGGCCGGCATACTCCAGCCGATAGACCCAATCGTCATAGCGCACGCCGTCAATTTCATACGCCTTTTCCAGCACCTGCGTACGCACAAACCCGGCTTTCTCCAGCACGCGCACCGATCCGCCGTTGTCCGCCAGCACGTACGCGTTAATCGCCTTCACGCCGGTCTGGTTGAACGCATAATCACACACCGCGCGCAGCGCCTCGCTGGCGATACCTTTCCCTTGCGCGGCAGGTACAACCGTATAGCCGATATCGGCCTCCTCACGATTCTCAGGGCTGATTTGCAGGCCAATATCGCCAAGCGGCGTATCATCATCCCGGGCGCGAATGACAAACACATGAGCAGCAGCGAGTCGCGCGGCAAACACGCGTCGGGTCTCTTTTTCTGGCGCGATGGCGGCCATGTAGCGCATGATGCGGCGATCTTCACGCAGCGAGCGGAAGAAGGCCCAGTCAGTGGGTTCGAAAGGGGTGAGGTAAAGCCGGGGAGTGGTGATCGTTGCCATTGTGACGCCATATTTTCGGAACATGGCCTGTCACTGTAACATATTCACCGCACCACATCCCCCAGCGCCTCTTCTAATTCATACCAGCGGAACGCAAAGCCGGCCGCTTCCAGTCGTTTTGGCAGCGCTCTCTGTCCGCCTAATACCAGAACAGACGCTTCACCCATCAGCAGACGAATGACCGTGGCAGGCACGCGCAAAATTGCCGGACGGTGCAGGGCATGCCCCAGCGCGTGAGCAAACTGTTCATTACGCACCGGATATGGCGCAACCATATTGAACGGCCCGCGCAGATCGTTATCCAGCAGCCAGAGAATACCGTTGACCATATCGTCGATGTGGATCCAAGCCATATACTGACGGCCATTACCAATGGGGCCCCCGAGTCCGAGCCTGAAAGGGGGAAGCATCTTCGCCAGGATGCCGCCTTTCGGCGCGAGGACGACCCCGGTCCGCAGCAGGCAGACGCGGGTACGATCGCTTTGCGCCGCACAGGCGATACGCTCCCACTGGGCGCAAAGTTTATGGGTAAACTCGTTATGGGGTGGTTCTTCCTCGGTCACCACCACCTCGCCGAGATCGCCGTAATAGCCCACCGCTGAACCCGAAATCAGCACTGAAGGTGGGGTGTGGCTATTACGGATCAGCTCGACGAGCTTTTCGGTAATGTTCCACCGGCTGCTGCATAACAGCTGTTTTTGCTCTTCCGTCCAGCGCTTATCGGCGATGGGTTCACCCGCGAGGTTAATGACGGCGTCGAAACCGTCCAGATTTTGCTGCTCAGCCAGATTTTTCCAGATATCGACACCCGCCCCCAGCACCTGACGCGCTTTCTCCGGGCTGCGCGTGACCACGGTGATGTCGTGATGCAAGGCCTGCAGACGCGCAATGAGGTGACGACCAATCAGGCCTGTCCCGCCGGTCAGCAAAATCTTCATACAACCTCCAGGTTTACGCCTGGCGCCGCCAGCTTAACGTCATGGAGACGGAATCGGCGTAGCGCAGGGCGTGAAGTTTATCGATCTCAACTTCAGCATAAGTGACCCAGTGATGTTCGCGTGCGATATCGAGCACATCCTGAGTTAATTTTTCCAGCAGGGAGAAGCGGTTATTCTCCACGTACTGAATGATGTTTTTGGTTATTGTGCGGTAGTTAAGCGCGTCGTTGATGTCTTCGCTGGCCCGCGCTTTATCTGCGGGGTAGTGAATCACCACGTTAATGACAATATCCTGACGGTTGGCGATCTCTTCCTCTTTGATACCGATGAAGGTACGCAGGCGTAAATTTTTTATACGAATAATGGCGTCTGGCTGTGACATTGCAGGTCTTCTCCGTGTCAGTATTTCCCGCTCATCATACATGAGAGGCTCGCGGGCACCCAGCCTCATAGAGGGTTAAATCTGCTGGATTTTTTGCATCGCCCGCTCGGTCGCCGGGCGGGTCCGGATGCGCTCAAACCAGTTGTTCACCGCCGGGTAAGAGGCCAGGTCAATTCGGTGTTTTTCATGCGTATTCACCCATGGCCAGCAGGCGATATCGGCAATGCTGTAATGATCCCCCCCGAGCCACGGCGTTTTCTTCAGCCGACGGTTCAGAACGTCATAGAGCCGCTGCGTCTCGACCTGATAGCGTTCTATCGCATAGGGAATGGGCTGCGGGGCGTAAGCGGTAAAGTGATGGTTTTGACCCAGCATGGGCCCCAGCCCGCTCGCCTGCCAGAAGAGCCACTGCAGGGTATGGTGACGCTCACGCAGCTCGCCGCTCAGCAGCTTGCCGGTTTTCTCTGCCAGATAGAGCAAAATTTCACCGGATTCAAACAGGCTCAACGGTCTGCCCCCGTCCGCCGGCTGGTTATCAATAATGGCCGGGATTTTATTATTCGGCGAGATAGCCAGAAAGAGAGGGCTGAACTGTTCGCCCTTGCTGATATCCACGCGAATGATCCTGTAATCCAGCTCGGCTTCTTCAAGAAAGAGGGTGATCTTATGGCCGTTTGGGGTAGGGGCGTAATAAAGGTCGATCATTCTCAACTCCTGTCCATGCGAAGAGTGGTGCCATGACAAATGAGTATAGGTGGTTGTTGTAAATCGTGAGTTTTCATCAAGTGACAGCGAGGCAAAGAGATTATATGTTGAGTAAAAACCGATCAGCCTATGAGGATGTTATGAACCAGCCCGTCATCACGTTGTGGTCCGATGCGAATTTCTTTTCTCCCTATGTTATGAGCGTATACGTTGCGCTGGCCGAAAAAGGGCTCACGTTTACGCTGAAGACCGTTGATCTCGACGGCGGTGAACATCTTAAACCGCAGTGGCAGGGTTACGATCTGACCCGACGCGTGCCGGTGCTGGAGATTGACGGTTTTGCCCTGAGCGAATCCTCGGCGATTGATGAATATCTGGAAGATCGGTTCGCGCCGCCGGAGTGGGAGCGCATCTATCCTCACGATCTGCAAAAGCGCGCCCGGGCGCGACAGATCCAGGCGTGGTTGCGAAGCGATCTGGTACCGATTCGCGTCGAACGCTCGACGGACGTCGTGTTTGCCGGGGTGAAAAAACCAGCTCTCAGCGCAGAAGGTGCAGAAAGCGCGCAAAAACTCATTGAAACCGCCACCTCTCTCCTCGCACACGGCAACCCGAACCTGTTCGGCGAGTGGTGCATTGCTGATGCCGATCTGGCGTTGATGCTAAACCGCCTGATCCTCAATGGCGATGAGGTGCCGCAGCTGCTGGTGGATTATGCCGCGTTTCAGTGGCAGCGCGCCTCCGTGCAGCGCTATGTGGCACTCTCGGCTAAGCGTGCGGGCTGATAAGCCCTGACGCTTCAGGTATGATGGGGGCAGTCTGTTTTCCCGAGGAGTGACTGATGAAACTGATGTTTGCGTCGGATATCCATGGATCGCTGCCCGCTACCGAGCGTGTCCTCTCCCTGTTTGCACAAAGCGGCGCGCAGTGGCTGATTATTCTGGGCGACGTGCTCAATCACGGCCCGCGCAACGCGTTGCCGGAAGGCTACGCCCCTGCGCAGGTCGCGGAAAAGCTCAACCCGTATGCCTCGCGCATCATCGCCGTTCGCGGCAACTGCGACAGCGAAGTGGACCAGATGCTGCTGCATTTTCCCCTTACTGCGCCGTGGCAGCAGGTGCTGCTGGAACAAAGCCGACTGTTCCTGACCCATGGGCATCTTTTTAGCCCGGATAATCTTCCGGCGCTCGCGGCTGGCGATGTCCTGGTTTACGGTCATACTCATATTCCGGTTGCTGAAAAGCGCGGTGAGATTTATCACTTCAACCCGGGTTCGGTCAGTATCCCGAAAGGTGGCTATTCTGCGAGCTATGGCATGCTGGATGGAAATACCCTGAGTGTTATCGCACTTAATGATCAGCAAGTTATTGCGCAAGTAGCGATTAATCCGTAAGTTACACCTCAACTGCAAACGCGCCGAAAGAGCGCTTAGAAGAGAAGGTTTCCCGATGGTGGAGCAGAGTCATTTGGCAAGTACAGAGTGGGTTGACATTGTCAGCGAAGAGAATGAAGTGATCGCGCAGGCCAGCCGCGAACAAATGCGTGCGGAGCGTCTGCGCCACCGCGCAACGTACATCGTTGTGCATGACGGGATGGGCAAAATTCTGGTCCAGCGCCGTACGGATACCAAAGATTTTCTCCCGGGTATGCTGGATGCCACTGCAGGCGGTGTTGTCCAGGCAGATGAAGTGCTGCTGGATTCCGCACGTCGTGAAGCAGAAGAAGAGTTAGGCATCGCCGGTGTGCCGTTTGCCGAGCACGGTCAGTTCTATTTTGAAGACGAAAACTGCCGCGTCTGGGGCGGGCTGTTTAGCTGCGTTTCTCACGGCCCGTTTGCCCTGCAGGAAGAAGAGGTGAGTGAGGTCAGCTGGATGACGCCGGAAGAGATCACCGCGCGCTGCGACGAGTTCACGCCGGATTCGTTAAAAGCGCTGGCGCTCTGGATGAGCCGCAACGCCAATAACGAATCGACAAAATCAGAGAAAGAGGAAGAGGCTGAGTAAGCTTCAGCAACTCTCTCTCAGACACAGACTGGACGCGATGGGCTTTTGATCGCGCCAGTCTCCGCCATTCAGGCGCTCCAGTAACGCTTTCCCGGCTTCAATTCCAATCTTACGATGCGGCACCGCCATGGTCGTTAGCGGCGGCTGGCAGACGCGGCTCACGTCGCTATCGCCAAAGCCTACCACCGCCAGATCGTCCGGCACTTTGATTCGCCTGCGCTGGCACTCGTACAGCGCGCCGCACGCCAGCTCGTCAGAGACGCACACCAGCGCATCCAGCTCCGGCCAGGCCAGCAGGAACTCGGGCAGCTGTGCTGCACCGGTCGAGAAGCTCGGCGGCATCGCCGCGTTAATGACCCGGTTCGGCGACATATGGTGGCGAAGCATGGCTTTGTACCAGCCCTGCAGATGCTGCTGGAAAATCCACTGTTCCTGGTTGGCGCACAGCAGGCCTATGTTTTGGTAGCCGCGCTTAATCACCATTTCCGTGAGTTCATACATGGCCGCCACGTTATCAATCCCGATATTCATATCAATCGGATCGGCGCGCATGGCACCCATCTCCATCACCGGGATAGAGGCATTTTTCAGCCAGTGGCGAACGGTGTCGGTATGTTCAACGCTGAGCAGGATAGCGGCGGCAATATTCGACGCCAGCAGCGTCTCCAGCAACTTCTCCTCCTGCTCAAGACGATGCTGGGATTCAGCCAGCATGATCTGATACCCGGCAGGCTGTAGCACCTGCTGTAGCCCGGCGAACATCTCCGAGCAGCCGGCTTCGGAGAGGTTGGGCACTACCATGGCTATCGTCCATGACGACGCCGAGGCCAGCGCGCTGGCGGCAAGATTAGGCATATAACCCAGCTCCTGCACGGCAGCTTCAATTTTTTCACGTAGTTTATCGGAAACCTGTTCGGGCGTGCGGAGTGCACGGGACACGGTCATCGTGCCCACACCGGCAAGCTGTGCGACATCGGCGAGTGTCACTTTACCAGTACTGCGCCGTTTTCGGGTTAGAGACATACACCTTCCTGCTGACCAGACGCGTTCTTCTTTTCCTTCGTTTCACGTGACAGGCAGTATACGCCTTAAATCCCTTTTTTTGCTGTGATTTAGCAACGTGATTGCAATTTGATAGCGCTATCACATTTCTGCATGATAACGATTGGTAGCGCTATCTTTGTGATAGCGATCACAGTCAATCACTGATGCGTTGAATAAAGTTTGCTCATCTTAAGCGTGTCGCGGGAGTGAAAAGTGCTCAAAAAATGGATATATGATACAACCATCACGCTGCAGGAGAGCGTGGAAGGCTGGCCGCAGGCGCTGGAGCTGTGCGCGAAGCCGCTGCTGGATTTGCAGGTGATTGAGCCTGAATACGTCACCGCCATCATCCAGCAGCACCACACGTTAGGACCCTATTATGTGCTGGCACCAGGGCTGGCGATGCCGCATGCGCGGCCGGAGGAAGGCGCCAAAGGACTGGGGTTGTCGTTATTAAAACTAAAACAGGGCGTCTCGTTTGGTGCCGGTGAGTTTGACCCTGTCGACGTCATTATTATGCTCGCGGCACCCGACAAAAATAGCCATATCGAGATGATCTCGTCGCTGGCAGAGTTATTTTCCAGCGATACCGATATGGACGAACTGCATCAGGTGAATACCCTGGAGGAAATTAAAACGATTATTAACCGCTTCTGATTTAATTCTTTAATCCGATTTTTCACAACATTACGCGTCAGCGTGATGGGGCGTACTCTACTCAAAATAAGGGGACAACAATGAAAATCATGGCTATTTGCGGTTCTGGCCTGGGCAGTAGTTTTATGGTCGAAATGAATATTAAAAAGGTGCTCAAAAAGCTGGAGATTGAAGCTGAGGTTGAACACTCCGATCTCTCCTCGGCCACGCCGGGCGCGGCCGATCTGTTCGTGATGGCAAAAGACATTGCCGCCAGCGCCAGCGTGCCGCAAAGCCAGCTGGTGGTGATCAACAACATCATCGACATTAACGAACTTGAAGCGCAGCTGCGCGGCTGGTTCGAAAGACAATAACCCTGATAAGGCGAGGTGGATATGTTTATCCTTGAAACGCTGAATTTCGTTGTTGATATTTTAAAAGTCCCTTCGGTGCTGGTCGGTTTAATCGCGTTAATCGGTCTGGTTGCGCAGAAAAAAGCGTTTTCCGACGTGGTGAAAGGGACCATTAAAACCATTCTCGGCTTTATTGTACTGGGCGGTGGCGCCACGGTACTGGTAGGGTCATTAAATCCTTTGGGCGGGATGTTTGAACACGCCTTTACGATCCAGGGCATTATTCCAAACAATGAGGCGATCGTGTCCATTGCGCTGGAAAAATACGGTGCAGCGACCGCGCTGATTATGGCCTTCGGGATGGTGGCGAATATTATCGTCGCGCGTTTTACCCGCCTGAAGTATATCTTCCTGACTGGACACCACACGTTTTATATGGCGTGCATGATTGGCGTGATCCTGACGGTGGCGGGCTTTGAGGGCGTGGGGCTGGTCTTTACCGGGTCGCTGATCCTCGGCCTGATCATGGCCTTCTTCCCGGCGATTGCCCAGCGCTACATGAAGCGCATTACCGGCAATGATGAGATTGCCTTCGGCCACTTCGGCACGCTGGGCTACGTGCTGTCCGGCTGGATTGGCAGCAAGGTCGGTAAAGGCTCCCGCTCAACTGAAGAGATGAACCTGCCGAAGAACCTGAGCTTCCTGCGCGACAGCTCGATCTCCATCTCCCTGACCATGATGATCATCTACCTGATCATGGCGGTGAGCGCCGGGCGCGAGTATGTGGAGGCCACCTTCAGCGGCGGTCAGAACTACCTGGTCTACGCCATCATCATGGCGATTACCTTTGCGGCGGGCGTGTTCATCATCCTGCAGGGCGTACGCCTGATTCTGGCGGAAATCGTTCCTGCCTTTACCGGCTTCTCTGAAAAACTGGTGCCGAACGCGCGTCCTGCGCTGGACTGCCCGGTGGTGTATCCCTATGCGCCAAACGCGGTACTGATTGGCTTCCTGTTCAGTTTCCTTGGCGGGATTGTGGGGCTGTTCATCTGCGGTCAGTTTAGCTGGGTGCTGATCCTCCCGGGCGTCGTGCCGCACTTCTTCACCGGCGCAACGGCGGGCGTGTTTGGTAACGCCACCGGCGGACGTCGCGGGGCGATGATTGGCGCTTTTGCTAACGGCCTGCTGATTACCTTCCTGCCGGTCCTGCTGCTGCCGGTGCTGGGCGCCATTGGCTTTGCCAACACCACCTTCTCTGACGCCGACTTCGGCGCGGTCGGGATTGTCCTCGGCAACCTGGCGCGCTTCCTCTCGCCGCTTGCCATCACCGGGCTGGTCGTGGCGCTGTTCGCGCTGCTGGTGGCGTACAACGTCTTCGCGAAAAACAAACCTGCGGGCGGTAACGCGCAGGAAAACACCGGAGCCAAATCATGAATGAGAAAGAGATAACCGAACTCGCGCGTCAGATCCGTCTTGAGACGCTGAAATCCCTGACGCAGCTCGGCTTTGGCCACTATGGCGGCAGCATGTCGGTGGTCGAAACCCTGGCCGTGCTGTACGGCGCGGTGATGAAAATCGACCCGGCGGATCCGGACTGGCCGGAGCGAGACTACTTTGTCCTGTCGAAAGGCCATGCGGGCCCAGCGCTCTACAGTACCCTGGCGATCAAGGGCTACTTCCCGACAGAAGAGCTGAGCACGCTGAACCAGAACGGCACGCGCCTGCCCAGCCACCCGGACCGCCTGAAAACGCGCGGCGTGGACGCCACCACCGGTTCGCTGGGGCAGGGGATTTCCATCGCGGGCGGCATGGCGCTGTCGCACAGGCTGGCCGGGCGACCGAATCGGGTCTTCTGCATCGTCGGCGACGGCGAGCTGAATGAGGGGCAGTGCTGGGAGGCGTTCCAGTTTATCGCCCACCATCGCCTGAACAACCTGACGGTATTTGTCGACTGGAACAAACAGCAGCTCGACGGCGAGCTGGACGAGATTATCAGCGCGTTTGACCTGGAGGGCAAATTCCGCGCCTTTGGCTTTGATGTGGTGACGGTGAAGGGGGACGACATTCCTGTGCTGCTGGAGGTGACGTCGCGGGTTCCGGCTGCTGATGCGCGTCCGTTAGTCGTCATCCTCGACAGTATCAAAGGGCAGGGTGTGCCGTATCTGGAGCAGCTCGGCAACTCGCACCACCTGCGATTGACCGCAGAGAGCAAAGCGGCCCTCAACGAGACGATTCGCCAACTGGAGGCTTCACATGATTAAGGTTGCACCGGCAGGACAGAAAGACGCCGTTGAGATGCGTAAAGTTTACGCTGGCTTCGTGGCAAAACAGATTGAGGCCGGAAGTGACATCATTGCGCTCGAAGCAGACCTGATGAGCTCGATGGCGATGGACGGCGTGGCGCGCGATTATCCTCAGCACGTGATTAACTGCGGCATTATGGAGGCCAACGTCATTGGCACCGCGGCGGGGCTGTCGCTGACCGGACGCAAGCCGTTCGTTCATACCTTTACCGCGTTTGCCAGCCGCCGCTGTTTTGATCAGCTGTTTATGTCCCTGGACTATCAGCGCAACAACGTGAAGGTGATTGCCTCGGATGCGGGCGTGACGGCCTGCCACAACGGCGGAACGCATATGTCGTTTGAGGATATGGGCATCGTACGCGGTCTGGCCCACTCGGTGGTGCTGGAGGTGACCGACGCGGTGATGTTTGAGGACGTGCTGCGCCAGCTTATCGACCTCGAAGGCTTCTACTGGGTACGGACCATTCGTAAGCAGGCGCCGAGCGTGTATGCACCGGATTCCACCTTCACCATCGGCAAAGGCAACGTGCTGCGTGAAGGAACTGATATTACCCTGATTGCCAACGGCATCATGGTGGCGGAAGCGCTGGAGGCGGCGCGCCAGCTGGAGCAGGAGGGCGTCAGCGCGGCGGTCATCGACATGTTTACCCTGAAGCCCATCGACCGGATGCTGGTGAAAAACTACGCCGAGAAAACCGGACGCATCGTCACCTGTGAAAACCACAGCATTCACAACGGTCTGGGGTCGGCGGTGGCGGAAGTGCTGGTGGAAACCTGCCCGGTGCCGATGCGGCGGGTGGGCGTCAAGGAGCGCTACGGTCAGGTAGGGACGCAGGATTTCCTGCAGAAGGAGTATGGCCTGACGGCACATGACATTGTGTCGGCGGCGCGCGAGCTGCTGTAAATAAAAAAGGCGACCGGTTAAGTGGTCGCCTTTCTTGCCGGATGGCGCTTCGCTTATCCGGCCTACAAAACCGTAGGCCCGGTAAGCGCTAGCGCCACCGGGCTTTTTAACATTACTGCTGCTGCGAAGACTGGATCGCCGTCAGCGCGATGGTGTAAACGATATCGTCTACCAGTGCGCCACGAGACAGATCGTTCACAGGTTTGCGCATGCCCTGCAGCATTGGCCCGATGGAGATCAGGTCTGCAGAACGCTGTACCGCTTTGTAGGTGGTGTTACCGGTGTTCAGATCCGGGAAGATGAACACGGTAGCGCGACCTGCAACCGGCGAGTTCGGCGCTTTGGATTTCGCAACGTCAGCCATAACCGCGGCGTCGTACTGCAGCGGGCCGTCGATCATCAGGTCAGGACGTTTTTCCTGCGCCAGACGGGTCGCTTCACGCACTTTCTCTACGTCGCTACCTGCACCAGAAGTACCGGTGGAGTAGGAGAGCATCGCTACGCGCGGTTCGATACCGAAGGCAATCGCAGAGTCCGCGGACTGGATAGCGATTTCTGCCAGCTGCTCTGCGGTTGGATCCGGGTTGATCGCGCAGTCACCGTAAACGTAAACCTGTTCAGGCAGCAGCATGAAGAACACGGAAGAAACCAGAGAGCTGCCCGGTGCGGTTTTGATCAGCTGCAGCGGTGGACGGATGGTGTTCGCCGTGGTGTGAACCGCACCGGAAACCAGACCGTCAACTTCGTCCTGCTCCAGCATCAGCGTGCCCAGCACCACGTTGTCTTCCAGCTGTTCGCGCGCAACGGCTTCAGTCATGCCCTTGCTCTTACGCAGCTCAACCAGACGGGCAACGTAGCTTTCGCGAACCACTTCCGGGTCAACGATTTCGATGCCAGCGCCCAGCTCAACGCCCTGAGACGCCGCTACGCGGGTGATCTCATCCGGGTTACCCAGCAGCACACAGGTCGCGATGCCGCGCTCTGCACAGATAGCAGCCGCTTTAACGGTACGTGGTTCGTCGCCTTCTGGCAGAACAACGCGTTTGCCCGCTTTACGCGCCAGCTCGGTCAGCTGGTAACGGAATGCTGGAGGAGACAGACGGCGGCTGCGCTCGGAGGTTGCAGTCAGGGATTCAACCCAATCTGCGTTGATGTAGCCTGCAACGTATTCCTGAACTTTCTCAATACGCTCGTGGTCATCAACCGGCACTTCCAGGTTGAAGCTCTGCAGGCTCAGGGAGGTCTGCCAGGTGTTGGTGTTCACCATGAAGACCGGCAGGCCGGTGGCGAACGCGCGTTCGCACAGCTTGCTGACGCGTGGGTCCATCTCGTAGGCACCGGTCAGCAGGATCGCACCGATTTCCACGCCGTTCATCGCGGCCAGGCAGGCTGCAACCAGCACGTCAGGGCGGTCTGCGGAAGTCACCAGCAGGGAACCTGCGCGGAAGTGTTCCAGCATGTGCGGAATGCTGCGCGCACAGAAGGTCACGGACTTCACGCGGCGGGTGTTGATGTCGCCTTCGTTAACCACGGTGGCGTTCAGGTGACGCGCCATATCGATTGCACGAGTGGCAATCAGATCGAAGCTCCATGGCACCGCGCCCAGGACTGGCAGCGGGCTGGATTCCTGCAGCTTAGCCGGGTCAACTTTGATGACTTTCGCTTTGGACGAGTCGTCGAAGATCTCGGACAGGTCAGGGCGAGTACGACCCTGCTCATCCACCGGTGCGTTCAGTTTGTTCACGATCACGCCGGTGATGTTGGTGTTCTTCGCGCCGCCGAAGCTGCTGCGCGTCAGTTCGATACGCTCGTTCAGCTGCTCTGGGGTATCAGTGCCCTGAGACATCACGAAAACGATCTCTGCGTTCAGGGTTTTCGCGATTTCAAAGTTCAGAGACTGGGCGAACTGGTGTTTGCGCGTCGGGACCAGGCCTTCAACCAGCACCACTTCCGCGTCTTGCGCGTTAGCATGGTAGTTGGCGATGATCTCTTCCATCAGCACATCTTTCTGGTTGCTGGACAGCAGAGACTCAACGTGGCTCATCTTCAGCGGTTCAGCCGCTGGCAGATTGGAATTCTTGCGAACGATGGTGGTGGTCTGGTCTGGCGCATCGCCACCGGCACGTGGCTGGGCGATTGGCTTAAAGACGCTCAGACGAACGCCTTTGCGTTCCATAGCACGGATAACGCCAAGGCTGACGCTGGTCAGGCCGACGCTGGTTCCGGTAGGGATCAGCATAATAGTACGGGACACGGTTTATCCTCTTTCGTTACCGCCCAAATGTAGCGGGTTACAAAACAGCACCGCCAGCATTGCTGGCGGTGTGGAATCAGGCAGTCAGGCGATGCGCGTCTTGCGCAATGACCAGCTCTTCGTTAGTTGGGATAACGATAGCCGGGCGGGTGCCTTCTTTGTTGATGAAGCCAGACTTGCCGAAGCGGGCAGCCAGGTTACGCTCGTGATCAACTTCGAAGCCCAGAACGCCCAGTTTACCCAGGGACAGTTCACGAACCATCGCTGCGTTCTCACCGATACCACCGGTGAAGATAACCGCGTCCAGACGGCCTTCCATCAGCGCAGTGTAAGAACCGATGTACTTCGCCAGACGGTGGCAGTAAACGTCCATTGCACGTTTAGCGTCTTCTTTGTCTGCGTAGTTGTCTTCAACATAACGGCAGTCGCTGGTGACTTCGGTCAGACCCAGCAGGCCAGACTCTTTGGTCAGCATTTTGTTGATCTGGTCAATGCTCATGCCCAGGGTGTCGTGCAGGTGGAAGATGATCGCCGGGTCGATGTCACCGGAACGCGTACCCATCACCAGACCTTCCAGCGGGGTCAGACCCATGGAGGTATCAACACATTTACCGTTACGGATAGCAGAAACAGAACCGCCGTTGCCCAGGTGGCAAGTGATGATGTTCACTTCTTCAACCGGCTTGTTCAGCACTTTTGCCGCTTCCTGAGTTACATAGAAGTGGCTGGTGCCGTGTGCGCCATAACGACGTACGCCGTGTTCTTTGTACAGGCTGTACGGCAGGGCATAGAGGTAAGATTCTTCCGGCATGGTCTGATGGAACGCGGTGTCGAACACGGCCACGTTTTTGTCTTTCAGATTCGGGAAGGATTTCAGCGCTTCAGCGATACCGATCAGGTGAGCCGGGTTGTGCAGCGGTGCGAAGGATGCAGAGTCTTTGATACCCTGAATCACAGACTCGTCGATAACGACAGAGCTGGTGTATTTTTCGCCGCCGTGGACGATACGGTGACCAATCGCAGTCAGCTGAGCAGACAGTTCTGGTTTTTGTGCCAGAATAGTGTTAACGATAAAGTTCAGCGCTTCACTGTGAGCGGCGCCTGCACCTAAAGCCGCTTCTTGTTTGCTGCCGTCCATCTTCCACTTGATACGTGCTTCAGGCAGATGGAAACATTCGGCCAAACCAGAGAGGTATTCGTCACCGTTGAGCGCATCGATGATGGCGAATTTCAGTGAGGAGCTACCGCAGTTCAGAACCAGTACTAACTTACTCGACATGGAAGTACCTATTATTGATACGTGGCTAAAAAAACGTCAGTGAGTCTAACAGCGTAACGCATGATGACTCAGACATTTATGATTAACATCATGCCAAACGAACATTGTGGCATGATGGAAGAAATAACTATGATTTTATGCCATTTTGCACAATTTTCAGCCAATGGCATAATATGCAATAATTTGACGAGTTAATGATTCTCGTCTATGGCCCTATCAGGCTGGCACAGGATACCCGATACGGGGTAGAGATGACAAAATATTTTGAACGTTGTCATAGCTTGTTGTGGTTTTGCACGAAAATTTTAATTTTTATATGTGAAGTTGAGGTACAGCCATGTCGACACCAGAGAACCCGTCCGTAAATTTCTTTAGTCTGTTTCGTCGGGGACAGCATTACGCAAAGACGTGGCCGATGGAAAAGCGCCTTGCGCCTATGTTTATTGAGAATCGCACCATCCGCGCCACGCGCTATGCGATTCGCTTTATGCCGCCTGTCGCTATCTTTACGCTGTGCTGGCAGATTGCGTTGGGCGGGCAGCTTGGACCTGCGGTCGCGACGGCGCTCTTCGCATTAAGCCTGCCGATGCAGGGACTGTGGTGGTTAGGTAAACGGTCCATCACGCCACTTCCCCCTTCTATTTTACACTGGTTTTATGAAGTGCGCGGAAAACTGGAGGAGGCCGGGCAGGCGCTCGCCCCGGTGGAAGGCAAGCCGGATTACCAGGCGCTGGCGGACACGTTAAAGCGTGCTTTTAAGCAACTCGATAAAACATTCCTCGATGACTTGTGATTGATCATCGAAACGACGACGAAAAGAAGGCACAGTAACAATCAGTTACCGTGTCTTTTTTTTAAGTGCAATGCGCTACAGGAGTCGAAAGATGGAAATGACCCATGCTCAACGTCTGATTTTGTCCAATCAGTACAAAATGATGACTATGCTTGATCCCGATAACGCTGCGCGCTACAGCCGCCTGCAGACCATCGTCGAACGCGGTTTTGGTTTGCAAATGCGCGAACTGGACCGCGAGTTTGGCGAGCTGAAAGAAGAAACCTGCCGCATCGTGATCGACATTATGGAGATGTATCACGCCCTGCACGTCTCCTGGACGAATCTCAAAGATCAGCAGTCCATTGACGAGCGCCGCGTGACCTTCTTAGGCTTTGATGCGGCAACGGAAGCGCGTTATCTGAGCTATGTTCGCTTTATGGTGAATACGGAAGGGCGCTATACCCACTTTGACGCGGGCACCCACGGCTTCAACGCGCAGACCCCGATGTGGGATAAATATCAGCGTATGCTGAGCGCGTGGCACGCCTGCCCGCGTCAGTACCATTTAAGCAGCAACGAAATTCAACAAATCATTAATGCCTGACGGAGGTGCGTGTGCAGTGTAGAGGTTTTCTGTTTGATCTGGACGGTACGCTGGTGGATTCGCTGCCGGTTGTGGAGCGTTCCTGGTGCCATTGGGCTGACAGACATGGCATCGACCATCAGGACGTGCTGAATTTTATCCATGGCAAACAGGCCATCACCTCGCTACGGCACTTCCTGGCCGGACGCTCTGAGGACGAAATTCAGGCGGAGTTCAAATACCTGGAACACATTGAAGCCACCGATACGGACGGCATCACCGCGTTACCAGGCGCGCGCGAGCTGCTTGAGCATCTGAACGAGGCGCAGATCCCGTGGGCTATCGTCACCTCCGGTTCCGTGCCGGTTGCCCACGCCCGACACAAGGCGGCAGGCTTGCCAACGCCCGACGTATTCATCACGGCGGAGCGCGTGAAGCGGGGTAAACCGGAGCCTGACGCATTTTTACTGGGGGCCGAACTGCTGGGCCTCGACCCCGCAGAGTGCGTGGTGGTGGAAGATGCGGCGGCTGGCGTACTGGCCGGGCTGAACGCAGGAAGTCACGTCATCGCCGTTAACGTTCCGGCCGGATCCCCCCGGCTGGACGAGGCAGATTTGGTGCTGGATTCACTGACGGCCCTGTCTGTTTCAAAAGCCTCTGACGGAGTTGTAACCGTCTCGCTAAAAGTGTAATCCCATGATATGGCCCCACATTGCTGGGGCTTTTTTATGGCAAAATTCCTCATCTTCCACTGACAAGGATAAGTTGTGAACGGTGAACTGATTTGGGTCCTGAGCCTGCTTTTAATCGCCATCCTTCTTTTTGCAACGGGCAAGGTACGCATGGACGCCGTCGCCCTGTTTGTCATCGTCGCGTTTGTGCTGAGCGGTACGCTCACGCTACCGGAAGCCTTCTCCGGATTTAGCGATCCCAACGTTGTCCTCATTGCCGCCCTGTTTATCATCGGGGATGGGCTGGTGCGCACCGGTGTGGCGACCATCATGGGGTCGTGGCTGGTGAAGGTGGCGGGCAACAGCGAAACCAAAATGCTGATTTACCTGATGGTGACCGTCGCCGGGCTGGGGGCGTTTATGAGCTCCACGGGCGTGGTCGCCATCTTTATCCCGGTGGTGCTGAGCGTCTCCATGCGGATGCAGAGCTCGCCGTCACGCCTGATGATGCCTCTGAGTTTTGCCGGTTTGATCAGCGGCATGATGACGCTGGTGGCAACGCCGCCGAACCTGGTCGTCAACAGCGAACTGATCCGCGAAGGATTTGAGGGCTTCAGCTTTTTCAGCGTCACCCCGCTGGGGCTGGTCATTCTGGTATTGGGCGTGGTCTACATGCTGCTGACCCGGTTTGCCCTGAAAGGTGAAAAACAGGAAAAAAATAAAGAAGGGTGGAAGCGACGCACCTTCCGCGATTTGATTAAAGAGTACCGCCTTACCGGGCGCGCGCGCCGTCTGGCTATTCGTCCTGGCTCGCCGATGGTGGGGCAGCGGCTGGATGACCTGAAGCTGCGTGAGCGCTATGGCGCGAATGTGATCGGCGTAGAGCGCTGGCGTCGTTTTCGCCGGGTGATTGTCAACGTCAACGGGGTGTCGGAATTCCGCGCACGGGACGTCCTGCTGATTGATATGTCCACTGCGGACGTGGATCTGCGCGAGTTTTGCAGCGAACAGCTGCTGGAACCAATGGTGTTGCGCGGGGAGTATTTCTCCGATCAGGCGCTGGATGTTGGCATGGCCGAAGTATCGCTCATCCCTGAATCGGAACTGTTGGGCAAAACCGTGCGGGAAATGGGGTTCCGAACCCGCTATGGCCTGAACGTCGTGGGGCTGAAGCGCGATGGCGTAGCGATGGAAGGTGCAGTGGTGGATGAACCGATCCTGCTGGGCGATATTTTTCTCGTCGTCGGTAACTGGAAGCTGATAAGCCAGCTCGGGCAAAAAGGGCGTGATTTTGTGGTGCTCAACATGCCTGTTGAGGAGAGCGATGCCTCCCCGGCGCACAGCCAGGCCCCGCACGCAATTTTCTGTCTGGTGCTGATGGTGGCGCTGATGCTGACCGATGAGATCCCCAATCCGGTCGCGGCAATTATTGCCTGCCTGTTGATGGGCAAATTCCGCTGTATTGACGCCGAAAGCGCCTATAAAGCCATTCACTGGCCGAGCATCATTCTCATTGTCGGGATGATGCCTTTCGCCCTGGCGCTGCAAAAAACCGGCGGGGTGGATCTTATCGTTAAAGGCTTAATGGACGTGGGCGGCGGGTATGGGCCGTACATGATGATGGTCTGTCTGTTTATCATGTGTGCCACTATCGGTCTGTTTATCTCCAATACCGCGACGGCGGTTCTGATGGCGCCGATTGCGCTGGCGATGGCCAAATCCATGGGCGTGTCGCCGTATCCTTTTGCGATGATGGTCGCAATGGCGGCCTCAGCGGCATTTATGACGCCAGTTTCTTCACCGGTGAACACGCTGGTGCTGGGGCCGGGGAACTACACATTCAGTGATTTCGTGAAGCTGGGCGTGCCGTTCACCGTGCTGGTGATGGTGGTATGCGTGATATTGATACCGGTTCTGTTCCCGTTCTGAGCATTTTGCCGGGTGGCGGCTACGCCTTACCCGGCCTACAACCCCGTAGGCCCTGCAAGCGCAGCGCCGCTGGGCGACAGTCAGAGGGGAGAATCCTGGCTAATCTCATCCAGCGATAGATGGAAGCTCGGCACAAACACCTGCATAAAGTAATCCATCTCTTCGCTGCGGCGGGATTCCAGCGTTTTTTCCAGACGCGTTTTTGCCAGTAAAAATTCGTTATTCCCCGCGGACAACTCTTCCAGACACTTGAGGTAGGCGCAGAGCGCGTCGGCCTGTTTGACCAGCGACTTTTCATCTTCCGTGTACTGATGCTCATCGATGAGCGGCTCAAAGATGTCGCGCAGTTCTTCAGGCACCATGTCAATCAGCTTCTGCTGGGCAATTTTCTCGATGGCCTTATATTCCTGCGCAATCTGCGAGTTGAAATACTTTACCGGCGTAGGCAGATCGCCGGTCAGCACTTCTGACGCATCGTGGTACATCGCCAGCAGGGCAATGCGCTCTGGATTGACCTGACCGTTGAATTTGCGGTTTTTAATGGCGGCCAGCGCGTGAGCGACCATCGCAACCTGCAGACTGTGCTCTGACACATTTTCCGTGCGGACATTGCGCATCAGCGGCCAGCGGTTGATGAGTTTCAGGCGGGAGAGGTGGGCAAAGAAATGACTCTGACTCATAGGGTACCTTTTGTCTTCACTGCGACAGGCGTTCATTGTGCGGGGAGGGGAGGGAAGATGCAAATCAGGCTACCGAAGTAGCCTGATTTTAAGATTACTGATGGTATCCGGAGAGGAAGCGCCCGAAGCGGCTAATGGCCATTTCCAGGTCATCTTCGCGCGGCAGCGTCACGATACGCACGTGATCCGGCCACGGCCAGTTAAACGCCGTACCCTGAACCAGCAGCACTTTTTCCTGGAGCAGGAAATCGAGCACCATTTTCTGGTCGTCATGAATATTAAAGCGCTTCGCGTCAATTTTCGGGAACATGTAGAGCGCGCCATTCGGCTTCACGCAGGAGACGCCAGGAATATCGTTGATCAGTTCCCACGCACGGTTGCGCTGTTCGTACAGGCGACCGCCGGGAACGATGAACTCGCTAATGCTCTGATAACCACCCAGCGCCGTCTGGATCGCGTGCTGCGCCGGAACGTTGGCGCATAAACGCATGGAGGCCAGCATCTCCAGCCCTTCAATATAGCCTTTGGCGTGCTTTTTCGGACCGTTCAGTACCATCCAGCCCTGACGGAAACCGGCCACGCGGTAGGTTTTGGACAGGCCGTTAAAGGTGACGGTCAGCAAATCCGGTGCCAGCGCAGCGATTGAGTGGTGCTGTGCCGCGTCGTACAGGATCTTGTCGTAAATTTCGTCGGCGAAAATGATCAGGTTGTGCTGACGGGCCAGCTCGACGATCTCCATCAACAGCTCTTTTGAGTATACCGCGCCCGTTGGGTTGTTCGGGTTAATGATCACGATGCCGCGCGTGCGGGGCGTAATTTTCGCGCGAATATCATCGAGGTCCGGGAACCAGTCAGAGGACTCGTCGCACAGGTAGTGCACCGCTTTACCGCTGGACAGTGACACGGCTGCCGTCCACAGCGGATAGTCCGGCGCGGGTACCAGCATTTCGTCACCGCTGTTCAGCAGCGCCTGCATCGCCTGCACGATCAGTTCGGAGACGCCGTTGCCGATATAGATATCTTCAACGGTAACATCACGCATACCGCGTGCCTGGTAGTGCTGCATGATGGCTTTACGTGCGGAGTAAAGTCCTTTTGAATCGCAATAGCCTTGTGCAGTAGGAAGGTTGCGGATCACATCAACCAGAATTTCATCCGGCGCTTCAAAACCAAATGGCGCTGGGTTACCAATGTTGAGTTTCAGAACCTTGTTGCCTTCTTCTTCAAGGCGTTTTGCCTCTTTCAGAACCGGGCCGCGGATGTCATAACAGACGTTATCTAGCTTGCTGGATTTTTCGATAGGGGACATGAACCTTTAACCTTTTCGCTATGATTGCCACTCCCTGCCGTGGAAGTCAGCACGGAATAATGTACTCCCCCCTCGCTTCGTTTTGAAGGGTGTGCAGTAGAAGATTTTGTGCCGGGAGCAAAATTTTGATAAATCTTTTTATCTGGGTGTATGCTTTTATGCTGGCTTAAAGTTGTGCGCACGGTGCCATATTGGGTTAAATGTGCTATTCATTTGTCAAAATTGTGTATATTGTGCTAGTAAAAATAGGTGGAAAGCAGGACAAAGGTGGCAATCACCCTGAGTGACATTTCGTTAAACCTGAATGCTTGATACCTGTTTCTGTAATAGCATGCTGTGGCTAAAAGTTACTCATGTGAAATTAATGTTAAGTGCCATTAATGAATGGTCTTAATCTAAATTAAAATTTATTTATTATTAACCTAAAAAATGCAACTTTAGTTAATTCTAATAAAATTAGTTTAGAAGCTTAACATTCTTCTTTAATCCTCAATATTGCAATAAGACTTATAAATAAAGTGGATTTGGGTTAAGATGTCTTCCAGGAAAGCAGAGTGCAGATACACGTTTTTTGTATATCTGTGACTGGTTTTCCTCATTAATTGATTGTTATTGTTGGAGTTATCTCTGGCTGGAATGTGTCGAACATCTCCTGCTACGTTGACAGCGCTGCGATACAGATGGCAGAAAAGGTGTTATACCTTTAATGTAATTTACATAAACCTGCGAACATCTAAATATCCTGAACGTTTAAGAGAATAAAAATAACGTCATGAAACGTGCTTTCTGACTGTTGATATAAAGCAGCACAATAACTATCTGTCAGGCAGTCTGCCGGGCCGGGATGCGAGGGAAAATCTTCAGAGGGAATTGCTTAACTGTACACACACAGCTTCAACCCGGGCAGCTCCGCACGAGCAACCTGAAAGTGAATAGATATGATAAATGCAAATCGTCCGATAATGAATCTCGACCTCGATCTGCTGAGAACGTTTGTTGCGGTCGCCGATCTCAACACTTTTGCAGCCGCTGCTGCCGCCGTTTGCCGAACTCAGTCTGCCGTCAGCCAGCAAATGCAGCGGCTGGAGCAACTGGTTGGTAAAGAGCTTTTTGCGCGTCATGGGCGTAATAAGCTCTTAACGGAACACGGTATTCAGCTTCTGGGTTATGCCAGGAAAATTCTTCGCTTTAATGATGAAGCATGTATGTCATTAATGTTTAGCAACCTTCAAGGGGTGCTAACGTTAGGCGCATCTGATGAGTCAGCGGATACTATATTGCCGTTTCTTCTCAATCGTATTAGTTCGGTTTATCCGAAGCTTGCGCTGGACGTTAGCGTAAAGCGTAATGCCTTTATGGTTGAGATGTTAAATGAGAATAAAGTCGACCTGGTGGTCACCACGCATCGTCCCGGGCAGTTTGACTGCCTGACGCTGCGTACATCGCCTACGCACTGGTATTGCGCGGCCGAATATGTGCTGCAAAAAGGGGAGCCGGTTCCACTGGTCTTACTGGATGACCCTAGCCCGTTCCGCGATATGGTGCTCACGGCGCTGAATGAGGCCAACATTCCGTGGCGTCTGGCGTATGTGGCCTCCACGCTGCCAGCGGTCCGTGCCGCCGTGAAGGCCGGTCTGGGTGTGACGGCCCGTCCGGTTGAGATGATGAGCCCCGATCTGCGCGTCTTGGGAAAATCCGATGGTCTTCCTGCGCTGCCGGATACGGAGTATCTGCTCTGCCACAATTCGTCCAGCCATAACGAGTTGGCCAAAGTGGTGTTCGAGGCGATGGAAAACTACCATAACCCGTGGCAGTTCGAACGCGTTACCTCCGAAGGGGGGGATGATTCCCTGATCGTTGAAGGGGATTTCGAGTGATCGATAGCTCAAAATTCTGGTAACAAAATGTAAGTGTAAAAAAAAGCCACTCGTGTGATTTTCACATGCAGTGGCTTTTTTTTAGCAAAAATATCCGCTTATGGCGTATGGGTTTTCAGGATACTTCATATTTATCAACATTCTAAATGCTTTTGCTTAAAACTTGTCCGTTTTCCGTTCTAACTTCAACCACCTACCTCACATGTTAAAAAAACAGGAAATATGTTGCCGTTTTCCTGGTTGAATTAACAAAAGCGTGTCACAGATCAAGAAAATACTCCTATTTGGGGGGAGGAATCGTTGGCAAATCCTGTCAAAATAGGAGGGTTATTTTTTTTACTTCCGAAACGGACACGATTCAACAACATACATTTGACGGAAAGTCATGCACCCACCAGGGTTAAAGGGCACCAAATGTTAATGAGAATCGCTCGATGTAATTTAATGTGAAGAAACCTTTGTTAAAGTTGACAATAGGTTATAGAAAGGAGTAAAAAACCCCATCATTTTGCTGTCTACGTCTCATTTCTGACAGTTAGTGTAAGGTTATTTGTTCCTCCCCATGAATCGATGTGATGCCCATCTGCCAGCAAGAGCAGTGTCGTTGGTATCACTTTTGATGAGTAAGCAATGAGTATGTCAACATCCACAGAAGTCATCGCTCATCACTGGGCATTCGCAATCTTTCTTATTGTAGCCATTGGCCTGTGCTGCCTGATGTTAGTCGGCGGCTGGTTCCTGGGCGGTCGCGCCCGCGCAAGGCACAAAAACACACCTTTCGAATCAGGTATTGATTCAGTAGGTTCCGCTCGCTTACGCCTGTCTGCCAAGTTCTATCTGGTAGCCATGTTCTTCGTCATCTTCGACGTGGAAGCGCTTTACCTTTTCGCATGGTCAACTTCCATCCGCGAAAGTGGTTGGGTGGGCTTTGTCGAGGCCGCAATTTTCATTTTAGTGCTACTGGCCGGTCTGGTTTATCTGGTGCGTATTGGCGCGCTTGACTGGACGCCTGCGCGTTCACGTCGTGAACACATCAACCCGGAAAACAGTATCTCTAATCGTCAGCAGTAACAGCGAGGCAATAAGATGGATTATACGCTCACCCGCATAGATCCTAACGGTGAGAATGACCGTTACCCCCTGCAAAAACAGGAGATCGTAACCGACCCCCTGGAGCAAGAAGTCAATAAAAGCGTGTACATGGGCAAACTCGAACATGCCATGCACGATATGGTCAACTGGGGTCGTAAGAACTCCATCTGGCCGTACAACTTTGGCCTTTCTTGCTGCTACGTTGAAATGGTGACGTCATTCACTGCGGTGCATGACGTTGCGCGTTTTGGGGCCGAGGTACTGCGTGCTTCACCACGTCAGGCTGACCTGATGGTGGTAGCCGGTACCTGCTTTACCAAGATGGCACCTGTTATTCAGCGTCTTTATGACCAGATGCTGGAGCCTAAATGGGTTATCTCCATGGGCGCATGTGCAAACTCTGGCGGTATGTACGACATCTATTCCGTCGTGCAGGGCGTAGATAAATTTATCCCAGTGGATGTGTACATCCCGGGTTGTCCGCCACGTCCGGAAGCTTACATGCAGGCGCTGATGCTGCTGCAGGAGTCTATCGGTAAAGAACGTCGCCCACTGTCGTGGGTTGTTGGCGATCAGGGTGTGTATCGCGCGAACATGCAGTCTGAGCGCGAGCGTAAACGTGGTGAACGTATTGCCGTCACCAATCTGCGTACGCCTGACGAAATTTAATTTGCGCCTGTAGGCCTGGAGAACACCTTCGCATATCACTACTCAAATAGCGCGAAGCCAGGCTCAACAGTCACCACGGACCATTTGCAATGGTGAACAATATGACCGACTTAACCGCGCAAGAAGCCGCCTGGCAGACCCGGGATCATCTGGATGACCCAGTCATTGGCGAACTGCGCAACCGTTTTGGGCCGGATGCCTTTACTGTTCAGGCTACCCGCACCGGGGTACCCGTTGTTTGGGTGAAGCGTGAGCAATTGCTGGAAGTTGTCGATTTCCTCAAGAAATTGCCAAAACCGTACGTCATGCTGTTTGACTTACACGGCATGGATGAACGTCTGCGTACCCACCGCCAGGGTCTCCCTGCTGCGGATTTTTCCGTTTTCTACCACCTGATCTCAATAGACCGTAATACGGATATCATGCTCAAGGTGGCATTGTCTGAAAACGACATGCATCTGCCGACGATCACCAAACTTTTCCCGAACGCCAACTGGTACGAGCGTGAAACCTGGGAAATGTTCGGCATGACCTTTGACGGCCACCCGCACCTGACGCGCATCATGATGCCGCAGACCTGGACAGGCCACCCGCTGCGTAAAGACTACCCGGCACGTGCCACCGAATTCGATCCGTTTGAGCTGACCAAAGCCAAGCAGGATCTGGAGATGGAAGCGCTGACCTTCAAACCGGAAGACTGGGGCATGAAGCGCGGTACCGACAACGAGGACTTCATGTTCCTCAACCTCGGTCCAAACCACCCGTCTGCGCACGGTGCATTCCGTATTATTCTTCAGCTTGATGGCGAAGAGATTGTCGACTGCGTACCTGACATCGGTTACCACCACCGTGGTGCTGAGAAGATGGGCGAGCGTCAGTCCTGGCACAGCTACATTCCTTATACCGACCGTATTGAGTACCTCGGCGGCTGCGTCAACGAGATGCCATACGTGCTGGCCGTTGAGAAACTGGCGGGTATCGTTACGCCGGATCGCGTTAACGTGATTCGCGTCATGCTGTCAGAGCTGTTCCGTATCAACAGCCACCTGCTGTATATCTCCACCTTCATTCAGGACGTCGGCGCGATGACCCCGGTCTTCTTCGCCTTTACCGACCGTCAGAAAATCTACGATCTGGTGGAAGCGATTACCGGTTTCCGTATGCACCCGGCCTGGTTCCGTATCGGCGGTGTGGCACACGATCTGCCGCGCGGCTGGGACCGTCTGCTGCGTGAATTCCTTGACTGGATGCCAAAACGTCTGGCCTCTTACGAGAAAGCCGCGCTGCGCAATACCATCCTGAAAGGCCGTTCCCAGGGCGTTGCTGCCTACGGCGCGAAAGAAGCGCTGGAGTGGGGGACGACAGGTGCAGGTCTGCGTGCGACCGGTATTGATTTCGACGTGCGTAAAGCCCGTCCTTACTCTGGCTACGAGAACTTCGACTTTGAAGTCCCGGTGGGCGGCGGTGTTTCCGACTGCTACACCCGCGTGATGCTGAAAGTAGAAGAGCTGCGCCAGAGTCTGCGCATCCTTGAGCAGTGCCTCAACAACATGCCGGAAGGCCCGTTCAAGGCGGATCACCCGCTGACGACGCCGCCACCGAAAGAGCGCACGCTGCAACATATCGAAACCCTGATCACCCACTTCCTGCAGGTTTCCTGGGGTCCGGTCATGCCGGCGCAAGAATCCTTCCAGATGATTGAAGCGACCAAGGGTATTAACAGTTACTACCTGACCAGTGACGGCAGCACCATGAGCTACCGTACCCGCGTGCGTACGCCGAGCTTTGCGCACCTGCAGCAGATCCCGTCCGCCATCCGCGGCAGTCTGGTCTCCGACCTGATTGTGTATCTGGGTAGTATCGACTTTGTTATGTCAGATGTGGACCGCTAATTATGCACGAGAATCAACAACCACAAACCGAGGCTTTTGAGCTGAGTGAAGCAGAACGTGCCGCCATTGAGCACGAGATGCACCACTACGAAGACCCGCGTGCGGCGTCCATTGAAGCGCTGAAAATCGTACAGAAACAGCGTGGCTGGGTGCCGGATGGGGCGATCTATGAGATCGCGAAAGTGCTGGGTATTCCGGCAAGTGACGTAGAAGGCGTAGCCACGTTCTACAGCCAGATCTTCCGTCAGCCGGTAGGCCGCCATGTGATCCGCTACTGTGACAGCGTAGTCTGCCACATCACCGGTTATCAGGGCATTCAGGCTGCGATTGAGAAGAAGCTCAATATCAAGCCGGGCCAGACCACGTTCGATGGACGCTTTACTCTGCTGCCGACCTGCTGCCTGGGTAACTGCGACAAGGGGCCGACCATGATGATTGATGAGGACACTCACAGCCATCTGACGCCGGAAGCGATTCCTGACCTGCTGGAGCAGTACAAATGAAAACTGTAATTCGTACTGCTGAGACGCATCCGCTGACCTGGCGTCTGCGCGATGACAAACAGCCGGTATGGCTCGACGAATACCAGAGCAAAAACGGCTATGCCGGCGCGCGTAAAGCCCTTGGCGGCATGGCGCCGGACGACATCGTTAACGCGGTAAAAGAGTCTGGCCTGAAAGGGCGCGGCGGCGCGGGCTTCTCCACCGGTCTGAAGTGGAGCCTGATGCCAAAAGACGAATCCATGAACATCCGTTACCTGCTGTGTAACGCCGATGAAATGGAACCGGGCACCTATAAAGACCGCCTGCTGATGGAACAACTGCCGCACCTGCTGGTGGAAGGCATGCTGATCTCCGCGTTTGCGCTGAAAGCGTACCGTGGCTACATCTTCCTGCGCGGTGAGTACATCGAAGCGGCGGAAAACCTGCGTCGTGCGATTGCCGAAGCCACCGAAGCGGGCCTGTTGGGTAAAAACATCCTGGGCACCGGGTTTGACTTCGAACTGTTCGTGCACACCGGCGCCGGGCGTTACATCTGCGGTGAAGAAACCGCGCTGATTAACTCCCTGGAAGGCCGCCGCGCGAACCCGCGTTCCAAGCCACCGTTCCCGGCAAGCTCCGGCGTATGGGGTAAACCGACCTGCGTAAACAACGTCGAAACCCTGTGTAACGTTCCGGCTATCCTCGCCAACGGCGTGGAGTGGTATCAGGGCATCTCCTCAAGCAAAGATGCCGGTACCAAGCTGATGGGCTTCTCCGGTCGCGTTAAAAATCCTGGCGTCTGGGAACTGCCGTTCGGTACTACCGCACGTGAAATTCTTGAAGACTACGCGGGCGGCATGCGCGATGGCCTGAAATTCAAAGCCTGGCAGCCGGGTGGGGCAGGGACTGACTTCCTGACCGAAGCCCACCTTGACCTGCCGATGGAATTCGAAAGCATTGGTAAAGCAGGCAGCCGTCTGGGTACGGCGCTGGCGATGGCCGTCGACCACGAGATCGGCATGGTCTCGCTGGTGCGTAACCTGGAAGAGTTCTTCGCCCGCGAGTCCTGCGGCTGGTGTACACCGTGCCGTGATGGTCTGCCGTGGAGCGTGAAGATCCTGCGTGCAATCGAACGTGGCGAAGGCCAGCCTGGGGATATCGAGACGCTTGAGCAACTGTGTCGATTCTTAGGCCCGGGTAAAACCTTCTGTGCCCACGCACCGGGTGCCGTCGAACCTCTGCAGAGCGCGATCAAATATTTCCGCGACGAGTTCGAAGCAGGCATCAAGCAGCCGTTCAGCAATACCCATGCAATCAATGGGATTCAGCCGAACCTGCTTAAAGCGCGCTGGTAACGACAAGAATTTTGATTAACGCTCGGTTTCGACCGAGCCAACTGGAAGCATGCTAATGGCTACGATTCATGTAGACGGCAAAGAATACGAAGTCAACGGGGCGGACAACCTGCTGGAAGCTTGTCTGTCTCTTGGCCTCGATATTCCGTACTTTTGCTGGCATCCGGCGCTGGGCAGCGTCGGTGCTTGCCGCCAGTGTGCGGTGAAGCAATATCAAAACGCGGAAGACACGCGTGGTCGCCTGGTGATGTCCTGTATGACGCCAGCCACCGAAGGCACCTTTATTTCGATTGATGACGAAGAAGCCAAACAGTTCCGCGAAAGCGTGGTGGAGTGGTTGATGACCAACCACCCGCACGACTGTCCGGTTTGTGAAGAGGGCGGTAACTGCCACCTTCAGGATATGACCGTGATGACCGGTCACAGCTTCCGTCGCTATCGCTTTACCAAGCGTACCCACCGTAACCAGGACCTGGGGCCGTTCATCTCTCACGAAATGAACCGCTGCATCGCCTGCTACCGCTGCGTGCGTTACTACAAAGACTATGCAGACGGTCAGGATCTGGGCGTGTATGGCGCGCATGACAACGTCTACTTCGGTCGTCCGGAAGACGGCGTGCTGGAGAGCGAATTCTCCGGTAACCTGGTAGAAATCTGCCCGACCGGCGTCTTTACGGATAAAACTCACTCCGAGCGTTACAACCGTAAATGGGACATGCAGTTTGCGCCAAGCATCTGCCAGCAGTGTTCCCTCGGCTGTAACACCAGCCCGGGTGAGCGCTACGGCGAACTGCGCCGTATCGAAAACCGTTACAACGGTACCGTTAACCACTACTTCCTCTGCGACCGCGGTCGTTTCGGCTATGGCTATGTGAACCTGAAAGACCGTCCGCGTCAGCCGGTTCAGCGCCGTGGCGACGACTTCATTACCCTGAACGCTGAACAGGCGATGCAGGGCGCGGCAGATATTCTGCGCCAGTCGAAGAAAGTGATCGGTATCGGCTCCCCGCGGGCCAGCATCGAAAGCAACTTCGCGCTGCGCGAGCTGGTCGGGGCGGAAAACTTCTATACCGGCATCGCCAAGGGCGAGCAGGAACGTCTGCAGCTGGTACTGAAAGTGCTGCGTGAAGGCGGTATTCATACCCCTGCGCTGCGCGAAATCGAATCCTATGATGCGGTTCTGGTGCTGGGTGAAGACCTGACGCAGACGGGCGCACGCGCGGCTCTGGCGGTTCGTCAGGCGGTGAAGGGTAAAGCACGTGAAATGGCAGCGGCGCAGAAAGTGGCTGACTGGCAGATTGCGGCGATCCTGAACATCGGTCAGCGCGCGAAGCATCCTCTGTTTGTGACCAACGTCGACAACACCCGTCTGGACGACATCGCGGCGTGGACCTACTGCGCACCGGTTGAAGATCAGGCGCGTCTTGGTTTTGCGATTGCCCACGCGCTGGACAACAACTCACCGGCCGTTGAGCTGGATCGCGACCTGCAAAACAAGGTTGACGTGATTGTTCAGGCCCTGGCCGGTGCGAAGAAACCGCTGATTATTTCCGGTACCAACGCCGGTAGCGCAGAGATCATTCAGGCCGCAGCCAACGTGGCCAAAGCCCTGAAAGGCCGCGGTGCTGACGTCGGTGTGACCATGATTGCCCGTGCGGTGAACAGCATTGGTCTGGGCATGATTGGCGGCGGCTCGCTGGAAGCTGCGTTAAGCGAACTGGAATCCGGTGCCGCTGACGCCGTGGTGGTGCTGGAAAACGACCTGCATCGTCATGCTTCTGCCGCTCGCGTTGACGCCGCGCTCTCCAAAGCGCCGCTGGTGATGGTGATTGACCATCAGCGCACCGCGATTATGGACAAAGCGCACCTGGTGCTCTCTGCGGCAAGCTTCGCAGAAAGCGACGGTACCGTTATCAACAACGAAGGCCGCGCCCAGCGTTTCTTCCAGGTTTATGACCCGTCTTACTACGACAGCAACACCGTGATGCTGGAAAGCTGGCGCTGGCTGCACTCCCTGCACAGCACCGTGCAGAGCCGTGAAGTGGACTGGACGCAGCTCGACCACGTTATCGACGCGGTGGTGGAAAAACTGCCTCAGCTGGCAGGCATTAAAGATGCCGCGCCTGAAGCGAGCTTCCGCATTCGCGGCCAGAAACTGGCGCGTGAACCGCACCGTTACAGCGGCCGTACCGCAATGCGCGCCAATATCAGCGTGCACGAACCGCGCCAGCCGCAGGATAAAGACACCATGTTCGCCTTCTCCATGGAAGGGAACAACCAGCCGTCTGCACCGCGTTCGCAAATCCCGTTCGCATGGGCACCGGGCTGGAACTCCCCGCAGGCATGGAACAAGTTCCAGGCTGAAGTGGGCGGCTCCCTGCGCCACGGCGATCCGGGCGTGCGTCTGATTGAAGCTTCCGAAACCGGTCTGGACTTCTTCACCACCGTACCGGCGAGCTTCCAGGCGCAGGACGGTAGCTGGCGTATTGCGCCGTACTACCACCTGTTCGGTAGCGACGAGCTGTCCCAGCGTTCACCGGTCTTCCAGACCCGTATGCCGCAGCCGTACATCAAGCTTAACCCGGCGGATGCCGCGAAGCTTGGCGTTAACGCGGGTGCGAACATCGCCTTTAGCTATGACGGCCAGACCATCAGCCTGCCGCTGATTATTTCTGAAAGCCTGACAGCAGGGCAGGTCGGTCTGCCGATGGGTATGCCTGGCATCGCGCCGGTTCTGGCGGGTGCGCGTCTTGATAATCTGCAGGAGGCAAAAGCATGAGTTGGTTAACGCCGGATCTTATCGACATCCTGCTGAGCATTCTGAAAGCGATTGTTATCCTGCTGGTGGTGGTCACCTGCGGTGCGTTCATGAGCTTTGGTGAACGTCGTCTGCTCGGTCTGTTCCAGAACCGTTACGGACCGAACCGCGTGGGCTGGGGTGGTTCACTCCAGCTGGTCGCGGACATGATCAAGATGTTCTTTAAAGAGGACTGGATCCCGCGCTTCTCGGATCGCGTGATCTTTACTCTGGCACCGATGATCGCCTTCACCTCGCTGCTGCTGGCGTTTGCTATCGTGCCGGTCAGCCCGACCTGGGTGGTCGCTGACCTGAACATCGGCATTCTGTTCTTCCTGATGATGGCAGGCCTCGCGGTTTACGCGGTCCTGTTCGCAGGCTGGTCCAGTAACAACAAATACTCGCTGCTGGGTGCGATGCGTGCTTCCGCGCAGACCCTGAGCTACGAAGTGTTCCTGGGTCTCTCCCTGATGGGCGTGGTGGCGCAGGCCGGTTCATTCAACATGACCGACATCGTCAACAACCAGGCCGACATCTGGAACGTTATTCCGCAGTTCTTTGGGTTTATTACCTTTGCCATCGCGGGCGTGGCAGTGTGTCACCGTCACCCGTTTGACCAGCCAGAAGCCGAACAGGAACTGGCCGACGGTTACCACATCGAATATTCCGGTATGAAATTCGGTCTGTTCTTCGTGGGCGAGTACATCGGTATCGTCACCATTTCCGCGTTGATGGTAACGCTGTTCTTCGGTGGCTGGCATGGCCCGTTCTTACCGCCGTTCATCTGGTTCGCGCTGAAAACCGCGTTCTTCATGATGATGTTCATTTTGATTCGCGCAGCGTTACCGCGTCCGCGTTATGACCAGGTAATGTCCTTCGGCTGGAAAGTGTGCCTGCCGCTGACGCTCGTCAACTTGTTGGTAACGGCCGCTGTCATTCTCTGGCAGCAGCCATAAGGGGCAATAGACCATGACCTTAAAAGAATTACTGGTAGGCTTCGGTACCCAGGTACGCAGTATCTGGATGATCGGCCTGCACGCGTTTGCCAAACGCGAAACCCGGATGTACCCGGAAGAGCCGGTATATCTGCCGCCGCGCTACCGTGGCCGTATCGTGCTGACGCGCGACCCGGACGGTTCCGAGCGCTGCGTTGCCTGTAACCTGTGTGCGGTAGCGTGTCCGGTAGGCTGTATCTCTCTGCAGAAAGCCGAGACGGTAGACGGCCGCTGGTACCCTGAGTTCTTCCGCATCAACTTCTCACGCTGCATCTTCTGCGGTCTGTGTGAAGAAGCGTGCCCAACCACGGCGATTCAGCTGACTCCAGACTTCGAGCTGGGTGAGTACAAGCGTCAGGACCTGGTGTACGAGAAAGAGGATCTGCTGATTTCCGGTCCGGGCAAATACCCGGAATATAACTTCTACCGGATGGCGGGTATGGCAATCGACGGCAAAGATAAGGGCGAAGCAGAGAACGAAGCTAAGCCTATCGACGTCAAGAGCCTGTTACCGTAAGGAGAGGGCAATGGAATTCGCTTTTTATATCTGTGGCCTTATCGCCATCCTGGCTACGCTGCGAGTGATCACGCACACCAATCCGGTGCATGCGCTGCTGTACTTAATCATCTCGCTGCTGGCCATTTCCGGGGTGTTCTTTGCACTGGGCGCGCACTTCGCCGGTGCGCTGGAAATCATCGTCTACGCCGGGGCCATTATGGTGCTGTTCGTGTTCGTGGTGATGATGCTGAACCTGGGCGGCTCTGAAATTGAGCAGGAACGTCAGTGGTTAAAACCGCAGGTGTGGATTGGCCCGGCAATTCTGTCGGCCATCATGCTGGTGGTGATCGTTTACGCCATTCTGGGTGTTAACGATCAGGGCATCGACGGCACGCCGATTGGCGCGAAAGAGGTCGGTATCACGCTCTTTGGCCCATACGTTCTGGCAGTGGAACTGGCCTCAATGCTGCTGCTGGCAGGTCTGGTTGTGGCTTTCCACGTTGGCCGCGAAGAGCGTGCTGGCGAGGTGCTGAGCAACCGCACTGACGACCGCGCGAAAAGAAAAACGGAGGAGCGCGCATGATCCCCTTAACACATGGACTGATCCTCGCTGCGATTTTATTCGTTCTGGGTCTGACCGGTCTGGTTATCCGCCGCAATCTGCTGTTTATGCTGATCGGGCTGGAAATCATGATTAACGCCTCCGCGCTGGCCTTCGTGGTCGCAGGAAGCTACTGGGGCCAGACCGATGGTCAGGTGATGTACATTCTCGCCATCAGCCTCGCGGCTGCCGAAGCGAGTATTGGCCTGGCGCTGTTGCTGCAGCTCCATCGTCGCCGCCAGAATCTGAACATCGATTCAGTAAGTGAGTTGCGTGGATGAACATGCTTGCCTTAACCATTATTTTCCCGCTGATTGGCTTCGTGCTGCTGGCGTTTTCTCGCGGCCGCTGGTCTGAGAATCTGTCTGCAACCGTTGGCATGGGCTCTGTTGGCCTGGCCGCGCTGGTGACAGCGTATGCGGGTATCGACTTCTTTAACAACGGGCGTCAGCCTTTCAGCGTGCCGCTGTGGACCTGGATGTCGGTCGGTGATTTCAACATCGGTTTCAACCTGGTGCTGGACGGCCTCTCGCTGACCATGCTTTCCGTGGTTACCGGCGTTGGCTTCCTGATCCACATGTTCGCCTCCTGGTATATGCGCGGTGAAGAGGGGTACTCCCGCTTCTTCGCCTATACCAACCTGTTTATCGCCAGCATGGTGGTTCTGGTCCTGGCCGATAACCTGCTGCTGATGTATCTGGGCTGGGAAGGCGTGGGTCTGTGTTCTTACCTGCTGATCGGTTTCTACTATACCGATCCGAAGAATGGCGCAGCGGCCATGAAAGCGTTCATCGTGACCCGCGTGGGTGACGTCTTCCTCGCTTTCGCGCTGTTCATTCTTTACAACGAACTGGGCACGCTGAACTTCCGCGAAATGGTGGAACTGGCGCCAGCGCACTTCGCTGCAGGTAACAACATGCTGTGGTGGGCAACGCTGATGCTGCTGGGTGGTGCTGTGGGTAAATCCGCGCAGCTGCCGCTGCAGACATGGCTGGCCGACGCGATGGCGGGTCCAACTCCTGTTTCCGCGCTGATCCACGCCGCGACCATGGTCACCGCCGGTGTCTATCTGATTGCGCGTACCCATGGCCTGTTCCTGATGACCCCGGAAATTCTGCATCTGGTGGGTATCGTCGGTGCGGTCACGCTGGTGCTGGCAGGCTTTGCCGCGCTGGTGCAGACCGACATCAAACGCGTTCTCGCGTACTCCACCATGAGCCAGATTGGTTACATGTTCCTGGCGCTGGGCGTTCAGGCGTGGGACGCAGCCATTTTCCACCTGATGACGCACGCGTTCTTTAAAGCGCTGCTGTTCCTCTCATCCGGTTCGGTGATCCTGGCCTGCCACCACGAGCAGAACATCTTCAAGATGGGCGGACTGCGTAAGTCCATCCCGCTGGTGTATGTCTGCTTCCTGGTGGGCGGCGCGGCGCTGGCGGCACTGCCGCTGATCACCGCGGGCTTCTTCAGTAAGGACGAAATCCTTGCGGGTGCCATGGCGAATGGTCATATCAATCTGATGGTTGCGGGTCTGGTCGGTGCGTTCATGACCTCCCTGTATACCTTCCGTATGATTTTCATCGTATTCCACGGTAAAGAACAAATTCACGCTCACGCAGGGAAGGGGATCACCCATCACCTGCCGCTGATTGTGCTGCTGGTACTGTCCACCTTCGTTGGCGCGATGATTGTGCCGCCGCTGCAGGGCGTACTGCCAGACACCACCGAGCTTGAGCACGGTCGCGTTCTGACGCTTGAAATCACCTCAGGTGTGGTCGCTATCGCGGGCATCCTGATCGCAGCATGGCTGTGGCTGGGCAAACGTACGCTGGTGACTGCCGTGGCCAACAGTGCGCCGGGCCGCCTGCTGGGCACCTGGTGGTACAACGCGTGGGGCTTCGACTGGCTGTACGACATGATCTTCGTTAAGCCGTTCCTGGGCATTGCGTGGCTGGTGAAGCGCGACCCACTGAACAGCCTGATGAATATCCCGGCGATCCTCTCCCGCTTTGCAGGTAAAGGCCTGCTGTACAGCGAGAACGGTTACCTGCGCTGGTATGTGGCGTCCATGAGCATCGGTGCGGTTGTCGTGCTGGCGCTGCTGATGGTGTTGCGTTGATCGTTAAGTGAATTTTATTCGAATTCGTTGAAAATCAGGCCCCTGCAGGGGGCCTTAAAAAGGAATGTAAATCGCCATGTTACTACCCTGGCTAATATTAATTCCCTTCATCGGCGGCTTCCTGTGCTGGCAGACTGAACGCTTTGGCGTGAAGATGCCGCGCTGGATTGCGCTGATCACCATGGGATTGACGCTCGCGCTTGGCCTGCAACTGTGGTTGCAGGGCGGTTACTCACTGACCCAGTCTGCGGGCATTCCGCAGTGGCAGTCTGAGTTCATCCTGCCGTGGATCCCGCGTTTCGGCATTACGATCCACCTGGCGATTGACGGTCTGTCGCTGCTGATGGTGGTGCTGACCGGTCTGCTCGGCGTTCTGGCGGTACTTTGCTCCTGGCGAGAAATCGAAAAATACCAGGGCTTCTTCCACCTGAACCTAATGTGGATCCTGGGCGGCGTGATCGGCGTGTTCCTTGCCATCGACATGTTCCTGTTCTTCTTCTTCTGGGAGATGATGCTGGTGCCGATGTACTTCCTGATCGCGCTGTGGGGCCACAAGGCGTCCGACGGTAAAACGCGTATCACGGCGGCAACCAAGTTCTTCATCTATACCCAGGCGAGTGGTCTGGTGATGTTGATTGCCATTCTGGCGCTGGTGTTTGTTCACCACAACGCGACCGGAACCTGGACCTTCAACTACGAAGAACTGCTGAAGACGCCAATGTCCCACGGCGTTGAATACCTGCTGATGCTGGGCTTCTTCATCGCCTTCGCAGTGAAAATGCCGGTGGTTCCGCTGCACGGCTGGCTGCCAGACGCGCACTCTCAGGCACCAACGGCGGGTTCCGTTGACCTGGCGGGCATCTTGCTGAAAACGGCGGCCTACGGTCTGCTGCGTTTCGCTCTGCCGCTTTTCCCGAACGCCTCCGCAGAATTCGCACCGATTGCCATGTGGCTGGGTGTGATCGGTATCTTCTACGGTGCCTGGATGGCCTTCACGCAGTACGACATCAAGCGTCTGATTGCCTACACCTCCGTTTCCCACATGGGCTTCGTGCTGATTGCTATCTACACCGGCAGCCAGCTGGCGTACCAGGGGGCGGTGATCCAGATGATTGCGCACGGTCTGTCCGCAGCCGGTCTCTTCATCCTGTGCGGCCAGCTGTATGAACGTCTGCACACCCGTGACATGCGTATGATGGGCGGTCTGTGGAGCAAAATTAAGTGGCTGCCAGCGCTCTCCATGTTCTTCGCGGTGGCGACTCTGGGGATGCCGGGTACCGGTAACTTCGTCGGCGAATTTATGATTCTTTTCGGCAGCTTCAAAGTGGTACCGGTGATTACCGTGATCTCCACCTTTGGTCTGGTGTTCGCTTCCGTCTACTCGCTGGCGATGCTGCACCGCGCGTACTTCGGTAAAGCGAAGAGCGAAATTGCCGCACAAGAACTGCCGGGGATGTCGCTGCGTGAGCTGTTCATCATCCTGCTGCTGGTCGTACTGCTGGTGCTGCTGGGCTTCTTCCCGCAGCCGATTCTGGATACCTCGCACAGCGCGATGGGCAATATCCAGCAGTGGTTTGTTAATTCTGTTTCTACTACAAGGCCGTAATTCGCCATGACAATAACTCCACAACAACTGATCGCGCTGCTACCGCTGCTGATCGTCGGATTGACGGTGGTGGTTGTGATGCTCTCCATTGCGTGGCGACGCAATCACTTCCTGAATGCCACGCTGTCGGTCATCGGCCTGAACGCCGCGTTAGTCTCTCTCTGGTTTGTTGGCCAGGGTGGGGCGATGGACGTCACCCCGCTGATGCGCGTTGACGGTTACGCCATGCTGTATACCGGTCTGGTGCTGCTGGCGAGCCTGGCAACCTGTACCTTTGCGTACCCGTGGCTCGAAGGCTACAACGACAACAAAGAAGAGTTTTACCTGCTGGTTCTGATTGCCGCGCTGGGCGGCATTCTGCTGGCGAATGCGAACCACCTGGCCGCGCTGTTCCTCGGCATTGAGCTGATCTCTCTGCCGCTGTTCGGTCTGATTGGTTACGCCTTCCGCCAGAAGCGCTCCCTGGAAGCAAGCATCAAGTACACCATCCTGTCTGCGGCGGCGTCCTCGTTCCTGCTGTTTGGTATTGCGCTGGTGTATGCACAGTCCGGTAACCTCTCCTTCATGGTGCTCGGCAAGAGCCTCGGTGACGGCATGCTGCATGAGCCGCTGCTGCTGGCGGGTCTGGGCATGATGATCGTTGGTCTCGGCTTTAAACTCTCTCTGGTGCCGTTCCACCTGTGGACGCCAGACGTCTACCAGGGCGCTCCGGCTCCGGTGTCGACCTTCCTGGCGACGGCGAGCAAAATCGCTATCTTCGGTGTGGTCATGCGTCTGTTCCTGTACGCACCGGTAGGTGACAGCGAAGCTGTTCGCGTGGTGCTGGGCATTATCGCGTTCGTCTCCATCATCTTCGGTAACCTGATGGCGCTGAGCCAGACCAACATCAAGCGTCTGCTGGGCTACTCGTCTATCTCTCATCTGGGCTACCTGATGGTGGCGCTGATTGCGCTGCAGAGCGGTGAGATGTCGATGGAAGCCGTGGGCGTCTATCTGGCCGGTTACCTGTTCAGCAGCCTCGGCGCCTTCGGCGTGGTGAGCCTGATGTCCAGCCCGTATCGTGGTCCGGATGCCGATTCACTGTTCTCCTACCGTGGTCTGTTCTGGCACCGTCCGATCCTGTCCGCAGTGATGACCGTGATGATGCTCTCTCTGGCAGGTATTCCGATGACGCTCGGCTTTATCGGTAAGTTCTACGTGCTGGCCGTCGGTGTGCAGGCGCACCTGTGGTGGCTGACTGCGGGCGTGGTGATCGGCTCCGCGATTGGTCTCTACTACTACCTGCGCGTGGCCGTGAGCCTGTACCTGAGCGCGCCTCAGCAGCTCAACCGCGATGCCCCAACCAACTGGCAGTACAGCGCCGGTGGTATCGTAGTGCTTATCTCCGCGCTGCTGGTGCTGATCTTCGGTATCTATCCGCAGCCGCTGATTGATATCGTGCAGCGAGCGATGCCGCTGATGTAAAAACAAAAAACCCGCCTCGGCGGGTTTTTTTTGGTTTACTCCCTCTCCCTGTGGGAGAGGGCCGGGGTGAGGGCACCAGCCCGCACCATGCTTAAGCCAGCTGCTTCCGGCTAATCAACGGCCCGTCAATCTTCTTCATCGAGCGGTCCAGCACTTCCTCAATCACTGACGACAGCTCGTTCAGCTCAAACTTCGCCACATACCCGTCCGCCTTCACCTTGCGAATATGGTCTTCGTTGGCGTTGCCGGAAAGGGAAGAGTGGATCACCACCGGAATATCTTTCAGTACCGGGTCGGTTTTGATTTTGCGTGTCAGCGTAAAGCCGTCCATTTCTGGCATTTCGAGGTCGGTCAGCACCAGCGCGATCTTATCGGTGATGGGAACCCCTTCAGCCTGGGCCTGTGCCGCCAGCACGCCAATTTTCTCCCACGCTTCTTTGCCGGTGATATGCAGCTGGGCCGGGATCTCCATTGCCTGCAGACCTTTCTCCAGCATCGAGCGCGCCACTTTGGAGTCTTCCGCGACGATGGCGACAGCGCCTGGCTTGATATGGAATTTGGTGGTCTTCAGGTTCGTGGCGTGCAGATCGTGATTGGCCGGGGTGATGTCATACAGGATCTGCTCAACGTCCAGCACCATCGCCAGATCGTTGGTATCGGTCTTCTCGTCAAGACACGCGATACTTGTGATGTAGCGGCCGCTGACGGCGGTTTCCGCCGCGTGCACCTGCTTCCAGTCCAGACGCATGATGTTCTCAACCGACTCCACGGCAAACGCCTGCACGCTGCGCGCATATTCGGTGATCAGCAGAATGTTCAGCCCGGTGGTGGGCTTACAGCCCGCCACGGCGGCCAGGTCAATCACCGGGATCACCTGATCGCGAATATTCACCATTCCCATCAGCGGTGACTTCATCCCGGCGGGTTTCGTGAACTCCGGCATCGGCACAATTTCACGCAGCTTAAAGACGTTAATGCCAAACAGCTCAGATTTATTTTCGTTCAGAGAGGTGCCAAGACGGAACAGCAACAGTTCAAAACGGTTCGACAGGGTCAGATTCGCCCTGTCATCAATATCTTTCTGGAAATTATCCATTCTACCCTCGAGAGAAATGCTGACCTTTTAATCGTTATCGGCATCCTGAGCGAAAAATGAAGGACTAAACGCTGACCTGAGCGAAATCTTCGGCCAGCTCACATTCCGGAAACAGCGTGCGGCACTCTGCCAGCAGGCTTGCGCATCCCCGCGCGTCGTAGCGGGAGCTGACGTGGGTGACGATGAGCCTCCCGACGCCCGCGTCACGGGCAAGCTGCGCCGCCTGACGCGTGGAGCTGTGTCCCCGGCTGTTGGCTTTCTCTTCCATCGCCGTTTCAAGCGTCGCTTCATGCACCATCACGTCCACGCCCTGGGCCAGCGTGAGCGCTGCCGGGCACGGGGCCGTATCGCCAAAAATCGCCAGCTTTTTGCCGGGCTGTGGGGCGGCGAGATAATCCTGGCCGTTGATGACGCGTCCGTCCTCCAGCGTGACGGTCTCACCGTGCTTCAGACGCTGGAACAGCGGTCCGGGTTTTACGCCGTCGGCCATCAGCGCGGCGGCATCCAGCGCGCCGGGTTTGTCATGCGCGTCAATACGGTAGCCATAGCATTCCACCGGATGATTAAGTGGTTGAGCAGTAACCTGATAATCCCCGTCATCGAATACCAGGCCTTCGGTAATCTCAACGACCTCCAGCGGATAATCGGTCCACGACCCGCTCAGCCGCAGCGTGGTTTCAATAAATTCACGAATACCCGCAGGCCCGTAAATCGTCAGCGGGTTGGCGTTACCGGCCATCGAGCGGCTGCACAGCAGGCCCGGAAGGCCAAACAGATGGTCGCCATGCAGATGGGTGATAAAAATTTTATCCAGCTTGCCGGGGTGATAAGCGGTGTGTAATAGCTGATGCTGCGTCCCTTCACCACAGTCAAACAGCCACAGCCCACCGCGGGTGGGGTGCTTAAGACCCAGCAGGATCGCCGTCACGTTCCGTGAGCGGGTTGGCACGCCAGCGGACGTACCCAGAAAAATCAGTTCCATAACGCAATCAGCCCTTTGCCGAACGGGGAGGGGTTTAGTATAACGTGATGAACCCCAGGAAGGAGACTGACATGATCCAGTGGCAAGATTTACACCATAGTGACCTCACCGTTCATTCACTTTACGCTGTGCTGAAACTGCGCTGCGAAGTGTTCGTGGTTGAACAGACCTGCCCGTATCAGGACATCGACGGCGACGATCTCGTCGGCGAGAACCGCCATATCCTCGGCTGGCGGAATAACGAGCTGGTGGCGTATGCGAGGATTCTGAAAAGCGAAGACGATTTTGAGCCTGTCGTCATTGGCCGCGTCATCATCAGCGGCAAAGCGCGTGGTGAAAAACTCGGCTATCAGCTGATGGAAAAAACGCTGGAGGCGTGCCAGAAACAGTGGCCGAACAAGGCGTTATACCTGGGTGCGCAGGCGCACCTGCAGTCCTTCTACGGCCACTTTGGTTTCGTGCCCGTCACCGAGGTGTACGATGAAGATGGTATTCCCCACGTCGGCATGGCGCGAGAAGCGAAGCAGGCGTAATAGCGAGTCGTTGGCTATAGTTAGCGGACTGGTGTACTAACATGGAGAAAAATATGTCATTTCAATCCTGGGATACCCGTATCGACGACGACCTGGCCTTACTGAGCGAAACGCTGGAAGAGGTGTTACGTTCCTCGGGCGACCCTGCCGATCAGAAATATATTGAGCTAAAAGCCCGCGCCGAGCAGGCGCTGCATGAAGTGAAAAACCGCGTCAGCCATGCGTCTGATACCTACTACTACCGCGCTAAAAAAGCGGTGTACCGTGCCGATGATTACGTGCATGAAAAACCGTGGCAGGGCATTGGAGTAGGTGCTGCCGTAGGCCTGGTGCTGGGGCTGCTGTTGGCCCGTCGTTAAGCCGTTTAACCACTCCCTATACGTGGGTACTGATATTTCGTATGGTACCCCGTATAATACGAGGCTTTAACAGGGAGAGGTTCGCGTGAATTCGATTTTCCTCGCGCTGGAGCAACTGCGTACCCAGCTATCGCAAGCGTTACCCGCAGCACCCGGCATACGTCATTTCGACGTCTCTTTCCCGTTAAACGACGCCTTTGATCCCCTCGCCTGGCTGGGCGAGCAGCAGTGTTATCCGCAGTTTTACTGGCAGCAGCGTAACGGCGATGAAGAGCTGGCTGCGCTGGGAGCGGTTATCCCTTTTTCCTCTCTGGCGTTAGCCTCGCAGTTTTTGCGCGAGCAAAACGCAGCAGGTGATACCCGTATCTGCGGGCTGAACGCCTTTAATCCGGAGCAGAGCAGCCTCTTTTTACCGCGGCTGCTCTGGCGACGCACCGCCGGCAACGCCACGCTGCGCCTGCAGCTGTGGAGCGACCGCTCGCTTGAGGAGGATGCCCGCGCCGCGCTGGATTTTTTACAGCAGCTCCGTCCTGCGAGATCTATCCGTCCGCTGTCCGTTCAGGTTGAGCACGAAACCCATCAGCCGCAGCAGGCCGAATGGATGACGCTTATCCGCATGGCGACAGAGACCATCGCGCGCGGTGATTTTGAAAAAGTGGTTCTCGCCCGGGCAACCGATATTCAGGTTACACAGCGCGTTAACCCTGTCGCGCTGATGGCGGCCAGCCGCGCCCTGAATTTACACTGCTACCATTTCTGCATGGTATTCAACGCCAGCAACGCGTTTCTTGGCTCGACGCCCGAGCGTCTCTGGCGGCGGCGCGGCACGCTGCTGCGCACGGAAGCGCTGGCGGGCACCGTTGCCAGCCATACCGATGATAGCCAGGCGCAGCGTCTCGGCGAGTGGTTGCTTAACGACGATAAAAACCAGCGCGAAAATATGCTGGTCGTGGAAGATATCTGTCAGCGTCTTCAGCACTACACGCAGACGCTTGAGGTACTGCCCCCTCAGGTGGTGCGCCTGCGTAAAGTGCAGCATTTGCGCCGCTGTATCTGGACCGAGCTCAAACAGGCCGATGATGAGCAGTGTCTGCTCATGCTACAGCCGACCGCGGCCGTAGCCGGATTACCCCGACAGCCTGCGCGCGAGTTTATTCAGAAGGTTGAGCCCTTTAACCGCGAGTGGTACGCCGGTTCTGCCGGGTATTTATCGCCTGACCAGAGTGAATTTTGCGTGGCGTTGCGCTCCGCGCGCGTCCAGGATGACTCCCTGCGGCTCTATGCCGGTGCCGGCATTGTCAGCGGGTCTGACCCGGAACAGGAGTGGCAGGAGATCGAAAACAAAGCCGCCGGATTGCGCTCTCTGCTCCTAAGGGATTAATACTGAATCGCGCAATCCCGATTCATATCAAAATTCCAATTTTTTCTATTATTTATACTGTGTCGCATTCTTGATACCGGACAATCTCATGTCAGTAAGTTCTTTTAACCGACGCTGGGCGGCGGTGATCCTTGAAGCCCTGACGCGCCATGGCGTCAGGCACGTGTGTATTGCACCGGGCTCTCGCTCAACGCCGCTTACGCTGGCGGCCGCTGAAAACCGGGCGTTGATTCACCACACCCACTTTGATGAGCGTGGTCTCGGGCATCTCGCGCTGGGTCTGGCGAAGGTCAGCAAAGAACCCGTGGCGGTGATCGTCACTTCCGGTACCGCCGTGGCGAACCTCTATCCGGCTCTGATTGAAGCCGGGTTAACCGGTGAAAAACTGATCTTACTGACGGCCGACCGCCCCCCTGAGCTTATCGACTGCGGCGCCAATCAGGCCATCCGTCAGCCGGGGCTCTTTGCTTCGCATCCTTCGCAGACGATTTCGCTGCCCCGTCCCACCCAGGATATTCCGGCAAGCTGGCTGGTCTCCACCGTCGATCACGCTCTGGAGACGTTGCGCAGCGGGGCGTTGCACATTAACTGCCCGTTTGCCGAGCCGCTGTACGGTGAGCTGGACGATACGGGTCTTGACTGGCAGCAATCCCTTGGCGACTGGTGGGAGAGTGAAAAACCGTGGCTTCGCGAGCAGACGCACCTTGAGAGCGCGAAGCAGCGCGACTGGTTCTTCTGGCGGCAGAAGCGCGGCGTGGTGATTGCCGGGCGCATGAGCGCCGCCGAAGGCAAGCTGGTCGCCGAATGGGCGCAAACCCTGGGCTGGCCGCTGATAGGCGACGTGCTTTCCCAGACCGGTCAGCCGCTGCCGTGCGCCGACCTCTGGCTGGGTAATGCCAAAGCGGTCACCGAGCTGGCGCAGGCGCAGATTGTGGTTCAGCTTGGATCGAGTTTAACCGGCAAACGGTTACTGCAGTGGCAGGCCACCTGCACGCCGGAAGAGTACTGGCTGGTGGACGCGCTGGAAGGGCGGCTTGACCCGGCGCACCATCGCGGACGTCGTCTGGTCAGCCATATCGACGCCTGGCTGACGCTTCATCCGGCTGAAAAACGCAAGCCCTGGGCGGTGGCCATCCCGGACCTTTCGCGCCAGGCGTGGGAACTGACTAAAGCGCACTGTGAAGCGTTTAGCGAGGCCGGACTGGCGCACCGTATTCGCCAGTGCCTGCCTGAACAGGGGCAATTGTTTGTCGGCAACAGCCTGGTGGTGCGGCTGATTGACGCTTTTTCGAAGCTGCCCGCGGGCTACCCGGTGTACAGCAACCGTGGCGCCAGCGGTATCGACGGGCTGATCTCCACGGCGGCGGGCGTGCAGCGCGCCAGCGCGAAATCAACGCTGGCGATCGTGGGCGATCTCTCCGCGCTCTACGATCTCAACGCGCTGGCGCTGCTGCGTCAGGCGTCAGCCCCGTTTGTGCTGATTGTGGTCAACAACAACGGTGGGCAGATTTTCTCCCTGCTGCCCACGCCGCAGAGCGAGCGCGAGCGCTTCTATCTGATGCCGCAGAACGTGCAGTTCGAACACGCCGCGGCGATGTTTAGCCTGAAATACCATCGCCCGGAAAGCTGGGAACAGCTGGACGCGGCGTTAAGCAGTGCCTGGAAGCAGCCGGGTGCGACGCTGATTGAGCTGGTGGTAAACGAGGCTGACGGTGCGCAGACCCTGCAAAGCCTGCTGGCGCAGGTGAGCCAGCTGTGATCCTCTCGGGCGTGCAGCATGACGGAAAATCAGGCTATCCCTGGCTGGTCTTTTTGCACGGTTTTTCCGGCGATTGCCGCGAGTGGCAGGTTGTTGGTGAGCGACTCCGTGACTACCCCCGGCTGTATCTGGATCTGCCGGGGCACGGCGGATCCCGGAATCTGGGCGTCACGGGCTTTGACGAGATGAGCAGGCTACTCACCCAAACTCTTATTAGTTACAACATACTGAATTTCTGGCTCATCGGGTACTCCCTCGGCGGCCGCATTGCGATGTTCCATGCCTGCCAGCAGCCAAAGGGGCTGCAAGGCGTGATAGTGGAGGGAGGACATCCGGGCCTGCAGGATGCCGATGCGCGACAGGCGCGGCTGGCATCCGACCGCCGCTGGGCAGCACGTTTTCGCAGCGAACCGCTGGATAACGTATTCGCTGACTGGTACCAACAGCCTGTGTTTGCCTCCCTGACTGACGCCCAGCGCGACGCGCTGATTACCCTGCGCAGCCAGAACGACGGCGCGATGCTGGCGATGATGCTTGAGTCGACCTCGCTGGCCGTGCAGCCCGACCTGCGTGCTGCCCTGAGCGCGCGCGATTTCTCTTTTGATTATCTCTATGGCGAACGTGATGAGAAGTTCGCGGCCCTTGCCGCGGAAGTGAACGCCGTTCGCCATGCAATTCCCAACGCCGGACACAACGCCCACCGGGAAAATCCCGATGCGGTTGCGGCAAGTCTGGCTCAGATACTGCGTCTTCGAATAAAGGACACTCTATGATCTACCCTGATGAAAACATGCTTTACGCCCCGGTTGAATGGCAGGACTGCTCCGAAGGCTACACCGACATTCGTTACCACAAATCCACCGACGGCATTGCCAAAATTACCATCAACCGCCCGCAGGTGCGTAACGCCTTCCGCCCGCTGACCGTGAAAGAGATGATTCAGGCCCTGGCGGATGCGCGCTACGACGACAACATCGGCGTGATTGTCCTGACCGGCGAAGGCGAGAAAGCGTTCTGCTCCGGTGGCGATCAGAAAGTGCGCGGTGACTACGGCGGATACCAGGACGACGCGGGTACGCATCACCTGAACGTCCTCGATTTCCAGCGTCAGATCCGCACCTGTCCAAAACCGGTGGTGGCGATGGTGGCGGGCTACTCTATCGGCGGCGGCCACGTCCTGCACATGATGTGTGACCTGACCATTGCCGCCGAGAACGCCATCTTCGGCCAGACCGGCCCGAAAGTAGGATCCTTCGACGGCGGCTGGGGTGCCTCCTACATGGCGCGCATCGTCGGGCAGAAAAAAGCCCGCGAAATCTGGTTCCTGTGCCGTCAGTACAACGCGCAGGAAGCGCTGGATATGGGCCTGGTGAATACCGTGGTACCGATTGCCGATCTCGAAAAAGAGACCGTTCGCTGGTGCCGTGAAATGCTGCAAAACAGCCCGATGGCGCTGCGCTGCCTGAAGGCCGCGCTCAATGCCGACTGCGACGGTCAGGCGGGTCTGCAGGAGCTGGCGGGCAACGCCACCATGCTGTTCTACATGACCGAAGAGGGTCAGGAAGGGCGCAACGCGTTTAACGAAAAACGCCAGCCGGACTTCAGCAAATACAAACGGAATCCGTAATGCGTCGCGCGCAGGTTTACCGCTGGCAGATACCGATGGACGCGGGCGTGGTGCTGCGTGAACGGCGGTTAAAAACCCGTGACGGCTTCTTCGTGCATCTGCAGCAGGGCGAGCGGGAAGGCTGGGGCGAGATTTCGCCTCTGCCGGGCTTTAGCCAGGAGTCACTGGATGACGCGCAGACGGCCTTGCTGGCTTGGGCGGACGCGTGGCGCGGGGGGGCGGATCCGGTGCTGCCGGAGGTGCCTTCCGCGGCCTTTGGTATCAGCTGCGCGCTGGCGGAGCTGGACGGCAGCCTGCCGGAAGCGGGGAATTACCGCGCGGCGCCGCTCTGTACGGGCGATCCTGACGAGCTGTTCGCGCTGCTCTCCGCCATGCCGGGCGAGAAGGTGGCGAAAATTAAAGTCGGTCTCTATGAAGCGGTGCGCGACGGCATGGTCGCCAACCTGCTGCTGGAGGCGATCCCCGATCTGCATCTGCGTCTGGACGCCAACCGCGCCTGGACGCCGCTCAAGGCGCAGCAGTTTGCAAAGTACGTCGACCCGGCCTACCGCAGCCGCATTGCCTTCCTCGAAGAACCGTGCAAAACCCGCGACGATTCGTGCGCGTTTGCCCGCGAAACCGGGATTGCCATCGCCTGGGATGAAAGCCTGCGCGAGGACGATTTTGAATTTGTCGCCGAGCCCGGCGTCAGCGCGGTGGTGATTAAACCGACGCTGACCGGCAGTCTGGCGAAGGTGCGCGAGCAGGTCGCAGCAGCGCACGCCTCAGGGCTGACGGCGGTCATCAGCTCGTCGATTGAGTCCAGCCTTGGGCTGACCCAGCTGGCGCGCATTGCCGCCTGGCTAACGCCGGATACGGTTCCTGGCCTTGACACGCTGAACCTGATGCAGGCTCAGCTTATCCGCCCGTGGCCGGACAGCGCGCTGCCGTGCCTCGACGTCGAGGCGCTGGAGCCGCTGCGATGAGTTTTACCGACTGGCCGTGGCGGCACTGGTGCGCGCTGTCTGCTGATAAACCGGCCCTCAGGCTGAACGATGAGGTGCTCAGCTGGCAGCAGCTGTGCACCCGCGTCGACCGGCTTGCGGCAGAGTTTCACCGGCAGGGCGTGGAGGAGGGCAACGGCGTGCTGCTGCTGGCCCATAATCATCCGCAAACCCTGCTGGCGTGGCTGGCGCTGCTCCAGTGCGGGGCGCGCATTCTTCCCGCTAATCCGCAGCTGCCGCGTCCGCTGCTGGACGTGCTGCTCCCGCAGATGACGCTGCGCTTTGCGCTGGTGCTGGACGGCAGCTACGACGCTCTTCCTGCCCTGCGCATGCACGAGACAGCCGATGCGTATTGCGCTGCGTGGCAACCGGCGCGGCTGGCGTCCATGACGCTGACCTCCGGCTCCACCGGTCTGCCGAAAGCGGCGGTCCATACCTGCGAGGCCCATCTTGCCAGCGCGCGCGGCGTTTTGTCGCTGATGCCCTACGGTGAAGACGACGACTGGCTGCTTTCGCTACCGCTGTTTCACGTTTCCGGCCAGGGAATTTTATGGCGCTGGCTGCAGGCCGGCGCGCGGTTAACCGTACGCGAGAAACAGCCTCTTGAGCAGGCGTTGCGCGGCTGCACCCACGCCTCGCTGGTGCCGACCCAGCTCTGGCGCTTGCTGAATGCGCACCAGCCTGTCGCACTGAAAGCGGTGCTGCTGGGCGGGGCGGCCATCCCTGTTGAATTGACCGAACAGGCGCGAGAGCAGGATATACGCACCTTCTGCGGCTACGGTCTGACCGAGTTTGCCTCTACCGTTTGTGCGAAAGAGGCGGACGGCGAGCCGGACGTGGGCCGTGCGCTGCCGGGCAGAGAGGTGCAGGTGGTTAACGGTGAAGTCTGGATCCGGGCGCAAAGCATGGCCTCAGGCTACTGGCGAGACGGCGAAATGATTCCGCTGAACAACGCGCAGGGTTGGTTCGCCACACGCGATCGCGGCGAATGGCATGACGGCCGTCTGACGATCCTCGGCCGCATGGATAACCTCTTTTTTAGCGGCGGAGAAGGGATCCAACCGGAATCGCTGGAGCGCGTTATCGCCACGCACCCGCAGGTTAACCAGGTGTTTATCGTCCCGCTGGACGACGCTGAATTCGGGCAACGTCCGGTGGCGGTGGTGGAGTGCGAGCCGGGAACGGATATCACCCGCTTACCCGACTGGGTCAGGGATAAGGTCGCGCGTTTTGAGCAACCCGTCCGCTGGCTGCTGTTGCCGACTGAACTCAAAAATGGCGGCATTAAAGTTTCGCGCCGCGCGCTGCAGCAGTGGGTGAACGCATCGCTGAAGGGATAATAGCCGTTTCAAATAGTTACAATCTACTGACCGGCCGCACGCAGAGTGCTTGATCCCCGGGAGACTCCGGTTAAAATCTCGCGGTTTTGGGACTTCTTTATAATAATTGTGCGGGATCACGACAATGAAAAAAGTGGCATTACTGGGCTTCGGCCTGATGGTTGTATCGGCGGCGGCGAACGCCATCAGCATTAACGGCTCGGCGGGTCAGGATTATACCCACCTGGGCTTTGGCATGGGTACCGAGACATCCGGTCTGGCGATGACCGGCGGCTGGACGCATAACGATGACGACGGCGACGCGGCCAGCCTCGGCCTGGGTCTCAACGTTCCTCTTGGCCCGTTCCTGGCCACCGTTGGCGGTAAAGGTATCTATACCAACCCAAATGACGGTGATGAAGGGTACGCGGCGGCAGTGGGCGGCGGCCTGCAGTGGAAAATTGGCGACAGCTTCGGCCTGTTTGGTGAGTACTACTATTCGCCGGACTCCCTCTCCAGCGGTATCGAAAGCTATGAAGAGGCCAACGCCGGTGCGCGCTGGACCATCATGCGTCCGATTACCATCGAAGCTGGCTATCGCTATCTGAACCTGGCCGGTAAAGACGGCAACCGTGACAACGCGCTGGCCGACGGCCCGTACGTGGGCGTTAGCGCAGGCTTCTAATCACTCCGGCGCGGCGTTCTGTCGCGCCAGTTTCTCTCTTCTCCACCCCGCGTTTGCGCTATAGTGTTTTGACCATATAAGCGGGAGAACATAATGATTAACGTGGAGATGTTATCCACCGGCGACGAAGTGCTGCATGGACAAATTATTGATACCAATGCTGCCTGGCTCGCCGATCTTTTCTTTGAGCAAGGATTACCGTTAACGCGCCGCAATACCGTAGGCGACAATCTTGAGTCGCTGGTCGCTATTCTGCGTGAGCGCAGCGAGCACTGCGACGTGCTGATTGTGAACGGCGGGCTCGGCCCCACCGGTGACGATCTCAGCGCCCTGGCCGCCGCGACCGCAAAAGGCGAAGGGCTGGCGCTGCACGAGGCGTGGCTTTCGCAGATGGAGCGCTTTTTCTCCGAACGTGGCCGCGTCATGGCCCCAAGCAACCGCAAACAGGCTGAAATTCCCGCCAGTGCTGAACTGGTCGATAACCCGGTGGGTACCGCGTGCGGGTTTGCTATGCAGCTGAACCGCTGCCTGATGTTCTTTACGCCGGGTGTGCCCTCAGAATTTAAAGTGATGGTCGAGCAGCAGATCCTGCCGCGCCTTCGCGATCGTTTTACCCTGCCTGAACCGCCGCTGTGCCTGCGTCTGACCACCTTTGGCCGCTCGGAAAGCGATCTGGCCCAGAGCCTCGATCATCTTCCGCTGCCGCCAGGCGTGTCCATGGGCTATCGCTCCTCCATGCCGATCATTGAACTTAAGCTGACAGGCCCGGCCGAACAGAAAGAGGCGATGCTGGCCCTGTGGCCCGAGGTGCAGCGCGTGGCGGGCGAAAGCCTGATCTTTGAAGGTACGGAAGGGTTGCCCGCGCAGATTGCGACGCATCTACAGGCGCGTCAGCTGAGCGTGACCTTAAGCGAACAGTTCACCGGTGGCCTGCTGGCGCTGCAGCTGTCGCGCGTCAACGCGCCGCTGCTGGCCAGCGAAGTGGTGCCGTTCCAGCAGGAGACTCTCGCGCAAACCGCCCGCTGGGCGTCCGAGAGAAGGGTGAAGCATTTTGCCGGTCTGGCGCTGTTTGTCGGGGGGCTGGACGAGGAATACCTTAACTTCGCGCTGGCGACGCCGGAAGGCACCTGGGCGCTGCGGGTTAAAATGAGCATCACCCGCCATAGCCTGGCGGTGCGTCAGGAGGTTTGCGCCATGATGGCGTTGAACATGCTGCGCCGCTGGCTGAATGGCAAAGAGGTTGCCAGCGAGCACGGCTGGATCCATGTGGTCGAGTCGCTGTTTATCGAGTAAAACCTGTGCCGGGGCCTTTCGCCCCGGCCATGTTTAGCCCAGCGCCTTCGCCAGCAGGGTAATCGGATGTTCACAGCGCTTGCTGGTGGACATCTCAATCTGCCACTTGCAGGTTTCGCAGTCGGTCACCACGATATCCGCGCCGCTCTCTTCAATCTGACGGAACAGCGGGGCGCCAATCGCCTGTGACGTTTCGTAGTTTTCACGCTTAAAGCCGTAGGTCCCTGCAATCCCGCAGCAGCGCGAATCCAGCACCGTCAGCTCCAGGCCTGGAATAAGCCGCAGCAGCTCAAGCGTATAGAGCGACCAGCCCATTTTTTCCATGTGACACGGCGTGTGATAGACCACTTTCAGCGGTAATGTCCCCAGCGGCAACGTCTGCCCGCTATCCAGTTTGCGCCACAGGAAGCGTGTCGCCAGCTCGATGTGCTCGCGCAGGCCGGTGTTATCCACGTCCAGCAGATGCGGATACTCATCGCGAAGGGTGAAGGTACAGGTGGATGAGGTCGCCAGCACCGGAATACCTTTATCGACAATGGCTTCGCGCAGGGAGGTGACATTGCTTTGAGCCTGCCTGCGCGCTTTATCGGTAAACCCGTTGGCAATTAGCGGTACGCCGCAGCACTTCTCTTTGTTCAGTAACTGAACGCCCGTGCCCATGGCGTTCAGCACCTTCAGCAGATCTTTACCCAGCTGCGGGTGGTTGTAGTTCACATAGCAGCCGTGGAAAAAGGCCACCTGGTCGGCGTACTGCGCCTGCTGTGCCGCGACGGATTTGTACCAGCGGCGGAAGGTGCCGTGAGAATATTTCGGCAGGCTGCGGTGATGGTCTATCTTCAGCGTGGCATCCAGCAGCTGACGCACCGGTTTGAGAGCGGTCGCGGCATTCACGATGGGGGCAAAGGGCGTCGAGACGCTGCCCATCAGATCGGTGTGGCTCAGGATCGCATCGCGCAGTGTCGGTTTTTGCGTGCTGTAGCGCGCCCGGGCGCGCTGAATGATATCGCCGATTTTCACATCCGACGGGCAGGCGACTTCGCAGCGTTTGCAGTTAATGCAGTATTTCAGCGCTTCATCGTACAGCTTGCCGTCCTTCAGGCGTAGGCGCTCGCCGTCCGGCCCGGCCTGCTTTGGTCCGGGATAGCGTGGGTTAACGCCGCTGACCGGGCAGACGGTGGTACACACCGTGCATTTGATGCAGCTTTCAAAACGGGTGTCGTTCATTGTTCAGCCTCCGTGCGCTGGCTAATCTGCTCTGCCACATACAGCGCCGTGACGGCGCAGACCCCGCCACCGCATCCCTGGGCAATGGGATCGTACCCGCCCAGCAGCGAGCCGATGGCAAAGAGATTCCTGACGGGTTTACCGGAAAGCTGCGGATGCAGCTGGTTATCGACAATCACGCCGAACTGTTGCCAGGGCTGCGGCGAGAAGAAATCACTCTGATACCAGTCCGCGCGTGAGGCATGCTGGCGAACATCCAGCCCCATAATGGCTTCCCGGATGCCCTCCCGGCTGCTCAGCAGTCCGTTGCTGAAGAAGCTGCCGCTTGCCAGCACCGTATAGCGGGCGCGAAGCGGAATATCGTCGTGGTTGCGCGTCCAGATTTCGCTCACCGCGCCGTCGGTCAGAGTGATTTTTTTCACCTCATCACCCGCCATCCACACGCCGCCCTGCGCGACAAACTGACGCTGGAGCTGGGTATGCAGGCGAATGCCGGGTACGGAAGGGGGCAGCGTTGGCAGCAGGCCGAGCGAGCAGGGCAGACGATCCGAGAGCCAGCGCCAGAGTCGGTTGTCGCGTAAACCGAAGCAGGCGGGCATCAGCAGGGCATCGCAGGTTTCGCCGAGCGGCCTGAGCGCGTCATACAGCAGCGGCCATTTGTCCTCGTTATCAAGAAAACGGGCGATATTCACCGCGCGAAACTCGCTCGGGTTATCGCGCAGGACATCAAGCTCGGGCAGCTCTATCTCTGCCGTTTCCGCGTTAACACCCTGGCGACAGAGCGACGCCGCTGCGAGATGGGGCTGGAAATCCAGAAAGCCGCTAATCCCTACCACCCGCACACGTCCCGCGCGAATGGGGGCAATGGGCACCTCCTCCGGGCTGAGCCACGCGGAACGCAGGGTGCCGAGCGGCGTAACGCGCTGGTGATTGAGCCGGGCGCTGCCCTGCAGACGTGCGCCGCAGTCCGCCAGCAGCGCTTCGGTTTCCAGCGCAAAGCGGTCAATATGCTGCGCGCCAATCAGGTGATACGGGTGCTCCGGCGGCAGCTTATCGCGGTACGCTTCGTCCACCAGATCCAGCGAGCCCGACGAGAAGTGCAGGGCGCTCTGGCCCCGGGTGATAATGGCGCAGCGCAGCCCCTGCTTCGTGAGTTTGATGCCGCAGAGCAGGCCTGCCAGCCCGCCGCCGACGATTACGGTATCAAATTTCATCGCGTTGCTCCTTCTCAAGACCGCAAAGCCCCTGGTAGACCCAGCGGGTAAATTCGCTTTCGCGCAGGGCATCGCCCCAGGCGACAGGCTGAATGCCTTTCCAGCGCTCGTTTAAAAACGCGCTGAGCTGATCGAGCGACTGGGTGGCGGTGGTGGTGTGAAAACGCTGCAGCAGACCGGCGGCACGACAGGCGCACAGCTCGCCCTGACAGGTGCCCATTCCGACGCGGGTGCGGCGGCGAAGATCGAGCAGGCTGTTGACCGTCAGATTCTCCACCGCGTACTGCACCTCACCGGCGGTGACGGCTTCGCACTCGCACACCAGGCTGCGGCTCAGTCGTCCTTCACCGAGCCACTGTGGCGTTCTGTCGCCGTGGCGGTAAATAGCGGACCCGCGCAGCGGCGCGGGCAGGGAGATAATTTTTTGCAGCGTCTTCTCGGTGGACTGACGCGAGCCGGGCAGGGCTTGTTCTGCCGTCACGCACCGTTCGGTATTGCCCAGCTTGCGGCAGACGGCATCGGTCGCCCACTCGGCCATCAGGCGGTAGGTCATCAGCTTGCCGCCGGTGATGGTGATAAACCCGTCCATGCCGTCGCGTTCGGCGTGATCGAGCAGCACGATGCCCCGGCTGACGTTACGTCCGCTCGGGTCGTTGTCGCTGGCGACCAGCGGACGCACGCCCGCGTAGGCGCGAAGAATACGCGTGTGGGCCATCACCGGCGCCAGTTTTTCCCCTTCGCGCAGCAGGATGTCCACCTCTTCAGCGGTGACGCGGTTGTAGTCAATCTCGCTGTAGTCCACGTGCGTTGAGGTGGTACCGATTAACGAAATGGTATCTCCCGGCACGAGGATATCGGCGTCAGACGGTTTGCGGCAGCGGTTGATCACGTGGTTATTGATGCGGTGGTCGAGGATCAGCAGCGAGCCTTTCGCCGGGAACATGCGCACCGACAGGTCCGCGTATTCCGCAATCTGCTGCCCCCAGATCCCCGCCGCGTTGACCACAACGGCGGCATACAGCTCGCTGTGTTCGTTATATTGCGTATCAAGGATCCGCACGCCGCAGATACGATGGCCTTCGCGGATAAGCCCGGTCACTTCATGCCCGGTCAGGATGTGCGCGCCATGCTCGCGGGCGTCCAGCATATTGGCGGCGGTCAGGCGGAACGGATCGACGGTGCCGTCAGGGACCTTCACCGCGCCGATAAGCGCCGGGTTAACCGACGGTTCCAGCCGCCGCGCCAGCGCCGGATCCATGGCCTCAGCCTGAATGCCCGCGGCGCTGCAGGCGGTAATAAAGGTGTCCTGAAAAGCGAGGTCATCTTCGGGAAGGGTAATAAAGAGGCCGTCCGTCGGCTCAATGCAGTGGCGGGCGATACGCTTGAGGATCTGGTTTTCAGCAATACATTCGCGCGCGGATTCAGCGTCGGTGACCGCATACCGCGCGCCGCTGTGCAGCAGGCCGTGGTTACGCCCGGTTGCGCCCGTGGCGATATCATGGCGTTCCAGAAGCGTAACGCTTAAGCCGCGAAGGGCGCAATCGCGTGCGATCCCGGCGCCGGTTGCGCCACCGCCAATGATTATCACATCGCTGTAGCGAGGATCGTGAATGGTCATTGTTTACCCTCTATGTTCGTTTTTTATCATTTAGCCATATTAATTTTGTGGTTTGTTTGATTTCGAACATAAACGCGCGGAATTCGAAAGTGAAACGTGATTTCATGCGCTTTTCTGCGCATTATGTCATATTTCTGTAACAATCTGTGCGTTGATTCACAGTAACAATCACCGTGATTTCTTAACATCCCCGCCTCTGGAATTCAGGTGCGAGCCACCTGCTCATTCATTTCAAGGCCACGGAGGCTGTTATGCTCAGTATCTTCAAACCTGCGCCCCACAGGGCGCGTCTGCCAGAGGCAGAAATAGATCCGCTCTATCGCCGTCTGCGTTGGCAAATCTTCCTGGGGATCTTCTTCGGGTACGCGGCGTACTACCTTGTACGTAAAAACTTCGCGCTCGCCATGCCGTATCTGGTGGAGCAGGGCTTTTCCCGCGGCGATCTGGGGTTCGCGCTGTCGGGGATCTCTATCGCCTACGGTTTTTCCAAATTCATCATGGGCTCCGTGTCGGATCGCTCGAATCCGCGCGTGTTCCTGCCCGCCGGTCTGATCCTGGCGGCCGCGGTCATGCTGTTCATGGGCTTTGTGCCGTGGGCAACCTCCAGCATTGCCATCATGTTCGTGCTGCTGTTCCTCTGCGGCTGGTTCCAGGGGATGGGGTGGCCGCCGTGCGGACGCACCATGGTGCACTGGTGGTCGCAGAAGGAGCGCGGCGGCATCGTGTCGGTGTGGAACTGTGCCCATAACGTGGGTGGCGGTATTCCGCCGCTGCTGTTCCTGCTGGGGATGGCCTGGTTCAACGACTGGCACGCTGCGCTGTATATGCCTGCCTTTGGCGCCATCGTGGTGGCGATTTTCGCTTTCGCGCTGATGCGTGATACGCCGCAGTCCTGCGGCCTGCCGCCGATTGAAGAGTACAAAAACGACTATCCGGATGATTACAGCAAGGAGCACGAAGAGGAGCTGACCGCAAAACAGATCTTCATGAAGTACGTCCTGCCGAACAAGCTGCTGTGGTACATCGCGGTGGCGAACGTGTTCGTTTACCTGCTGCGCTACGGCATCCTCGACTGGTCGCCAACCTACCTGAAAGAGGTGAAGCACTTCGCGCTGGATAAATCCTCCTGGGCGTACTTCCTGTATGAATACGCCGGGATCCCAGGCACGCTGCTTTGCGGCTGGATGTCGGACAAGGTGTTTAAGGGTAACCGCGGTGCGACGGGCGTCTTCTTTATGACCCTGGTGACCATCGCGACGGTTGTTTACTGGCTCAACCCGCCGGGCAACCCATCAGTAGACATGGCCTGCATGATCGTCATCGGCTTCCTGATTTATGGTCCGGTAATGCTGATCGGTCTGCATGCGCTGGAGCTGGCACCGAAAAAAGCGGCAGGCACGGCGGCAGGCTTTACCGGCCTGTTCGGTTACCTCGGCGGTTCGGTCGCGGCGAGCGCCATTGTGGGCTACACCGTTGACTTCTTCGGCTGGGACGGCGGCTTTATGGTGATGATCGGCGGTAGCGTGCTGGCGGTACTGCTGCTGATTGTTGTGATGATCGGTGAGAAACGTCACCACGCGGAAGTGCTGGCACGTCGTCAATAAGGAGCTTTACGATGAAATTAACTCAGTTAGCGACAGGCCTGCTGCTGGCGGGCCTGATGACAGGCTCCGCGCTGGCGGCGGATAAAATCGTTATTGCCCACCGTGGCGCGAGTGGCTATCTGCCGGAGCATACGCTGCCGGCGAAAGCGATGGCCTATGCGCAGGGCGCGGATTACCTCGAGCAGGATCTGGTGATGACGAAGGACGACCAGCTGGTGGTCCTGCATGACCACTATCTGGACCGCGTGACGGACGTGGCGGAGCGTTTCCCGGACCGCGCGCGAAAAGATGGCCGCTACTACGCCATTGATTTCACCCTGGCGGAGATCCGTTCCCTGAAGTTTACCGAAGGCTTCGAGATTGAAAACGGCAAGAAGGTGCAGGTCTATCCGGGACGTTTCCCGATGGGCAAATCTGACTTCCGCATTCATACCTTCCAGGAAGAGATTGAGTTTGTTCAGGGGCTGAACCACTCAACCGGTAAAAATATCGGTATCTACCCGGAGATCAAAGCGCCGTGGTTCCATCATCAGGAAGGGAAAGACATTGCCGCGAAGACGCTGGAGGTGCTGAAGCAGTACGGCTACACCAGCAAGAAGGACAAAGTCTACCTGCAGTGTTTTGATGCCGCCGAGCTGAAGCGCATCAAAACCGAGCTAGAGCCGAAGATGGGCATGAACCTCAACCTGGTGCAGCTGATTGCCTACACTGACTGGAATGAAACTCAGGAGAAACAGCCGGACGGGAAGTGGGTTAACTACAACTACGACTGGATGTTTAAGCCGGGGGCGATGAAGCAGATTGCGCAGTACGCCGACGGCATCGGGCCGGATTATCACATGCTGGTGGCGGAGGGCTCAGCGCCGGGCCACGTGAAGCTGACGGCGATGGTGAAAGAGGCGCACGCCAGCAAGATGCAGGTGCATCCGTATACCGTGCGTGCAGACCAGCTGCCGCCGTATGCCACGAATGTGAATCAGCTTTATGAGGTGTTGTATAACCAGGCGGGCGTGGACGGACTGTTTACGGATTTCCCGGATAAAGCGGTTGAATTCATTCACCGGAAGTAGGTTTTGTAGGTCGGGTAAGGCGAGGCCGACACCCGACAATCAGGCTCTGCGGCCTGATGCCCTCACCCTAACCCTCTCCCACAGGGAGAGGGAATAAGGGCAATCACATCTCGATCTCAATATCGCCTTTTGCCCGGCAGCAGCAGGGCAAAATTTCCCCTTCGTTGATAAAGGCCAGCGGCTCGGTCAGCCAGTCCACCTGGCCGGCGACCAGACGGCAGCGGCAGGAGCCGCAGTAGCCGGAACGACACTGGTACTCTACTTCTACCTGATGCGCCTCAAGCGCCACCAGCAGAGAAGGGTGCTCCTCCCGACACAGTACCTCAGTGCCGGAAAGACTTAACGTGACGCGTGGCATCAGAGCTGGAAGTTGCTCAGGTCGTCGGTGTTGACTTCAGAATCAATCTGACCGACCAGATAAGAGCTCACTTCCACTTCCTGCGGCGCGACCTGCACGTTATCGGACACCAGCCAGGTGTTGATCCACGGGATTGGGTTAGAGCGCGTCTGGAACGGCAGGTCGAGACCGACAGCCTGCATGCGGATGTTGGTGATGTACTCAACGTACTGGCACAGGATGTCTTTGTTCAGGCCAATCATGGAGCCGTCGCGGAACAGGTAATCTGCCCACTCTTTCTCCTGCTGAGCCGCCAGTACGAACAGGTCGTAGCACTCCTGTTTGCACTCTTCGGCGATTTCCGCCATCTCCGGATCGTCCGTACCGCTGCGCAGCAGGTTCAGCATGTGCTGGGTACCGGTGAGGTGCAGGGCTTCATCGCGGGCAATCAGACGGATAATCTTGGCGTTGCCTTCCATCAGCTTGCGCTCGGCAAAGGCGAAGGAGCAGGCGAAGCTCACGTAGAAGCGGATCGCTTCCAGCGCGTTGACGCTCATCAGGCACAGGTACAGCTGCTTTTTCAGCGCACGCAGGTTTACGGTGATGGTTTTACCGTTCACGTTGTGGGTGCCTTCGCCCAGCAGATGCCAGTAGCTGGTCATCTCGATCAGCTCGTCGTAGTAATGGGCAATGCCTTCCGCGCGCTTCTGGATCTGCTCGTTGGTAACGATATCGTCAAACACCACCGCCGGATCGTTCACGATGTTGCGGATGATGTGGGTGTAAGAGCGGGAGTGGATCGTCTCGGAGAACGCCCAGGTTTCCACCCAGGTTTCCAGCTCTGGAATGGAGATCAGCGGCAGCAGCGCCACGTTCGGGCTACGGCCCTGAATAGAGTCCAGCAGCGTCTGGTACTTCAGGTTGCTGATGAAGATATGCTTTTCGTGATCCGGCAGCGACTGGTAGTCAATACGGTCGCGGGAGACATCCACTTCTTCCGGGCGCCAGAAGAAGGAGAGTTGCTTTTCAATCAGCTTTTCGAAGATGTCATATTTTTGCTGATCGTAGCGTGCCACGTTGACCGGCTGGCCGAAGAACATCGGCTCTTTGAGCTGGTCGTTTTTCGTCTGTGAAAAGGTGGTATATGCCATGAGTGTGTCCTAAAAACGTAGGCCGGGTAAGCGTAGCGCCACCCGGCATTTACATTAGATCTTACATGCGCCGCTTTCGCAGCCATCGTCCTGAATTGACGGAACCAGGTCGTCCTGCGCGTCTTCCGCACCGTCACGGGTGTTGTGATAGTACAGCGTTTTCACGCCAAACTTATAGGCGGTGAGCAGGTCTTTCAGCAATTGCTGCATCGGAACCTTGCCTGACGGGAAGCGCGTCGGGTCATAGTTGGTATTGGCAGAGATCGACTGGTCGATAAACTTCTGCATGATACCCACCAGCTGCAGGTAGCCGTCGTTGTTTGGCATTTCCCACAGCAGCTCGTAGTTGTTGCCCAGCGTTTCGTAGTCCGGTACGACCTGACGCAGCACGCCGTCTTTCGACGCTTTGATGCTGACGTGGCCGCGCGGCGGTTCGATACCGTTGGTAGCGTTAGAGATCTGCGAAGAGGTCTCGGACGGCATCAGAGCAGAGAGCGTGGAGTTACGCAGGCCGTGCGTTTTAATGGACTCGCGCAGGCCTTCCCAGTCGAGATGCAGCGGCTCGCTGACGATCGCATCCAGGTCTTTTTTGTAGGTGTCGATCGGCAGAATGCCTTTCGCGTAGGTGGTTTCGTTGAACCACGGGCACGCGCCTTGCTCTTTCGCCAGCTCGTTAGAGGCTTTCATCAGGTAGTACTGAATGGCTTCAAACGTCTGGTGCGTCAGGTTGTTAGCGCTGCCGTCGGAGTAACGCTTGCCGTTTTTCGCCAGCCAGTAGGCGAAGTTGATCACGCCGATACCCAGGGTACGGCGGCCCATCGCACCGCGTTTCGCTGCCGGGATTGGGTAATCCTGGTAGTCCAGCAGGGCGTCGAGGGCACGAACCGCCAGCACGGCCAGCTCTTCCAGCTCGTCCAGGCTCTTAATCGCGCCCAGGTTGAACGCGGACAGCGTACACAGCGCGATTTCGCCGTTTTCGTCGTTCACGTCTTCCAGCGGTTTGGTCGGCAGAGCGATCTCCAGGCACAGGTTAGACTGGCGCACTGGTGCAACAACCGGGTCAAACGGGCTGTGGGTGTTGCAGTGGTCAACGTTCTGAATGTAGATACGGCCCGTAGAGGCACGTTCCTGCATCATCAGGGAGAACAGGTCTACCGCCTTCACGCGCTGCTTGCGGATGCTGTCGTCTTTTTCATATTTGGTGTACAGACGCTCGAACTCGTCCTGATCGGCGAAGAACGCGTCATACAGGCCTGGAACGTCGGACGGGCTGAACAGGGTGATGTCTTCACCTTTCAGCAGACGGGTGTACATCAGCTTGTTGATCTGCACGCCGTAGTCCATGTGACGCACGCGGTTGCCTTCGACACCACGGTTGTTTTTCAGGACCAGCAGGCTTTCCACTTCCAGGTGCCACATTGGGTAGAACAGGGTCGCAGCACCGCCGCGCACGCCGCCCTGAGAGCAGGATTTTACTGCCGTCTGGAAGTGCTTATAGAACGGGATACAGCCGGTGTGGAACGCTTCACCGCCGCGAATCGGGCTGCCCAGCGCACGGATGCGGCCGGCGTTGATGCCGATACCTGCACGCTGGGAAACGTATTTCACAATGGCGCTGGAGGTGGCGTTGATGGAATCCAGGCTGTCACCACACTCGATCAGGACGCAGGAGCTGAACTGACGGGTAGGGGTGCGCACGCCAGACATGATTGGCGTCGGCAGAGAAATTTTGAACGTCGAAACCGCATCGTAGAAACGCTTCACGTAATCCAGACGGGTATCACGCGGGTAGTTAGAGAACAGGCAGGCGGCCACCAGAATGTAGAGGAACTGGGCGCTTTCGTAGATCTCACCGGTTACACGGTTCTGGACCAGGTATTTGCCTTCGAGCTGCTTCACCGCCGCGTAGGAGAAGCTCATGTCGCGCCAGTGATCGATAAACCCGTTCATCTGCTCGAACTCTTCTTCCGTATAGTCTTCCAGCAGATGCGTGTCGTATTTGCCCAGCTCAACCATTTTCACCACGTGATCGTAAAGCTTCGGCGGCTCAAACTGGCCGTAGGCTTTTTTACGCAGGTGGAAAATCGCCAGACGTGCAGCGAGGTACTGATAATCCGGTGCTTCGCGGGAGATGAGGTCTGCCGCCGCTTTGATGATAGTTTCGTGGATATCAGACGTTTTGATGCCGTCGTAGAACTGAATATGAGAACGCAGTTCAACCTGGGAGATAGATACGTTGTTCAGTCCTTCTGCTGCCCAGTCGAGAACTCGATGGATTTTGTCCAGATTGATACGCTCGGTAGTACCGTCGCGCTTTGTCACCAGCAGACTCTGATTCATGTGGGTTTTACCTGTCCGTGAAATAAAAAATATCCCCCGCTTATCCACAGATCCGTCTTGTGACTAACTCTGTGGATAAATACTACATATAGGGGGTTTGCGATAAGAAAAACGCTATATGGTGAGTATTCTAGTATCGAATCTTTTCAGCACAAGGGTTGATTTTGACGTTAAATTGAGGTTGTGAAAGGGTAAAAAAGGCTAAGTCCTCGTACCGTAAGGCCTGGAAGACATGTCAATAATTAAGAAAAAAAATTCAAAATTTGATCGAGTGCTGATTTCTTCAACGAGAGGTCAGAATTGCGCAACATGATGTCGCGCAATCTTTATAAGAATAACGAATGACGTTAGTCGTTTTTGGCGGTTGTGTGCAACATATAGTTAACATCAACGCCCGGTGCGAGTTTGAATTTATTGGTCAGCGGATTGTAGTGCAGGCCGATGATGTGCTGCTCTTTGAGCCACGTCTGGTCAACCCAGCTTAACAGCTCTGCAGGCTTAATGAATTTCTTCACGTCGTGGGTCCCTTTCGGCACCATGCGCAGCACATACTCCGCGCCGACAACGGCCATCAGACAGGCTTTACCGTTGCGGTTGAGGGTTGAGAAGAAGACCTGGCCGCCCGGTTTTACCAGTTTTGCACAGGCGTGCACCACCGACTGCGGATCGGGAACGTGCTCCAGCATCTCCATGCAGGTCACCACATCGTACTGATGGGCGTGTTTTGCCGCGTGCTCTTCTACGGTTTCCTGCACGTATTCCACCTGTATACCCGACTCCAGCGCATGAAGGCGGGCCACCTGCAGCGGTTCAAAGCCCATATCCAGGCCCGTAACATTCGCCCCTTCGCGCGCCATGCTCTCAGCCAGGATGCCGCCGCCGCAGCCGACGTCGAGCACTTTCTTACCGAACAGACCGCCGGAACGCTCCGCGATATAGCCCAGACGCAGCGGGTTAATACGGTGCAGCGGTTTGAACTCACCTTCGAGATCCCACCAGCGGGACGCCACCGCTTCAAATTTGGCAATCTCTTCGTGGTCAACGTTGTGAACCACCGGGGATTTTTCGGCATTCATGGGCGCTTTTACTCCTTATTTAGCAAGACGAATGAGTATATCAGGCAATCCCCGTGAATAAAGCGTATAGGTTTACCTCAATCACCTCGGCTGTGTTATAATTTGCGACCTTTGAATCCGGGATACAGTAGAGGGATAGCGGTTAGATGAGCGACCTTGCGAGAGAAATTACACCGGTTAACATCGAGGAAGAGCTGAAGAGCTCCTATCTGGACTATGCGATGTCGGTCATTGTTGGCCGTGCGCTGCCGGACGTCCGCGATGGCCTTAAGCCGGTACACCGTCGCGTACTATACGCCATGAACGTATTGGGCAATGACTGGAATAAAGCCTATAAAAAATCTGCCCGCGTCGTCGGTGACGTCATCGGTAAATATCACCCGCATGGTGATACTGCCGTTTATGACACCATCGTTCGTATGGCGCAGCCATTCTCCTTGCGCTACATGCTGGTAGATGGCCAGGGTAACTTTGGTTCAGTCGACGGCGACTCCGCTGCGGCGATGCGTTATACGGAAATCCGTATGTCGAAAATCGCTCATGAGCTGATGGCCGACCTGGAAAAAGAGACCGTTGATTTCGTCGATAACTACGACGGCACCGAGCGCATCCCAGATGTGATGCCCACCAAGATCCCGAACCTGTTGGTTAACGGTTCGTCCGGTATCGCGGTCGGTATGGCAACCAACATTCCGCCGCACAATATCACCGAGGTGATCAACGGCTGCCTGGCCTATATCGACGATGAAGACATCAGCATTGAAGGGCTGATGGAACACATCCCGGGCCCGGACTTCCCGACGGCGGCGATCATCAACGGTCGTCGTGGTATTGAAGAAGCGTACCGCACCGGTCGCGGCAAGATTTACATCCGTGCCCGCGCCGAAGTGGAAGCGGACGCTAAAACCGGCCGTGAAACCATCATTGTTCACGAGATCCCGTATCAGGTGAACAAAGCGCGTCTGATTGAAAAAATCGCCGAGCTGGTAAAAGAAAAACGCGTTGAAGGCATCAGCGCGCTGCGTGACGAGTCTGACAAAGACGGTATGCGCATTGTGATTGAGATCAAACGCGACGCGGTGGGTGAGGTTGTGCTGAACAACCTGTACTCCCAGACTCAGCTTCAGGTCTCCTTCGGTATCAACATGGTTGCACTGCACCATGGTCAGCCGAAGATCATGAACCTGAAAGAGATCCTGAGCGCGTTCGTGCGTCACCGCCGTGAAGTGGTGACCCGCCGTACCATCTTCGAACTGCGCAAAGCGCGCGACCGTGCGCACATCCTTGAAGCGCTGGCGGTTGCGCTGGCCAACATCGACCCGATCATCGAACTGATCCGTCGTGCGCCAACCCCGGCGGAAGCGAAAGCTGCCCTGATTTCCCGTCCGTGGGATCTGGGTAACGTCGCCGCGATGCTGGAACGTGCGGGCGATGACGCAGCGCGTCCTGAGTGGCTGGAACCTGAATTCGGCGTGCGTGACGGTCAGTATTACCTGACTGAACAGCAGGCCCAGGCGATTCTGGATCTGCGTCTGCAGAAACTGACCGGCCTTGAGCATGAAAAACTGCTCGACGAATACAAAGAGCTGCTGGAACAGATTGCTGAGCTGCTGCACATCCTGGGCAGCGCAGAGCGTCTGATGGAAGTGATCCGTGAAGAGCTGGAACTGGTCCGCGATCAGTTCGGCGACGAGCGCCGCACCGAAATCACCGCGAACAGCTCTGATATCAACATTGAAGATCTGATCAACCGCGAAGACGTGGTGGTTACCCTGTCTCACCAGGGCTATGTGAAGTATCAGCCGCTGACCGACTACGAAGCACAGCGTCGTGGCGGTAAAGGCAAGTCTGCGGCACGTATTAAAGAAGAAGACTTTATTGACCGCCTGCTGGTGGCTAACACCCATGACACGATCCTCTGCTTCTCCAGCCGCGGTCGTCTGTACTGGATGAAAGTCTATCAGCTGCCGGAAGCGAGCCGTGGCGCACGTGGTCGTCCAATCGTTAACCTGCTGCCGCTGGAAGCGGACGAACGTATCACCGCCATCCTGCCGGTACGCGAGTACGAAGAGGGCGTGAACGTCTTTATGGCGACCGCCAGCGGTACCGTGAAGAAAACCGCGCTGACCGAGTTCAGTCGTCCGCGTTCTGCCGGTATTATCGCCGTGAACCTGAACGAAGGCGACGAGCTGATCGGTGTGGATCTGACCTCCGGTTCTGATGAAGTGATGCTGTTCTCTGCGGCCGGTAAAGTGGTGCGCTTTAAAGAAGACGCCGTTCGTGCGATGGGCCGTACCGCGACGGGCGTGCGTGGTATCAAGCTGGCTGGCGAAGACAGCGTGGTTTCTCTGATTATTCCGCGCGGTGAAGGGGCTATCCTGACCGTAACGCAGAATGGTTACGGTAAACGTACGGCGGAAGGGGAATACCCAACCAAGTCTCGCGGCACGCAGGGCGTTATCTCTATCAAAGTTACCGAGCGCAACGGTTCCGTTGTGGGCGCGGTGCAGGTGGACGATGCGGACCAGATCATGATGATCACCGATGCCGGTACGCTGGTGCGTACCCGCGTGTCTGAGATCAGCGTGGTAGGGCGTAATACCCAGGGCGTAATCCTCATCCGTACAGCGGAAGATGAGAACGTGGTGGGTCTGCAGCGTGTTGCTGAGCCGGTGGATGATGAAGAGCTCGATTCCATCGACGGTAGCGTTGCGGAAGGCGATGATGATATCGCGCCGGAAGTCGACACTGACGATGACGCAGCGGATGACGCTGACGAGTAATGTCTTCTGATGCAAAAAAGGGCCGGATTCCGGCCCTTTTCTTTTGCACAAGCAGATAAGTCAACGTTGCGACCTGGCGCGTTTACCGCTACCTTAACCACATTCTTTTGACCCCGACGGCGGAGCCTCGCCCCCTTGAAATACCTCGTCTCCTTTCGTACTACGCTGAAAGTCTCTCGCTATCTGTTTCGGGCGCTGGCGCTCTTGCTTTGGCTGCTGGTGGCCCTGTTCTCGGTGTTTTACATCGTTAACGCGCTGCACCAGAAAGAAGCGGAGATCCGCCAGGAGTTTAACTTAAGCTCCGACCAGGCCCAGCGCTACATTCAGCGAACGTCTGACGTGATGAAGGAGCTGAAGTATATTGCCGAAAATCGTCTGACGGCGGAAAACGGCATCCTTGCGCTTCGCGGGCGTGATGACAAAACTGAAGTCCCGGATTTCCAGCCGCTGTTCCCGGACTCCGATTGCTCCACCATGAGCAATTCCTGGCGCGGGTCGCTGGAATCCCTTGCCTGGTTTATGCGCTACTGGCGCGACAATTTCTCCGCCGCCTATGACCTGAACCGCGTCTTCCTGATTGGCAGCGAGAATCTCTGCATGGCTGACTTTGGCCTGCGCGACGTGCCCGTTGAGCGTGACGATGCGCTGAAAAGCCTGCATGAACGTATTGTGAAATACCGCAATGCGCCGCAGGACGAACGCGGCAATAACATCTTCTGGGTGAGCCAGGGCCCGCGTCCGGGCGTGGGCTATTTCTACGCTCTGACGCCGGTGTATCTCGGCAATCGCCTGCAGGCGCTGCTGGGGATTGAGCAGACCATTCGCATGGAAAACTTCTTCACCCCGGGCAGCCTGCCCATGGGGGTGACCATTCTGGATGAAAACGGTCATCAGCTGATCTCGCTTGCCGGGCCCGATAACCGGCTTAACGTCGAACCCCACTGGATGCAGGAGCGGTCGTGGTTTGGCTATACCTCAGGGTTCCGCGAACTGGTGCTGAAGAAGAGCCTGCCGCCTTCCTCGCTGAGTATCGTCTATTCGCTGCCGGTGGACATGGTGCTTGAGCGGATACGCATTCTCATCATGAATGCCATTCTGCTGAACCTGATCGCGGGTGGGGCGCTGTTCACCCTGGCGCGCATGTATGAGCGGAAAATCTTTATTCCCGCCGAGAGCGACGCCCAGCGGCTGGAGGAACACGAGCAGTTTAACCGGAAGATTGTCGCTTCGGCGCCGGTGGGGATCTGTATTCTGCGTACCCAGGACGGGACCAACATCCTGAGTAACGAACTGGCGCATAACTACCTGAATATGCTGACGCATGAGGACCGGCAAAGGCTGACGCAGATTATCTGCGGTCAGCAGGTTAACTTTGTCGACGTGCTTACCAGCACGCACACCAACCTGCAGATTAGCTTTGTCCATTCCCGCTATCGCAATGAAAACGTGGCGATTTGCGTGCTGGTGGATGTCTCCGCGCGCGTGAAAATGGAAGAGTCGTTGCAGGAGATGGCGCAGGCGGCAGAGCAGGCCAGCCAGTCGAAATCCATGTTCCTTGCGACCGTCAGCCACGAGCTGCGAACGCCGCTGTACGGGATCATCGGTAACCTCGACCTGCTGCAGACGAAAGAGCTGCCGAAAGGGGTCGACAGGCTGGTGACGGCGATGAACAACTCCTCCAGCCTGCTGCTGAAAATCATCAGCGATATTCTCGACTTCTCTAAAATTGAGTCTGAGCAGCTGAAAATCGAGCCGCGGGAGTTCTCGCCGCGCGAGGTCATGAACCATATCAGCGCCAACTATCTGCCACTGGTCGTGCGTAAACAGCTGGGGCTCTACTGCTTTATTGAGCCGGATGTGCCGCTGACGCTGCACGGCGATCCGATGCGCCTGCAGCAGGTCATCTCTAACCTGCTCAGCAACGCCATTAAATTCACCGATACCGGCTGTATTGTGCTGCACGTCTGCCGGGCAGGGGATTACCTGAGCATTCGCGTGCGCGACACGGGCGTCGGCATCCCGGCGAAAGAAGTGGTTCGTCTGTTCGATCCGTTCTTCCAGGTCGGTACCGGCGTGCAGCGTAACTTCCAGGGAACCGGACTGGGGCTGGCGATTTGTGAGAAGCTCGTCAGCATGATGGACGGTGATATCTCGGTGGATACCGAGCCCGGCATGGGCAGCCAGTTCACCATCCGCATTCCGCTCTATTCGGCGCAGTATCCGGCAAAATCCACGGTAGACGGGCTGAGCGATAAGCGCTGCTGGCTGGCGGTGCATAACGCCTCGCTGAATGACTACCTGACGGCGCTGCTTGCCCACAGCGGCGTGAGGGTGTGCCGCTATGAAGGTCAAACGCCGGACGTGGACGATGTGCTGATCGCCGACGAGATGCCGGATCAGCCGTGGCAGGGAAGAGGGGCGGTGCTCTTCTGTCGTCGCCACATCGGCATTCCTGTCGAGCGTGCGCCTGGGGAATGGGTACACAGTGTCGCAACCCCGCACGAGCTGTTGAGCCTGCTGGCGCGCATCTACAAAGTGGAGCTGGAAGAGCGCGACGGCGCGGGCGGATTGCCGTCACCCGAGTCTCTGGCGTCAGTGAATGACGATATGATGATTCTGGTGGTGGATGATCATCCGATTAACCGCCGCCTGTTGGCTGACCAGCTTGGATCGCTGGGCTACCAGTGCAAAACGGCCAATGACGGTGTGGATGCGCTGAATGTGCTGAGTAAAAATCATATTGATATCGTACTTAGCGACGTCAACATGCCAAACATGGACGGCTACCGTCTGACGCAGCGCATCCGACAGTTGGGCCTGACGCTGCCGGTGGTGGGCGTAACGGCGAACGCGCTGGCGGAAGAGAAGCAGCGCTGTCTGGAGTCAGGCATGGACAGCTGTCTGTCGAAACCGGTGACGCTGGACGTGCTGAAGCAGACATTGTCGATTTACGCGGAGCGCGTGAGAAAAACAAGAATATAAAAAAGGCCCGCAAGGGCCTTTTAAGCTTTTCACCCTCTCCCGGTGGGAGAGGGGCGGGGTGAGGGCATCAGGCCGCACACCCGTTGAGATCAATCCTTGTCCGTTGCGCTCAGCGTGACGGAGGAAAGATAGTTCAGCAGTGCAATATCGTTGTCCACGCCCAGTTTCATCATCGCTGATTTCTTCTGGCTGCTGATGGTTTTAATGCTGCGGTTCAGCTTCTTGGCGATCTCGGTCACCAGGAAACCTTCGGCGAACAGGCGCAGAACTTCACTCTCTTTCGGCGACAGGCGTTTGTCACCGTAGCCACCCGCGCTGATTTTTTCCAGCAGACGAGAGACGCTCTCAGGCGTGAACTTCTTGCCTTTCTGCAGCGCAGCAAGCGCTTTTGGCAGATCGGTCGGTGCGCCCTGTTTCAGCACAATCCCTTCGATGTCCAGATCCAGTACCGCGCTCAGGATCGCCGGGTTGTTGTTCATGGTCAGAACAATGATCGAGATATCCGGGAAGTGACGTTTAATATATTTGATGAGCGTGATCCCATCACCGTACTTGTCTCCAGGCATGGAGAGATCGGTAATGAGCACGTGTGCATCAAGCTTTGGGAGATTATTGATCAGTGCTGTAGAGTCTTCAAATTCACCGACTACATTCACCCACTCGATCTGTTCAAGTGATTTGCGAATACCGAACAGTACAATCGGATGGTCATCGGCAATAATTACGTTCATATTGTTCATGTATAAGGCTACCTTGCTACAGCAAGCTTTTGACGTAGGCGTCAATGTCGCTGATGTATTTTTCAATGCCAGAGGCATCTTTCTCACGAATTAGATGTTCCAGCGTTTCACATAACTGCTTGCCGGGAACCAGATTAAGCATGGCAAACACCCCTTTAAGCCGGTGTGCTGTCTGTGCCAGCGCTGCAAAATCATTCGCAGCGGACTCAGTATACAACCGCTTAACATCATCTGGTACTGTATCAACAAAGAGTGAATAGTATCCGCTGGCGTGAAGCTCGGCATTTTCATTGCCGCCTAACGGGGATTCCGCTATCTCTTCCTGCGCCAGCTGCTCTTCTATTAGTTGTAGTACAGCTTCCTGCATCGCATTGCTTATATTAAAGTTGACGCGCAGCTGGCCAGGGCCGATTTTCCGCACGCCTGACTCATCATCGCTTAAAAGCAAGCCGGAGGCAGTAAGATTAGACGGATTATCAGTTAAAAACAGATCAAATTCTTGACTTGCAAGTCTTTCATCCGGCGTGATGCAGGCCGCACCCCAGTTTTCTAACTGGCGAACGACAATATTGCGGATCTCGTTCGAGGTCACATCGACCATCACCACGACATCATCCAGCAGACGTTCTTCATCTTCTTCCTGCGGATTGGCCGCCATTTTCACGTGCAGAGAATAACGGGTGCCGAGGGATTCACGGGCTTTGATATTCAGATGGCCGCCGAGCTTACGCGCCAGCTGATCGCACAGCCAGAAGGTCAGGGCATTGGCCTTGCCGTAGCGATCGCTTTGCGTGTCATTCAGGAACGGGAAGTGCAGATTATCAATTTCACTCGTGGTGACGCCTTCCCCGGTGTCCAGGATGCGGAACGTCAGGCGGTCTTCTGCTGACTCCTCAGTGCCAACTTCGAGGGTGATCTTGCCAATCTGCGTGGTGGTCACGGCGTACTGAATAATCATCAGCAGAATACGCCGCAGCGCTTCACGATCGCCGTGGCGTTCGTCATTCGCAGGGAGATTGTTATTGATCAGCAGCTGCAAACCTTTGCGCTTAATGACGGGCAGCACTTCCGGCACCACTTCATCGATCAGTTCCTGAATGGAGAAGAGGGTTGGGGTTCCCTTCCAGAAATCATTCTCCAGCATGTTCGCCAGCTGGATCTCATCAACCATTCTGACCAGCGAATCGGCCTGGCAGGCAAGCTGGTGGCTTTCAGCGGTGTTTAACGCCGCCGCCTGGGTTGCCAGCGTTTTTAACGGCTGCTTGAAGGCATCGCCAATGTTCTGCATGAATGCGGCGCGCCCCTGCTGGTTTTTCTCATACAGTCTTTGTGCCTGCTTGAGCTTTTTATTGACCAGCACTTCGCGATCCTGGTCGCGAATAATGAAGATTTGCGTGCGGGGAGCCACCTGGCTGCGGAACTGACGGATTTCGTACAGTTCATTGTTGATGGTGGCCTGAATCACCCCCTGATGCTGATCCGCCATGGTGGTGATGTTCTGCAGGTTAAGATGCGGCAGCAGATGGTCGGCAATTTTGTTGCTCATCACTGTACGATTCGCCTCCTGGTCGTGAACTAAGACCCCAAGCGGCAGCACGGAAACAATCTCTTCATTCAATGCACGCAATACGCGCAGCTCATTGCTGGTGCCGGCCGGAACCGCAGAGGCGTCGCTCTGACGCCCCGTCTGGAAACGGAAGGTGCTGTAGCCAAACAGCGCCAGCGCCAGCAGACCGATATTTAACAGCAGAGGCAGCAGGATATTTTGCAGGGTATCGAGCAACAGCGTGCCAAACGGCACCTGCCACACCAGACGCATACCGGTCGAATTCAGCGATGAGGCAATTTCGATTTTCGAGCCGTTAAAGGAGATCGATACGCTCTCTGCGGCCTCTTTGTCAGACGCCGCCCGCATGTTCTGGGTGCTGCTGTCGGGCTCCAGACGGAAGCTGTCGAGCGGCATGTCCGGCGGGATTAAATCATTAATCGGTAAATCGAAGGCCACCACCGTCGCCAGGTGTCCTGGCTGGTTGAACGTAGTGCGCAGGGTAAAATAATGACCGTTTTGCCAGGCCAGACGACGCAGGGAAGAGAAGCTCTCACGTTCATCGAGGGCATTCGCCTGCTGCAGCATCTCTGCCCGGCGGGAATCGACGATGCTGCCCACGGTGGTCTCTTTAAATCCGGAAGAGAGATCTTTTAACGGCAGCGTGGAGATCAGGATCATGCTGTTGTCCTGACCGTTCAGATAGTACATCGACCATGGCACCGTTTCGGCACCCCAGAGAGTATCCAGATAGGTCGAAATACGCTGCGTCATCTCAAGCGTCGCGCTGTCGTGAGAGCCAAAAATAAGCGCCTCGGTCTTACGCTGCGGTTTTTCGAGATAGTAGACATCCTGCTTAAGCCGTGTCTCCTGAAGTCCATCTCCGGACGAGGAGGCCGGGGCGGCCGCGATATTGTCGTAAATCTGCCAGGTGGCGTAGCGCCAGGTATCGATGCGCTTATGCACGGCGTGGGTGATATCGACGACCTGATAGCTCTTATCCTTCAGCCAGGCGTTAACCGCGCTTTGTACCATCACCCCCATGGTCACTAACAGCACAACGATCAGAAGAAGAAAGAAACGGGTGATGCTCCCGGGAAGGAGGGAAAATTTGCTCGGGGCGGTAGTTTCAGTCTGACTCATTGATATCTTTAACCCGTCATGGTCATGCTCTGTGGCGATAGGGCAGTATAAAGCGTAATAACTGAATTTCCAGCGCCACTGCCCGGGAAGAGTCGACTTTTTCAACGGACAATATCGGCGGCAGGTGGCGCACTAAACATGTACAAACACGCCGTGCGCGTACAAATAATAAGTGCGCTTAGCCAGCAAATAGCACGAATTAACAAGAAATTAAGTTTTACATCAATATTTCGCCAGCGAAGGATAGCAGTGAAGATTTAGTTAATAGTCGTTACAGTTTCGGTGCGGTAGCACAAAAAATGAGAAGTTACGTAAAGAAAGGTAAAAAAAAACCGAATGCGAAGCATTCGGCTCAATTAGGGATAAACAGACATTCAAAACTGAATGACGGTAATAAATAAAGTTAATGATGATAGCGAGAGATATTTTAGAGATTAGGCGCGATCTTGTTTTGTCATTCAGTGCTGTAACGATTTTTATTATAAGTGGTTGATTTTCATGTGTGTTATTTTTCTTTTGATTATAAATGCTAAATTTCTAAGCTATTTGTGCTTTGTAAAAGTTCCTTGATATTTACATTTTGAAACATGTTCATAGATAAATGAAACATCTTCAAAGTTTTCGTATCATATTCGCATTGGATTATTCTGTGATTTTGCGGAGAATGAAATTGCCGACTGGTTAATGAGGGTTAACCAGTAAGCAGTGGCAATTATAAGGCATATAACAGAGGGTTAATAAAATGAAAGTTAAAGTACTGTCCCTCCTGGTACCAGCACTCCTGGTGGCAGGCGCAGCAAATGCGGCCGAAATTTATAACAAAGATGGCAACAAATTAGATCTGTACGGTAAAGTTGATGGTCTGCACTATTTTTCTGACGACAAGGGTAACGACGGCGACAAGACCTACATGCGTCTTGGCTTCAAAGGCGAAACTCAGGTTAACGATCAACTGACCGGTTACGGCCAGTGGGAATACCAGATTCAGGGCAACACCACTGAAGGTGACAATCAGTCCTGGACGCGTGTGGCGTTCGCGGGTCTGAAATTCGCTGAGGCGGGTTCTTTCGATTACGGTCGTAACTACGGCGTAATCTACGACGTAACTTCCTGGACTGACGTTCTGCCAGAATTTGGCGGCGATACCTACGGCGCTGACAACTTCCTGCAGCAACGTGCTAACGGCGTCGCGACCTACCGTAACCAGGACTTCTTTGGTCTGGTGGACGGCCTGAACTTTGCTCTGCAGTATCAGGGC
>NZ_JBVPGP010000017.1:0-266111 GCF_055816065.1 Enterobacter sp. PL_is511 | reverse complement strand
ACGGCGCTGACCGCCACGCGGGTAATCTTGCCGTTAATATAGCGGGACGTCAGCAGATTCTGCGTCGGGATGGTCACCGTGACCGGCTGGCCCAGCAGCTTACTGCGGTCAATGCGCGCGTCCGTGCCGAGCACGGTCAGCATCAGCGCGAACGACTCGGACATCGCCTCGCGGCCCGTCAGTTTCCAGAACAGAAGCCCCTCCACCGGGAGCTGAACGGTAATTCGGTTGAGCATAATCTTTATTCCATCTAGCTTATGCGATGCAGAAAAGGGGTTCGCATCTGTGATAAAGCGTCATTCAAGAAAGGGGCTTTTCCCTCTTGATCATCCAAAAAACAAGAGAGTAGATTTTCAGTAACTCTGAAGTGACAAATAAGCCTACATTCAACCAGATGTTTGAAATATCAAACATACTTACTAAAAGAGGGAAAAATGAGACCGAACATCTGAATGAAATCAAGCGAAATAATTCCTGAGCAAGGGCAAATTTAATCGCTCCGATCTTTCGCTTGAAGAATAACCAGGCCGAAGTACACAAAGAGAGTAATAAAAGTAAGTCAAGCACAAAAAAAAGCATGGCCAAAATGCTGAAACCATCACCTGCATAATAATGCAACGAATCACTAAACGCTTTTGCATCAGAAATGAATGGAATTCTGTCGTGGCGAACTGAATTCACGCAATAAAGCAATATTGCGAGAAGATCCATACTTCCCCAGAAATACCATAATTTGCTATTTAAATGAGCGAGGTTATCTTGTGTACGCCCGATATTGTTATTTACAAAAATGGGGAGGCACATGTTGGCTTCAACTCAACTCTCCGGGTTAGGATTAAATTCAAAACGCATAAACAGGAGAGACAATCTTCTCGAATTCCCTGGATGAAGCCTCTGGCTTCGAAGAGCGTACACTTCCATAGTCTCTCCTGTTTAAATTCCTACGGATTCACCAGCCAGGTGCCCGGCTTGGCAATATCCAGCGTCTGGCCACGCGTTCTTCCGTTGCCCTGCAGTTCAATCTTCGCCTCTCCGGCCGGCAGCTTGAGCGATGCATAGCCGTTGGTTCCCGGGCGCAGCGCTTTTGGCTCGCCGTTCACTTTCAGCGTTTCGCCGTCGAGGATGCGGATATAGACCAACGCAACAGGGCTCGCGACAGGCGGTGGCGTCTGCTGTGCCGTCGCCTGCTCGCTCACCTTCGCTGTTTCCGGCTTCACGTCTGGCGCGTTCGCGGCGGTTTCGGTCGAACGCGCCTCTGCCGGTGCCTGTGCAGCCTGCTCAGGCGTATCGTTACTACTGCTGAACAGCATCGCCCCGGCGACAATACCCACCAGCACCCCTGCGGCAACCATGCCCGGGATCTTGTAGCGGCGCCAGTCGAGCAGCGAAGCAGGTTGTTCCTCCTCCACCGGTACCAGCATCGTGCCGGGCTTTTTCGCCGTCAGCACATCGTTGATACCGGCGACCGGCATCTCTATCAGCGCGGCGAACTCGTCGATGGACTGCGGACGGTCCTCCATGTGCAGCGCCAGCGCGCGGTCAATGGCCTGCAGCAGCGGAATGGAATAGCCCTGCGGCATGATTTCCACCAGCGGTTTGCAGGTATCCTGAATAGAGCGCACCACGCTGACCGGCGGCGGAGAACCCACAATCAAAGTACGCAGCACCGCGCCGAGGGCGTAAATATCCGTCCACGGGCCCTGCTCGCTTTCGTTGTCGTCGGTGTACTGCTCAATCGGCGCAAATCCCGGACGCAGCATGGTTTCCGTTTCGTCGGAGAGATTACCGATGGTGCGTCGCGCGGAGCCGAAATCGAGCAGCACCGGCAGGCCGTTATCCTGGATCTGAATGTTATCCAGAGAGATGTCGCGGTGCAGGTAGCCTTCGTCGTGGATGGTCTTGATCGCACCGAACAGCATCGGCAGCGTGCGGCGGATCCAGGCTTCGTTGATCAGCTCCGGCTTTTCTTCGCGCAGGCGCGACAGCGTGGTGCCGCTGTAAAACAGCGTCCCCATATAGGCCGTGTCGTTTTGCACCCAGAAACGCAGGACGTGCAGCAGGTTCGGGTGGTTAAAGCGCGCCAGCAGACGCGCTTCCTGAATAAAGCTGTTCAGGCCCGCGGAGAACGCTTTGCCAAAGCGCTCGCTGCGCAGCACCAGGGTCATGTCGTCGCCGCGCACGGCGAGCGAGGAAGGCATAAATTCTTTGATAGCGATAGTGCGTTCGAGCTGGTGATCCCACGCGCGATAGACGATGCCAAAACCGCCGCCGCCGATCACCTCTTTGATTTCAAACTCGTTGAAGCGGTACCCGACCGGGAGCGCGTTTGGGACAGTCCGATTGTTATCATTATCCGTCATCTTTTACAGTTCTCTTGATGATTATTACGCGGCAAACTGACAGTGAAACTCGCCCTGCTCGCAGGTGACGTGCAGACGTCGGTACTGCTCGTCGCTGCGGCTGGCGGTAAGTAAGATCTGGCTCATCTGAGGCAGCAGAGTGTTGGTCAGAATAGCGTCCACCATGCGGCCGCCGGACTCCACCTCGGTACAGCGCTGAACAATTTGTTCCACCACGCTGTCGTCAAACTCAGAAATAATGCTGTGATTCTCTTCCAGACGACGCTGAATGCGCTTGAGCTGCAGGCGAACAATCTGCCCCAGCATCTCGTCGCTGAGCGGGTAATACGGCACCACCAGCAGACGGCCCAGCAGTGCCGGTGGGAACACCTCCAGCAGCGGCTGGCGCAGCGCGCCGCTCAAGGCGTCCGGCTCCGGCACCAGCTCCGGATCGGCGCACATGGCGCTAATCAGGTCGGTGCCGACGTTAGACGTCAGAATAATGATGGTGTTACGGAAATCAATGTGGCGCCCCTCTCCGTCTTCCATCCAGCCTTTATCAAAGACCTGGAAGAAGATTTCGTGGACGTCCGGGTGCGCTTTTTCAATTTCGTCCAGCAGCACCACGCTGTACGGGCGGCGGCGCACGGCCTCGGTCAACACGCCGCCTTCACCATACCCTACGTATCCCGGAGGCGCACCTTTTAAGGTGGACACGGTGTGTGCTTCCTGGAACTCACTCATGTTGATGGTGATAACGTTCTGCTCGCCGCCGTACAGCGACTCCGCGAGCGCCAGCGCGGTTTCGGTTTTACCGACGCCGGACGGGCCGCACAGCATAAAGACGCCCACCGGTTTGTTGGGATCGTCGAGCTTCGCCCGCGAGGTTTTCACGCGGCGGGCAATCAGATCCAGACCGTGACGCTGGCCGATAACGCGCTGGTTCAGCGTGTCGGCAAGGTTTAGCACCGCGTCGATCTCGTTTTTCACCATCCGGCCCAGCGGGATCCCGGTCCAGTCAGAGACCACCGCGGCAACCACGTTTTCATCCACCGCCGCAAACAGCAGCGGTTCATCACCCTGTAAGGCGTTCAGCGCCTGCTGCTGTTCCGTCAGCTTGCCGCGCAGCTCAGCGGTATCTTCTTCGCCCGCCGCGAACAGCGCGGCGCGCAGGCGGATAATCTCCTGCACCAGACTGCGCTCTTCTTCCCAGCGCCGGGACAGGGCTTCGCGTTTTGTCTCATACGCGTCGCGTTCGGCGCGTAACGTTGCTACGCGCTCAGCGTCTCCGGCACCGACGCGCGCCTCGCGTTCTGCGATCTCAATTTCCACGTCCAGCGCGGCAAGATGGCGCAGGCAGTCTTCCAGCTGCGCAGGCGGCGCGCTCTGGCTGACCGCGACGCGGGCGCAGGCGGTGTCGAGCAGGGCAACGGCTTTGTCCGGCAGCTGACGCGCCGGAATGTAGCGATGCGACAGCTTCACCGCCGCGCTGACCGCTTCGTCAAGCAGCAGAACCTGGTGGTGCGTCTCCAGCGGCGACACGGTGCTGCGCAGCATCAGAATGGCTTTCGCTTCGTCCGGCTCGTGCACCTGCACCGTCTGGAAACGACGGGTCAGCGCCGGGTCTTTCTCGATGTACTTTTTGTATTCCGCCCAGGTGGTGGCGCCGATGGTGCGCAGCTGACCGCGCGCCAGCGCGGGCTTCAGCAGGTTTGCCGCATCACCGGTCCCCTGCTGGCCGCCTGCGCCAATCAGGGTGTGGATCTCATCGATAAACAGAATGATCGGCGTGGCGCTGGACTGGACTTCGTTAATGAGCGCCTGCAGACGGGCTTCAAACTCGCCTTTCATGCCTGCACCGGCCTGCAGCATGCCGATATCCAGCAGCCACAGCTGAATGTTCTGCAGCGGCTCCGGCACGTCGCCGTCGGCGATACGCAGCGCCAGCCCTTCCACCACCGCCGTTTTCCCGACCCCGGCTTCCCCGGTCAGCAGCGGGTTGTTCTGGCGACGACGCATCAGGATATCCACCATCTGGCGGATCTCCTCGTCGCGCCCGACAACCGGGTCAATCTTCCCGTCGCGGGCGCGGGCGGTCAGATCCTGGCCGTACTGGGCCAGCGTCCCCTGCGCAGCCGGTACTGCACCCGCCGGCGCATCGACGGCGGCAGCGGCCTGCTGCGTCTCTTTGCTGTTGGCGCAAATAGCGTCGAACTGCTCAATCAGCACCTCGACGTTAAGGCGGGTGAACTGCGACGAGATGCTTTTCAGCACGTTGGCCAGATTCCAGGTTTTCAGCATGCCGATCAGCAAATGGCCGCCGCGAATACGGCTGACGCCAAACTTCAGCGAGCCGAAGACCCAGGCACGCTCAACGGCGCTGTCGATGTGTTCGGAGAGATCGGAAACGGAACTCGCCCCGCGCGGAAGGACATCCAGCGCCGCAACGATATCGCGCGTCAGCTGCTGTTCATCAAGGGCAAAGTGGCGGATGACCTGCTGCAGATCGCCATCCTGCTGCTGCATCAGCTGATGCAGCCAGTGCACCAGCTCAACATAGGGGTTGCCGCGCAGCTTGCAGAACGCAGTGGCGCTTTCCAGAGAGGTAAATAACAGCGTATCCAGTTTGCCGAAAAGCACGGCACGGCTTATTTCTGACATGTTCGGTTCCATTGATAACAATGCGTTAGAAAAATTATCGCTCTGCGCAATACACCAGATCGCCACGCGGGACAGGCCGCGGCTGAAGGCCCAGCCAGGTGTTGTAGCCTAATCGCCCGGCACCGCCGAGCGTGGTGCCCTGCACCGCGTCTTCACGCAGGATCACCCGTGTTTCCCATTCAAACTCCACCCCGGCGTACTGACGCACCCAGTCACGCAGCTCGGTGACCCACGCTTCCCCCGGCAGAAAACGGTTGTACTCTTCCGCGCTCAGCGGGCCAATGTCGATGCGAAACTTATGCTGCACGTCGCGGACGGCGACGCCGAGAAAGGCGGACTCCCCCATGCGCGGCATGCGGCGTCCTGCTCCCAGCTGCGCCTGCTCACGCGTGGAGAGCGGCATCCACTGCGGCACGTTGCTCACCAGCTTAACCGGCGCCTTAAAATAGCTGCGCAGGATCTTCTCCAGCCCCTCCGGATCCCGCCCGTGACGGGTCAGGTGCCCGGCGTGGGTAAAGCGGGCATGCGAGCTCAGGCTGCCTTTGTTCATCTGACCCGGCTGCCCCATGCCAATCAGCGACGCCAGGTAGCCTTCAAAGCGCCTGTTATCAGCGCGATCCAGCGAGACGGTGGGCTGCGCATCCGCCCAGGCGCGGTAAAACAGCAGCGCAAGGCGGTGATGGAACAGATCGGCAAACGCGCTGAGGCTGGTGTCCTGATGATGATAAATACGCTCGCGGGCGTATTCGGTCATGTGGACCGGCAGCGGGCCGTTCGGGCCAAACAGGCCGAAGCTGAGGATAGACACCTCATGCAGCCCGCTTTCCTCCCGCTGACGCACCTGAGCCAGCGTCGACGGAGCAAAACTCATCGACGGCTGCTGGCCGATGCGCAGCGGTTCAAATTTTGGCAGCGGCGCGCGGCCCAGCGGGTAGCGCTCGCCGCCCTGGGCATCAATGCGCCTTAACAGCTGAAACAGATCGTAGCGCCAGGGCGTCTCGCGCACCCCGTGCCAGAACGCATCCGGCAGCTTCGTCAGGCGATGCACGCGCAGCGGTGCAGCGGTGTCACTCATATCAGCGCCCTTTTACCCATGCGCGGCGCCCAGTAGCCAATCTCGCCGCGCTGCTGACTTTTCAGGGTGAACTCCGTAAAGCTGTTGATCGACACCAGACGGGCAAAGAGACGCTCCATCACGCTGCCGAAGAGCCACGGACTGGCGCCGGAAAAGGCTCGTTCATCCACCGTCAGGGTAATGCCGATCCCGCGGGCGAACACCACCGGGCCGGGTTCAGGCACGCGGCGGTGAACCGGTTCCAGCACGCAGTGACGAACGCCTTCCACCTGACGCGCCACGGGCGTTTCTGCCAGGTTGGCGTACAGCCCTAACAGCTGTCGCAGCGCGGCTGCGCCCTCTTCGTTTTCGCTGTCCATCAGGCTGAGGTAGTTCATCTGCAGCTGGCTGATGAGCCGCCAGGTGCTGAACCCTTCGGCCAGCGCCGGACGCGGCGGCGTCGGGCCTTTACGCAGCGTGAGGGATTTCACCGGCATGGAATCGGCCATAATGAACTGCCCGAGCTCCTGCTGCAGCATCAGCGGCAGATCGCGGCTGGTGCAGAGCACCTCGGCAGAGATATAGCGCAGGTTTTCCTGCCAGGGGGCGTGCTGTTCATTCACCAGCGAGACAAAGACCTCCGAGCCGATATAGCCGGTTCGCGTGCCGTAGCGCAGGGCGTGCTCGGACAGCACGCGCTGTTCGCGGCGCAGGGAAAAATAGGCCCCGTAGTTGCCCGCATCGCCGCTCCAGGTGCTCCAGAACGGACGAAACGTCTGGTCATCACGCTGGCCGTCCGCGCTGCCATAGATTTTTTTGACCGCATAAATTTCATAATCCAGCGGACGGATGTTATCCACCACCAGATGGTATTCATGCTGGCCTTCATTCAGCTTCTGACGCGCCGCGACCTTTGGGAACAGGTTGATGACCGGCGTGCAGTGCAGCGCCAGGTGGCTGGCATCGACCACGCGCTCCAGCTGTTCATCCGACTTATCCAACAGAATAAAGATATCGAAGGCTTTTTCGTCTGCACAGCGCTGGATGAGCTTGCTCAGGCCGCTGAGGCTAATGAAGCGGAAACGGGCCGGAAAGGCGAAATACTCCTGCAGCAGGCGATAGCCGTCAAAGTTGCGCAGATCGTCCGGAAGCAGCGCCTGGTCAGGCTCAAAACCCTCCTGGCGCAGCGCATCCGACGCCAGCAGCTGTCGCTGCGGCTGCGGGCCGACCGTCTGACAGACGATCCCAACGTGGTGCTCCATCACCAGCTCCAGCAGCTTCAGCGCTTCAATGTCCGGACCGCCGAGGAAAAATTCCAGACGGTCGAAATCCAGATGCCCGAGGTTTTGCGGGCCATCGCAGGCGATGCGGATCCGCAGAGCGCTGCCGATCCCCCGCTGGCTCAGCCCCAGCTGCGCGAGCGGCAGATCGGCGGGCACGCCGCCCAGCTCGACCTTGTCGATTTTCAGCGGCAGCAGGTTGACCTCGTGGGCCGTGGTATAGCTGCAGGTCACGCCGGTTTTTTTCAGCGCCAGGCTGTCCATCATGGTACCGCGCGGCACAATGAAGCCCTTGCTCAGGTCACCCCTGCTGCTGTCGGGCTCAATCTCCGCGATCGCCATCGACGGCGTGGGCGCAAGATAGTTCGGCGCAATCATCTCCAGCAGACGCTGAGAGAAGCGCGGAAACTCCGCGTCCATTTTCATCTGCACGCGGGAGGTCAGGAAGGCGAAGCCCTCCATCAGACGTTCGGTATACGGGTCCGCCACCTCGATGCCGCGCATGCCCAGCCGCCCGGCGACTTTAGGATAGCGTTCGGCAAACTCGGCCCCCATTTCGCGCAGGTAGGCCAGCTCACGGTTGTAGTATTCGAGCAGTTTACTTTCCATGATTACCCCGCATCTTTCAGTTCAAAATGGCCGTTTTCCAGATCGACATCGGTACGAAACAGAAACTCCAGCGGGTAAGGCACACACCATAAACGCCCTTTGATCTCGATGGAGAGCACGTTGTGCAGATCCAGAGAGGAGGTATCCGACACGCAGCGGACCTGCAGCCCCTGCGGCAAAATGCGCGGTTCAAAATTGATGATGGCCTCGGTGAGCTTGCGCTGAATATCGTGCCATTCGATGTCCGACATTCTCTTTCCGGCCAGCGGCGCGACGCCGAAGTTAACCACCGAGCGGCTCACGTGCGGTAACGCGCTCAAATCACCGGAGGCATCGTGGTTGATGGTATTAAACAGCCACTGCAGATCGCGCAGGACATTGCGGCGCAGGGCGGCATGGGTGATCAGATTGCTGTTGGCCGACTCGCGCTTTTTTTCCGGGTCGTTATCAGTGAGGCGATCGAGCAGCGAAGGCTGCATTTTGTCGCGCGCCCCCACCTTCTCCTGCTTGCTGCGGGCTTGCCAGCCGCTGCGCAGCAGATCGCCTTCGCCAGCGGGATTACTCATCGGCTCCATCCGTCGCGAACGTCACGAGGCTCAAGGACAGCAGCGGGCTTTCGCTTTGCTCGCTCAGCCAGGCCTTCTGGCCCTGGCCTTCATACAGCGTGCCGTCAGTATCGAGCGGGTGCCAGTCGGTGGTGCGCCCCAGTTTGACCGCATCAGAGGCGTCGTCTGCAAACGGGTAACGCGCCGGGATCTGACACACCTGTTCCGTTCCGTCGGTCAAGCGCACCAGCGCGTGACGCCAGACCAGATCGGTGACGCTGGCAGGCGCCTGGAAACGGATCTCCGCGATAGCGCTAAACGGCAGCCAGAAATAGCGGCCGTTCACGATGGTTTCGCAGACCGGGCCGAGACGGGCGTCGCCGTCCATCAGCCAGTCAAAAGCCTGCGTCTCCTCATTTTCGAGGGCGATATGACCAGGGTTTGCCTGAGCCTGTTCAAGCGCTTCAAGACGCAGCGCCCGGGCGCGCTCGCCCTCCTCGCTCAGCGCCGCGGCAAGGGTAGTCAGCCACGGCCACTGGGTTTCAGGCATGGCCGGACGCGCCTGTCCCGCCATCACCTGCGCGCGCTGCAGCTCGCCCTGGATGGACTGCTCCAGCAGCGTGACGGTGGGTTTCGCCTGCGGCTTCAGCGCCAGCCAGCTTTTCAGCTGGGTCAGGGCGCGCGTCCAGTTGCCGCTGAGGGTTAAAAACTGCACGAACGCGGCGCGGAGGTCGGCATCCGCCGGACGGGCTTTGATTTCAGCTTCAAGGCGCGCGAGCGCGTCGTTGAGCGACTCACCCGCCAGGTGTTGATAGAGCGTATTCATAGCCATTCCTTAATTCGCCGCGCGCCATGCGCCGACGGCCGGATCGCGCAGCTGAGGACGCAGGGTGTCAATCAGAACGATATTCAGCGGAGTGCCGGGTGCCACCCAGGCGCTCCAGGTTTTTTTCACCGCCGCGATACGCGCCTGCAGCTTTGCATCATCGCTGGCGGTTTCACGGGAGATCTCCACCGCGACCGTGCCGTTGCTCTTCCAGCTGTTCAGGGCGTTGTCGTAAGGCAGGATCATCCAGCTCTGGTCGCTGTTTGGGGTGCTGAATACCATGCGCTCTTTGTTGACGGAAGTGATCAGCGCGTTTTCCGGATCGGCGCTTTGATTCAGTCCGGTCACCGGGAAGCCATGAATGTAGGTCACCGCCATCTCTTTCTGCCCGCCGTTGCGGGACTGCGACACAACGGTGTGTCCGCTCAGCCAGCTGCCGTTCCCGCAGCGGGTGGTGTCAGAATCCGGAATAAAGAGCGCCGGAGCGGAAGCGCCACCTTCCCAGAAGGTGCGCAGGTGGCAGCCGTCCTGCAGGGTGAATTCCTGCCACGGCGTGCGGTCGGCCGCGACAGTGCGGGATGCTGCGTTCTGGTCTGGCGGCAGTAACGCGCCGCTGGCTGGGGTTGCGGTGACGGTCGCAGCAGGTGCGGCCTGCTCCTGTTTCACCACCAGCGCCCAGTCCTGCGCTTTGCCAGCCGTGCCCTGCGCCAGCGTGGAACCCGCCGGATCGTTGAGCGTCCAGCTAAGCTTATTCACTTTGCTGCACTGGTGTTCCAGCAGTGAGCCAAGACGCGGCACAAAGTTCTCCAGCACGGAGACGTCTTTCTTGCCGTTTGCCACAATGCGCAGCGCCACCTCAGGCTTACACCAGCTCTGCGGCGTGTTGTCTTTGATGTTGTCGATCCAGATATCCAGCTTCTGCGCAGGAGACTGCACGATGCGGAAATTTTCAGCCTGAGCGGTGGAGGTCGCCGCCAGAAGTGCCAAACCCGATAGCCAAAGTTTCATATCGTTCCTTGTGTGTCTAATCAGTTCCGCAGGGAAGAAATTGTGCTGCGTCAGAGAGGGTGTGCAGCAAAGTGGTGTCCTGAGGGTTGCCCATCCATACCGCCAGGGCAGTATAGTTATCCTGAGCATTCCCCTCCTGTTCGCCATTCTTTTGAATGATTTGGTTCATTAAGGTCAGCCACTCCTGCGGCGTATTGACCATATGCAGCGACTGCTTCATTTGCTCTTCGCTGACGCCGTGCCAGAACCCGTCGGTGCACAGTAAAAAGGCATCGCCGTCCTCAACCTGCACCACGTCGCTGTAGCTCGCTTCCGGCCCGCCGTTTTCAATCCCCAGCGCCAGATAGAGCAGGTTGCTGTTCAGGTTGTCGGTCTGGTGCCCGGCATCTTTCATCTGCTGCACCAGGCTGTGGTCGGTAGTCACATGCCACAGCCATCCCCGGCGAAACAGGTACAGGCGGCTGTCTCCGGCGTGCGCCCAGTAGGCCAGCCCGTAATCACGGTCAATGAACAAGCTGACCAGCGTCGTGCCCATCCGGCGATAGTCCTGCACGGCCTGCTGCTCGCTGAGGATCGTGCGGTTCGCCGTCTGCACGTAGTCGCGGATGTGCTGCGCATTAAGATGTTTGTCGCCATCGAAGCGGGAGATAATGCTGTTGCGGGCCAGCGCTGCGGCCACCTCGCCGCCCGGCAGCCCCGCGATGCCGTCGCAGACGACAAAGCAGGCTGAACGTTCCCCTATGGTTTCTCCCGTCTGATCCTGGTTGCTGGCGCGCGTCCCCTGGCGGGAGAGAGAAGCCGTTGCGATATTCATTTGTCTTCCGATCCGCTCTGTGAGTCTTTGTACTGATTGACCTCCATGTCATACGCATGAAGGAAGGCCTCGCCGAACAGGGTGTGGAAGTCATCCTCAATCTCGCCCGCCGTCTCGCCATAGCTGCGAACAAAGTAGTCCCACAGGGCCGCTTTACGGCTGCCCGGCAGCGCCAGACGAGAGGTCATCCCGTTCTGCTTCGCCTGCTCTTCCAGCTGCTCCGGGTTAAAGGACTGCAGCATCGCGGCAATAATGGCGCGGATGCCGGAGATCATGCCCAGCTGGTGCGCCTGCAGATCGATCAGCGCGTCGCGCACCGATTTGGTCGGCGGCATAAAGCCCGGCATCGGTGTGCCGAACATCTGGATCAGCACGGTTTTGCCGGTCGGCAACAGCTTGAACGGGTTGTTGGCATCGTCCAGCACCATGGTCATATCGGCTTTCACGCCGCGCTTGAGGATGGAACGCGAGGAAAGCAGCGCCACGGTCCCCTGAGAGAACATGCCGAGGATCTGCCCCAGCTGACGCATATTTTCACGGTCAAACTGCGGGACGGGCTGCATTTCGCTCAGCCCCATCCCCTCCAGCAGTGCCTCCAGCAGCTCACCCTGCAGCACTTCGCCCTTCTCACCGCTGTTTGCCGTGGTGGTTGGCGAGGCGGCGTTATTGACCGGGTCGATGCGCAGGCGGCCCTTAGGGGCCTGAGCACTGCTGCGCGCAACGGCCTGTGGCGTTGGCATGGTGAAGCCTGCGTAATCCGGTCGCGCGGGCTCTTCTTCAGCACGCGGTTCTTCCTGCGGCTCAGGGGCGAACAGCGGAGAATCGGCCAGCACGTCCTCTTCCTGTTCAGGTTCAGGTTCCGGCACTGGCGCAGGCTTCTCGGCAATAATGTCATCCGGATGGGTTAGTGGCGCGCCGCCCATCAGCCCGAGCGGGTCGTCATTACGCGCGGCTGGCGCGCTGGCCTTACCGCCAAACAGGGCCAGCGGATCGAGCTCATCCGTCGCCTCTTCTTCTGGCTTCACGGGGCTCGTCTCGCCCGGCGGCACCAGCGTTGACGGGGTGACGTCGTCAAAAATACTCTCTTTTTTGAACAACGCTTCGTCGCTGAACAGCGTGTCCGGGTCGACATGCTTACGCTCGAGTTTTGGATCGCTGTCGTTGAACATCGCCAGCGGATCTTCGGCGTTACGCTCCGGGGCCGCAGGCTGGGAGAAAGGATCGTGCGATGCAGCAGGCTGCGTTTTTGTACGGTTGCTGGAGATGCTGTCGGAAATGGAGAACTCCTGCATCAGGCTATCCCAGATCTCCGTTGGCACGGCGGTCGGCTCGGCTTTCCCGCGCGGTGCGGCACTTGCCGGTTTCGGTTGAGAAGCTGGGGCGGTCGCGGGTGCGGCTGTCGGACGCGCCTGCTGGTGCAGACTGGCCGCCATACGGCTCACGGGCTGGGTATCGTGGATCAGTTCGGTCACTTCGATACGGTAGTCATCAATACCGAGAATGTCGCCATCCTGCAGTTCAACCTGACGCCCTCGCTCCAGCGGAATGTCATTTAATACCACGCGGGTGACGCTGCCGCGGTTGGTCACGCGGCATTCGCCCTGGGCGTCCACGTGAACAATGGCCTGCAGACGAGAGATGGTGCGGTCATTATCCGGCAAAACCAGATTGTTATCCGTACCGCGCCCAATGGTGCCGCCCGGGGCGTAAAAATCACAGCTGCTTTGCGGCGGCTGATGACCGGGTTTCGTAGAAATAATCGTGAATCGCATGGCGTATTCCTGCTGGTATGATTAGCGCTCAAACGCTGCCGCTCTCAGGACGAGAACGGCGGCGTTTGGGGCCGGATTCCATTGATTCTATTTTGCGGTTTTGAGCGGACGAATCGCGTCGCTGTTGGCGATTAAGCTGCACTTTAAAACCTGATATTGACCCGGTTCGGTACCGCCTACTTTCTCTTTCAGTAAAGAAACAATCACCTTGTCAGCTTTTTCAAAATTCTCAGCAGGGAGATTGCTTGCTTCCAGCCATGCGGCCGCGCTGGCCTCTGCATCGCCTTTCAGACTTTTACTGTCCGCAATCTTACTGATGCATCGATTTTGCACCCAGTTTTCAAAGATTTGTTGCTGAGAAAAAGCGCTGACATCAGGCAGGGTTTGGGCATAAACAGCAGAGGCATTTATAGCCAATACCAGCAGTAATAAACGTTTCATTTCAGGCTCCAGAATGTTGCGTTGGTCGGAATAAACGAACCATTACCCGGTGAGCCCAGAAAATGGCAATCATCAGAGCAAATATTACCATTCCAGAGTGTGACATGCCCGGTTGCGTCGCTCCAGCCGTGCCCGGTAAAGATGATAATGCCTTGTTTGCCTGCAAATTGCGCAGGAGTGGGAGAAGAGACAGACATATCGGCATTGCCCAGTACCGTGGGTAGAAATGCAATCATATCTTTAACGCGGAACATATAGCGCTTTTTGTCGTTTCCGGTCACTGTCGCATATTTACTGTTAGAAGGAATAGGAATGCCACAGTAATTTAAAACGTAGCTCATACGAATTGGGCAGGCATTTTTAAAAATACCGGCGTCGATATTATGCTGAACTTTTCCACCCAACAATTTGCCAACCTGTTCTACGCTTACGTTCACTTCTCTGAATCTGTTCCAGGCGGCACCAAAAGCAGGACGCATTTGAGACATCTTGTTTCTCCTTGATAAGAAGCTCCGGATAAAGTGAGCCCTTTCGGGCCCACTATTATTACGCTTCTTTGTTCTCTTTGATGTTCCAGCCAGCGCTGCTTTCAGCACCTTTACCACCCGACGTGGTCTGCTCCCAGTACTGCTGTTTCACTTTCGCAGCCTGGAATGCATAGGTCACACCAACGGTGTCGCCGTTGTCAGCACCGGTGTACTGAACAGAGGTCACCAGCACATCTTCCAGCGTGATGCGGGAGTATTCCACCTGCTGGCCGCCCGCTTTACAAACGGACAGTTCAACTTTAGTCAGGTGTTTACCGCTGGCGCAGTGTTTCAGGATAGCGGTGGTGGATTTGTCGATCAGCGCGTTAACGTGCAGGTCGTTAAAGTTAACTTTACCGGCACCGCCGCCACCGCCAACGCTCATATTACCTGGCTGGGAAGCGCCCCAGGAGAAGGAGGTAATATCAGTCCAGCCGGTGTGGTTAGAATCTTTCGATTCGCCCGTAACACCCTCGACCTTCAGAAACATATCAATAGCCATAATATCTACTCTTCGTGGATGAACAATATTGCTTTCGAAAAAGCACTTATATGGCAAACAGGAAAGCATGGGGCTGAATAAAACCGTCCATATTTTACCTCTGCCTCATATCAAATGACCCGTGTCATTTGACAGTCTTACATTCCCCCTGAATGAACGGAAAGAATGTGAAGTCTTTTACTACTCTGGGTTATCCTGGATCCAGCTACGGTCAGGATCGCCAATGATGACCTGCGGAACCAGTTTGTTCAGTTCGTCGCTATGATAAAGACGTATACAGTTTAAGGTTACGCCTTTGACATCGGGTTTTCGCTCTGAATGAAAACCATTAATTTGATTTTTATATTTTTCGATGAGGGCATTCACTTTATCCGTGCCATTTTCAGCATCAAAAGGTATCCACTCAATAAATGCGCTCGCACTTCTGGCCGCATCAGCAGAAAACTGACTGCCTTTATCTGCCACCTGAGCAAGACAGCGCGCCAGAACTAAATCTTTTAAAACCTGCCGGTATGTTTGCTGCTGATAAAAATCAGGATAGTTATTTCCGGCACACACATAAAAGGTCATAAATACGAGGAAAAAACAGAAATGTTTCACCTTATATCCTTTGCCATCGGCCCCACAGCGCATCAGCTATCCAATTCCAACCGGTTCAGCAGTGGAGCGTTCTATAAGCCAGTCCGATGTTGACAGGGGCTTAATTCTCCCATTGCATCGGTAATGATTTCAGAAGCCCGCTGTTTGCTCTCCTGCTCAGATAAATGGGCAAAGCGAGAGTAAAGAAATTCATGAACCGTATTGGGCAAAACCGGATGACCTTTACACCAGGCCTTCCCCTCTGATGCATCAACCACGCCTAATAGATACATATCCGCCTTAATGCGCTCGCGTTCATTCGTTTTTGAAAGCCAGGCACTGGCGAAGCGCGCTGCGCTGAGATTGAAATCGTACCCCGTTAATGAGCCCGGGTCGCGAAGCAAATTTGACGTATCATCCTGCGGTAATGCTGTTGCGTCAGGATAAGAATAATTTCCCGTTTGTGCTTCAGCCAGAGACGCGATAAACAACAAAACGATTGCAAACAGGTTTATTTTATTCATTGTAATATCGCGTTAGTGGAATGCCTTAATTAAATATAAGCCAGCACGAGGTATTAACGTTTCTCTTTCCATTTCTCTGCAACAACGTAGATACCTATCGCTAATGCATTAAGTCCAGTACATAAGAATCCATGCATTGCGATTTGCGGGACATCTTCTGGCCAGTCAAAGATAAACAGATAGTAGCCGGATACCGTCACAAACAGCATGAATGAAATAATTAACAACGCATAAACCATTAAATAGATGATGAATTTTCTTGTTATCGCTTTCACAGGTAAATTCATTAGCTATCTCGTACTCACAATAAGGCTGCCGGCCCCAGGAGGCCGGCTATCTGCATCACGCGTCTTTCGTCTTCAGCGACGGCAGTTTAGATACCAGACGCAGAGAAACGGTCAGACCTTCCAGCTGGTAGTGTGGACGCAGGAAGAACTTCGCGGCGTAGTAGCCCGGGTTGTCTTCAATCTCCTGCACCTGCACTTCCGCAGCTGCCAGCGGTTTACGGGACTTGGTCTCCTGAGAGGAGTTCGCCGGGTCACCGTCGACGTAGTTCATGACCCAGTCGTTCAGCCAGCGCTCCATCTCTTCGCGCTCGCGGAAGGAGCCGATTTTGTCGCGCACGATGCACTTCAGGTAGTGGGCAAAGCGGCAGCAGGCGAACAGGTACGGCAGGCGTGATGCCAGGCGCGCGTTAGCGGTCGCATCCGGGTCGTGGTACTCCGCCGGTTTCTGCAGAGACTGCGCGCCGATGAAGGCGGCAAAGTCGGAGTTTTTGCGGTGAACCAGCGGCATAAAGCCATTTTTCGCCAGCTCGGCTTCACGACGATCGCTGATGGCGATCTCGGTCGGGCACTTCATGTCCACACCGCCGTCATCGCTCGGGAAGGTATGGCACGGCAGGTTTTCCACCGCCCCGCCGGACTCCACGCCGCGAATCGAGGTGCACCAGCCGTACTCTTTAAAGGAGCGGTTGATGTTGGCGGCCATCGCGTACGCGGCGTTCGCCCACGAGTAGCTGTTGTGGTTCGCGCCGTCGGTCTGCTCCTCAAAGTCAAAGCTGTCGACCGGGTTGGTGCGAATACCGTACGGCAGGCGCGACAGGAAGCGCGGCATCACCAGGCCCAGATAGCGGGCATCTTCCGATTCACGCAGCGAACGCCAGGCGGCGTATTCGGTGTTCTGGAAGATCTTGGTCAGGTCGCGCGGGTTGGCCAGCTCCTGCCAGGACTCCATCTGCATCACGCCCGGCGCGGTACCGGTAATGAACGGACAGTGCGCCGCAGAGCCGATGCGCGCCATTTCACCCAGCAGCTCAACGTCCTGCGGGCTGTGGTCGAAGTAGTAGTCGCCCACGATGCAGCCAAACGGCTCGCCGCCGAACTGACCGTACTCCTGCTCGTAGATTTTCTTGAAGATCGGGCTCTGGTCCCAGCCCACGCCCTTGAAGCGCTTCAGGGTACGGCCCAGTTCCTGCTTGGAGATGCTCATAAAGCGGATCTTCAGCATCTCGTCCGTTTCAGTGTTGTTCACCAGGTAGCTCAGACCGCGCCAGGCGCTCTCCAGCTTCTGAAACTCTTCGTGGTGAATGATCTGGTTCACCTGCTGCGACAGCTGCTCGTCGATACCGGCAATCAGGTTCTGAATGGTACGGTAGGTATCGTTCGAGAAGGTGACGGTATTTTCCAGCGCCTGCTGCGCCAGGGTTTTGACCGCGCTTTCGACGGCGGAGCGGGCCTGATCGGTTTTCGGGCGGAATTCTTTGTTCAGCAGCGCGCTGAATTCATCCTGGCTGAACGCCTGACCCGCCTGCTGCTCGTGTTGTTGAGTCTGGTTGCTCATCGATTATTCCTCGCTACCTTTCGCGCTTTCGTCATTTTTCGGCAACTGGCTCAGGGATTTGAGCAGCGTCGGATCCTGCAGAATTTTAGCGATCAGCTCTTCCGCACCGTTTTTGCCGTCCATGTAGGTCAGCAGGTTAGAGAGCTGGGTACGCGCTTCAAGCAGCTTGTTCAGCGGCTCAACCTTGCGGGCCACCGCATCCGGCAGGAAGTCGTCCATGCTGTCGAAGGTCAGATCCACGTTGAGCTTACCTTCGCCGGTCAGCGTGTTATCCACCTGGAACGCTACGCGCGGCTTCAGCGCCTTCATGCGTTCGTCAAAGTTGTCGATGTCGATTTCGAGGAATTTACGCTCGTCTACGGCCGGCAGGTTTTCCACCGGTTTGCCGACCAGATCGGCCATGACGCCCATCACAAACGGCAGCTGAATTTTACGTTCTGCACCGTAGATCTCTACGTCGTACTCGATCTGCACGCGGGGAGCACGGTTACGTGCGATGAATTTCTGCCCACTGTTACTCATTGCCATGATGTTCTCCATCAAAGATGCGCGGTGAAGGTGAAACGGCAGGCTCCATGCCTGTCGTCATAATGCCTGGACGCGCTATTCGCGGCGCCCAAAGATGTTTTCCAGTTGGTTAACGCCGTCTGGCGCCAGGTCGCGAATAATGTCCATAAAGTTAAGTTCTGACAGCCGCTGCACCCGTTCAATCATCAGCGGTGCGGGGTGGCTCGGTTCGTACTGCGCAAAATACTGCTTCGCTTTTTCCAGCATCAGCTGCGCGTCGGCGCGGCTGGTGACCTGTACGCTTCGCCAGTCGGTGACCGGCTGAGCGGGCTGCGTTGCCGCCGATTGCTGCCCGGCCTGTGGTTCTGCCTGCGCCTCACGGTTCGGCAGCAGCTTGCTGATGTCGGTCACCTGACACGCGCTGGCTACCAGTCCGACGGTTTTCAGCAGCTGCTCCATCTCGGGCACGCCGCTTTCACCGAGATGCCCGGTGAGCAGCTCGCGAATCGCCAGCAGCCGTTCGTTAATGACGATAACCGCTGCGGTTCCCGGCTGGTCGCCGCGGGCCAGCTCGTCAATCAGCCGTGGGCGGCCGCCGGGATAGTCCGGACATTCCGTCTTACTGCCGTCCAGCAGGGCCTGGGCATCCCGGAGCGAAATTTCATCGCCGTTTGAACGCAGAAGCGAGGCGTTTCGCACGGCGACGGTGAGGTCGGATTTATCGCTGAGCCCCGCCAGGGCGTTAATGCGATAGAACGGATCGGTTTCGCCATACTCTTCCAGCAGCGGATAGAGCGGTTCCCAGTAACGGGCGATCGCCTCCTGCACCAGCAATAATCCGTCCGCGTAGCCCGCCAGCCCGCGGCGGCGCGTCCAGGCATGGGTTAACGCCAGCAGGACGCGAAGATCTTTGGTGCGGGTCAGCAGGCTGGTGGCGTATTTTTCTACCGTATTCCAGTCTGCGGGCTCTGCCGGGATAATGGTGTCGCCAAACTGCTGTTCCGCTTTCCCAAGACTTGCCTGATTCATGATCTGGAAGTCGGCGTCGTACTCCAGGTTTTCGCCGCAGGGCTTGTCGGGGCTTATTGGCGCGAGAAATTCTTCGATATTCATAAGATCCCTGCTTATTCAAACATGGGCGGATAGAGACCGTGACGCCCCGGACGGGCGCCCCCTGCCGGGTCGAACAGCAGGGTGAAAAGCTGCCCGGTAAAGTTACCGCTGTGCACGTGGGTGTATAGCGGGTAACCGTCGCAGCGGTTGGTCCACCAGTAGCTGGTCTGACGCAGCGGATCAAAACACTCGGCCGCCTGAGGCCAGCCCAGCGTGCTCTGACCGTCCTCGTCATAGCCAATCACATCCAGGATGTCAGAGCGCTTTTGCGGCTCGACGGGCTGCGGCGCCGGAATGGTCATCAGCATCTCATCCAGCTGCGAGGCGGAAAAACTGTTGCGCACCGCGTGCAGCCCCAGGCGCCCAATCTGCTGGTACCAGCTTTCGGCCTGGCTGAGCAGGCTGGTCGACCACTCTGACGGGGCGAAGCTCAGCTGAAGGCAAACCGGGTACTGTCGGCCAACGCTGTCGCGGCCGGGCAGCAGACAGCCCATCTGGATCATCTGGCTGCCCAGCATGGGCGGTACCACATAATTCCAGACTGGCGCTTTCTGGAACTGGCGCTCGCCGCTGCGCTGCTCTTCCTGCTGCCAGGCCAGCAGACCGACCTGAAACCAGTGTGACCACTGGCGCTGTAAAGTGTCAGGAAAGCGACGCTGCAAAAAATCTCCGGCGCTGGGTAATTTGCCATACCAGCTGTAGCGGTTCATCGCAGGGGTATTCGTCATACGGCTGTCCTTGCGGTTATGGGCATGAGAAACGGGGAAGCTGGAACGGGTTGCGAATGCTGTTTGGCGCAAACTCCAGCGTGACCTGATGTCCGTCGACGTTGAAGGTGGCCTGACGGCTCAGGCTACCCGCGCCCGGACTGGTGCTCGCTTTATCGAAGAAGCGGTTGAGCGCCCAGGCGCCGTTGGTGACCAGCGTCGCCGTGCTGCCGTTCGCCAGCCCCAGCTGCATGCGTACCTGGTTGGTGCCGCCCGGCCCCGGCCAGTTCATGATCTGCACGGCCTGCGGACCGTGGCTGTAGCGCAGCAGCTGGCCGTCAACGTCCAGGGTCAGGTTCAGAATGGTGTTATCCATTCGCACAGTGCGAACCGTCACCTTGAAGGACGGCGTCGTTGCGCCATTAGCAAAGAAGGCGTCGCGAATCGACTGGGCCTGCTGGAACGGCCTCAGCAGCCCTTCACTTCCCGGCAGCGTTTTACCGTCGATGCCCGGCATAAAGCGCCAGTTGGCCTGCGTGGTGTCCACCTTATTGGTCAGATTGTCGCGGAAGAAAGCGTCCATCAGCCCGGTACCCGGCGCAAACATGCGCGCGAGATCGTCAGGGGTGACCTCGGTGCTGGCGCTGCGCACCAGCGGGTAGCGACCGGCAATCGCCTGACGGCAGAAACCGCCCACTTCAACGTTAATTCGCTTACGCACGTTTTCCAGATCACGACGCTGGGTATCGCTGCTGGCGCCCACCGCCATGTTGCTGAACATGGTTTGCAGCCCGCCCGGCAGACGACCGGCGCTGGCCTGCAGACGGCTGATCGCCTCCCCACCCGGTGCCGGCATACCGCTGTTGGCCGCGTCCTGGACGGCGGTCAGGTAGCGATAGAGTTCATCCACCTGCTTGAGAAAATCATCAAACACGATGGTCTTCCCCCCCTTCTCCAGCGGCTGCGCCAGCTCAATCATCGGCGCATAGTGGTCGGTGACCAGCTGTTCCGGCGCCTGGGTGACCACGGCGGCCTGGGTCGGCGCTGCGTCACTGTTGCTGAACAGGGCTTCCAGCGTACGGGTAGCGCGGTTGCTTTGATCCTGCGCTTTGCCTGCATCTTCTGGCGCTGGCGCATTGCGTGACAGCGTCAGGACCTGGCTCAGGTTCTGCACCAGACGACGCAGCGGCGAATTGCCGCCGGAGAGCAGGCGCGCGGTGTTGATGCGCTGGGAAAGGTCGGCGCTGTTATTGAGCTGAATGTCGGCGAGGAAGCGATCCCAGTTGGCGATAAAGTCGCGCATGTAGAGCTGGCGCACGGCGTTATCGATCTGCTGTTTATCCTCCTGCGCCGTCGCGGCCCCCAGCACCCAGGCGTCATCCTCGTGCAGGGCGGTGGTCACGCTGTCAATCTGGCCGTTAAAGCTTTTCCAGTAGCCGTCCGGCGTATACAGACCCGGTACGCCTTCGCTCACCGGCTTGCCGCTTTTGCGGGAAAATACCAGCTCGCTCTGCGGTCCGCCCAGGTCGGAAAGGGAGACCGGCTTCAGGTTGTCATCATGTTCCAGCAGGCGCTTGAGGCGACCGTATACGCGCGTGGAGAGCGGCTGCTGGTTGATCATCGCTCTTTCGCGGGCAACCAGAGATTCATCCTGCGCGTACGGCGAGGCCTGAATTTTCGGTTCCAGCAGCTGCGTCAGGTGCCATTCAAGCTGCTGCAGCTGCGCCTTCGTGACGTTCTGCGGCAGATTCCGCTGCAGATTGAGCATCACCCACGAATGCAGGAATTTGCCGTCATAGTGCTTCGGCTGATACAGCATCTGATAGGCTTTCAGCGCTTCATAGCTGTATTCCACATCGCTGCCGTTGTCGTTGCGCAGCCAGGTAGTGATGTGCATGGCAACGGCAGGGAGCAGCATCTGATCCAGCGCTTTCTGGTACAGAGACTGCGCGGCATCGCTGACGTCATCCCCGCGATAGAGCCCCATACGGCGGGATACGGGCGGATCGTTCACATCAAACGCGTCGCTTTTCGGCAGGTCAACCAGCCCGTTCAGCAGCGGCAGCAGATCGAACAGATCGCGCTGCGGCTGGTTCTGTAACGCTTTGCTCTGCTGGTCGAGCAGCGGCACCTTCGCATCCACCTCTGCCAGATAGGTTTTGTTCTTGGCATAGCTGGTGAGCCACAGACCGCCGAGGATAACCAGCAGGGCCAGCAGCGCCGCGTAGCCGGACCAGATCACCGCCCGGTTGCGCAGCTCCCACCAGCGGTTTTCCCCGGCGATCCCGGCTTCCTGGAAGATAACGTTTTGCAGCAGGTTCTTAATGAAGAAACTCTGGCCTTTAGCACCCGGGATAGGCGCTTCTTTGCTGACCGAATCCCAGTTATCCGCCTCGCCCCCTTCCGGCAGCGACAGGGCGCGATTCAGTTCGCCCATCACGCGGTCGAACGGCATGCCTTCCTGCGTCCCGCTGGCGAAGTAGATCCCGCGCGGAGAGAACTCGGTTTCGAAGTTGGAGCGGGCAAAGACCGTGCTCAGGTAGTCTGCCAGCAGCGGACGCAGCGCGGCGAACTCCTGCGGGAAGAGATACGCTTCTGCGCGGGTTTTCGCGTCATGCTCTTTCAGCATGGTTTCCGGCAGCCCGGCATCAAGGCGCTGCTGTAGCAGAGAAAACTCCTGCTGGAAGTTGCCCATCAGGTCGTAATCAGCGTGTTTGGTTTGCTCCCACGGCAGCGTAAAGCCCCAGATCTGGTCGCGCTGGGCTTTATCGTAGTCGGCAAACCACGCGCGGAAGCCTTTAAGCAGGTCGGCCTTGGTCACCATCACGTACACCGGGAAGCGGATACCCAGCTGCTCATGCAGCTCGGACAGACGCTGGCGCAGGTTCACCGCCTGCTGGCGGGACGCCTCGGCGGACTGGGTGAGCAGGTCAGAAATGCTGATGGTGATGATGACGCCGTTGATCGGCTGGCGGCGGCGATACTTACGCAGTAACCCCATGAACTCCAGCCATTCGCCGGCGTCCTGCACCTGCTCGCTCTCCTGGGTGGTATAGCGGCCCGCCGTGTCCAGCAGCACCGCCTCATTGGTGAACCACCAGTCGCAGTTGCGCGTGCCGCCAATGCCCCGCAGCGCGGTCTTACCGAAACGATCGGCCAGCGGGAACTGCAGCCCGGAATTGACCAGCGCCGTGGTTTTACCGGAGCCCGGCGCGCCGATAATGACGTACCACGGCAGCTGATAGAGATATTGCGTGCTGAAGCGCTGCGTCCACTGGGCGCCCTGGCCCGCTTTGCTGAAGTGCGCTTTTTTAAGCATCTGCGCGGCTTCATCAAAACGGCTGGCGAGGATCTGCTCCTCGCTGTTCAGCCGCTTCTGCGGATCCGCCGCTTCCGGGCTGGCGGTATTCTCCTTGAGCTTGTCCATCAGCTTGCGGTTCAGCCAGGCGTTGTACAGGCGCGGCAGAATGTGGCCCTGCGCCCAGAGCAGATAGACCACGGCAATGCTGATAATACGGTTCTGCTCAGACTCAAGCGGTCGAGTGTCCACGATGGACAACAGGGGACCAATCATCCAGATCACCGCCGCCAGCGCCGTGACGCCGAGGAAGCTCCACAGAATGCGGTTGGTCAAAATGGAAAGAAGTGTAGTCAGCATTCCTTAGTTTCCTTGCGGCAATCCGTTCAGCTCAGCCTGAGTGTTTTCAGGCGACACCAGCAGAGTAATTTCCACACGGCGGTTACGGGCGCGATTTTCAGGCGTCGTGTTCGGCGCCACCGGGTTAATCTCGCCCCGCCCTTCCGCTTTCACGCGGCCAGGCTGAGAGAGGCTTCCCTGCAGCATTTTCTGTACCGAGCGGGCGCGTTCCAGAGAGAGTTCATAGTTAGAGGCAAAGCGCGCGCTGCGGATCGGCACATTGTCGCTGTAGCCCACCACCAGAATTTTGCCGCTGACGTTATTCATCGCCTGCGCAATGCGGTGGATGACCGGTTCATAGCGGTCACGCACGACGGTAGAGGCAGAAGCAAACAGCCCGTCGCCCTTCAGGATAACGACGCTGCGATCCGCTTCGTCTTTCACCGCGACCAGGCCAGCCTCGATTTCAGGTTTCAGGAAGCCGCGCAGGTTCAGCACAGCCGGAAGCTGACGCGCCGGTTGCTGAATAGTGGTTTCCGGCAGCTGGGACTGATAAATCTTCGCCAGCACCGGGTTGGTGTTATCGCCAAGACGCCAGTTAAGCACGATATAAAACAGGCAGGCGATAAACCCGGCCAGCGCCACGCAGGCCCACAGGGGAACCATCGGCCGCCAGAGCTTGCGCAGCACCGGACGATCTTCCGGATGGGGTGAAAGCGGCGGCGGATAGCTGCCGCGCACGCCGCGGATCATCTGCCACAGCCGCTGCTTGATGGTTTCAAGCTGGGTGCGGCCGTTATCCAGCACCCGATAGCGTCCTTCGAAGCCCAGCAGCAGGCAGTAGTTGATCATCTCCAGCAGCAGAATGTGCTCGCGCGGGTTTTGCGACAGGCGCGCCAGCAGCTGGAAGAACTTCTCGCCACCCCAGGTTTCGTTATGGAACGTCACCAGCAGACCGTTGCTTGACCAGACGCCGCTGCTGCCCCAGGGGGTGAGCGCGGCGGCCTCATCGAGCGCCGTACACAGGCAGTAACGAGCCCCGACGATCACTTCGTAGGGCAGTCCCGCCTGCTGGCAGCGGACTTCGAAACGGCGAATCTCATCAATCAGGCGCTGGCGTAACGCCACCTGATCGTCATGGGAGATCGAGTGACGGATCTGCGGAATCGCATTGAGCAGCGGATTGGCGGCCGCCACCAGCTGATTGTTGCTACTGGCTCCGGTAAAGGCGGCATCACTGCCGGTGTCCTGTCGTTCCTGCATATTAAGCGCTCGCTTTATTATTCTGTCGGGCTACGGATGGCCCAAAACTCCATATCCAGCCCCGGGAATTCCCCTGCAAGATGCAGGGCGAATGCACCGGACTTATCCATCTCGTGCCACAGCTCGCTGCCCTTCTCCAGTTCAAAGTAGCTATAGCCGGCATGCCACGGGATCTGCGGCGGCGCGACCGGCATGGCGCGCAGCATAATGCCCGGCAGCTGAAGCTGAACCAGATCGCGGATTTTCGAGACCGGCGCGACCTTCATCTGCGCCGGGAAATGGGTTTGCAGGTGTTCGCCTGGCACGTTGGCTTTAACCGCCAGCACGAAGCCGAACTCACGCACCATGCTGGTTTCAGGCACCGTGGCGATGTTCAGGCCGTGAGAGCGTTCGTTAAGCGGCAGCTGAATCGCGTGGTCTTCCATCACCAGCGACAGCCCCTGACGCAGCATCAGCATCAGCTTGCTGAAGCAGTTTGCCAGATCGTCATGATCGTAAATCGGCAGCACGCTTTCAGCGGTACGCTGGGACGTCCAGGTGGCGAGCTCGGTCGCGAACGGCAGCCAGCTGCGCCAGAGCGTTTCTGGATGCAGCAGCGGGAGGGTTTTTAAATGAGAAACCTCGCCCAGATGACGGTTAACCAGCGACAGCAGCGTGAACTCAATCAGCTCGGAGGTATTAAAGCGACCGGGCTGGCGCAAACGACCGCCAATTTGCTGGCTGCGCTGTACCAGCAGACCGTGCAGATCGTTGATCATGCTGTAGATCTGCGGGCTGTTGTTGGCGTTGAGCATCGGCGGGATGTAGCTGTTGTCGAGCCGCACGTGGTTGTCGTTACGCTTCTCGGTCACAAACGCCACGCCGATGGCGGTCCACTCTGCCGTGAGGTCTTTTTCCAGCATCAGGGTCAGACGCAGGCGGCCAAACTGGACGGTGGCATCCCCCACCGACATGGCGTTATCGTCTTCCACCTCTTGCTCGAAAGCGATGAAGCGCGCCAGCGAGGCCGGTTCTTCGCTAAAAATTACCTCTTCTCTCTCGCCACGACGTACCGGCAGCGCAAGCACCACCTTTTCGTTAGTGAGATTGTCAGGAATTTTCAGCGGTGCAGGGCCGTTGCGCCCGTTACGTACCTGGAAAAAGGTGCCGTCCGGCAGCAAACCGCTGCAGTAGCTCAGGGCAATGCATCCCTGACGAAGCATCGCTTCATCCAGTTCAACGTCGAGAAAGCCCCAGAGATACGACCGCTGTAGTGCGCCCCATTCACGAACATGGTTGAGCAGATAGCTTTCAGTCCGCTGAAAATGGTGTGGACGCAGGAACATGCCTTCGGTCCAGACGACCTTTTCTGCTTTCGTCATGATGATGTGTTTCCTGTTTTGAAGCGCGTTACTGGCTGATGACACGAATGCCGTTCACGTCGAGAAAAACGTTGGCCTGAAGTTCATCTGCGGACCATTTCCAGAACTGGTAGATATGATTTTCGCCAGGCACAGGCAGAGGGAGTGAAACGCGCCATTTTTTGCCATCCAGCACCTGATACTCCGCCATCACGCCGATGTAACGGGCCTCCGGAGAGCTTTGCCCGCTGAGGGTTTTGGACAGCTGTCCCGGCATCAGGAAGAACACGTCGCTGTTCAGCAGATTCGCGCCAAGCGTGGCTGACGCGTTGTTCTGCAGGGAGTAGAAGTCGCTGGACATGAAATCCGCATCGGATTTCAGCAACAGCACCCGGACCTTAAGCGGCGCAGATTCATTGATTTGTGGATGAGCCTGAAACTGCAGATTGTAGCGGGAGGGGTCGCTGTGTGAAGACGACGTACAACCACTGACCAGGGCGAAAATCGCCGCGTAAAAGAATAACCACAGCTTATGAAAATTTTTATTATTCATAAAAATGCGCTCATGAAAGCCGTTTAGTTCAGGATCCAGGTACCGTTAGCGCTGTCTTTGCAGGCTTTGCTGTTGCCATCGACATCGACACAGGTCGCTTTTTTACGCGCCTTTGGACGAATGGCCTGTTTACGCACGGCGGCGTCGTACTGGTCGGCCTTGATGACGGCGCGCATCGGGACGTAACCAATCAGCTGATCGTTGCCTTCGTCGGCAAGCGCCATCCAGTAGTGTTCAACCTGCCCCAGCACCACGTACGTTTTTCCGGTCTCGAGATTACGGATAACTTTGCCGCCGAAGTCAGGTCGGCTCATCAGGGAAGCCGGATACATGGCACGATACGGCTCGTTGACCGGCGTGAACTCCGTCGGCGGCGTCACAGCGTGACGGTGGGTTAAGGTAACGCCGTTGACCTGGATGGTCTCGATCGTATCGTCATTGATCACAGGTTTTTGCGGCGCTTTACAGCCCGCCACCGCCATTACAAACAGAAGTGAAAACAGTACGCGCATTTTCATATGCTTTTCCGTAGCGATATTTCGATGATGGAGATAAGGGGATGAAGTTTGACTTAAGTGCTATTGTTAAAATAGCCAGGATATTTTCGGGGCGTTACTATGTTAAGGGCATAGCTACCGCACGAGCCCTTCAGAATAAGGCCCAGCATCTTCCTGACATATTTTGACAAACGGTAAGCAAGTTTACATGAGCTTCGCATCAATTCAATATTTACCGCCGCGTAACTGTTGGTAAATGAAGCAGTCGGAAAATTATAGGATTAATCCTATGAAAAAAAACGATTTGCCCAACCCTTTCTTATTTCCTCACTGCAAAACCACATAACATGATGTTTTATATATCAAAAACACAAAAGAGAACCACTTTCATTAACGCAATAACGCTATTATCGCCACTACCATAATTAGTAGAATTCGCGTTTTTTTGATGTCAAAGGAATATATCGATGATGAATTATTTGTTGCACTAACAGGGTATCTTTAATATTGAACACGCTTCATCACCTGGGTGAGAATATTTCACTTATGCAGCGCTACGTTAATTTCACGTCGCAAAAAAACTGTATATTCGCGCGGTGAAAATTCCACCGCCAGGTATACCTTATATCTGTTATTCATTAAGCATGAGTAAACCTTTCTGTCATTCTCTCAGTTGAAAAATGCGTCCGGGGGTCCGCCAGCCACGAATCGTGGCTATATTTCTCACGCATCAGCTTCATTCGAAGTTTTACTGGTGCTACATCCTTCCTTACTCACCGCCATCTATCTCGCCTACCGACCGATAGATAAGATTTATTATTAAAATGATAAAATTTCGTTATAATTTCTTTAAATATTTAAACATCAAATCACATAAATCGCTGTAATAAAAAGAATTTAAGATAAGGCACTTTCCCGCACCGCATGCGCGTAGCCATACGGTCGTCATTGCTTTCGCTTATTGTCCTGTGCAGCGCTTTTATGGGTTCAGATGTTGTTGACCGAACAAATCAGGAGTGGGTATGAACAAGAAAAGACGCTCGGTGCCAGGCATCAGACACTATGACGGCCCTGCCGGCGGCTGGGGGGCACTAAAAGCGACGGCCATCGCGGTACGTACCCAAATGGATACCCTTGACGCTCCCGCGACGCTGCTGCGCACCAACCAGCCTGACGGCTTCGACTGCCCGGGCTGCGCGTGGCCTGATAAAGAACACAAATCGACGTTCCAGTTCTGCGAGAACGGCGCCAAAGCGGTGACCTGGGAAGCGACCAGCAAACGCGTCACCCCCGCGTTTCTGGCTGAAAACAGCGTCTCCTCGCTGCTGGCAAAATCGGACTTTGAGCTGGAAGGCTACGGTCGACTCACGCACCCCCTGCGCTATGATCGGGCGAGCGACACCTTCCGCCCCGTCGACTGGGACGCGGCGTTTCAACGCATCGGCGAAGTATTGCGCGGGCTCGATCCGGACCAGGTCGAATTCTATACCTCAGGACGCGCCTCTAACGAAGCGGCGTATCTGTTCCAGCTGTTTGCTCGCGAATACGGCACCAACAACTTCCCCGACTGCTCGAATATGTGTCACGAGGCCACCAGCGTCGGTTTACCGCGTTCAATTGGCATCGGAAAAGGCACCGTTTCGCTGGACGACTTCGATAAGACCGAGCTGGTGATCTCAATTGGTCACAACCCCGGCACCAACCATCCGCGAATGATGGGGACCCTCCACGAGCTGGCCCGCCGGAACGTGCCGATTATCGTCTTTAACCCGCTGCGCGAACGTGCCCTGGAACGTTTCGCCGACCCGCAAAGCGTGATTGAAATGGCAACCTACAGCTCCACGGATATCGCTTCGACCTATTTCCAGGTGAAGGCCGGGGGCGATGCCGCCGCGCTGAAAGGCATTGCCAAACACCTGCTGGAAATGGAGGCCGAACGCGGTGACGTGCTGGACCACGCATTTATTGCCGAACACACCCAGGGCATTGAGGCGTTCACCGCCGATATCGCGCAAACCCGCTGGGACGACATCGAACGCGAGTCGGGTCTGAGCCTGGCGGCGCTCAAAAAGGTCGCCGAAGCCTATGCAAAATCGAAGGCCACCATCATTACCTACGGGATGGGGATTACGCAGCACAATAAAGGGACGGCCAACGTCCGCCTGATTGCCGACGTGCTGCTGCTGCGGGGGAATATCGGCAAGCCCGGCGCGGGAATATGCCCGCTGCGCGGCCACTCAAACGTGCAGGGGAACCGTACCGTCGGGATCAGCGAGAAACCCACACCGGCATTCCTTAATCGCCTGAAGGACGTGTTCGGCTTTGAGCCACCGTCGCACCACGGACACGACGCGGTGCAGGCCACGCAGGCGATGATCGACGGCCGCGCGAAAGCGCTCATCTGCCTCGGCGGCAATTTTGCCGTCGCGATGCCCGATCACGAGCGGGGTTTTCCGGCGATGGGTAACCTGGATTTGAGCGTGCACGTCGGCACCAAGCTCAACCGTACCCATCTGCTGGTGGGCAAAGAGACCTTTATTTTCCCGTGTCTTGGCCGTACCGAGCTGGATGTTCAGGCCACCGGCCGCCAGTCCATTACCGTCGAAGACTCCATGTCGATGGTGCATGCTTCATCCGGCAAGCTGAAGCCTGCATCGCCGTTGCTTCGGTCAGAACCCGCTATCGTCGCGGGCATGGCGAAAGCCACCCTGCCGGATACCCGCGTGGACTGGCTGACGCTGGTTGAGGATTACGACCGCATCCGCGATCTGATCGAGCAGACCATTCCGGGGTTTGAGAACTATAACGCGCGGATCCGCGTTCCCGGTGGTTTCCGTATGCCACTGCCACCGACGCAACGTATCTGGCCAACGGCGACGGGAAAAGCGATGTTCTCGGTGTTCGACGGGGTTCACGAGAACGCCAGCGGTGAAGGTGAGCATGTTCTGCGCCTGATCACGCTGCGCAGCCACGACCAGTACAACACCACCATTTACGCCCTGGACGACCGCTACCGTGGCGTATTTGGCCGTCGCGACGTGCTGTTTATGAACGAAGACGATATGGCGCAGTCAGGGCTGGAACACGGCGACCGCGTGGATATCGAAACCGCCCTGCCCGGCAGCGTTCAGCGTCTGAAAGACATTACCGTGGTGGCGTACAACATCGCGCCGGGGACCGTCGGCGCCTATTATCCGGAAGCCAACGTGCTGGTACCGCTTGATTATCTGGATAAGGACAGCGGTACGCCGTCGTATAAATCCGTTCCGGTTCGCATCACCCTGCGCTCAAAAGAGATCCGCATGCTGTAAGGCTGTTCGCGCAGAGAAAAAGATGGATATTAAACAGTGAAAATATTTAATCGCGCTCGACGAGACCCGCCATTTTGGCAAGGCTGCCTCGCAGTGCAACATTACCCAGCCGACCCTCTCCATGCGCATCCGCAGCCTGGAGGAGGAGCTCGGGCTGGTATTGATTGTGCGCGGGCAGCGCTTTGAAGGGTTTACGCCGGAGGGTGAACGCATCCTCGCGTGGGCCCGCTCGCTGCTGGCCGCGCATGACGGGCTACAGGCGGAAGCCGCGCTGTGCAAAGGCCAGGTGGTGGGCGAACTCCGTCTGGGGATGGTGCCGCTGGCGAGCGTGGATCCGATGATTTTTATTCGCCATTTGACGCAAAAATACCCGGAGCTGACCTACAGCCTCTATTCTATGTCCTCCGCGCAGATTGCCGACGGCGTCAGCCGCAATCAGCTTGAGCTGGGAATTTGCTACCTCAACAGCATTGACACCAGCCAGTTCGATATTATCCAGCTTCCCAAAACGAAGATGGGCCTGCTGCACGACGTCCGTCATTTCCAGCTCGGCCAGGAGACATTGACCTGGCGCGATCTGACGGATTTTCCGCTGGGGTTCCTGACCAAAGGGATGCACTACCGGGCGCATATGGAGGCCGGCTTTAAGTCTGTCGGCATTGAACCGACGGCCGTTTTCGAGAGCGACTCCACGTTCCAGATCATTCAGGCGGTGCAGAGCGGCGTATGCTGCGCCGTCATGCCGCTGAACAACGGGCTGGAAGCACTGAACAGCCATTTCAGGATTGTCCCCATCGCTGACGCGAACATTGAGGCCCCTGTCGGCCTGATTATGCGCAGGCAAAAGCCTATCTCCTCGCTGGCGCTGCGCTGTTTTACCGACGCGCAGGAGATTTATCACGCGGACAATGAGGCGTAGGCCTCGCGCGTCACCACGCTAAAACCGCCGATCAGCACCGCGTCACAAATCGCCCGATGTTCCGGTGAACTGACCAGCGCATGGAGCGCATCGCGAATGGCGTTTAGCGTTTCAGGTGAGGTGTTATGCGAAGCGATCAGCGGCAGTCCCGGCGTCAGCGGGGTATGGTCAATGATCGCCAGCCCCGCAAGCCGTTCCGGCTCATGGCGCTGCAACAGTGCCCAGGTCACGCAGTCGATGGCCGCGATATCCCCTGCCCCGCGTTTCACATCAATCAGCGACTGGCGATGGCTGCCGCTAAAGGACGTTTGCGCGAAAAATGGACCGCCACTCAACAGGGGAGCCACTTTTTTTCGCAGCGCATTGTATCCGGACTGGGAGTCTGGTGAATTACAGACCGCCCGTCGTCCGCGAAACTCCGCCAGCGTCAGGTGCCGATCCTCCTCACGCACCACCAGAAAGCTGCGGTACCGGATCCCTTCGCAGCCCGGTGCCGTGTAGTGAAAACAGCCGACCACCTGCACGTCCGGGAGCTGCGTGACCAGCGGGTAACCGCAGGTCTGGCTGAGGATAAGCCCGGGCTGTTGCCAGTGCGTGAGCAGATCGGACTCCGGACAGTCGGGGACATCATCGACGGGCACACCGCGTGCAGCCAGCAATCCCTTAACCGCCAGCCAGAGCGCGCGCGTGTCGGCGCGATCCACCGCATACATGGGAAACGCCAGCAGGTTACTCATACCCTTCTCCCTGTTGTTTTCCGGGGTGAACGGTGACGTCGACGGGACTGAACCAGAACCGGCGCAGCCATTCACCGTAGCCCCTGACCAGAAAACCGCGGTTTCGCTGCTGGTACGCCTCCCGATTTTGCTGGTAGATCGTCTTCAGCCCGTACCAGGGAACGCCCGGCAGATCGTGATGTACTGAATGGTAGTTGAGATTCAAAAACAGCACCCGCCAGAACAGCCCGGCCTCGTTAATGACGGAGCGCGCCAGCGGATCGTCCGCCGCACGATGTTCGAAAAACGATCGCACCTTGGTCAGCGCCAGCGCGGGATAACTGACCGCAAGCACGAACCAGACGGGTGAAAAACCGATATGCGTCATCCAGGCGAAGAGTACCGCCAGCAGCGTGATGTGAACCAGCCACATCGTCATCGCCCTCAGGTGAAGATGGCGAAACGCCGCCGCGGCGCTGCACAGCGTCTGGACGATATCCAGCAGCGGCGCCAGCAGAAGCCGCCCGGCAAAGGTATTCCGGGCCCGGATCAGGCGCTTCTGCCTGGGGGAAAAGCGCCCCCAACTCTCGTCGGTAAAATAGTACGACTCCGGGTCATCCACCGGATGGGTCAGGCTATGGTGCCGATGATGGGCCAGATGGGAGTCCCGGTACAGGCCGTACGGATACCAGACCGCCAGCGGGAGCGTGCCAAACAGCTGGTTAATCCAGGCAAAACGCGTGGGGTGTCCGTGGATCAGCTCATGCTGCAGGGACATGTACCAGGCGCTAAACCAGACGAGCAGCAGCGTGGAGGGCAGCAGGCCGAGCGTTTGCCAGAACGTCAGCGTGCCAAACCAGCCTGCATAAACAGTGATAATCAACAGCCAGGTGGGCAGTTCGCTTCGCCATATAAAACCCGATGCAAGATGGCGGATTTGTTCGCGTTGTTGCGGATGTAAATAGAGGGAGCTTCGTTGACTCATTCCTTCGGACGCCGTTTCGCCAGAGACAGAGCCCTGACGATCGGGGATAACGCCGGAAATAACAAAGAACTTAAATCGATTTGCTTTGCCAGAAACGTGGGGCGCACGCGTTGCTTGACTTATTCTGTGATAAAGGTACTTTTCAGGACATGAAGAAGATCCTGATTATCGTTCCCGACGGCGGCATGCTGTTTGAAGCCGCCGGCATCGCCGACATTCTGATGCAGGCCAACCGGCTGCACCCGGAAGGGCTTGCGCAGCCCCGCTACCGGATTATCATCGCCACCACGCAGCCTCACCAGGTGATCCACGGCCAGTCCGGCCTGAACCTGCTGGCGGACTATCGTCTGCCTGAGCTGGATCCGCGTGAACCGCTGGACACCATTATCATCACCGGACGCGGTATGAACGAGCAGGAGAGCATAGCCGTAGTCGACTGGCTGCACCTCGCTGCGCCGCATGCCCGGCGGGTAGCCTCTATCTGCGGCGGCGCGATGCTGCTGGCCCAGACCGGCTTGCTGGACGGTCGTCGCGCCACCACCCACTGGCGGCTGCTGGAGACGATGCAAACCCAGTATCCGGCTATCCACGTCGAAAGCGGTCCGCTGTATATTCAGGACGGTCCCATCTGGACCTCCGGCGGCGTAAGCTCCGGGTTCGATCTGACCCTGGCGCTGGTGGAGGACGACTACGGATTTACCCTCGCCCGCGACGTGGCGCAGGATATGGTGATGTATCTGCGTCGTCCCGGCGGCCAGCTGCAGTTCAGTCGTTACAGCCTGCAGCCGCCTGGCGCGTCGGGCCCGATAAGCGAACTGCAAGCCTGGATCCTGCAGAACCTCACCGCCGATCTGTGCGTGGAAAATCTGGCCGAGAAAGCGGCGATGAGCCCGCGTAACTTCACCCGCGTGTTTACCCGCGAGGCCGGGGTCTCTCCGGCCCGCTACGTGACCGAAGCGCGTCTGGCCGCCGCCCGCCAGCTGCTTGAGCAGACCCATGACTCCCTGGAGCGCGTTGCTGAGCAAAGCGGGTTTGGCACCAGCATTAATTTGCGCCGCATCTTTGAGAAACAGCTTCACCTTACCCCCGGCGAGTACCGCCAGCGATTCCATTGCCGCAAGATGGCGTAATCTGATCCTTTTTTGTCGTTTACGCCAACCGGCCCGACGCCTACAGTGACTCCAGACAACAGAGATAAGGAGTGCACCATGGTTAAGGTCGGTATTAACGGTTTCGGCCGTATCGGACGTAATTTCCTGCGCGCGGCGCTGGGTAACCCAGACCTGCAGATTGTGGCCATTAACGATCTGACGGACAGTAAAACCCTCGCCCACCTGCTGAAACATGATTCCCTTCTGGGCAAGCTGCCCGCACCCGTTGAAGCGGCTGACGGCGCGCTGCAGGTAGACGGGCAGCGGATCACGGTGTTTAGCGAACGCGATCCGGCGAATATTCCGTGGCGTGATGTCGGCGCCGACGTGGTGATTGAGGCCACGGGCTTCTTTACCGAGCGGGAGAAAGCGGCGGTACATATCACCCACGGTGGGGCTAAGCGCGTCATCATTTCCGCCCCCGGGAAGAACGACGACCTGACGATTGTGATGGGCGTTAACCATGACCAGTACGATCCCGCCCGGCACACAGTGGTGAGCAACGGGAGTTGCACCACCAACGGTCTGGCGCCGGCCGCTCAGGTGCTGCACCAGCAGTTCGGGATTGAGCATGGCCTGATGAACACGACGCACGCCTACACCAACAGTCAGGCGCTGCACGATCAGCCGGAGAAAGATCTGCGTGGCGCACGCGCGGCGGCGCTGTCGATTGTGCCCTACTCCAGCGGCGCGGCGAAAGCGCTGGGGAAAGTCATCCCCTCCCTGGACGGCAAGCTGACCGGGTATTCCCTGCGCGTGCCGGTTCCGGTGGTGTCGATTGTGGATTTAACCGTGACGCTGAGCCGCAACGTGACCGCCGAAGAGGTGAATGACGCGTTCCGCAACGCGGCTGCCAGCGGGCCCCTGAAAGGCATTCTGGGCTATAGCGATGAACCGCTGGTCTCCAGCGATTACCAGGGCGACCCGCGATCGTCGATTATCGACGGGCTTTCCACGCTGGTGATTGGCGGGAACATGGTGAAGATCCTGGCGTGGTATGACAATGAGTGGGGCTTCTCCAACCGCCTGGTGGATCTGGCGGTGCTGATGGATAAGAAAGGGCTGTAAGCCTGAGGCCGGGTGGCGCAAACGCTCACCCGGCAAAAAATCATTCCGCTTTCACTTTCACACCCATAAACACAATCACCATCGCCATCACCAGCAGGAAACCACTGCCCGCGAATACGCCGCTGGCGCCGTTGAGGTCAAATACCGCCCCGCCTTCGGCCGCACCGGCGCTTATCGCCAGCTGGATTGAGGCCACCAGCAGCCCCCCTGCACTTTCGGCTTCATCCGGGACAGTGGTAGCAAGCCAGGTTGACCAGCCCACCGGAACCAGGCCAAATGCAAAGCCCCACAGCGCGACCAGCAGCCCGTCCAGCATGGCCAGATGACCAAAGGCGACCATCATGAGCGCGAGTACGCCCATCGCAAACGGCACCAGCGCCAGCGTCAGGCGCAGATTGCGTGCCAGCAGATGCCCGGCAACGGATGTGCCCACAAAGTTGGCGATACCAAAGCCCAGCAGGATCAGTGAAATGGTCTCCACGCTCGCCTGCCCCACCGTTTCCAGGAACGGACGCAGGTAGGTAAAGAAGGCGAAATGGCCGCTGAAGATCAGAATGGTCGCCAGCATGCCGCCGATCATCCCCGGACGACGCAGCACGCGGAACAGCGTACTCAGGCTGCCGCTGCTCTCAGGTTTCATGGACGGCAGGACCCAGAGCTGCCACAGCAGCGCCAGCATGCTCGGCAGAATGCAGAGCACAAAGACGTTGCGCCAGCCGATCAGGCTGCCCAGATAGCTGCCCAGCGGCGCCGCGACTACCGTGGCAATCGATACGCTGGAGAAGATCACCGCCAGCGCTTTCGGCACTTTATCCGCCGGAACCAGACGCATCGTCGTGGCCGTCGACATCGCCCAGAATCCCCCGATGGCTACCCCCAGCAGCAGGCGCCCCATCAGCAGGACGTGCAGATTGGGCGCAAAGGCCACCAGCAGGCTGGAGATAATTTGCAGCACCGAGAAAAACATCAGCACCCAGCGACGGTCGATACTTTTGGTTGCCGGGGTGATCAGCAGCCCGGTCACCAGCGCCACCAGCGCGGTGGCGGTGACGGCCTGTCCGGCCATCCCCTCGGTCACGCCCAGGCTCGCGGCCATTGGCGTTAACAAACTGGCCGGCAGAAATTCTGCCGTAATCAAACCAAATACCCCCAGCCCCAGTGAATAAACGGCCCGCCAGGCGGGTTTTGCAGGCGCTACCGCCTCGCTCGCCGCGACACATGAACTCATCTGTTGATCTCCCGTTATAAAAATGTGACTACAGTCGCAAAAGAATAGAAGGTTCACCCTGGACGATCTATGACATATAATCTCCACTTATTGATTATTCGTCCGGAGTTGCGCCATGACCGTACAGTCACCCGATTTGATCAGCGAACTTTTACGCGGCATGCGCCTGTCAGGCGTGAAATACCGGCGGATTGAAGCCAGTGCGCCATTTGGCGTCGCGTTTCATCAGGCTCCCGGCCGGGCGCAGTTTCATTTTGTGAGCCACGGTAGCGCTCTGCTGCGCATGGAGAGCGGAGCAACGTTCGAACTGAGCGGTGGCGACGCCCTCTTTATTCCCGGCGGGAATTCCCATGCCCTGCTCTCTGACGAGCAGGCTCCTCTTACCCCTGTCAACGCCTTTCCGAGCGAGCCTATCTGCAGCTCGGTCTGCGCCATCACCTGCGAGCCCTGCCCGGAGAGCGAGAACACCCTCATCTTTAGCGGGTGCATGGATTTTGAGCTGGGCGGAATGCAGCCGCTGATCAAGGCAATGCCGGAAGTGATGATGGTCAGCCGGTTAATGTCCACCTGGCCGGAGATCCACCCGCTGCTGGCGGCGATGGAGCGGGAGTCCGTGGCGCGTCAGGCCGGGTTTGCCGGGATCCTTGCGCGACTGGCCGACGTGGTAGCGGCCTTAATTGTGCGCGGCTGGGTTGAAGGCGGCTGTGGTAAAGCCACCGGCTGGGTGCAGGTTTTGCGCGACCCGCGCCTGAGCCGGGCCATTTACGCCATGCACCAGCAGCCGGGCCTGAACTGGAGCGTCGCGGATCTGGCAAAAGAAGCGGGCACGTCCCGCTCCGTGTTCGCCGAACGGTTTCTGGCCGCGACGGGAACCACTCCGGCAAAATATCTCAGCGAGCTGAGGATGCGCCTGGCCATCCAGTACATTCGCCATGAAAATCAGCCGATAGAAACCGTCGCGCTGCGGCTGGGGTACGGCTCTCTGGCGGCATTTAGCCGGGCATTTAAGCGCATTATTGGACATGCGCCGGGCACGCTGCGGGAAGCCAGCCAGACGCCGGAAGAGGTCTGACTGGCCAGCAATATTTAACGCGAAGCGGGCAATATTCGTCTAATGTTTTCAGGTGATTGACAACAGCGGTCACGCTGTTTAGTGAAGACAGGAGACGAACTGATGATAAGACCTCGTACACTACGCCCCGCGTTCTTGACCCTTGCGTTAGGCGGCGCGCTGCTCGGCGTAACGACATTCGGTTATGCCGACGATAGCCCCGCAGCCCAGACAGCCTCACCCGATATTTTGCTGGGCCCGCTGTTTAATGATGTGCAGAGCGCCAAACTGTTTCCCGATCAGAAAACCTTTGCGGATGCCGTCCCCAAAAGCGACCCGCTGATGATTCTGGCGGACTATCGGATGCAGCACACGCAGTCCAGCTTTGACTTACGCCACTTTGTCGAGATGAACTTTACGCTCCCTGCGGAAGGGGAAAAATATGTTCCGCCTGCTGGACAAAGTCTACGTGAGCATATTGACGATCTCTGGCCCGTACTGACGCGCACCACGGATAAAGCCAGCAACAAATGGGATTCCCTGCTGCCGTTACCCAAACCTTACGTTGTGCCCGGCGGACGTTTCCGCGAGGTCTACTACTGGGACAGCTATTTCACCATGCTGGGCCTGGCAGAGAGCGATCATTGGGACAAAATCAGCGACATGGTGGATAACTTTGCCTATGAGATTGACACCTTCGGCCACATTCCCAACGGCAACCGCAGCTATTACCTGAGCCGATCCCAGCCGCCGTTCTTCTCGCTGATGGTGGAACTGCTGGCAACGCACGACAGCGATGCGCTGAAGAAGTATCGTCCGCAGATGGAGAAAGAGTATGCCTACTGGATGGACGGCGTCGACGCCCTTCAGCCGGGTCAGGCCAACAAGCGCGTGGTGAAGCTGGATGACGGCGCTGTCCTCAACCGCTACTGGGATGACCGCGACACTCCGCGCCCGGAGTCCTGGCTTGACGATGTAAATACCGCCAAAAGTAACCCTAACCGACCTGCGACCGAAATCTACCGTGATTTGCGTTCCGCCGCGGCCTCGGGATGGGACTTTAGCTCCCGCTGGATGGACGATCCGCAAAAACTCGGCACCATCCGGACCACCAGCATTGTCCCCGTGGACCTGAATGCCCTGATGTTCAAGATGGAAAAACTGCTGGCGCGGGCAGGCCAGGAGAGTGGCGACGCCGCCAGCGCAAGCAAATACGAGGCGCTGGCCACCGCGCGTCAGAAAGCCATCGAGAGCCACCTGTGGAATGATAAAGAGGGCTGGTACGCGGATTACGATCTGAAGAGCAAGAAGGTACGCAATCAGCTCACGGCGGCAGCCCTGTTCCCGCTTTACGTGAAGGCAGCGGCGCAGGATCGGGCCGATAAAGTCGCCGCGGCAACCTCATCGCGCCTGTTGAAACCAGGCGGTATTGCGACCACCACCGTCAACAGTGGCCAGCAGTGGGATGCACCAAACGGTTGGGCCCCGCTGCAATGGGTGGCCGCGGAAGGGCTGCAGAATTACGGGCAAGAGAAGGTCTCGATGGATGTGACCTGGCGCTTCCTGAAAAACGTTCAGCATACTTATGACCGGGAAAAGAAACTGGTCGAGAAATACGACGTGTCGACAACCGGTACGGGCGGCGGCGGCGGCGAGTATCCGCTGCAGGACGGCTTCGGCTGGAGCAACGGCGTGACGCTGAAGATGCTGGATCGGGTCTGCCCGAAAGAGAAACCGTGCGACAGCGTGCCGGAGAATCGGCCTGCGGCGAATGATGAGGTGGCGCCGGTAAAAGCGACGGCGCAGTAAGTGAGTATTGCCGGGTGTCGGCTACGCCTTACCCGGCCTACTTTTGCTAACCCTCTTCCCACCGGGAAAGGGATCCCCAGTAATTTTTAAGCAGAAGCAATAACGTTGTTTCAGAACGACTAAAGGCTTTCAGCGATGCTCTGGTCCGGCTGTAAATCGCTGAGGCGTTTGCCTTCCGGCCGGGGCGAGGCGCATGGATGCGCCGAGAGGGCGGGCTTTACAGGGATGTTACCTCCGCCCGTCCCCGATAAGCCGGAAGGAATACGCCGAGGGCACCGCGAAGCGGCGATTTACCGCCGGGAGCCCGGGTCGCCAGGGTGGTGGCGACTGAGCCACCCTGGCACGTTCACAGGCCCTGTCGTTACAGAGTAGCAAGGAACATAAAGTGAACGGAATAACCACCACAGCCGTATGTTCCCCCTCACCCCAGCCCTCTCCCCTAAGAGGAGAGGGGGCAGTCCGATTGCGTATTTTGTTGGGGTTCCCCTGGTTCCTTAGAAACTGTAACTCGCCCCTAGCTGATAAGTTCTGTCACGCCCAATCCAGCAGTTTGTCGCGTCGTAGCAGGTCAGCGTCTCTTTATTGGTGATATTCTGCGCGCTGGCTTTAAGCGTTAGCCCTGCCAGCGAGGGCAGGATTTCGCCCATCCGATATGAAGCCGCCAGATCGTACTGGGTAGTGCCGCCCAGCTTACCCGCATCGTTTGCCGGAGAGATTTCCATCGGGCCGGTATAGCGTGCGCCCGCTCCCAGCATCAGCCCTTTCAGCTGCGTGTTCTCAAAGGTGTAATCCCCCCAGAGGTTGAAGGCATTCTCCGGCACCTGCGTTGGACGTTTCCCTTTGTATTTATCATCTTCCGTATTGATCGCGTGGGTGTAGGCATAGTTAGCAATCAGCGTCAGGTTGTCCGCCGGGCGGCTGATGGCAGACAGCTCTGCCCCTTTGGATTCCACCTCCCCGGTCTGACGATAGTTCAGGAAGCCCGGATCGGAGGTGACGACATTTTTCTGACGGATGTTGAATACCGAGGCGGTAAAGGTGGTGGCGTAGTCGGCCAGCAGATATTTCATTCCACCTTCCACCTGCTTGCTGGTGGTCGGCTTGACGTCTTTCGCCGCGAGCGTTCCCTTCGGCGACACCGGTGCAAAGCCTTCGGAATAGCTGATAAATGGTGACAGACCATTATCAAAGGCGTAAAGCGCGCCCAGGCGTTTGGTGACGCGATCCTGAGAGACCCAGTCCTTATCACCGTTTTGCAGATAATTGGTGGTCACGGAGCGATAATCGTCGTAGCGCAGGCTACCCAGCAGATTTAAGCCACCCCACTCCACCTGATCCTGCAGGTAGTAGCCGTTCTGCTGATAGCTCAGCCGGTTTTTCTGGGCGGTATACAGGCCTAATGCGCTTTCACTGATTTGCGAATAGTCAGGATGACGCATATCCATGCCCGGCGTGGTCGACGCGTAACGGTAGTGGAAATGGGAGTTCAGCTTCTGGTAGTCAAACCCGGCCAGCAGATGGTGTTTCCAGTCGCCCAGCGCCACGGTTTTAGTCACCTGGTTATCGATGTTGAAGCTCTGCAGATCTTCATCGGTGGTGTAGGCAAAGCGGTTAAGCTGATAGACCTCGCTTCCCGTGCCCGTCGCATAGACGCTGCGCTGATGCGTATCGACGTCGAAATAGCGCGCCTTCTGGTTAAAGCCCCAGCCGCTGTCGAACGCATGTTCAAAGCTGTAGCCCAGCATCCACTGGCGCTGCTTAAATCCGTTCCACTCATCACCGGCATAGTCGCGCTTGCCCGCGTATTTCGAGCGCAGGTAGGCGAGCGGCAGCGGGTTCGACGGCGTCAGGCTCGGGGAGTTCTGCGCCAGCGCATCCAGAGTCAGGCGGGTTTTGCTGTCGGGTTGCCAGGTGACGGATGGGGCAACCAGGTAATTTTCATACCGGGTGGTGTGCGGCTGATCGTCATTTTCCGTCGCTTTCCCCAGCAAACGGTAGTTCCAGTCGCTATCGGCGATCTGCCCGGTTGAGTCGAGATACCCCTCTTTCAGGTTGCGGTTGCCGGTGTTAAATCCGAATTCAGTTCGCGCTTCTCGCTGCGGCTTTTTACTCTGGATATTCACCAGCCCGCCCGGCGAGCCGCCGCCGTAGAGAACCGATGAGGGGCCTTTCAGGATATCAACGCTGTCAATCAACAGCGGATCGATGCGCGCTTTGGTATTGCCGGTGACGTTATAGGGCAGCTGCAGCCCGTTGTAGAACTCCTGGTCGACGGTAAAGCCACGAATTTTATATTCGCTCATGTAGGAGGTATTTCCCCGCACCTCGGTTGAGACCCCTGGCGCATAGCGCAGGATTTCATTCACGGAATTCGCATGGCGCTTGTCAATTTCCGGCGCAGAGAGGGTCGTGATGACCTGCGGCGTTTTACTTTCAGCAACGGCCGATTTCGTGGCGCTGTTCGTCCAGGCCGGCAGCTCGCTGCCCTGCTCTGCGCCGGTGACGACGATAGTGGATTCTTCGGCGAATGCCGGAACGTGCAGTGCGAGCGAGACGGCGCCTGCCAGGGCGCATAGCGTAAAACGTGAGGGAGTCATAATGTCGTCTTGTTGTTAGATGCGATACGGAACGACAATTATTATCATTTAGATTAACAAATCAATACACAGGCAAAAAAACGGCCCTCCGCAGAGAGCCGTTTACGTCATGTTATGCTCGTCGCAGTAACCTGAATATGCCCAGCACCACAATGGCGCCCACGACAGCGACCAGAAAACTGTGCAGGTCAAAACCACTTATGTTGCCTCCGAAGCCAAACATCGTCGCCAGCCAGCCGCCCACAACCGCACCAACGACCCCGAGTACACAGGTCAAAATAAAGCCGCCGCCATCGTTTCCCGGCATGATCAATTTCGCGATAGCGCCAGCAATAAGACCAAAGATAATCCAGGCGATGATACCCATAGCGATGCCCTCTTGCAGGTTTAACGCATGCGCAGAAAACCTTCTGCACAGCTAACGTAAGTATAGGTCATCGCCGGAAAATCATTTTCTTCTCACCGACTTATCTTTGTCTAAAGAGGCAAAAAAAACTCACCGGTTTGTATTAAGTTTCATCACAGATTGCCGATAACGCTAAGACAGTCTGTCATCTATCAAGGAGCCATCCGGCGTGAGTCATTACAGTGAGCAGTTCCTCAAGCAAAATCCGCTGGCTGTATTAGGGGTATTACGCGACCTGCAAAAAGGTGAAGTGCCGCTGCGCATCAGCTGGTCGAATAATCAGTTCATCAGCAAGATCCTTGACGCCTCGCAGGAGCGGCTGGTGATTGATTTAGGCAGTCAGGAGTATGAAAACCGCGCGGCGCTGAAGGCGGAGAATATCGCGGTGATGGCCGAAACGCAGGGCGCCAAAGTGGAGTTTGTCCTGTCGCGACTGGAACTGAGCGAGTACCAGGGACTCCCTGCTTTTGCTACCCCACTTCCCACCAATCTCTGGTTTGTTCAGCGTCGTGAATATTTCCGCATTAGCGCTCCGCTTCACCCCGCCTATTTTTGTAAGGCCAAAATGCCGGATAAAAAAGAGATCCGCTTCCGCCTCTTCGATCTGTCACTGGGCGGCATGGGTGCGCTGATGGATACGCCGAAACCCGACGGACTGGTAGAAGGCATGCGGTTTACGCAAATTGAACTGGATATGGGGGGCTGGGGTCGCTTTTATTTCGATGCACAGCTGATTGCCATCAGCGACCGTACCGTCGTGGACAGCAAAAATGAAACCATCACCACGCCGCGTCTGAGCTTCCGCTTCCTGAACGTGGGGCCCGGTGCAGAGCGTGAGCTTCAGCGCATCATCTATTCGCTGGAGCGGGAGGCGCGGGAACGCGCAAATAAAGTTCTGTAAGAAAATCGGGCAGCGTGACCGCCGCCCGTCTGCGGCATTACATGGCATCCATCGCTTTCTGTACTTTCCAGATATAACGAGGCGCCTGTGGTGCCGGGTGATTTTTCGCCACATGCTCAAAGAATTCGTCTTTGTCCATGCCGTTAATCTCTTCTATCGCCTCTTTGCGGTCAGAGGAGAAGGTTCTGAGCAACGCGCCGGCACCGTTAACGTAAGAGACCACCAGCGCGTACTGCATCACCTCCGGATCCTTAATACCCTTCAGCACGCCGTGCTCCATGATGCTCAGATAGGCCGTGCCCATTGAAATGTTACGTTCCGGGTTCTTCAGCTCGCTGGTTGACGGCTGACCGCTCCAGCCCATATAGCGGTAAACTTCTTTACCCGCCGTTGACGCTTTAAGCTGCATCAGCCCCACCGCGTTGGATTTGCTGACAAGCGTGGGGTTACCGCCGGACTCCACCGCAATGATCGCCGTGATAAGACGCGGACTGACGCCCCAGGCCTTCCCGGCTTGTTCACTGATCGGCATCCACTGCATGGCCCGTTTCACCGGCACTTCCGGGTTCCAGGGTGGGTTTTGATAATCATGTTTTGAACTACAGCCAGCAAGCAACACAATCAAAAAAGCAAACCATCTCAATTTCACGTCATCTATCCTTATAGCCGGTCATCGCGGTGCGCCGCCTCTTGAAGCAGGCGTCGTATACGCGGCATGATATAGACAATTAGTTTCTCATTCAGCAAGGAATTGCCATGTCTCAGTTTCATCTCATCGCGCCGTCGGGCTACTGCATTAACCAGGACGCGGCGCAGCGGGGCGTTCAGCGTTTGCTGGAATCGGGTCATCAGGTAGAAAATCAGACGATTATCCCCCGCCGCCAGCAGCGTTTTGCCGGTACAGAAGCGCAGCGGCTGAATGATATCAACAGCCTGGTGAACCTGAAGGGTGAAAACCGGGTTGTGCTGGCGGTGCGCGGCGGATATGGCGCGAGCCGGCTGCTGGAGAGCATTGACTGGCAGGGTCTGGCGCAGCGCCAGCAGCAGGATCCGCTACTCATATGCGGCCACAGCGATTTCACCGTCATCCAGCTCGGGCTGCTGGCGCTACATAACGTTACCACCTTCAGCGGCCCGATGCTGGCCGGTAACTTCGGCGCCCTGGAGCTGAATGCGTGTACCATGGAACACTTCTGGCGCGCTCTGCGCAATCCCACCTACAGCGTGGAGTGGCAAGGCAATGGGCCGCACTGGGAATGCGAAGGTCAGCTCTGGGGCGGCAACCTGGCGATGCTGGTTTCACTTATCGGCACGCCGTGGATGCCGCACATCGAGGACGGCATTCTGGTGCTGGAAGATATCAACGAACATCCGTTCCGCGTCGAACGCATGCTGTTGCAGCTCTATCATGCCGGTATTCTTGAACGCCAGTCCGCGATTGTGCTGGGCAGCTTCAGCGGTTCTGCGCCGAATGACTATGACGCGGGTTACTCCCTGGAGACCATGGTTGAGTTCATTCGCTCGCGGCTGGATATTCCGGTCATCACCGGTCTGGATTTCGGCCATGAGCAGCGCACCGTGACCCTGGCACTGGGGGCACACGCCTCGCTGATCCACAATGATTCCGGCAGTCGGCTGACCATCAGCGGCCATCCTGTCATAAAGGCATAAAAAAGCCGTTATACCCCCTTAATAAAACGCTGTTGCCGTCGTTAATATGTTAGGGTTTTAGTAACAGCGTTAACATTGAGGTGGGAGTAAGAGAACATTGGATGCCGCAGCGATAATCAGCCTTTTCATTTTGGGTTCCGTCCTTGTAACCAGCAGTATTTTATTAAGTTCATTTTCATCGCGTCTCGGCATACCTATTCTTGTCATTTTCCTCGCCATCGGCATGCTGGCCGGCATTGATGGCATTGGCGGTATCCCTTTCGATAACTACCCTTTCGCCTACATGGTGAGTAACCTCGCGCTGGCGGTGATCCTGCTGGACGGCGGGATGCGCACCCAGGCGAGCTCCTTCCGCGTGGCCTTAGGGCCCGCGCTGTCGCTCGCCACGGTCGGCGTGCTGATTACCTCCGGCCTCACCGGAATGATGGCCGCGTGGCTCTTCCATCTCAATATCATGGAAGGTTTGCTGATTGGCGCGATTGTTGGCTCAACCGATGCGGCAGCGGTATTTTCCCTGCTTGGCGGAAAAGGGCTTAACGAACGCGTGGGCTCAACGCTTGAGATTGAATCCGGCAGTAACGATCCGATGGCGGTGTTTCTCACCATTACGCTTATCGAGATGATTCAGCAGCACGAAAGCGGACTGAGCTGGATGTTTGCGTTACATATTCTGCAGCAGTTTGGCCTGGGGATTGTCATCGGCCTGGCAGGGGGATATCTGCTCCAGCAGACGATCAACCGTATATCGCTTCCTCTGGGGCTTTACCCGCTGCTGGCGCTGAGCGGCGGCATTCTCATTTTTGCCGTCACTACCGCAGTGGACGGCAGCGGCATTCTCGCCGTCTACCTCTGCGGGTTCCTGATGGGCAACCGCCCTATTCGTAACCGGCATGCCATTTTGCAGAACTTCGACGGTCTGGCCTGGCTGGCGCAGATCGGCATGTTTCTGGTGCTGGGTCTTCTGGTTACGCCATCGGACCTGCTGCCGATCGCCGTTCCGGCGCTGCTGCTCTCTGCATGGATGATCTTCTTTGCCCGTCCGCTGTCGGTATTTGCAGGCCTGCTGCCGTTTCGTGGCTTCAACCTGCGAGAGCGGATCTTCATCAGTTGGGTGGGCCTGCGCGGCGCGGTGCCGATTATCCTTGCGGTGTTCCCGATGATGGCCGGTCTGGATAACGCGCGGCTGTTCTTTAACGTGGCGTTCTTCGTGGTGCTGATTTCGCTGCTGTTCCAGGGAACCTCGCTCGGGTGGGCAGCGAAAAAAGCCAAAGTGGTTGTCCCTCCCGTGGGCTGGCCGGTCTCCCGCGTGGGGCTCGACATTCATCCGGAGAACCCATGGGAACAGTTCGTCTATCAGCTGAGCGCCGACAAATGGTGCGTGGGGGCTTCACTGCGCGATTTGCACATGCCGGCCGAAACGCGCATTGCCGCTCTGTTCCGCGACAACGTTCTGCTGCACCCTACCGGCAGCACCCGCCTGCGCGAAGGGGATATTCTGTGCGTGATTGGCCGCGAGCGCGACCTGCCCGCGCTGGGCAAACTGTTCAGCCAGTCGCCTCCGGTGGCGCTGGATCAGCGTTTCTTCGGCGATTTTATTCTGGAAGCCAGCGCCAGGTTTGCCGATGTCGCGCTGATCTACGGCCTGGATGAAGGTGCTGAAGACGGAGATAACCAGCAAACGCTGGGCGAAATCATCCAGCAGCGGCTTGGCGCTGCCCCGGTCGTGGGAGACCAGGTGGAGTTTGCCGGGATGATCTGGACCGTTGCCGAAAAAGAAGATAACGCGGTGCGGAAAGTCGGTTTGAGGCCGATGGAAGAGGAAGCGGAGTAGCGGTTTTTTTGCCGGGTGGCGGCTTCGCCTTACCCGGCAAAAAAACCTCGAACGTAGGCCGGGTAAGCGTTAGCGCCACCCGGCGAACATATGTTACACCGTCACAACCGGCACTCTCGGCGCCAGGGCGCACATCAATTCGTACCCCACCGTGCCCGCCGCGGCAGCAACGTCATCAATTTTGATTTCGTTACCCCACAGCTCGACCGGTGAACCGATGCCCGCCTGCGGGCATGGCGTCAGGTCAACGGCCAGCATATCCATTGATACGGTGCCCACCGTTCCCGTGCGAACCCCATCGACCCAGACCGGCGTACCGGTCGGCGCGATGCGCGGGTAGCCGTCGGCATAGCCGCCCGCCACGATGCCAATCCGCTGCTCGCCCTTTGCCCGGTAGCGACTGCCGTAGCCCACCGTGTCGCCGGCCTTCAGGGTTTGCACGCCAATGATTTCACTGCGCAGGGTCATGACCGGCTTCAGGCCGCTGTTGGCGATATCCTGCCACTGGCCTGAGGGAGACGCGCCATACAGAACGATCCCCGGACGCACCCAGTTATAGTGCGCCTCGGGATGCCACAGCGTGGCCGCCGAGTTCGACAGCGAGCGCGGGCAGTCCAGCCCTTCTGCCGCCTGCTCAATGCGGACCATGGCATCGGCAATGCCGTCGGGTTGTTCCGCGTCGGCAAAATGCGCCATCAGCGTCATTTCACCTACGTTCTTCAGCGCGCGCAGCTGCTGCCAGACCGTATGCACCCTCTCAGGCTGGAAGCCCAGGCGGTTCATGCCGCTGTTCACCTTGAGATAGATATCCAGCGGAGCATGGAGCTTCGCATCCTGAATCGCTTTGATCTGCCAGTTGCTGTGCACGCTGGTGGTCAGTCGATACTTATCCAGCAGCGGCAGATCGTCGGCGTGGAAAAACCCTTCCAGCAGCAGAATAGGCCCTTTCCAGCCGCGCTCGCGCAGCAGAATGGCCTCTTCCAGATTGAGTAAGGCAAAACCATCGGTGGCGCTCAGGGCGCTCCAGATACGATCGATACCGTGGCCGTAGGCATTCGCTTTCACCACCGACCAGACGCGCGAACCAGGTGCCGCCCGACGAACAATTTGCAGATTATCCTTCAGGGCCTGCAGGTTCAGCTGGGCCAGAACAGGACGGGACATGACAGCTCCTTAGTTATGCGCGCCGTGCAGATGCTGTGGACGCGAAGGCGTAAACCCCGATTGATAGCGTGCAGCGCTTAAATCGTCAAACGGAATTGCCGGCGTGCGCCCGGAAATCAGGTCGCTCAGCAATTGGCCCGATCCGCAGGCCATCGTCCAGCCAAGCGTGCCGTGGCCGGTATTGGTCCACAGGTTTTTAAACGGCGTGCGGCCCACGATCGGCGTGCCGTCCGGGGTCATCGGACGCAGGCCGGTCCAGAACGTCGCCTGCTCCACAAAGCCACCGCGCGGGAAGAGATCGCCCACAACCATCTCCAGCGTTTCACGACGCGGCTGCAGCAGCTCGGTGTTGAAGCCGACAATCTCCGCCATGCCGCCTACGCGGATGCGGTTATCGAAGCGGGTAATGGCGATTTTGTAGGTTTCATCCAGAATGGTCGATACCGGAGCACCGCTCTCTTCTTTCACCGGAATGGTCAGCGAGTAGCCCTTGAGCGGGTAGACCGGAATGTCGAGAATACCTTTCAGCATGGCGGTGGAGTACGAACCAAACGCCATCACGTAGGCATCGGCTTTGATCACCTCGTCGCCGCACTTCACGCCGTAAATTTTTTCCCCTTCCGACAGCAGCTTGTCGACAGAGGTGTTAAAGCGGAACTTCACCCCCGCCTGCTCGCACATCTGCGCCAGACGCTGCGTAAAGAGCTGGCAGTCGCCGGTTTCGTCGTTCGGCAGGCGCAGGCCGCCTGTCAGCTTATGCGCCACTTCCGCCAGCGCCGGTTCAACCTGACCAAGCTGGCTGGCTTCCAGCAGCTGGTACGGTACGCCAGCATCTTCCAGCACGGCGATATCGCGGGTGGCATTTTCGTACTGCTGCGCCGTGCGGAACAGCTGCAGCGTTCCGCCCTGACGGCCTTCGTACTCAATCCCCGTCGACGCGCGCAGCGCTTTCAGGCAGTCGCGGCTGTATTCCGCCAGGCGTACCATGCGCCCTTTGTTCTCCATGTAGTGGCGGGTGTCGCAGTTGCGCAGCATCTGCCACATCCACTTCAGCTGGAACTGCGTGCCGTCAAGGCTGATGGCCAGCGGCGCATGGCGCTGGAACATCCATTTAATCGCTTTCAGCGGAACGCCCGGCGCAGCCCACGGAGCGGCATAGCCGGGAGAGATTTGCCCGGCGTTCGCCGCGCTGGTTTCGAGCGCCGGACCGGATTCACGATCGATAACGGTTACGTCATGTCCCGCCTGACTTAAATACCAGGCGCTGGTTACCCCAACGACACCACTTCCCAGTATGACAACACGCATAGCCACTCCATTATGTGCAAAAGAACAATCTTCTAATTACAGATTGATAACCTAGTTGAAAATATTATTCAACATATGACTTTTTTATGGTGACTTACCTCACACATCCCCCAGCATCAGGGGATAGTGCTAATTTGGGATCTCCTGCTGCGCGTTATTTTTAACCAGCATAATATGCTGAGACATACCGTTTTTTTGCCGTATCAAAAACGCGAAATCGCAAAGAAAAAATTTCTGCCCCAGCACGCTTTTTAACACGTTGATCTATGCTTGAAAGGAGGCTCTCCAGACAGAGAGAGCACCCACAACGAGGGCGCGCTAATGGCTACTATTGATTCCCTGAACAAGGACAACACACGTCTGAGCGATGGACCCGACTGGACCTTCGAGCTGCTGGATGTTTACCTCGCCGAAATCGACCGGGTCGCAAAACTGTATCGTCTGGATACCTATCCCCATCAGATTGAAGTCATTACGTCCGAACAGATGATGGACGCCTACTCCAGCGTCGGGATGCCGATTAACTATCCGCACTGGTCGTTTGGTAAAAAATTTATTGAAACAGAGCGGCTGTATAAGCACGGCCAGCAGGGGCTGGCGTATGAGATTGTCATTAACTCCAATCCGTGTATCGCCTATTTAATGGAAGAGAACACCATTACCATGCAGGCGCTGGTGATGGCGCACGCCTGCTACGGGCACAACTCCTTTTTCAAGAATAACTACCTGTTCCGCAGCTGGACGGATGCCAGCTCCATCGTCGATTACCTGATCTTCGCCCGTAAATATATTACCGACTGCGAAGAGCGCTACGGCGTGGACGAAGTGGAAAAACTGCTCGACTCCTGCCACGCGCTGATGAACTACGGCGTGGACCGCTACAAACGTCCGCAGAAAATCTCCCTGCAGGAGGAGAAAGCGCGGCAGAAAAGCCGCGAAGAGTATCTGCAGAGCCAGGTGAACATGCTGTGGCGCACCCTGCCGAAGCGTGAGGAAGAAAAAGCGGTCGCCGAAGCGCGTCGTTATCCGTCCGAGCCGCAGGAAAACCTGCTCTATTTTATGGAGAAGAACGCCCCGCTGCTGGAGCCGTGGCAGCGTGAGATCCTGCGCATCGTGCGCAAGGTGAGCCAGTATTTCTATCCGCAAAAGCAGACGCAGGTGATGAACGAAGGCTGGGCGACCTTCTGGCACTACACCATCCTCAACCACCTGTATGACGAGGGTAAAGTTACCGAGCGGTTCATGATGGAATTCCTCCACAGCCATACCAACGTGGTGTTCCAGCCGCCCTACAACAGCCCGTGGTACAGCGGCATTAACCCGTATGCGCTTGGCTTTGCCATGTTCCAGGACATTAAGCGTATCTGCCAGTCGCCAACGGAAGAAGACAAGTACTGGTTCCCGGATATCGCCGGCTCTGACTGGCTGGAAACGCTGCACTTTGCGATGCGCGACTTCAAGGATGAGAGCTTCATCAGCCAGTTTATGTCGCCGAAGATCATGCGTGACTTCCGCTTCTTCACCGTGCTGGACGACGACCGCAACAACTATCTGGAGATCTCCGCAATCCACAACGAGGAGGGTTACCGTGAGATCCGCTCTCGCCTCTCTTCCCAGTACAACCTGAGCAACCTTGAGCCGAATATTCAGGTGTGGAACGTCGATTTGCGCGGTGACCGCTCCCTGACGCTGCGCTATATCCCGCACAATCGCGCGCCGCTGGATAAAGGGCGCAAAGAGGTGCTGAAGCATGTGCATCGCCTGTGGGGCTTTGACGTGCAGCTGGAGCAGCAGAATGAAGACGGGAGCGTCGAGCTGCTGGAACGCTGCCCGGCGCGGTTGAATACGCTGTAGTTTTTTTGCCGGGTGGCGGCTACGCCTTACCCGGCCTACGGGTTTTGTAGGCCCGGTAAGCGAAGCGCCACCGGGCGAAAAAAAACCTCTCATACGAGAGGTTTTTTATTTCAGCGGCTCTGAATCGCCAAATCGCCCGGCAGCGTTTTCTGCATGCGGTGCCAGATTTCACCGGAATCATGACCGTAGCGGCGCACCGTCTCATAAACCTGATCGTGCAGGCCTTCGGTACAGAGCTTGCTCAGCTTATGGTAGAAGCCCAGCGCCAGGCTACGCGCTTCCGGATTGGCAAAGTAGTGGCGGCCGATGCGGGTATAAAGCCCTTTCATACCGTTGAGGATCAGGCCATACACCGGGTTGCCGGAGGCAAACGCCAGGCCGCGAAACACGTTGTAATCGAGGGTGGCAAAAGCATCGGCGTGATCTTCCACCTCGTTCGCTGTGGCCAGCACCGCAAGGGCGTCTTCCGGATGCTGACGGAAAGCGGTACGAATAAAGATCGTCGCGATGTTGGTGCGAACGGAGAGAAGATTATCAATGAGCTGCGGCACGCTTTCATGGTCGAGACGCGCCAGCGTTTCAAGAATGTTCAGCCCGGACGTTTCCCAGAAGTTGTTTACTTTCGTCGGCTTGCCGTGCTGGATAGTCAACCAGCCATCGCGCGCCAGCCGCTGGAGCACTTCACGCAGCGTGGTGCGAGTGACGCCAATCAGTTCAGAGAGTTCGCGTTCAGCCGGAAGAATGGACCCCGCAGGGAAACGATTATTCCAGATGCTTTCAATGATGTACTCTTCCGCGAAACCCGCCGGGCTCTGCGCCTTAATGACCATAGTGAGATTTCCATTACACAGCTTTAGCAAATTGGACTCATCATACCAGAGGCAGCCAGTGGCAGGTAGCACGGCAAAGAGAGAAAAGAGGGATCGCCGTTTCATTTTTATGAAATTTACAATGCAGCCTTATCCGCCTCCAGGCCGCGATTTTTGCGTATACTGATGTTTTGTCTTACTTGACGGGGATGGACGTCTGTCGTGGAAATTTCTTTTGGGCGCGCACTGTGGCGCAACTTTTTAGGCCAGTCTCCGGACTGGTACAAACTTATACTTCTGGTGTTCCTGGTCGTTAACCCTCTCCTCTTTAGCGTAAACCCGTTCATTGCCGGGTGGCTGCTGGTGGCGGAGTTTATCTTCACCCTGGCCATGGCGCTGAAATGCTATCCCCTGCTGCCGGGCGGACTGCTGGCGTTTGAGGCCGTCGTCATCGGCATGACCCGCGCCGAGCACGTCAAAGCCGAGCTGGCATCCAATCTCGAAGTGCTTCTGCTGCTGATGTTTATGGTGGCGGGCATCTACTTTATGAAACAGCTGCTGCTGTTTATCTTCACGCGCCTGCTGCTCAGCATTCCGTCGAAAATGTTGCTCTCGCTGGCGTTTTGCCTTGCGGCCGCCTTCCTGTCGGCCTTCCTGGATGCGCTGACGGTCGTCGCGGTGGTGATAAGCGTAGCGGTGGGGTTTTACGGTATTTATCACCGCGTGGCCTCCTCTCGTCCGGGCGAGGATTTGCAGGATGACAGCCACGTCGATGCGCATAATCGTGAGGTACTGGAACAGTTTCGCGCCTTCCTGCGCAGCCTGATGATGCATGCTGGCGTCGGTACCGCGCTGGGCGGCGTGATGACCATGGTGGGCGAACCGCAAAACCTGATCATTGCCAAAGCGGCGGGCTGGCACTTCGGTGAGTTCTTCCTGAGAATGGCGCCGGTGAGCGTACCGGTGCTTTTCTGCGGGCTGGCGACCTGTCTGCTGGTGGAGAAGTTTCGCCTCTTTGGCTATGGGGCCCAGCTCCCGGAGCCGGTACGTCAGGAGCTGCATAAATTCGATCTGCAGAGCCGACGCCAGCGGACGCGCCAGGAGACGCTGCGTCTGATTGCGCAGGGCATCATCGGCGTCTGGCTGATCGCCGCGCTGGCGTTCCATCTTGCCGAAGTGGGGCTGATTGGCCTGTCGGTCATTATTCTCGCCACCACCTTTACCGGCGTGACGGACGAGCATGCCATCGGTAAGGCGTTTACCGAAGCCCTGCCATTTACCGCCCTGCTGGCGGTGTTCTTTGCCGTCGTGGCGGTGATAATCGACCAGCATCTGTTCGCGCCGATTATTGCCTTTGTCTTAAAGGCATCGCCGGATGCTCAGCTGTCGCTGTTTTACCTGTTCAACGGCCTGCTCTCGTCGATCTCAGATAACGTCTTCGTCGGGACGGTCTATATCAACGAGGCCAAAGCGGCTATGGAGCAAGGCGTTATCAGCGCCGGACAGTTTGAGCTGCTGGCCGTGGCGATCAATACCGGCACCAACCTGCCATCGGTGGCGACGCCAAACGGCCAGGCCGCCTTCCTGTTCCTCCTGACCTCCGCCCTCGCGCCGCTCATACGACTTTCTTATGGCAGGATGGTGTGGATGGCGCTGCCCTATACGCTGGTGCTCACGATCGTGGGATTGCTTTGCGTCAAAATTACCCTCATTCCCTGTACGCAATGGTTGATACAAGCGGGTATACTTGCGGCGCAATAAACACTGCATCTCGGGCAGTTCGCTGCCCGTTTGCCTTTTCGCACGATAAACATCCAATTACGTTTTATTTCGCCAGGTACAGGTGGCGCGAAAAACGAATTCGTTTACACTGCGATTTCTAAGCATGTTCCAGGGAAATGATTATGTTGAGATTTTTAAACCAGTGCTCCCGCGGTCGCGGAGCGTGGTTGTTAATGGCCCTGACCGCCTTTGCGCTGGAAATGGTCGCGCTGTGGTTCCAGCATGTAATGGGACTCAAACCTTGCGTGCTTTGTATTTATGAACGCTGCGCACTGTTCGGCATTATGGGTGCGGGCCTGGTGGGCGCGATTGCCCCAAAATCGCCGCTTCGCTATGCTGGTATTGCCATCTGGATATACAGCGCCTGGAAAGGAATTGAACTCTCCTGGCAGCACACCATGATGCAATTGCATCCGTCACCGTTTATGACCTGTGATTTTGCCGCCCGCTTCCCGAGCTGGCTGCCGCTGGACAAATGGCTGCCGCAGGTATTTGTCGCATCCGGTGACTGCTCCGTTCGTCAGTGGGAATTCCTGACGCTGGAGATGCCGCAGTGGCTGGTGGGTATTTTTGCCGCCTACTTCGTCGTGGCGCTGCTGGTGCTGATTGCCCAGCCGTTCAAACCGAAGAAACGCGATTTGTTCGGAAGGTAAAAGCAAAACGGCAACCTCGGTTGCCGTTTTTAGTGTTTGCGCCCTCTCCCGTGGGAGAGGGTTGGGGTGAGGGCATCAGGCCGCACAAACACAATAAAAAACCCGCCTCGGCGGGTTTTTTATTGTCAACGGGTCGGGTGGTTCATGATGTGATCTTCCCAGTCACGCACCTCGGACTCTTTCACCGCGATGTGGCGCACTGAAATGCGCTCACCGTGCATCGCCGCTTTTGAACCGGTTAACAGCGGATGCCAGTCAGGCAGACCTTTCCCTTCCGCCAGCAGGCGATACGCGCAGGTATGCGGCAGCCATTCAAAGGTGGGCAAATTATCCCGGGTTAACTTGATGCAGTCCGGCTCAAACTCGAAGCGGCGCTCATAGTTGCGGCACTGGCAGGTCTTTATGTTTAGCTGCTTGCAGGCAACGTTGGTGAAGTAAATCTCGTCCGTGTCTTCATCCATCAGCTTGTGCAGGCAGCACTGACCGCAGCCGTCGCATAAGGATTCCCATTCCGCGTCCGTCATGTCGTCGAGAGTTTTGCTTTGCCAGAAAGGGATGTCGTTCATCAGGATGTCCACACGTCAAAAGAAAGCGCACCTTATAACGAGTCTGGCACGTCGATGCAAGTTTTGCCGCCCTTTTCAGGCGGCAAGAGGAGGTTACAGCACGCGGGTTTTCAGCGACAGGCCGTTAAAACCGACCTCAAGCTCGTCACCGCTGAGCAGCGGGCCAACACCTTCTGGGGTTCCGGTCAGGATCACATCGCCCGGCTTCAGGGTAAAGAAGCGGCTCATGTAGGCGATCAGCGGCACAATCTTATGGATCATGTCTGCCGTGGTCCCCTGCTGGCGGATTTCACCGTTAACCTTCAGGCTGAGCGGGGTGTCCTGCGGATCGCCGGTAAATTCGCTCACCGGCACAAACGCCGAGATCGGGCAGGAATTATCAAACCCTTTGGCTTTTTCCCAAGGCTGCCCGGCTTTCTTCATTTTGCCCTGCACGTCACGTAGCGTCAGATCCAGCGCCACGCCGTAGCCGGCAATCGCTTTCTGAACATGATCTTCGGAGGCCTGACGCAGCGTTGCGCCGATCAGCACGGCGAGTTCAACTTCGTGATGCACCGAGCCGAGCCCCTGCGGCAGGGCCAGCGGCTGGCGGATATCGCAAAGCGCCGTTTCAGGCTTAATGAACAGAACCGGCTCTTCTGGCGTCGCGCTGCCCATCTCCTGAATATGTTTTGCATAGTTGCTGCCCACGCAGACGACTTTGCTGACGGGATAATCCAGTAATGCACCTTGCCAGTTGTGATGTTGATACATGGTCGACCCCTAAACGGTTGATGTGTTGTGCCCAAAAACAGTTGAGACTATTTTTTACCGTTCGCCTCAAGATGCTGTTTTAATAAATTCTCGGGTGGCGGTGGAAGCTGTAAATAATAGCCTTGCTCGGCTAAGGCCGTTTTTACTTTATCCAGATCGGCATTAATCAGTTTCTTACGACCATCAAGCGGCAGCAGCATCGCCAGCTGTGGTCGGCCAAAGTTCTTCATTAATTCTTCAGGCACGCGTGAAAAATCGTCTTTCTTTTCGACATAAAGATAGGTCTGGTCACGGCTTGTACTTCTGTAGATCACACAAAACATGTTTTTACTCTGAATTAATGGGTGGTTGCTTGCCTCAATATACTCCTGACTATAACATGCCTGATACTCTTCGGAATATCGCAGCGAGTGGTTGCGGTTAATAGCAAATTGAGTAAGGCCAGGATGTCAAACACGCCCATCGAGCTTAAAGGCAGTAGCTTCACCTTATCAGTGGTACATTTGCATGATGCAAAACCCGAGGTTATTCGTCAGGCGTTAGAGGACAAAATCGCCCAGGCTCCCGCCTTTCTGAAGCACGCCCCTGTTGTTATCAACGTTAGCGGTCTTGAGGCTCCGGTTAACTGGAAACTTCTCCAGCAGGCCGTCTCCTCGACCGGACTGCGTATCGTGGGCATCAGCGGCTGCAAAGATACTGAGCTGAAAGCGGAAATTGAGCGTGCGGGGCTGCCTCTTCTGAATGAGGGCAAAGAAAAAGCCTCGCGTGCGGCACCCGTTGCCGTGCAAACGCCCCCTCCTGCGGTGCAAAACGTTACTACCGTCACAAAAACGCGAATGATTGATGTGCCGGTTCGTTCCGGTCAGCGCATTTATGCACCAAACTGTGATCTGATTGTTACAAGCCACGTCAGTGCTGGCGCTGAGCTGATTGCAGATGGCAACATTCACGTATACGGTATGATGCGTGGACGTGCGCTCGCGGGTGCAAGTGGCGATCGAGACGCGCAAATATTTTGTACTCACCTGACGGCGGAACTGGTGTCCATCGCAGGTGAATATTGGCTGAGCGACAAGATCCCAGCCGAATTTTATGGCAAAGCGGCTCGCCTGCTTCTGGCAGACGACGCGTTGACCGTTCAACCGTTGAATTGATCCCTTTTTAACAAGGAATTTCTATGGCACGCATTATTGTTGTTACTTCGGGTAAAGGAGGCGTTGGCAAGACCACCTCCAGCGCGGCCATCGCTACTGGTTTGGCCCAGAAGGGAAAGAAAACCATCGTTATCGACTTCGATATCGGTCTGCGTAACCTCGACCTCATCATGGGATGTGAGCGTCGCGTCGTGTATGACTTCGTGAACGTCATTCAGGGCGATGCCACGCTGAACCAGGCGATGATTAAAGACAAGCGCACCGAGAACCTCTACATTCTCCCGGCCTCTCAGACGCGTGACAAAGACGCCCTGACCCGTGAAGGAGTGGAAAAGGTGCTCGATGAGCTGAAAAAAATGGATTTCGACTTCATTGTCTGCGACTCCCCTGCCGGCATCGAAACCGGTGCCCTGATGGCACTGTACTTCGCTGATGAAGCGATCATCACCACTAACCCTGAAGTTTCATCCGTGCGTGACTCAGACCGCATTTTGGGGATCCTCGCCTCTAAATCCCGTCGTGCGGAAAATGGCGAAGACCCGATTAAAGAACACCTGCTGCTCACCCGCTACAATCCGGGCCGCGTGAACAAAGGTGACATGCTGAGCATGGAAGACGTGCTGGAGATCCTGCGCATTAAGCTGGTGGGCGTTATCCCGGAAGATCAGTCCGTGTTACGCGCGTCTAACCAGGGCGAGCCAGTGATCCTTGATACATTGGCAGATGCAGGTAAAGCTTACGCCGATACCGTTGACCGTCTGCTGGGAGAAGAACGTCCTTTCCGCTTCATTGAAGAAGAGAAGAAAGGTTTCCTCAAACGCCTGTTCGGAGGATAAGTTATGGCATTACTGGACTTTTTTCTCTCGCGGAAAAAGAACACCGCCAACATCGCAAAAGAACGTCTGCAAATTATCGTTGCGGAGCGTCGTCGTAGCGACGCCGAGCCTCACTACCTGCCACAGCTGCGTAAGGACATCCTGGAAGTGATCTGTAAGTACGTGCAGATTGACCCGGAGATGGTGACGGTGCAGCTGGAACAAAAAGACGGGGATATTTCGATTCTGGAGCTGAACGTTACGCTCCCGGAAGCGGAAGAGTCACGTTAATCCGTTTGTGGTTTTGTAGGCCGGGCAAGCGTCGCGCCGCCCGGCAATCTCCCCGGTGGCGCTACGCTTACCGGGGCTACACTTCTTTAGCGTGGGTATGCTTCCAGCAGCGTATTCAGGCGATCGGCCATCAATTCCCCGCGCCATCCCGCCATCATTTCCGGTACGCCATTCTGCGGCTTCAGCTTCCAGTGCCAGTTCAGCAGCTGGTTAATCTGACGACGTGAGGCGAGCAGTTCAGCGCTTAGCTTGCTTTCCGTTGCAACGTTCTGCACCAGCGCTTTGATCTCCTTAAACGCTTTGCGATAGCCCGGCATATCCATCAGGTTCAGCAGCGGTTCCGGTAGCGCATCTTCCGGCAGCTCCTGCGCTTTTGCGACCAACGCAAGCAGGGTTTTGCCGTGGAAGCGGATCTCGCTGCCCGAAAGCCCAATGCTGTCCAGCTCGCCCAGGCTGCCCGGCATATAGCGCGCCACCGCCCAGAGATGTTCTTCGCGAACCACAAAGTTAACGGCCAGATCGCGCTCGCGCGCTTTACGCAAACGCCAGTATGCCAGCAGCTGCAGGCACGCCAGCTGACGCGTACGCAGCTGCCAGGCGTTGCTGATATCGCGCCAGGCCTCTTTCGGGTCAACCACTTCCTGACGACGCTGCTGGGTCATACGACACTCGTCGAGCGCCGCAGGCAGCCATCCGGAGGCTTCTGCCTCTTTCATCAGCTGTCCGGCAATCGGCAGCAGGTAAAACACGTCTGCCGCCGCATACTCCAGCTGACGCTCGGTTAGCGGACGCGCCAGCCAGTCGGTACGGGATTCACTTTTATCCAGCGTCAGGCCCGTATACTCCTCTACCATGGCAGCAAAGCCCCATGAGAGCGGACGATTGCTGAATGCCGCGAGGATCTGCGTGTCAATCAGCGGCTGAGGCATGATGCCAAAGGTGTTCAGAAAGACTTCCAGATCTTCACTGCCTGCGTGCAGGTATTTCGTCACGGCGGTATCGAGCAGCAGGTCACGCATCGGCGTCCAGTCGGTAATGCCGAGAGGGTCGATCAGCGACACGTGTTTACCGTCGTACATCTGAATCAAACCCAGCTGCGGATAATAGGTCCGGGTACGGACAAACTCGGTATCCAGGGCAATGGCAGGAAAGTCGCGCGTCACTTCGCACAGCGAAGCCAGCTCGTCGTTGGTCGTGATCATCTGGTAATTCAAAACGGGTTCTCTTTTGTTTGCGCCCATAAAAAACGCCGGCTTAACCGGCGTCTGGGCGATTAGCGTGAAGCTCAGGCCTTATTGTCTACTTTGCCACGGGCTTCGTCACGTAATTCTCGTCGTAATATCTTCCCGACGTTGGATTTCGGCAGCTCGTCGCGGAATTCCACCAGCTTCGGCACCTTGTAGCCCGTCAGCTGACGACGACAAAACGTTACCAGCGCTTCCTCGGTGAGAGAAGGATCTTTCTTGACCACAAATATCTTCACCGCTTCACCGCTGCTGCCGGAAGGCACGCCGACTGCCGCCACTTCGAGCACGCCGCTGTGCTGCATAACCACGTCTTCGATCTCATTCGGATAGACGTTGAAACCGGAGACCAGGATCATGTCTTTCTTACGATCGACGATGCGCAGGAAGCCTTCGTCATCCATCACCGCAATATCACCGGTGTGCAGCCAGCCGTCTTTGATGATTTCGTCGGTCGCATCGGGGCGCTGCCAGTAGCCCAGCATCACCTGCGGACCTTTGACGCACAGCTCCCCCGGCTCGCCCGGCGCGACTTCGTTATCGTTATCATCGACCAGTTTCGCTTCAGTGGAAGGAACGGGCAAACCAATGCTTCCGCTATGATAGTCGATGTCATGCGGGTTAACGCTGACCAGCGGCGCGCATTCCGTCAGGCCATAGCCCTCCAGCAAATACTGACCGGTGAGCTTCACCCAGCGCTCGGCGACCGCCTGCTGAACCGGCATGCCTCCGCCCGCAGAGAGATGCAGCGTGGAGAAGTCCAGCTGCTGGAACTCTTTGTTATTCAGCAGCGCGTTAAACAGGGTATTTACCCCCGTCATGGCGGTGAACGGGTATTTCGCCAGCTCTTTCACCAGGCCCGGGATATCGCGCGGGTTGGTGATGAGGATGTTCTGACCACCCAGTTCAATAAACAGCAGGCAGTTCATGGTCAACGCAAAGATGTGATACAGCGGAAGCGCGGTGATCACCACCTCTTTGCCCGGATGCAGCAGCGGCCCGTAGGTGGCGTTTACCTGTTCAAGGTTTGCCAGCATATTGCGGTGGGTAAGCATGGCCCCTTTGGCGACGCCGGTGGTCCCGCCTGTGTATTGCAGAAACGCAAGATCTTCCGCGACCACTTCGGGTTTCACATACTGCATACGGTAGCCCGCATGCAGCGCGCGGCGGAAGGAGATGGCGTCCGGCAGATGGTATTTTGGCACCAGACGTTTGACGTATTTGACGACAAAGTTAACCAGCGTGCCTTTGGCGGTGGAGAGCTGGTCCCCCATGCGCGTCAGGATAACGTGTTTCACCTGGGTTTTGTCGACCACCTTTTCCAGCGTATGGGCGAAGTTGGACACAATGACAATCGCAACCGCGCCGCTGTCGTTCAGCTGATGCTCTAGCTCGCGCGGGGTGTACAATGGGTTGACGTTGACGACAATCATCCCGGCTCGCAGGATACCGAACAACGCCACCGGGTATTGCAGCAGGTTCGGCATCATCAGCGCGACGCGGTCCCCTTTTTGCAGCCCCAACCCTTCCTGCAGATACGCCGCAAACGCCCGGCTGCGCTCCTCCAGCTTACGGAACGTCATCACCTCGCCCATATTCACGAATGCGGGCTGGTCCGCATAGCGCCTTACCGAGTGTTCAAATAATTCCACCAGGGATTGATAACGGTCAGGATTGATCTCAGCAGGAACATCTGCGGGATAACGGTTAAGCCAAACCTTCTTCAATGCATCACCTCTGAAATGAGTGTTCGTCGTCATCACAACCCCGATAATAAACAGTTTGTTAACATTATATTAACTCAGCGTACCAGTTTATTAATTGTTCAGATTTAAGGTTGCGAAGCGCGTCACTCTTTTTTTTCGTTTTATCCGTATAAAAACAGAGACAGCGGCTGAGCCGCTGTCTCTTTTCTAACAATAACAGTAAGTTACTCAGTAACGATCGTCTGAACCTGTGCAGGGCCCGGGTTGTACCAACCCCAGCCCGGGTAGCCATAACGATAAGGATGTGGACCCCACATCCACGGATCCATCGGCTGAGGCGGCATGATCACCTGCTGTGCCAGCCGCCAGCGTTTATACCCGTTGACCTGCATGGTCATAAATTTGTACGGGGTGTTGCCGATTTTGCCCTGCACGGCGCCGGTAATCGGCCCGACGACGGTCACCAGCTGTCCGCGGAAATCGACCGGATCGAGGAAACCATTGACGTCCGCGTAGATACGTCCCCGGGAAGCCTCACCCAGTACAGGCCGCGCGCCGCTGTCCAGCGGAACGGTGGCGATCTCCAGACGGGTTTTCCCCTGCTGGTTTTGCACGTCTATGACCTTACCGCCAAAGCGCGCTTCCTGGCCGACGTACAGCTCAGGGGCATTCATCACCCGAACCAGATCCTGCTGTGGCGTCGGGCTGCTGCCCTTAATCGCATCAGGAACGGAAACGCATCCGCTCAGTGCTATGGCAACTGCGCCTGCCATAATAAGGCGTACTACTTTAGTCTGAACCGCCATGATGCGACTCCTTTTTCTCAGTTCCTGTTACTGAGATTCACTCGCGGCCCGGAAGTTTCTTCCACGCGACGGTGTTTCGCAAATAAACCGGTTCCGCCTGTTCAACGGCCACGGTTTTTCCTGCTGCGAGCAGCTGGCTGGCAATCGGAAGCATATCTTCAGCAGCCGGCAGCAGCATGTTGCCGTCCACCAGCGTCAATCCGGTGTCGTTCGCCATCTCAGGCCACGCTGGCCAGCCCGTGCCGACGGTCGCCCACTCGCCGGACAGCTGCTTCAGTCGTTCTGTGACCGCTTCTGGCTTAAGCACGGCTTCCGTCTCTTCACCGTGCCACACGCCCTGCTCGTCGCGGGTATATTCGGCCCAGTAGACTTCGCCCATGCGGGCATCTATTGCGGCCAGGACGCGCGTTGCCCCGGTCATGCGCCATGCGCCCTGCGCCATAGTGGCAAGGGTAGAGACGCCGATCATCGGCAGTTCGGCGCCCAGCGCCAGCCCCTGCGCAATGCCTATCCCTATACGTACGCCCGTAAAGCTGCCGGGGCCGCGGCCAAAGGCCAGCGCGTCGAGGTCGGTTAAGGAGGTGTTGCCCTGGGTTAAAATGGCTTTTACCAGGGGCAGAATGCGTTGGGTGTGTTCCCGGGGGCACTCTTCGAAATGGGCAGAAACAGCACCGTCGTTCAACAGAGCAACAGAGCAAGCCTCTGTCGCGGTATCAATAGCCAGAATTCGCATCAGTCGTCGCGCTCTCGCAAGGGTCAGTCACAAAATGGCGCGCATCTTAGCACACTCCGGGGTAAATTACTCCGCCGTTGGGTTTGCCAGGAAACGCACCGCGCGTTTTATGTCCCGCGTCCGCGGCGCGGGCGGCAGGCTTGCGAGGAAAGTCGCCCCGTAAGGACGCATCACCAGCCGGTTATCGCAGATGACCAGCACGCCGCGGTCGGTGACGTCACGGATTAAGCGCCCTACCCCTTGCTTAAGCGTGATGACCGCATCCGGCAGCTGTACCTCGTCAAACGGATCGCCGCCGCGCAGACGGCAGTCTTCCATCCGCGCCTTCAGCAGCGGATCGTCCGGGGAGGTAAACGGCAGCTTATCAATGATCACCAGCGAAAGCGTGTCGCCGCGCACGTCCACCCCTTCCCAGAAGCTGCTGGTTGCCACCAGCAGAGCATTACCGGCGCTGACAAACTGCTGCAGCAGCTGGCCTTTGCTGGTTTCGCCCTGCAGCAGCACCGGTAGCGTCATGGTGGCGCGGAACTGCTCGGCGAGATCGCGCATCATGGCGTGGGAGGTGCAGAGCATAAAGCAGCGGCCGTTGTTGGCCTCGATCATCGGTTTTAGCATTGCAGCCAGATGGCGCGCCGCACCCGGCTGGTTCGGCAGCGGCAGATTACGGGGAACGCAGAGCAGCGCCTGTTTTTCGTAGTCGAACGGGCTGGGCAGGAGCAGCGATTCCGCCTGCTCAATGCCGAGGCGCTCGGTGAAGTGGTGCAGATCGTCATTCACCGACAGGGTTGCCGATGTAAAGATCCAGCTTCCCGGCTTTTGCGCCATCACCTCTTTGAATTTATCGGCCACCGTCAGCGGCGTGAGCGCCAGCGTGAAATGCCGCGAGGTGCACTCATACCAGTAGCTGTACCCCGGCTGGTTAATCTCTTTCAGCCGTTTGAGCCGCCCGCGATAGAGCGTAGCGCGCTCGAAGGCCGCATCCAGCAGCGCGGAGCGGCCGAGTGACAGTTTTGCCACGTCGTAGCAGAGCTCAAGCGCATCATCGAGCAGCAGCAGCGCGCGCTGGATGTTTTTGTCCGCCAGCAGCTCGCGCAGGTTGCCGCGATAGCCCGGCTCGCCGAGCTGTAAACGGAAATCCTGCGCGCTCTGCGCCAGGCGGTCGGCGCACTTCTGCAGCTGCTGGGTATCTTTGAGTTCGGTCCGGTACGCAATGGTGAAATCTTTCGCCAGATCCTGCAGCTGACGGCTGGAGAGCGACTGACCGAAGTACTGGCTGGCGATATCCGGAAGCTGGTGCGCTTCATCAAAGATCATCACGTCCGCCTCGGGGATCAGCTCGCCGAAACCGCTGTCCTTGACCACCATATCCGCGAGAAACAGGTGATGGTTTACCACCACGACGTCGGCGTCCATCGCCGTTTTGCGCGCTTTCACCACGAAGCAGTCTTTATACAGCGGGCAGTCGCTGCCGAGGCAGTTGTCGTTGGTGCTGGTCACCAGCGGCCAGGCCGGGGAATCTTCCGGCACGCTCGCGCAGGTGCTGATATCGCCCTCTTCGGTCTGGTTCGCCCATGACCGAAGGATAATGACGTCGCTCAGCGTCTGTACCGGCAGATCGCCGCCCGCCAGCGCCTGCTGCTCAAGGCGCTCCAGGCAGAGATAGTTGGAGCGCCCCTTCAGCAGGGCCAGACGTCCCTTGTATTTCAGCGCCTTAGCTACCGTGGGCAAATCGCGGCTGTAGAGCTGATCCTGCAGCGCTTTTGAACCGGTGGAAATAATCACCTTCTTTTTCGCCCGCAGCGCCGGCGCAAGGTAAGCATAGGTTTTACCCGTGCCGGTACCGGCTTCAACCACCAGCGGCTGAGCCTTATCGATGGCGCGTGCAACGGCGTGCGCCATCTGTCGCTGAGGCTCACGGGGTTTGAAGCCGGGGATAGCCTGCGCTAATTGACCTTCAGGGGAAAAATCGTCTGCCACGGTGCTCTCTCACTGTATTTTTGCACAGGGATTATGTCAGCCCATCCTCTCATGTGCCACCCCAAATAGTGACGACAGGGGAACAATATGGCAGTCTTGCCGCCTGATGACGAAAAATAACGAGGAAACGTTTATGACAATTGTGCGCATTGATGCCGAAGCCCGCTGGTCTGATGTGGTGATCCATAACCAGACGCTCTACTACACCGGCGTCCCGGCTAACCTGGACGCGGATGCGTTCGAGCAGACGGCAAATACCCTGGCGCAGATTGACGCGGTGCTGGAAAAACAGGGCAGCGACAAATCCCGCATTCTGGATGCGACGATTTTCCTGGCAAACAAAGATGACTTCGCGGCAATGAACAAAGCCTGGGATGCGTGGGTGGTGGCGGGTCACGCGCCTGTACGCTGCACCGTACAGGCCACGCTGATGAAGCCGGAATACAAGGTCGAGATTAAGATTATCGCGGCGGTTTAAGCCCGATTACTCTTCATCTTCATCCTCGAAACGCGCCACGATCCGCTCGCCGGTATGCGTGGCGCGCAGTTCTTCCGCCACCTGGGAAATCGCCTGTCCGCTGCTCATCCCCTGGGACATCAGTTCCTGAATTCGCTCAACCGCTTTCTGCTGCTGTTCATGGCTCAGAGAAGGTAAACCTGCAAACATCGTCAACTCCTGCTAAATTATTCGCGCTAATTATTTCACGCTGCCCGGTAGTATGCCATACATGAACATGCGCTTCCCCACTGTTATTACCCTGCCCTGGCGGACAGACGCCGCTGAATACTGGTTTGCCCGCCTGAGCCATCTTCCGTTTGCGATGCTGCTGCATTCCGGCCATGCGGATCATCCCTATAGCCGCTTTGATATTCTGGTCGCCGATCCGCTGAAGACGCTGACAACCGATGACCTTTCGCTGACGGACGATCCGCTGGTGCAGCTTCAGCGCGACATTAACGCGCTGGGCTTATCTGCCACACCCAACCCGGACCTTCCTTTTCAGGGGGGCGCGCTGGGCCTGTTTGGCTACGATTTGGGTCGCCGTTTCGAAACGCTGCCCGAGCATGCGCAGGCTGATATTCCCCTGCCCGACATGGCCGTCGGGCTGTATGACTGGGCGTTAATAGTTGATCACCAGAAAAAAACGGTTTCCCTGCTGAGCCATCATGACGTGCAGGCGCGTCTGGCGTGGCTTGAGGCACAGCAGCCTGCACCTGCCGGGCCATTCACGCTGACCTCCGACTGGCGCTCGAACATGAGCGCCGCAGAGTATGGCGAAAAATTCGCGCGCGTTCAGGCGTATCTGCAAAGCGGTGACTGCTACCAGGTTAACCTTGCCCAGCGCTTCCAGGCGACATACCGGGGAGATGAGTGGCAGGCGTTTACCCGTCTTAATGCCAGCAATAAGGCGCCGTTTAGCGCGTTTGTGCGTCTGGAACAGGGGGCGATCCTCAGCCTGTCGCCCGAGCGTTTTATTCATCTGGCCGAGGGCACGATTCAAACCCGTCCGATTAAAGGCACCTTGCCGCGTCTTGCCGATCCCGACGCCGACCGCAAGCAGGCGGAAAAACTCGCCGCCTCGCCGAAAGACCGCGCCGAAAACCTGATGATTGTCGATCTGATGCGTAACGACATTGGCCGGGTGGCCGTTCCGGGCAGCGTCCGCGCACCGGAACTGTTTGTCGTCGAGCCTTTCCCGGCGGTGCATCATCTGGTCAGCACCATTACCGCGCGGCTGCCTGACTCGCGCACGGCCTGCGACCTGCTGCGCGCGGCATTCCCGGGGGGCTCCATCACCGGCGCGCCAAAGGTGCGGGCGATGGAGATCATTGATGAGCTGGAGCCGCACCGCCGCAACGCCTGGTGCGGCAGCATCGGCTATATCAGCCTGTGCGGCACGCTGGATACCAGCATTACCATTCGCACGCTGACCGCCTGCAACGGAAACCTTTACTGTTCGGCCGGGGGCGGCATTGTTGCCGACAGTGAGGTCGATGCGGAATATCAGGAAACCTTTGATAAGGTTAACCGTATCCTGAAACAACTGGAGTAATCACGGGTGGAAAAAGAGAACCTGACGCTGGATGACTTTTTATCGCGTTTTCAGCTATTACGACCGCAGGTTAATCGCGAAGCGCTGAATCAACGTCAGGCGGCCGTGCTGATCCCGGTCGTGCGTCGCGTGCAGCCGGGCCTGCTGCTCACCCAGCGTTCCGCCCATTTACGCAAGCACGCGGGTCAGGTCGCCTTTCCGGGGGGCGCGGTAGACAGCTCCGACGCCTCACTGATTGCCGCCGCGCTGCGCGAAGCGCAGGAAGAGGTTGCCATTCCGCCGGAGGCCGTTGAGGTCATCGGCGTGCTGCCGCCCGTCGACAGCGTCACCGGTTTTCAGGTCACGCCGGTGGTGGGCATTATCCCGCCGGGCCTGCAGTATCACGCCAGCGTCGATGAAGTCTCCGCGGTGTTTGAAATGCCGCTGGAGGAGGCCCTCCGACTGAGTCGTTACCACCCGCTGGATATTCAGCGTCGCGGGCATGACCATCGGGTCTGGTTGTCCTGGTATCAGCATTATTTTGTCTGGGGCATGACGGCGGGCATTATTCGTGAGCTGGCGTTGCAAATCGGCCTGAAGCCTTGACTATACTTTACATTCCGCCCTCTTCTGCCAGGTTTGCGATCTGCGTCGCGCTATTAGCAAAACCCATCGTTAACCATTAGTTTAATTCATGTGAATAGTTAAGCCGAGGTCGGTGTTCCCTCTTACACTATGCGCAGTTATAACATCGTTACTGGAACCCCGGTAACCCTGTCAGGAGTGTGAAAGTGATTAGTATATTCGACATGTTCAAAGTGGGAATTGGCCCTTCGTCTTCCCATACTGTTGGCCCGATGAAGGCCGGTAAACAGTTCGTCGATGATCTGGTCGAAAAAGGATTACTGGAAAGCGTTACCCGTGTCGCCGTGGATGTTTACGGCTCGCTGTCATTAACGGGTAAAGGCCACCACACCGATATCGCCATTATTATGGGTCTGGCAGGCAACATGCCGGATACCGTTGATATTGATGCCATCCCGGCATTTATCCGCGACGTGGAAACACGCGGTCGCCTGCTGCTGGCAAACGGCCAGCAGGAAGTCGATTTTCCGCAGGATGACGGCATGCGTTTCCGTAGCGACAACCTGCCGCTGCATGAAAACGGCATGACCATTCACGCCTGGAGCGGTGAAAAAGAGATCTACAGCAAGACGTACTACTCCATCGGCGGTGGCTTCATCGTGGATGAAGAGCATTTTGGCAAAGACAGCGTCGGCGACGTCAACGTACCGTACCCGTTCAAATCGGCTACCGAGATGCTGGGCTACTGCAAAGAGACCGGTCTTTCACTGTCCGGTATGGTGATGCAGAACGAACTGGCCCTGCACAGCAAAAAAGAGATTGAAGACTATTTTGCGAACGTCTGGCAAACCATGCGCGCCTGTATCGATCGCGGGATGAACACCGAAGGCGTTCTGCCGGGTCCACTGCGCGTACCGCGTCGTGCCTCTGCTCTGCGCCGTATGCTGGTGACCACGGACAAATTCTCCAACGACCCGATGAACGTGGTCGACTGGGTGAATATGTTTGCACTTGCGGTTAACGAAGAGAACGCCGCCGGTGGCCGCGTCGTGACGGCGCCAACCAACGGCGCGTGCGGCATTGTTCCTGCGGTGCTGGCGTATTACGACCACTTTATTGAGCCCGTGACGCCGGACATCTATATCCGTTATTTCCTGGCAGCAGGTGCCATCGGCGCGCTGTACAAGATGAATGCCTCCATCTCCGGTGCGGAAGTGGGCTGTCAGGGTGAAGTCGGCGTGGCCTGTTCCATGGCGGCGGCGGGTCTGGCAGAGCTGCTGGGCGCAAGCCCTGAGCAGGTCTGCGTGGCGGCTGAAATCGGTATGGAACATAACCTCGGTCTGACCTGTGACCCGGTCGCGGGCCAGGTGCAGGTGCCGTGCATCGAGCGTAACGCGATTGCCTCGGTGAAAGCCATCAACGCCTCACGTATGGCGATGCGCCGTACCAGCGAACCTCGCGTATCGCTGGATAAGGTGATTGAAACCATGTACGAAACCGGCAAAGACATGAACGCGAAATACCGCGAGACGTCCCGTGGTGGCCTGGCCATTAAGGTGCAGTGCGACTAATACTGCTTTTCGCCCATCTGCAACGGATGGGCGAATTTCCCTCTTCTTCCTCGTCTCCCGCTGTTTTCCCCACTACACTTTCACTGTTGCGTCCGGCTTTTGTGGCTGGTGGCTTATCAGGCGACCGTTCATGCAAACTGCACAAACGATCATTAAAAACTATCGCCGAAAACGCGTTATCGTCTGTGTCACGGTTGCGCTCCTCACACTCATCCTGACGTTAGGCATTCGCTTTATTTCACAGCGCAATGTTAACCAACAGCGGATCCTCGATTTTACCAGCCACACCGTCCGCGCTCTTGATAACATACTGCTTTCTCTGGAGAACCGCCGCAGCGTGCTGCAGCCCCTGGTGGGACAGCCCTGTCCCCAGGCGCACCTGGCGCTGCGAAAGCAGGCCGCCATTTTGCAGACGGTACGCTCTATCGCCCTGATTAAAGACGGTATCCTGTACTGCTCGAGTATTTTCGGGAGCCGCGATGTGCCCGTTCGTGACTTCCTGAAAGAACTCCCCGCCAGCACGACGAAGCTGATTTTATCCACCGACCAGTGGTTGCTTAAGGACAGCCCGATATTGATTCAGTGGTATCCCGTTTCTCAGGACGGTGAAGCAGGCGTCATCGAGATCATCAATATCGATCTGATCGCCAAAATGATCCTCGAGCCCCAGCGCCCGCTTATCAATGACGTGGCGCTAACCGTGGGCGATCGTTTTCTGCGCTATGGTCAACGCGTCAGCGACAGCCTGACGTTTGATGATGAAGACTCTCTTTTCCAGCAGTCATCAACCCGAAATCCTTTCACCATTACGGTCAGCGGGCCAGGTCCTGGAGCATTAGCCTTAAAAAGCCTGCCAGCCCAGCTGCCGCTGGGGCTTATGCTGAGCCTGTTGCTGGGCTATCTCGCCTGGCTGGCGACGGCAAACCGGATGAGCTTTACGTGGGAGATTGATATGGGCATTGCGGGGCGGGAATTTGAGCTTTTCTGCCAGCCGTTGGTGAATGCCCGCACCCAGGCGTGTACTGGCGTGGAGATCCTGCTGCGCTGGAACAACCCCCGTCAGGGTTGGATCACCCCGGAGGTGTTTATCCCTCTGGCAGAAGAACATAACCAGATTGTCCCCCTGACCCGCTATGTCATCGCCGAAACGGTGCGCCAGATAGGCTACTTCCCTTCCAGCGCCGGTTTTCACATCGGCATTAACGTTGCCGCCAGCCATTTCCGTCACGCGGTGTTGATACAGGACCTGAACCGTCTCTGGTTCAGCGCCTGTCCGCGTCAGCAGCTGGTGATAGAACTCACGGAACGGGATGCGCTGCTGGATGCGGATTATCGCATCGTGCGCGAACTGCATCGCAAAGGGGTGAAGCTCGCCATCGACGATTTTGGCACCGGGAACAGTTCCCTCTCCTGGCTTGAGAAGCTGCACCCGGACGTCCTGAAAATCGACCAGTCGTTTACCACCGCCATCGGCACCGACGCCGTGAACTCGACGGTGACGGATATGATTATTGCGCTGGGCCAGCGGCTTGATATTGAACTGGTTGCTGAGGGGGTCGAGACAGAGGAGCAGGCGCGCTATTTGCGCCGCCACGGCGTACCTGTCCTGCAGGGCTTTTTCTATGCGCGGCCCATGCCGCTACGGGATTTTCCGAAGTGGCTGGCGGGGAGCGCCCCCCCGCCAGCGCATCATAACGGGCACATCGTGCCCTTAATGCCGCTGCGCTAAGCCGGCTTACTCATCTTCGTCGTGGGCTGATTGTTCTTTAACAATACGAACCATATCAACGCGATAGTCGTTGGCTTCAACGATCGTAATGTGCAGCGGCGAAAGCTCGATCACATCTCCGACGCGCGGGATTTGCCCGTTAACCGCGATCACCAGACCAGCAACGGTCGCGATGTCTTCTTCATCGTTGATCACGTTTTCCAGCCCCAGCGTGTGCGAGAGCGCGTGCAGGTCGGTGGTACCTTTAACCAGCCAGCCTTCACCGTCGGCAACAATCTCTGGCGTTTCGTCTGCATCCGGGAACTCACCGGCAATCGCTTCCAGCACGTCCAGCGGCGTGACCAGCCCCTGCACCACACCAAACTCGTTGGTGACGATAACAAAGCTACCGCGAGCGCGACGCAGCACCCCGAGCAGGTTGATCGGATCCAGCGTTTCCGGCACGACAATCGCAGGCGACGCCGCAGCAACGGCTTCCACGTTGACGCCCTCTTCCAGGGCCACCAGCATCTCTTTCGCCCGCACGACGCCGATGATCTCATCCAGCTCACCACGACACACCGGGAACAGGCTGTGCGGTGAAGAGAGCAGCTGCTGGCGAATTTCATCCACGCTCAGGTTAGCATCGACCCAGCTGATTTCCCCGCGCGGCGTCATGATGCCGCGCAGCGAACGGGAGGCCAGGGAGAGCACGCCGTTAATCATGTAGCGTTCTTGTTCCACAAACGCCCCTTCCGGGAGCGGAACCGGATTATGGTTTTCGGAATCAGACTGAACGTTCACCTGACGACGACCGCCCATCAGGCGCAGAATGGCATCTGCGGTACGGGCACGCAGCGGCTGATTCGACTGCTGCTTAATAAAGTTACGTCGCGCAATCTGGTTGAACAGCTCGATCAGGATCGAGAAGCCAATCGCGGCGTACAGGTAGCCTTTCGGAATATGGAAACCAAAGCCTTCCGCCACCAGGCTCAGACCAATCATCAGCAGGAAGCTCAGACACAGCACGACCACCGTTGGATGCTGGTTGACGAAGCGCGTCAGCGGCTTCGAGGCCAGCAGCATCACCGCCATTGCAATAACGACAGCCGCCATCATTACCGGTAGATGGTTCACCATGCCGACCGCCGTGATCACCGCATCCAGCGAGAAGACCGCATCAAGCACCACGATCTGCAGTACCACCACCCAGAAGCTGGCATAGCCTTTACCGTGCCCATCATCGTGCTGACGGTTTTCCAGCCGCTCGTGAAGCTCTGTCGTCGCTTTGAAGAGCAGGAATATCCCCCCGACCAGCATGATTAAATCACGCCCGGAGAAGGTGTAATCCATGACGGAGAACAGCGGTTTGGTCAGTGTGACCATCCAGGAGATGACGGAGAGCAGCCCCAGTCGCATGACCAGCGCCAGCGAGAGACCAATCAGACGCGCTTTATCACGCTGTTTTGGCGGCAGTTTGTCCGCAAGGATGGCGATAAACACCAGGTTATCAATGCCGAGAACAATCTCCAGCACCACCAGCGTGAGCAATCCCACCCAGATTGACGGGTCCATTAAGAATTCCATGACAAGCTCCTGCTAAAGGAATGACGAAACGGTGCCCCACTCAATGTGGGCAAAACAGAGGTAAACAGAGTCGATACGTGGCGAGGATCGCCGGTGAATAAGGCGCGAAATGGCCTGGTAGATGACTGACGTCGGTGACGGTCCATATAGTGGGCTGTAGCCCTATACTCCTGAACAATTAAACGGAGGCTAAACATATCAGAGACACTGTGTTTTTAGCAAAGATTTACGTTCCTTTGCAAAGTTCTGTAACACAGCCGCTTTACGCTACAGATAAATCTGTAACGCGTGGCTAAATTACGGATCTTCATCACATAAATTATTTTTTCACTATCTAAAATAATTCGCGGAAGTCTTAGTTTTTTGAACTCTAACCCTTATCTGAATCGATTCGGTTCGCCAATACGATTCTCAGTACGACTGCCTGGCAGGCGTATTAATGATAATAAAAGGAGGTAGCAAGTGACCATTGCTATTGTCATAGGCACACATGGTTGGGCTGCTGAGCAGCTACTCAAAACGGCAGAGATGCTGTTGGGCGAGCAGGAAAACGTCGGCTGGATCGATTTCGTTCCCGGTGAAAACGCCGAGACGCTGATTGAGAAGTACAACGCTCAACTCGAGAAGCTGGATACCAGCAAAGGCGTGCTGTTTCTCGTTGATACATGGGGCGGCAGCCCGTTCAATGCTGCCAGCCGCATTGTCGTCGATAAAGAGCACTATGAAGTTGTCGCCGGGGTCAACATTCCCATGCTGGTGGAAACCTTCATGGCGCGCGACGACAATCCGGCGTTCGATGAGCTGGTGGCACTGGCCGTTGAAACCGGTCGCGAAGGGGTTAAGGCCCTGAAAGCGCAGCCGGTTGAAAAACCTGCCCCTGCGCCTGCAGCGGCACCAAAAGCGGCAGCACCGGCAAAACCGATGGGCCCGAACGATTACATGGTTATCGGCCTTGCGCGTATTGATGACCGCTTAATCCACGGCCAGGTCGCCACGCGCTGGACCAAAGAGACCAACGTTCGACGCATTATCGTGGTCAGCGACGAAGTGGCCGCCGATACCGTTCGTAAAACCCTTCTGACTCAGGTTGCTCCTCCTGGCGTTACCGCGCACGTCGTGGATGTCGCCAAGATGATCCGCGTTTACAACAACCCGAAATACGCGGGCGAACGCGTGATGCTCCTGTTCACTAACCCGACAGACGTTGAGCGCATTGTTGAAGGCGGCGTGAAAATCACCTCCGTGAACATTGGTGGTATGGCATTCCGTCAGGGCAAAACGCAGGTCAACAACGCCATTTCAGTCGATGCGAAAGATATCGAGGCATTCAACAAGCTGAATGCGCGCGGTATTGAGCTGGAAGCCCGTAAGGTTTCCACGGACCAGAAACTGAAAATGATGGATTTGATCGGCAAAGTTGGGAAATAAGCCCGCGCCGGTTCTCATATAAAGTTTACGTAATAGGAGAAGTGCAATGGAGATTACCACTCTTCAGATTGTGCTGGTGTTCGTGGTCGCATGTATTGCGGGTATGGAATCCGTACTTGATGAATTTCAGTTCCACCGTCCTCTGGTGGCCTGTACGCTGATTGGGGCCGTTCTGGGTGACATGAAAACCGGTATCATCATCGGTGGTACCCTGGAAATGATCGCCCTGGGCTGGATGAACATCGGCGCGGCGGTTGCGCCCGATGCCGCGCTGGCCTCTATCATTTCGACCGTTCTGGTTATTGCCGGTCACCAGAGTATTGGTGCCGGTATCGCCCTGGCGATCCCGCTGGCAGCCGCAGGCCAGGTTCTGACCATCATCGTTCGTACTATCACCGTTGCCTTCCAGCACGCGGCGGATAAGGCGGCCGACAACGGCAACCTCACGGCCCTGTCGTGGATCCACGTTTCATCCCTGTTCCTGCAGGCGATGCGTATCGCGATCCCGGCGGTTATCGTGGCGATCTCTGTCGGTACCAGTGAAGTCCAGAGCATGCTGAACGCCATTCCTGAAGTGGTCACCGGCGGCCTGAACATCGCGGGCGGTATGATCGTGGTTGTTGGTTATGCGATGGTCATCAACATGATGCGCGCAGGCTACCTGATGCCGTTCTTCTACCTCGGCTTCGTGACTGCAGCCTTCACCAACTTCAATCTGGTTGCACTGGGCGTGATTGGTGCGGTGATGGCGATTCTCTACATCCAGCTCAGCCCGAAATATAACCGCGTCGCGGGTGCCCCAGCGCAGGCTGCTGGTAACAACGATCTCGATAACGAACTGGACTAACAGGTGAGCGAAATGGTTGATATGACAAAAACTACCACCGAGAAAAAACTCACTCCGGGTGATATTCGTGGCGTGTTCATCCGTTCTAACCTGTTTCAGGGTTCATGGAACTTCGAACGTATGCAGGCGCTGGGCTTCTGCTTCTCCATGGTACCGGCGATCAAACGCCTGTACCCGGAAAACAACGAAGCGCGCCGTCAGGCCATCAAGCGTCACCTGGAATTCTTTAACACCCATCCTTACGTTGCGGCTCCCGTACTGGGCGTAACGCTGGCAATGGAAGAACAGCGTGCAAACGGCGCAGAGATTGACGATGGTGCCATCAACGGTATCAAAGTCGGTCTGATGGGCCCGCTGGCCGGTGTCGGTGACCCTATCTTCTGGGGAACCGTGCGTCCGGTCTTCGCGGCACTGGGTGCCGGTATCGCGATGAGCGGCAGCCTGCTTGGCCCGCTGCTGTTCTTCATCCTGTTCAACGCCGTGCGTCTGCTGACCCGTTACTACGGCGTGGCCTACGGCTACCGTAAAGGGGTGGACATCGTTAAGGACATGGGCGGCGGCTTCCTGCAGAAACTGACTGAGGGGGCGTCAATCCTCGGCCTGTTTGTCATGGGGGCACTGGTTAACAAGTGGACGCACGTGAACATCCCGCTGGTGGTATCAACCATCACCGGACAGGATGGTCAGACCCGCGTCACCACCGTGCAGACGATTCTGGACCAGCTGATGCCGGGCCTGGTGCCGCTGCTGTTGACCTTCGCCTGCATGTGGCTGCTGCGTAAGAAAGTGAACCCGCTGTGGATTATCGTTGGCTTCTTCGTCATCGGTATCGCGGGCTACGCTGTCGGCCTGCTGGGTCTGTAAGTTTCAATGCTATAGGCCGGGGGCTTGCCCCCGGTTTTTTTATCTGGAGGATGAATGACTGTCACGGACATCGTACTGGTTTTATTTGTTGTTGCCCTTCTGGCTTACGCGATCTATGACGAGTTCATCATGCCCCGCCGTCACGGCGAGACGCTGCTCTCCCTTCCCCTTCTGCGACGCGGGCGCGTGGATGCCTTTATCTTCGTGGGTCTCATCGCCATTCTTATTTACAATAACGTCACCAGCCATGGTGCAATATTAACCACATGGTTATTATGTGCGCTGGCATTAATGGCGATTTATCTGTTCTGGATCCGCACGCCGAAAATCCTTTTTAAATCCCGCGGATTTTTCTTCGCCAATGTGTGGATAGAATATAACCGGATTAAAGAGATGAATTTATCCGAAGACGGCGTGCTGGTGATGCAATTAGAACAACGCCGCCTGCTTATTCGGGTGAAGAATATTGACGACCTGGAAAAGATATACAATTTACTTGTTAAAACTCAATGAGTTAGATATATAGCAATGGCTATATATTGCGTTTATCTTGCGCAAGAAATATAGCCAAAGCTATATCTCCTTCGTTAATTTTATCTCTATTTGTTAACGATATTTTCACGCTTAAAGACAAATGAAAATCGTTATCAACAAGTGTTTTAAATAATGCCTCTTCAATGTTGTTTTATATTCTCAAAATATGTTAAGGTTGCGCCCGTCGTTGGGGAGTAGCCGATTTCCTGTTCGCAGGAAATGTACGTGTCAACATACTCGTTGAAAAACGTGGCACGTACGGATCGCTGACAGCACATCTTATGTGCAGCGCGATCAGGCGAGACCATAGATACATCAACTGCTGTTTACTGGGGGCAGTGATGTGTCATATGGATATCCCCGGTCTGGACGCTGTTATGAATATCTCCGCTACGATCCTTCTCGCTTTTGGCATGTCCATGGACGCATTCGCTGCTTCCATCGGAAAAGGCGCCACGCTCCACAAACCTAAGTTCTCAGAAGCCCTGCGTACCGGTCTGATTTTTGGCGCTATCGAAACGCTGACGCCGCTTATCGGCTGGGGTCTTGGCATGCTCGCCAGCCAGTTCGTGCTGGAGTGGAACCACTGGATTGCGTTCGTCCTGCTGGTATTTCTCGGTGGCCGAATGGTGATTGAAGGTTTTCGCGGCAGCGATGAAGAAGACGAGGAGCCTCAGCACCGCCACGGGTTCTGGCTGCTGGTCACCACGGCCATTGCCACCAGCCTTGATGCGATGGCCGTCGGTGTCGGTCTGGCATTCCTGCAGGTCAATATCATCGCCACCGCGCTGGCCATCGGCTGCGCAACCCTGATTATGTCCACGCTGGGCATGATGCTCGGACGGTTTATCGGCCCGCTGCTGGGTAAACGCGCCGAGATCCTGGGGGGAATTGTGTTGATTGGCATTGGCGCCCAGATCCTCTGGGCACACTTCGCCGGTTAATCTTCGCGCTGCCAGAGATGGATGCTGAAGTCCGTCTGGCAGCCAAATGTTGAGTGTGCCGCTAACGCTTCCCATACTTCCGGTTTTGCCCGCCACGCGAACGGCGTCATCTGCAGCAACGCGGTGGCCTCTTCCCCTTTCAGCGTCATTTCATACGCCACGGTTTGCTCCTGCTTCAGGCTAAAACCGGCCAGCTGTTCAGAATGAGGGGCATGCAGACGCACTTCGTCGTAGATCAGCCCTTTCAGCTCCATCAGATGACGCGGGCCTGGGGTCACGGTGACTACCCATCCGCCCGGTTTTACCACGCGAGCCAGCTCTTCCGCCTTGCAGGGCGCGTAAATGCGAATAACCGCGTCCATGCTGGCATCGTCAAACGGCAGTCGGTGGCTGGATGCCACGCAGAACGTCACGTCCGCGTAACGCTTTGCCGCTGCGCGAATCGCCACTTTCGACACGTCCAGACCGAACGTCTGTGCGCCCTTCTCACGGGCGATCTCGGCAAACCGCGCGGTGTAGTACCCCTCCCCGCAGCCGATATCGAGCATGGCGGTGGCTGAATCCGGCAGAATGTCATTCAGCATCTGCGCGACGGCCTCCCGCAGCGGCAGATAGTGCCCGGCATCAAGAAACGCGCGGCGCGCCCGCATCATTTCAGCACTGTCGCCAGGATCGCGGGAACGCTTATGCTGTACCGGCAGAAGATTCACGTAGCCTTCTTTTGCCCTATCAAACTGATGCCCCTGCGGACAGGTATAACTTTTATCTGAGTGCGTCAGGGGGGCGTGGCAAAGGGGACAGCTGAAGGACATGGTGACTCCGGAGCATAATCAAAGGGCGAAGTGTACCGCTATTCGCCCTGGTTATAAACGCCCGGTTAACGCATGACGATAAGGTGATCGGACCCTGCCGGTAACCCGTCAGGTTTCACATTTTCCAGACGCAGCACGTTACCCATAATCTCACTGAAGACAGGGGCGGAGACGGCCCCGCCGTAGTAGGCACCATTTTGCGGATCGTTAATCACCACCACCAGGGCAAAACGCGGATTGCTGGCAGGTGCAACCCCTGCGGTGTAGGCGACGTATTTATCGACATACTTCCCGCTATCGTCAATTTTCTTCGCCGTACCGGTTTTCACCGCCACCCGGTAATCACGAACGGCGGCCTTAACCCCTCCGCCGCCGGGCAGCGCAACGCTCTCCATCATGTGCTCCACCTCGTGTGCAATCTCTTCCGGCATGACGCGTTGCCCGATAACGGGGGGATCGATACGCGTAATCGAGAGAGGTCGCTCAAGCCCGAAGCCGCCAATCGTGGCGTAGACGTGCGCCAGCTGGAGCGGCGTCACCATCAGCCCGTAGCCGAAGGCAAATGTCGCGCGGTCCAGCTGGCTCCAGTATTTACGCTGGGGCAACAGCCCCGCGCTCTCACCCGTTAAGCCAAGCCCCGTATTCGTGCCGAATCCAAAATTTCGATAGGTATCAATAAGATGCTGGACAGGCATTGCCAGGGACAGTCGGGACACGCCGGTGTCGCTCGATTTTTGCAGGATCCCGGTCATTGTCAGTTCAGGATAATAGCCCACATCGCGGATACGATGCCCGTCGAGGGTATACGGATGCGTGTCAATCACGCTGTCCGGCTGGACCAGCCCCTGCTGCAGGGCCGTCATCAGCACCAGCGGCTTGACCGTGGAACCCGGTTCGAACGTATCGCTGATCGCACGGTTGCGAAAATCGTTTATCGTCGCGCCTTCCCGGTTATTGGGGTTGAAATCCGGATAGCTCGCCATGGCGAGTATTTCCCCGGTGGGGATATTGATGAGCACCGAGGCCCCAGACTCGGCCTTGTTCCAGGCCACGGCATTATCGAGCGCATCCTCGGTGATGGTTTGCAGACGCTCATCGATACTTAACTGGATGTTATGCGCCGGCGCGGGCGCAACTTCCGTCAGGTTTTCAACCACGCGTCCATAGCGATCTTCCCTTACCTGGCGCACACCCGCCTTGCCGGTCAGCTGCGCGTTGAAGCTTTTTTCCACGCCCTCAATGCCCTGCCCGTCAATATTGGTGAAGCCAATCAGGTTCGCTGCCACATGGCCGGCAGGATAAAAACGGCGGGATTCATCGCGTAAATTGATGCCGGGCAGATTGAGTTTATCTATCCACTTTGCCTGTGCCGGATCGACCTGACGGGCAAGATAAATAAAACGGCCCTGCGGGTTGGCGTTGATTCGCGCCGAGAGTGCGCCCAGGGAGAGATGTAGCGCGTTTGCCAACGCCTGCCAGCGTTCGTCGACGCCAACGCCTCCTTTTGCCAGCACCGTTTTAGGATCGGCCCAAACGGCCCGTACAGGCACGCTCACCGCCAGGGGACGACCTTCGCGATCCATTATCATGCCGCGCGGCGCATCAATCGCCAGCTGGCGGAGGGAACGCATATCTTCCTGCTTCACCAGATTGTCAGGCTTGATGATTTGCAGCCAGGCTACGCGGCCAAGTAAAAAGGCCAGACTACAGAAAATAGCTAAACAGAGCAGCGCAAAACGCGCTGGCGTGAAATTGCCAGCGGTCATTATCAATTTCTTCTTCACCTGAACCCCAGGACTGTTAAACAACGCCCTGATTTAACGGGAAAAGATGCGCTTAGGGAGGCGAAACAGTGCTACTAACCTCGCAGCTTTGCAACAAGTTACTAACAAGACCGTGAATGGTAATATTTTGAAAGATTAAGGACATAAAAAAGCCCCGCGTTATGCGAGGCTTTATGTCTGAGAGTGAAGTGCTAAGCGCTTCAGTCAGCAGCGGTTCGATCAGATAGCAGTTACGTTAACTGCAGCTGGGCCTTTCTGGCCGTCCTGAATTTCGAACTCAACGTTCTGGCCTTCAGCCAGAGTTTTGAAGCCGTTACCCTGGATTGCAGAGAAGTGTACGAACACGTCTTTGCTGCCGTCAGCAGGAGTAATGAAACCAAAACCTTTAGACTCGTTGAACCACTTAACTTGACCTTTAATCTTTGCCATTTTGCAAAATTCCTTAGAGTGTTTTCTTAGCCCGCAGGCATTAACTGAGATAAAACTGAGACATTACTGCATGAGGCACTAATATAAGGTTCGGCAGAGAAGCGGTATTCAACGACAACGTGTTTACTCAGGACTTCTTTACTGAAAATGCCACACATAAACAGAACTGTACCTCGTTTGACCCAAAACGTGTTATCACACACTATGTTTAATATGGCAAGCCATTTTTAAACATGTCTCGATCCGCCGCACAAATTCGAACAGTGCCTGTCAGGTTTTGCACAATTATGCGCATCACGTACAGACAGCCCTGCTGCGTAACAAAGACCCAGCGTTGCTTTCACAACCGCTGTAATCTAAGACTTTTTTAACATAGCTCAATCATAACGAACCGTCCAGCAAACAGGAAAAGAAATCTTACGTCTTGATTGAGTTAGAACAATTTGTGAAAACTTATGCTTAAATCATTGTAACGCGACCAAATTGTTTCAGAGAAAAAACAGTGTTAATAACCCGCGCCCAGCTGTATTAAAATGCACCAGCGAATAAACAGCGTTATGCACCAAAATAATGAAATTTTTATGACTCTGCATCAAAAGAAGGCAAGCAAAACGTTTCGATAAAAATAAAACATTCCTGCGCGCCTTTACATCAACAATATATGCAACAATTTATCGCTTCGTTTATAAGGATAAATATTCACCAATCTTCAGTATCCTGAAAGAATGGTTAACTGGTGCTAAATTATCGAGTGCGTGAGTTAACTCCTGCACAGGTTCATCTAAGGATTCATCTGCCAGTTCAAACACGCCCCAGTGAATAGGGAACGCCAGAGGTGAGCCCAGCTGCTGCCACAATGCCACCGCAGATTGCGGATCCATATGATGGACAGCCATGAACCATCGTGGGGCATAGGCACCAATCGGTAACGCGGCGGCATCTATCTGGCCCAGGCGTTCAGGAATTAACAGCAGCTCAGGTGAATAACCGGTATCACCGCTAAACCAGAAACGGTGATGCCGTCCTTCCATCACCCAGCCGCACCATAAGGAACGATTGCGGTTCCATGGCGTGCGCATGCTCCAGTGCTGTGCCGGTACGGCGGTCAGCGTCATCCCCTGCGAGGTGAAACTCTGCCACCAGTCGAGTTCGACCACGCGTTTTGCTCCCCGGCGACGAAACCAGTCGGCGAGGCCCAACGGAACAAAAATACTGACGTCGGGGAAGCGTTTGAGGATACGGCGAAGGGTTGCGTCATCAAGATGATCGTAATGATTATGGGAGATGACGACCGCATCAAGCTGATGAAGCTGGTCGACTGACAGCGCGGGAGGCGTTTTGCGCTGTGGTCCCAGGAAAGGGAGCGGAGAAGCACGTCGAGAAAACACCGGATCGGTAAGGATGATATTGCCGTCCAGCTGCAGCAACACGCTCGCGTGTCCGAGCCACCATACCCCATCTTCCTGAGATTGCGTAAGCTCAACCGGTTGCCACCACTGGCGGATAAAGTCTTCATAACCCAGCGCGGGCGGCTTCGGTAATCCGGCCTCTTTACGCGCTTTACGCCAGCGGTCAAGGTCGCCGGGTTGATGTCCAACAGGATCGGTATTACGAAAACCGTTCGGGGTGTGATGTTTCAGGGAGGGGTCATACCAGGGGTTTTTCCAGACCACAGCCACCTCCCAGGACAAAAAAATTAACGCTCAGCCACCAGGCGGATAAAGTCGTCTTCGTCTTTGTTATCTTCAGCGACTGCGTCTTTCGGCGCGTCTTTCTCTTCCGGTTCGTTAGCCTCACACAGACGGCGTAGCAGCGCATTCTGACGTTTTTGCTGATCGAGCAGCGCTTCCAGCAGTTCAATCTGCTCGTTAGTACGGGAACTGGCGCGATTCACAAAAAACCAAATGACCAGCCCGACAAGCAGAACAACCAAAGAAATCATCAGGGATGCTATATTCAGCAGCCCTGAATTCAGTAACTCACCCATTTCACCACCTCAATAAAAACGTCTATTTTACCACTGGCGCGAAGGAAGGAAATCACCTTGAGAAAAAATGCGTGTTACCACGGAATAAATTTATTGATTGCGCAAACGCCGCTAAAAAACTGTACATCCTGATCGCACATCACATTGATCGTCTGCGTCCATAACACCACGCACGCTATCAGCACGATAATCAGAATTACCCAGCGTATTTTTTTCACTCCACACTCCGTCTAATGACCTGATGTAACGAGGTTATCACGCTTATCTTAAACAAGGGCTAACTGTGCCGCCATCGCGCTTTTTTCAGAATCCTGCACTTGTTTCGTTTCGTAAACCGTTTACGCTAGCATTATGATAACAACGATAAAAGAGGTAATGATGCGCTTAATCATTCGAACAATTATTGCACTGGCCCTTGTCTGGATTGGCCTTCTTCTAACGGGTTATGGCGTGCTTGTGGGAAGCACCGAAAACGCTGCCGGGTTAGGCATTCAGTGTAAATACTTAACAGCACAAGGAATGAGCACTGCACAATATCTGCATACTGACAGCGGGATTGTTGGCTTAACCCACTGTCCGGTCCTGCGTAAGACTTCCGTCGTGATTGATAATGGCTAGTCAGCCGGGTAAATGACCGACAAAAAACGCCGCAACAGATGCGGCGTTTTTTTATGTGAACAGAGATTAGAACGGGTAGTCGTGATACCCCATCTGTTCAGAAATCTTACGTGCGGCAGTGTGGAGAATAGCCACATACTCATGCAGACGCTCTTCGGAGAAACGTAAGGTTGGGAAGGAGATACTTAAGCCCGCGATCACCACGCCAAAACGGTCAAATACCGGAACGCCGATGCAGCGCAGTCCCTCTTCCTGCTCCTCGTTATCTTCGCCATACCCCTGCTCGCGTACGCGATCGAGCACCGTTAGCAGCGCGTCCGTGCTGGTAATGGTTCGTGAGGTACTTTGCTTGTATTCCACGCCTTCGAGGATCTGCTTCACTTCCTCACGATCGCGCCACGCCAGCAGAACTTTACCAATGGCGGTACTGTAGAGCGGGTTGCGACGACCAATGCGCGAATACATGCGCAGATTGTACATGGAGTCGATTTTATGGATGTAAACAATGCTGTCTTCATCCAGCGCGCCGAGATGGATGGTCTCTTTAGTGAGGCGAGAGATTTCACGCATCTGAATATCGGCGCTGCGGATCAGGTCAACATTTTGTAGCGCGCGGGCACCCAGCTCAAACAGCTTCAGCGTCAGGGAGTATTTTTCAGATTCGCCTTCCTGGGCAACGTAACCCAGCGATTTCATGGTCTGCAAAAAGCGATATACGGTGCTTTTTGACATCATCACGCGCTGTGACAACTCTGTAATACCTATTTCACGCTCCTCTCCCAGAGCCTGTAAGATGCCAAACACCTTCAGCACGGAAGAAACAGAATCTGGCTGTTTATCCAAATCCGCAATAGCCATTTACCACCTCATAGCGAGTGTTTTATAAAAATCAGAACCGGTTTTTATTATAAGTTCCCGTCATGTCACCTGCAATCAATCCCCGTTTACTTCGTTACAAATCTGCGACATATCACGGCTGTAACAATGCTAAAATAGTTACCCTGAGAATAATTTCACGCTGAGCTTTTTTAACCCTAATGGAAAAGACCCTTTCCGATGGCCTGCCTTTACCCCAGCGGTATGGCGCGATAGCGACCATCATTATCGGTATATCAATGGCGGTCCTTGACGGCGCAATCGCAAACGTTGCCCTGCCAACCATCGCCAGCGACCTGCACGCCTCTCCCGCCAGTTCGATATGGATTGTTAACGCCTACCAGATTGCGATTGTGGTGTCACTGCTCTCGTTCTCTTTCCTCGGCGATATGTTCGGCTACCGCCGGGTATATCAGTGCGGCCTAGTGGTTTTCACTTTAACCTCCCTGCTCTGTGCCCTTTCAGATTCACTGCATACCCTGACGCTTGCGCGTATTGCGCAGGGTTTTGGCGGCGCGGCGCTCATGAGCGTAAACACGGCGCTGATCCGCTTAATTTATCCGCAGCGTCATCTGGGGCGCGGAATGGGGATAAACTCGTTTATTGTCGCCGTCTCTTCTGCCGCCGGGCCAACGATTGCGGCGGCGATCCTCTCCGTTGCGTCATGGCAATGGCTGTTCGCCATTAACGTGCCGCTGGGTATCGTCGCCATCTTTTTTGCCCTGCGCTTTCTTCCCGCTAACGGTCCCAAAAGCACCATGCCGCGCTTCGACGTGGCGAGTGCGGTGATGAATGCCCTGACCTTTGGCCTGTTGATTACGGCGCTGAGCGGCTTTGCGCAGGGACAGTCTCTGATGCTTACCGGCGCGGAGCTTATCGCCCTGCTGGCGATCGGCTTCTTCTTTGTTCGCCGCCAGCTCACTCTCCCTGTGCCTCTACTGCCTGTTGATCTGCTGCGTATTCCCCTCTTTTCCCTCTCCATTTGCACGTCTGTCTGCTCGTTCTGCGCCCAGATGCTGGCTCTGGTCTCCCTACCCTTCTTTCTGCAAAGCGTGGTTGGACGTTCAGAGGTGGAGACCGGTTTGCTGCTTACCCCCTGGCCGCTGGCGACCATGGTGATGGCACCGCTGGCAGGTTATTTAATTGAACGCGTCCATGCCGGTTTATTGGGTGCTTTGGGGCTGGCGGTGATGGCGACAGGCCTTTTCGCGCTGGCATTGCTACCGTCATCGCCAACCGATCTGGACATCATCTGGCGCATGATCCTGTGCGGCGCGGGGTTTGGTCTGTTCCAGTCCCCTAACAACCACACCATTATCACCTCCGCGCCGCGTCATCGCAGCGGAGGAGCCAGCGGTATGCTGGGGACCGCGCGCCTTCTGGGACAAAGCAGCGGTGCGGCACTGGTCGCCCTGATGTTTAACCTTGCCGGGCAAAACGGTAACCACATTGCGCTTCTCACCGCAGGAGCCCTTGCTTCCCTCGCGGCGGTCGTCAGCGGCCTGCGGGTGACACAGCCCAGGGTTCAGGCATAAAAAAAGCCGGGCAGAGTGTTCTCCTGCCCGGCTTATTAGGGTTCCTGGCGTTACTTCAGGTATTCCCCACTGCGCAGCGCTTCAATACGTTTATCCAGCGGCGGGTGAGACATAAACAGCTCGCTCAGCGATTTGGATTTACCGTTAATGCAGAAGGCCATCATGCTGTTCGCTTCCTGCGGCTCGTAGCTGGTTTTCAGACGCTGCAGCGCGGCAATCATCTTCTCACGACCAACCAGCTTCGCAGAGCCGGCATCCGCGTGGAATTCACGGTGACGAGAGAACCACATGGTGATGATGCTGGCCAGAATACCGAATACCAGTTCCAGAACCATCGACACGGCGAAGTAGATCAGCGGGTTGCCGTTGCTCTCTTCACCTTCGTCGCGGTTGCCGCCCATAAAGCCAGCCGCAATCTGCGCCAGGATACGGGAGATGAAGATCACGAAGGTGTTCACCACACCCTGAATCAGGGTCATGGTCACCATGTCACCGTTTGCGATATGGCTGATTTCGTGGGCGATAACCGCTTCAGCTTCGTCACGGCTCATGTTCTGCAGCAGACCGGTGCTGACGGCAACCAGTGACGCATCGCGACGGGCGCCCGTGGCAAACGCGTTGATGTCCGGGGCATGGTAAATCGCCACCTGCGGCATGGCGATGCCGGCCTGACGGGATTGCTGAGCCACCGTATTCATCAGCCATTGTTCCATATCGTTACGCGGCTGTTCAATAACCTCACCACCCACCGATTTCAGTGCCATCCACTTCGACATCAGCAGGGAGATGAACGAGCCACCAAAACCAAACAGCAGCGCCATAATCAACAGACCCTGAACGCTGCTCGACTGAATTCCTGTCAGGCTTAGCACGAGCCCGAAAACCACCATGACCGCCAGGTTGGTGAGCAGGAAGAGCGCGATTCGCATCATAATTTTCTTTTTACCTCAGTTTAACAAAACGCACTATGCGATTACCCACATCGTATGGGTATTACGGTTATTTTCAAGCATCCGGCGGGCGTAAGTCACCAGAAAGACACAACTTTACACAATTGAAAATCTGGCTGACGGAAGGATGAAGAACAAAAAGAAACAGGCACAATTTCTTGTGCCTGTTGGGAGATTATTTTGCCGGAGCGGGCTGTACGGCAGGTTTCTCTTTTTCCTGATTCGCCAGGTCGAGAGCGATATGTACCGTCTCATCCAGATACGGATCCGGCTCCTGGTAATCTTTTGGCAGATCGTCCAGTTTTTTGAGCAGTGGCTTGCCTTCACGCTTGAAGCGATCGTTGATACGCGCCAGGCGGGTTGCATCGTCTTCGTTGTTCTCTTTCTCACGCTGTGCGTAGTTCAGAGAAACGATATTCCGCTTATCTTTCAAGGCATTGAAGCGTGCGATGTCCTTCATGATGTACTGGAATTCCGGATCTTTCGCGATGCGGTCGTTATGCGCTTTCAGCAGTTCAGGGCCAAATTGCGTCATATCACCCGCTTTCACGTAGGTCGCGGCATTGATGCTGTCCCACGGTAACGCGTTATCTTCAAACTTCTCGCCGGTTTCCGTCTCTTCCGTGCCTGTCGGCATCATAATGTCCGGCGTTACGCCCTTACGCTGCGTACTGCCGCCATTCACGCGGTAGAATTTCTGAATGGTGTACTGAACCGAGCCCAGTGCAGGCCATTCCGGACGCAGCATTTGATCGTAGATACGATTAAGAGAACGATACTGCTGAACGGTGCCTTTCCCGAAGGTTGGCTCACCGACGATCAGCGCACGGCCATAATCCTGCATGGCAGCGGCAAAGATCTCAGACGCGGAAGCACTGAAGCGGTCAACCAGGACCACCAGCGGGCCTTTGTAGTAGACCACACCGTCGTTGTCGGCATCTTCACGCACTTTACCGTTGTTATCGCGCACCTGCACCACGGGACCCGATGGAATGAACAGACCAGAGAGTGAAACCGCTTCCGTCAGCGCTCCGCCGCCGTTACTGCGCAGGTCGATGATAATGCTGCTGACGTTCTGCTTTTCAAGCTTCTGCAGCTGAACTTTCACATCGTCAGTCAGCCCTACGTAGAAGCCAGGAATATCCAGGACACCCACCTTCTCTTTACCCACGGTTTTCACCGACATTTTCACCGCGCGGTCTTCCAGACGGATACGCTCGCGGGTCAGGGTAACGATACGGGTTTTGGTGCCTTTTCCGGCTGGCAGGACTTCCAGACGAACCTTGCTGCCTTTCGGACCTTTGATCAGCGCAACCACGTCATCAAGACGCCAGCCGATCACGTCGACCATGTTCTGTCCGGTTTGTCCTACACCCACAATACGATCGCCTACGCTAATCGCTTTGCTTTTGGATGCCGGGCCACCCGCAACCATCGAATTGATCACCGTGTAATCATCGTCCATCTGCAGCACCGCGCCGATACCTTCAAGAGACAGGCTCATCTCGGTATTGAACTGTTCGGTGTTGCGTGGAGAGAGATAGTTGGTGTGCGGATCGATTTCGTGAGCAAAGGCCGTCATGGCCAGCGAGAAGACATCCTCACTGTTGGTCTGCGCCAGACGACGAATGGCGAATTTGTAACGACGCGTGAGCGTGTCACGGATCTCTTTTTCGTCTTTGCCGGTAAGCTTGAGGCTCAGTTCATCGTATTTAACTTTACCGTCCCACAGCGCATTCAACTCGGCTTCATCTTTCGGCCAGGGTGCTTTACTGCGATCCAGATTAAAGGTGTCGTTGCCGGTGAAGTCCATCGGACGTTCCAGCACTTTCAGCGCGTACTGATAGCGTTCGAAGCGGCGCTTTTGCGACAGGTTGTAGAGATCGTAGAACAGATCCAGCTTGCCTGAGCGCAACTCGTCACCCACCTCGGATTTGCGCTTAGCGAACTGCTCGACATCGCTGGCGAGCAAAACGTTATGGCTGTAATCCAGCAAGTTCAGATAGCGGTCAAAGATTTTGGCCGAAAAGGCCTGATCGAGATCGAACTGACGATAGTGCGAGCGGGTAAAACGTGAGGTCACGCGCTCGCTCACCGTCGCGTGCTGCGTCTCTTCCTTGAGAACCGGAATTTGATCAACACGCGTGATATCGTCCACTGCAAAAGCGTGACCTGTTATGGCATACAGGCCCGCCAGCGCGGTGAGCTTAAAAAAAGTGTTCATGCCAGGCTTGGCCTCCGTTTCAGAACAACAAGTGTTCTGCGCGTACAATCATTGACATACCAGAAGTCAGCTGTACACGAACGCCATCTTTGGTGATTTCCAGTACGGTGGCGTCCATAGCATTGTTACCCGCTTTTACCTTCAGCGCCTGACCTACGCTCAGGGCGTTAATGTCAGAAACCGGCGTATGGCGCGGCTCTTCACGAGGGGCACGCGGGGCTTTTGCTGCTGGTTTGTCTGCACGCGGTTTGCGATCGTTATTATCGTGACGGCGCGGCGCAGGGCGTGGTTTACGCTCACGACGAGGCGCATCTTCCTGGCCGTTTGCCGCGGCGGCTTCGCGTTTTTTCGCCTGCTGTTCTGCACGTTGTGCCTGAACGCGTGCTTTGGCTTCTTCAAGCTGCTTGCGCGCGTGCTCAACGTGCTGCTCGTCCAGCTCACCACACGGGTTGCCGTCGAGATCCACACGGGTCGCGCCAGCTTTGATACCGTACAGGTAACGCCAGCTCGAAGTATAAAGACGTAAGGCGGAACGCAGCTGAGTTTTGCTGAGGTTCATTTCCCCTTCAACACGTGCCACCAGATCCTGAAAAATACCGACTTTCAGGGGACGCGCTTCACCTTCCGCGCTGAAGCACTGCGGGAAACGCTCGGCCAGAAATGCGATAACTTCTTTACTGCTATTCAACTTAGGTTGATTTTCCATGAAATTTCCTGATTACAACGGACGTTGCCAACAAGCGCAGGCATGAACAGGCGTCATTATAATGACGCTATCAGTAAATGCTACGTTATCCGTTGATTATCCTGCGACGCTCGCAAAGAATTTTTGATAATCGGTTGCCGCGAGTACGTTTTCCAGATTAGCCACCAGCTCGCGCAGCCCCTGTTCGTCCTCGGTTGTAAAGCGACTGAAGACCGTACTGTCGATATCCAGAACGCCAATAATCTGATTTTTGACCACCAGAGGCAGAACGATTTCAGAATTACTGGCGGCATCGCAGGCAATGTGCCCGTCAAATGCATGAACATCTTCCACACGCTGGACCTGATTCTCGGCCACCGCCGTGCCGCATACGCCGCGCCCTACCGGAATACGCACGCAGGCCAGTTTGCCCTGGAACGGACCGAGCACCAGCGTTTCACCTTCCAGAAGGTAAAAGCCGGCCCAGTTCACCTCAGAGAGACGTTCAAACAGCAATGCGCTAGTATTTGCCAGAGTGGCTAAGAAGCTGGTCTCACCCGCCATCAATGCCTTAAAATCGCGGTTCAGATCCGCGTAGAATTCTGTTTTGTTCATTATTCAATCACTTAGTTGTCTTACAAATTTACCGCATAGCCTATTAAAATAAGCATTAAATGCGCTCATGCTCAAGATGAATCCGTTCATGAGTTATTATAACTTTCAACAATACTTATTTGTGCGCAGCTGATGGCCTTAAAAACAACCAAAATTACGCCGACAAGAAAGATAACTGTCCATACGGTAAGCGAAGCTTTGCCACGTGCACATTATCAGCGTTGCCCCCAGTGCGATACGCTTTTTATGTTGCCGAAGATGAAATCGCACCAAAGTGCCTTCTGTCCCCGCTGCGACGCCAAAATTCGCGATGGCCGAGACTGGTCGTTAACCCGTCTCGCCGCCATGGCCGTCACCATGCTGCTGCTGATGCCCTTCGCCTGGAGCGAACCGCTGCTGAAACTCTACCTGCTTGGCGTGCGCATTGACGCCAACGTGCTGCAGGGTATCTGGCAGATGACCCGTCAGGGCGATCCCATCACCGCCGCCATGGTGCTGTTCTGCACCGTTGGCGCGCCGCTGGTGCTGGTTGCCGCCATTGCCTATCTTTGGTTTGGCAATATCCTCGGCATGAACCTTCGCCCGGTGCTGCTGATGCTGGATAAGCTCAAAGAGTGGGTGATGCTGGATATTTATCTGGTGGGCGTGGGCGTTGCGTCAATAAAGGTACAGGACTACGCCTTTTTGCAGCCCGGCATCGGGCTCTTTGCTTTCATCTGCCTGGTATTGCTAAGCATCCTGACGCTGATTCACCTGAACGTTGAGCAGCTCTGGGAACGGTTTTACCCTCAGCGCCCCGCTACACGCCCCGATGAAAATCTGCGCGTCTGTCTGGGATGCCACTATACCGGCTTACCCGACGCGCGTGGACGCTGCCCGCGGTGCCACATTCCGCTGAGACTGCGCCGCAACAATAGCCTGCAAAAATGCTGGGCCGCGCTGATCGCCTCCCTGGTGTTTCTGATCCCAGCCAATATGCTGCCGATTTCTATCATTTACGTGAATGGCGGGCGTCAGGAGGATACTATCCTCTCCGGGATTATCTCCCTTGCACACAGTAACGTCGGGGTGGCGGCGATCGTCTTTATTGCCAGTATCCTGGTTCCCTTTACCAAAGTGGTGGTGATGTTTACCCTGCTCATCAGCATTCACTTTAAATGTGAACAAGGCTTACGAACACGCATTCTGCTTCTGCGGTTCGTCACCTGGATTGGCCGCTGGTCAATGTTAGATCTGTTCGTGATTTCGCTGATGATGTCGCTCATCAATCGCGACCAGCTACTTGCTTTTACAATGGGACCCGCGGCTTTTTATTTCGGCTCTGCGGTGATATTGACTATTCTTGCTGTGGAATGGCTGGATAGCCGCTTACTTTGGGATGCACATGAGTCAGGAAACCCCCGCTTCGCCGACTGAAGCGAGAATTAAAACAAAACGCCGCATTTCGCCATTCTGGTTGCTGCCCGTCATCGCCCTGATGATTGCAGGCTGGCTAATCTGGACGAGCTATGAAGATCGCGGGAGTACGGTCACCATTGATTTCCAGACCGCGGACGGCATCGTCGCCGGGCGAACGCCCGTTCGCTTCCAGGGGGTTGAAGTAGGTACGGTTCAGGACATCTCCCTTGGAAAAGGGCTGAACAAGATTCAGGTGCGGGTCAGTATTAAATCTGATATGCAGGATGCCCTGCGCAGCGAAACGCAGTTCTGGCTGGTGACGCCTAAAGCCTCTCTGGCCGGCGTGTCCGGGCTGGATGCGCTCGTGGGCGGTAACTATATTGGCATGATGCCAGGTAAAGGCGAGCCGCAGGATCACTTTGTTGCTCTGGATACGCAGCCCAAGTACCGCCTCAATAACGGCGATTTAATGATCCATCTGCAGGCGCCGGATCTCGGTTCTCTGAACAGTGGCTCACTGGTCTATTTCCGCAAAATCCCGGTTGGCCGCGTGTACGACTACGCGATTAACCCGAATAAACAGGGCGTCACCATCGACGTGCTGATCGAGCGTCGCTTCACCAATCTGGTGAAAAAAGGCAGCCGCTTCTGGAACGTCTCCGGCGTGGATGCGGACCTCAGCCTGAGCGGTGCGAAAGTGAAGCTGGAGAGTCTGGCCGCGCTGGTGAATGGCGCTATTGCCTTTGACTCCCCGGAAAACTCAAGCCCTGCCACCGCTGATGACTCATTTGGATTGTATGCTGACCTGGCGCACAGCCAGCGCGGCGTGATCGTCAAACTCGCCCTGCCCGATGCTAAAGGGCTAAAAGCGGGCTCAACGCCGCTGATGTATCAGGGATTGCAGGTTGGTCAGCTCACCAAAATGACGCTCAACCCGGGCGGCTCAGTCACCGGCGAAATGACGGTCGACCCGAGCGTGGTCGATCTCCTGCGCGAGAAAACGCGCATCGAAATGCGCAGTCCAAAGCTCTCTCTGAACGATGCCAGCCTCAGCACGCTGTTGACCGGCAATACGTTTGAGCTCATCCCCGGTGAAGGTGAACCCAGCAATAGCTTCGTGATTGCCCCGGCGGATAAAGCCCTGCTGCAAAAACCGGGCGTGGTAACCGTCACGCTGAATGCGCCAGAAAGTTACGGTATCGAAGCCGGGCAGCCGCTAATTTTACACGGCGTGCAGGTCGGTCAGGTGCTGGAGCGTAAGCTCTCCGCGGATGGCGTGACGTTCTCGGTCGCCATCGATCCGCAATACAGCGACCTGGTGCACGGTGACAGCAAATTCGTGGTGAACAGTCGCGTCGATGTGAAGGTGGGTCTGGACGGCGTGGAGTTCCTCGGCGCCAGCGCCAGCGAATGGGTTAACGGCGGCATCCGTATTTTGCCTGGCGATAAAGGCCCCGTGCGCGACAGCTATCCGCTGTATGCCAACCTCGAGAAAGCGATTGAAAACAGTCTGAGCGATCTTCCTACCACCACGCTGACGCTAAGCGCCGAAACGCTGCCGGACGTACAGGCGGGATCCGTGGTGCTGTATCGCAAGTTTGAAGTCGGGGAAGTGATCACCGTTCGCCCGCGTGCGGACGCCTTTGATATCGAACTGCACATCAAGCCGGAGTACCGCAAGCTGCTGACGCCAAACAGCGTCTTCTGGGCCGAAGGCGGCGCGAAAGTTCAGCTTAACGGTAACGGGCTGACCGTGCAGGCCTCCCCGCTCTCACGCGCGCTGCGCGGGGCGATTAGCTTCGATAATCTCAGCGGCGCGGGTGCGAATCTGCGCAAAGGTGATAAGCGTATTCTCTTCCCGTCCGAAACCGCCGCACGTGCAGTAGGCGGGCAGATTACCCTGCACGCGTTTGATGCCGGTAAGCTGGCGGAAGGCATGCCAATTCGCTATCTGGGTATTGATATCGGGCAGATCCAGAAGCTGACGCTGATTACCTCACGTAACGAGGTGCAGGCCACCGCCGTGCTTTACCCGGAATATGTGCAGACCTTCGCCCGCACGGGCTCGCGCTTCTCGGTGGTCACGCCGCAGATCTCGGCCGCGGGCGTTGAGCATCTCGACACCATTTTGCAGCCGTACATCAACGTTGAGCCCGGCCAGGGCAATGCCCGTCGCGATTTCGAGCTGCAGGAAGCCACGATCACCGACTCACGCTACCTTGGCGGCCTGAGCATCGTGGTGGAAGTGCCGGAAGCAGGCTCGCTGAACATCGGCACGCCGGTACTGTTCCGCGGCATTGAGGTGGGTACGGTCACGGGCCTGACGCTCGGTACACTCTCCGATCGCGTGATGGTGGCGTTACGCATCAGCGAACGCTACCAGCACCTGGTTCGAAATAACTCGGTATTCTGGCTGGCATCCGGCTACTCGCTGGACTTCGGCCTGACGGGTGGCGTGGTGAAAACCGGCACCTTCAACCAGTTCATTCGCGGCGGTATCGCGTTTGCCACGCCGCCGGGAACGCCGCTGGCGCCGAAAGCGCAGCCAGGTAAACACTTCCTGCTGCTCGAAAGCGAACCGAAAGAGTGGCGCGAATGGGGAACCGCCCTGCCACGTTAAACAGCAAGGCTCCGGTGTCAACGCACCGGAGCCTTTATGTTACACTGCGCACCTGAACTTTTCCCTGTGGTGTGCCCGTGGCTCAAAACTCCGTATTTCTTCCTGAACAATTCCTGGCGCAGATGCGCGAGGCGCTTCCTTCTCACCTGTCGTTAGACGATTTTATCGCCGCCTGCCAGCGTCCGTTACGCCGAAGTATTCGCGTCAACACGTTGAAAATCAGCGTCGATGATTTTCTGGCACTGGTCTCGCCGTACGGCTGGCAGCTTACGCCGGTACCGTGGTGTGCTGAGGGGTTCTGGATCGAGCGCGATGACGAAGCCTCACTCCCGCTGGGCAGCACCGCTGAACATCTGAGCGGCCTGTTCTATATTCAGGAAGCCAGCTCGATGCTGCCTGTTGCCGCCCTGTTTACCGATGGCAATTCGCCTGAGCGCGTGATGGATGTTGCCGCGGCGCCCGGCTCAAAAACCACGCAAATTGCCGCCCGGATGGGTAACCAGGGGGCGATCCTTGCTAACGAGTTTTCCGCCAGCCGCGTGAAGGTGCTGCATGCCAACATCAGCCGCTGCGGTATTCATAATGTTGCACTGACGCACTTCGACGGACGCGTGTTTGGCGCCGCCCTACCGGAAGCCTTCGATGCCATTCTGCTGGACGCCCCCTGCTCCGGCGAAGGGGTGGTGCGCAAAGATCCCGATGCGTTAAAGAACTGGTCCGTGGAAAGCAACCTGGAGATCGCCGCCACGCAGCGAGAGCTGATCGAGAGCGCATTTCACGCTTTGCGCCCTGGCGGCACGCTGGTCTATTCAACGTGCACCCTTAACCGCGATGAAAACGAAGACGTCTGTCTGTGGTTGAAAGCGAACTATTCGGATGCAGTCGAGTTTCTGCCGCTTAACGATCTGTTTGCCTCGGCACAAGAGGCGGTCACCCCCGAGGGTTTCCTTCACGTGTTCCCGCAGATTTACGACTGCGAAGGGTTCTTTGTGGCGCGTCTGCGTAAAACGCAGGCGGTTGCTCCCCTGCCCGCACCTAAATTCAAGGTCGGCAACTTCCCGTTTGCCCCTCTTAAAGGTCGCGATGCAGCACAGCTTGAAGCCGCCGCCAAAAAGGTTGGGCTGGTCTGGGATGAGAGCCTGCATCTCTGGATGCGTGATAAAGAGATATGGCTGTTCCCGGCACAGATCGAGCCGCTCATCGGAAAGGTCCGTTTTTCGCGAATCGGGATCCGCCTGGCGGAAGTGCATAACAAAGGGTATCGCTGGCAGCATGAGGCCGTTATCGCCCTTGCCGGACGCGAGAATACCTTTGCCCTGACGCATCAGGAAGCGGAAGAGTGGTACCGTGGACGCGATGTCTATCCGGACAGCGCGCCATCAGGCGATGAAGTGATAGTGACGTATCAGGGATACCCGCTGGGGCTGGCAAAAAAAGTCGGCTCAAGGCTGAAAAATAGCTATCCGCGCGAGTTGGTTCGGGATGGTCGGCTGTTTACCGGTAACGATCGCACTGCCTGAAAAAAAGCGCATTTTTTTACTGGCGATTTTGCTCTCCTTGTCTACGATCAAAAATGGGTGACTGCACTGGTCATACCAGATTTTGACAACCGACCCGGAGAGCATTATGACGAAAACCAGCGTGCGTATTGGCGCTTTTGAGATCGACGACGCAGAGCTGCGCGGCGAAGCACAAGGCGATCGAACGTTAAGTATTCCCTGCAAATCCGACCCGGATTTGTGCATGCAGCTCGATGCATGGGATGCAGATACCAGCGTCCCGGCAATACTTGATGGCGAACACTCTGTCCTTTACCGCGAGCATTACGATAGTAAAACCGATGCCTGGGTCATGCGTCTTGCCTGACCTAAAGAGAACCCGCCCGAAGGCGGGTTATTTATTACTGCAGCTGCGCCAGCGTAAAGTAACCGTCGAAAACAGCCCCCGTATCAATGTAGTGGAGATTATTAAAATCATACCTTCTGTCGAGGGGCGTATGTCCAAACCAGAAATGATCCGCGCCGCTGATGCCCTGCCCTTTGCCCACCATAAATCCCATCAACCTGTCGCGGTTCCATAAGACGCGCTGGGCGCTGACCGGTTTTTGCCATTGGTATTCCGCAGCCGGATAATCCGCATGGGCTATCACATTCAGACCATTCGCACAGGTTATCTCGATGATATGCGGTAAATCGCGACAGGCCTCAAGCAACGACAGCGCAAGCTGTTGCTGGTCGCGTTCAAGATGCGCAAACCACATTCCGCCATTCATCGTCCAGAGCGAAAAATCGTTATTATCCAGACTGTCGAGCGCCATTTGCTCGTGGTTGCCCCGCACGGCACGAAACCATTTTTCATGTATTAACTGCAGGCATTTCACGCTATCAGGGCCACGATCGATGATATCCCCGACAGAAATAAGCAAATCCTCATACGGGTTAAAATGACGGCGTTTAAGCTCATCCATAAGCCACTGATAACAGCCGTGTATATCGCTGACAACCCAGACGTGACGCCACATCCCACCTTCAATTCGCTGATACATAAGCCCTCCCATAGGAAGTATAGTTACAGTTGACTTATGTGTAGGGACGCTGCACAGGAGCGCTTTTCATGAAGCTAAACAAACAGTAAACTAAGGATAAATAAATGTTTCACCAGTATTAATACTCTTTTGCATGCCCCCTAAAATATGCATTGCATAAACTTTGAGGTTTTCCCGTGTCAAATACGCGCCTGCAAAACGATGCGCCACAATCGCATCGTACCCATATCATTTCCGAACTGGTGAAAGGCAAACTCGTTCCAGGCCCTATCTGGCAAAAACGCGAGTACCGTCTTAAATTTCTGTTACGTTCATTGCTGTTCTGGTCTTCTACGCATCGCATGCTCGATGCGCTGGCTCGCCGCGACGATTTTGATCAGTTACTGGCTTCGCAGATCACCCTGCCGAGCAAAACACATCGCCAGTATCTGATGCGTGGCATGAACGCCAATGCGCGTGCTGATGCCATCGTCAGCCATTATCAGTGGATTGACTCTCTGAAAGACGTCGGCCTGGTCAAGGCCTTAACCGGACCACAAGAGCAATCCATTGTTGAGTTTCATGCCAAAGATGGCGTGAGCTATAACGTCAACGCCATGAATGCCAGTAAAGCAGAGCGTGAGGGCGAATGTACGCTGTGGCTGCGTGATAACGAAAATACCCTGCTTGCCAGTGTGACATTTTGCGTTGCTCGCGAAAACGGAGAATATGTTCTGGTGATTGGCGGTCTTCAGGGCCCGCGACGCAGCGTATCCCGTGATGTGATCAAACAGGCAACCCGAGCCTGCCATGGTCTCTTCCCGAAACGCGTGTTGATGGAAGTGCTTTTCCAATTGGCCACACTTTCCGGCATCAAAGCCATTTATGCGGTCAGCGATGAAGGTCATATCTTCCGTGCACTGCGTTATCGTCTGAGTAAAGGTCGCCATTTCCACGCCAGCTATGATGAGTTTTGGGCCTCTATCGACGGTCAAAAACGTTCAACCTTCAGTTGGCAGTTGCCATTGCAGATGGAGCGCAAATCCCTTGAGGAGATCGCCAGTAAAAAGCGTGCCGAATACCGCCGTCGCTTTGAACTGCTTGATGAAATTGAGGCATCCGTTAAATCCCGCTTTTAAACACGGTTCTGGCTTTTACTGATTGCACACGAAAATTTAACAAAACAGGCAAAAAGGGCTGGACTTCCGCATGCTGTGTTGCGTTATGTTTTAAGCAGTCGAACAGGACGAGCGCGCTGTATGAGAAAGAACTATTGGGATTACTCGTTTACTTTCATACAGATAAAAAGAGACCGAATTCGATTCCTGTTTATACCTGCAATTTATATTTCTGCGGTATATCAAACACATACGCATCAACCAGATTAAAAAGCATACATCTGGTGATGCGTTTTCAGGCACTAAAAATCATACAGTTACTTAAAATTCCGGACAAATTCGGACGTATTTCGAATCGATTCATATCAAATTTACCAGCCGCCCCCGTTCCTGCATACTACGGGTTGCGGCTTCCTGATTGTAAATTTTCAACCTTATGATTTAACTCGTTGAGTGCCTGAAGGCATAGTGAGATAACACCTGGATATTTCATAGCGTAGCTATGTTTACTGTCATCTCGTTTTCTTGTTAGCGGTATTACAATAAAAACCGCCCGTAGGGGGCTATACTAATGAAACGGGTAATTTATCCTCTGATACGCCCTTGTCTCGTAGTGACTGTCGATACATTGCGATTCTCTCCAGCTCAACTTGAGATGGATAACTATCAGAGAGATATATTGCGAACTCGTATACAGGCGGCGGGTTGAAAGTTATCACTGAATACCCAGCATCTTCCAGCAACTCAACAACAATCCCATATGATGGCCTGATACCCGTAAACCAGTAACAGCCATGTCTCTCCATACCCTGAACCGCCTTCGCTGCATGCTCTCTAAAAATAGCCAAATAAACAGATTCAGTAAATGCTTCCATTACACAGACTCCAGTCATCACTTTACTCTAAAAGAACTACAACAAATGTGTATGTAGGAATGCTAATCTCATAGATCTATTTTATGCTGTTCCTGAAGAAGTCTTATAGATTAAAGACTATGAGTTTAGAGAAACTGCTTCCAGACCAGCTTATTGAAAAGCGCTTTTACACCTTCCATTATCAAAGCTACAAAAATCATATAGCCACCTAATACGGTCAGTATGTTGGACTATGCACCACTGAACACCACCCCAATGTCACCTATCAACAGAAGCCCAATGCCGATCCAAAAAATATGAAAGCTATGAACAGTAATTGAATAAACCAAATCAGTTAACCCAATCTTCAATTGCAACTTTTCCATTCTTCTGCCTCAGCCAATGTGAGTAGATTGCTTATTATACGCAAAAATCAACTTACCTTTCACACCATTAATTTTAATGATCTGAATCACCCGCTATAGCCTCGCCATCCTGAGTTATTAATGCCTTCCCCTGAACTTTTGCGAGGTCCAGCCTACCGCAGAGCGCAATCAGGATGGTGTCACCTATTTCCGGATTTCTGGCAATATTAATTATTGCGTACTCAGATGATGTTTCGATAGTTCGGCAGTTGTCCTCATGACCGCAAAGGTTGGTAATAGTGAGTATCTCTTCAGCGAGGTCTAATGCAGGTGATTGAAAACCCATGATAACCCCCTAACACCTAACTGTATGTTTATAGAGCTCAACTAAAAACTGAAGGTCAAGATTTTAGGTCAAAAAAACCGCACAAGCGGGTAAGCGATTAATAAAAAAGCACTAAACACCATTATCTAATTCAAGAGAAACCATACAAAATCATCTCTAATTAAAGCGTTGATGTTAATGAGCCACAACCAGGTGTGTTCGTGAATGTAATGCAGAAACGGGTACCGAAATTTTCTGTTATTACCACTCACATCCTTCCTTCATAGCCATCAATGTAAGCTTCAGAGATAGCATCGCTCATGGCTTTACGCTGTTTAGCCGACCATGATTTATTGTCGACGTAACGAGTGCCCGCAAAAATAGTTTCACTCTGGATGGAGTTCAGAAATGCCTCGCTACGAAACTTATCTGCACGCTTGTTCGCGTCCTCTAAAGACATGCCTGATAAGCGGTCTTTTGCTCCCAGATCATGAAAAGTTTTAAAGAATGGCACCGCCATCTTAATACTGTCGGCTTTTATAACGCGTACATTCGGGTCAAAGCCGTCATCTGCAGCATATACATACTGGCGTGCATGGCGTTCTGCACTTGTTTGAGGGGTGCATGCGCTGCTCATCAAAGATGATGTTAACAACGCACACACGAATAATCCGTTAGATTTATTCATGAAGATCTCCTTTCCAGTAAACAATATTCCCATCAGTAGCTTATCAGGATTTTCCGCTCTCAGTCATACCCCAAAATCTGTCATTGACACGTTAGAAACAGCGGCGTAGGATTCGAACTACTGTATATATAACAATGTTTTTATATACAGTATTGTCTAACTTTTAACCGTCAAAGAGGAATTAACTATGAGTGGTAATGGTGGCGACAACGCACACAACAATGCGTTCAGTGGTGGCAAAAATCCTGGCATCGGTAACTCTGGTTCTGGCAGCCATTCCGGTACATCAGGAAATGGAGGGAATGGTGGCCGTACACAGAATATTAATGGATTTTCTGTGGATCCAAACAACAGTGCACAGGTGAATGCTGCTAACAGAGGTGATGCGGCTGGAGTATTTTCTGCCGGTGGTGCAATTGCTATCAGTTCCGGAGTAGACAGTCATTCAGGTAAAGGCTCCGGTGGTAATGGTGGTAACTCAGGTTCACAGTCTGGTAGTAATAACTCCCAGAATCAAAATGGAAATAGCACTACGAGTCCTCCATCTACCTGGGATAGGACGGCAAAGTACTATGGCTCCAGTGATAAAGTTTCCCGAAAAGCGCTTAAGAACTTATATGAACAAGCAGTGCGGGATGGAAGTATACCAAAAGCAGCCCGGGGTAATTTGCGCGAAAATGTCCAGAAGATGCTCGATGAAGATAATCAAATTGAAGCATTACAAAAAGCCAGCGAAATTATTGCTGACATGGGGGAAAAAGTTGGTAGTCACCTGGGTCAAAAATATAAAGATGTGTCAAGGGACATCGCAAGTAACGTTAAAAACTTCCAAGGTAAAACAATTCGTAACTACAATGATGCAATGACCTCTCTGAATAAGATTATTGCCAATCCGGGGATGAAAATTAATCAAGGTGATAAAACTGCGATCGTTAACGCATGGAAAAGTCTGAATGCAAGTGACATGGCAAACAAACTCGGCAATCTAAGCAAAGCATTTAAGACTGCAGATCTGGTGATCAAAGTCGAAAAAATCCGAGAGAAAAGTATTGAAGGGTATGAAACAGGAAACTGGGGTCCATTGATGCTAGAGGTAGAGTCCTGGGTTATTAGTGGCATTGCTGTCGGTGTGGCTATGGGAATCTTTGGCGCCCTGGCATCTTTTGTTGCGACAGCCGTCGGGCTTCCTATTACTGCATTAACAATTGCAGGAATTATCGGTATCAGTTATCTGGCTTCATTCATTGACGATAAAATCGTTGATAAAATCAACAATGAAATAATCAGACCAGCTCATTAATCTAAAAGGGGCAGAGATGTTATCTGCCCCTTAGCTTTCAACGGTGCTTTATTTTTAACCTTAAAGTCAAGAAAACTGCATAAGCATAGCTGATGTAATAGCAGGTGAGTATATAACACACATAAAATACGCTTACAAAAAAAACGGTAAGAAGATAATCGTTCCCTGATAAAAGCCTCATAAATCGTCCTGATTCAGTTAACTCCACGTCATACACCAATAAATAATAAACAATTGCAATATAAAACACGGTGAATAGCATAAAAGCCAAAATACCGTTCGTGAAAGAAAAAGTAGTTTTTAAATTCAACTCTCTCCGCGCAATCAAAAAAAACAAAACACCTAACAAAGGAGCGATTTTAACATAAAAACTCATAACACCACTTAATAATGGGTTACTGGCTGAAATCAGCTCAGGAACTTTACCAGATAAAGTATATAAATAATTTAGAGAATCGCTCCCTTGGTTGTTAGCATATAATAAAAAAATCAGAAGCAAAGGTATAACCCCGACAAGAAAAATATAATACATCCTTTTTGCCGCTATATTTGTCATTTCCCTTGATTTAATTTGCTTCATAGACATATCACCTACCCTGTGTTTGGAACTTGTCCCTCTGAGTTTAGTCAGTGGATTGAATAATAGAATAATTATATTGCAGATCTGCTAGCCGATCCATTTTGTCGGTGTTGTTGAATTTTTTTCATACATAAAAGCAAATAATACAATTAGTGGGTTAAGTTTTCTCCACAACCTTATGCCAGTTATCTGCAAGCTCTCTTCGAGCCCCCCTCTCCCCTCCTGGCGGAAAAGAGAATCCAACTCGCCATTTTGAGCAACCGTTAGAGCACCTAATTTCTGCGCCCCCCCAGTTCAACCCACGACTTCGGACCTTCAGTGAAGAGGACATGCCACAATTGGGGCATTTCGGTAGATCAGTCATTCCCCAGCCCCTGCAGACGCTGAAAATTAGCCAGCTTCGCTTTCGTGCGGCCGATTTCGGTCGAGATATGGCGCGATGACGGAATAATCAGATCATCTGGGCGGCTGGCGAAATGCATTTTCTCTCATTTACGGTCTTAAATTACCATCCTGAGATTTACGCCTCTTATGCATTTGCTAACAAGCTCAACAGTGTAAGCAGGGTCCTTCCTCGAGTTCATATGATTGCAAAAAACAGACTCACGCATACATGGGGACAGCATCTGCGTATGCCTCGGTACTTAACTCTATAGATAATGATGTTCTTCAATTACTTGCCACAAACCCTGAAATTTTTGATTTCGAAACAATTGATGATGGAGTAGTTAACATTAACGACTTTCAGACCATGGGGGTTGTAGCATTTGCGAAAGGACGTCTGTTCTCAATTCTCCCAACTGGAAGTGTGAGGATCATGAATCGCCGAGTTAAGGTAAACGCACCTTATAAGCAGTCTTGCCTTGAAACGAGAGATCGCATGGTTGCAAAACTCTGAGATCGTCTGTGCAGAGCATTCCCAGCATTGCATGAGTTTGGTTGTTAATTTAAAAAACGGTGTGGTATAACGGGAATTGCCGGATATTGAAGTTCGGACAATTTTGGGACATTTTCGGACAGAGCGCCGTAAGTGACTGAAATATAAGACAGATAAAAAGAGACCGAATACGATTCCTGTATTCGGTCCAGGGAAATGGCTCTTGGGAGAGAGCCGTGCGCTAAAAGTTGGCATTAATGCAGGCTAAGTCGCCTTGCCTTTTAAGAATAGATGACGACGCCAGGTTTTCCAGTCCACAGCTAAAGCGGTCGGAAAAAAAGCGCCAGAGCATCATAAAATGTGAAAAACCGCAGTGCTTTCGCAAGCATCTGCGGTTTTTTATTGGAAACCTGAACGTTAGCAGAGCTTGTCGGCACGCTCGATAAACGGCGCCAGACTCATCTTTTGTCCCGGATGCGCCGGGTCATCGATCTGAATAATGCTGATCGGCTGGCCGCTACTCTTGCCGCTGGCTACCTGCTGCTCTGCGGTATCATTTAACGGGTATTGCACCAGCGTGCTCGGGTTAATGGCATACAGCGCATGGCCCGGACGGCAGGTCAGCATCACCTCTTCGCGATTGAACGCCCATTTGTCCTTACCGACTTCAAAACGGCTGACGGTGATAACCTGCGGTGCGGCAAGCGCGCTCCCCGTGCAGGCCAGCAATATGAGAGAAAGTACTGTCTTTTTCATATGATATTTAACCTTGTCAGAAGGGTTCCCAGGTAGCGAACAGACTGACCGTTGCCAGTACCAGCGCGCCCAGCACCACTTCTGCCTGTGTCATCCTGATAAAAATCTGTTGTGCTCGCCCGGTCTCCGGACGAAACCGTGGCACCAGAAAATACCGATTTGCCAGCGCAATTACCACCATCAACGCCACCAGCGCACATTTGAACAACAAAAACTGCACGTAGCCAGCCTGCCAGGGTATATGGACGCCCAGTATCATGAGCGTATTGATCGCTCCGCTGAGCAGCACGCCCGCGACGGCATAATGGCCCACGCGCGAGAAGCGCATCATGGTATAGATGGCGGCATTCTGCCAGCGCCCTTTCGCCAGACGCATGCAGAACAACAGGGGCAGCAATCCGCCAAGCCAGGCTGCAGCGCAGATCAGGTGAAAAGCATAGTTAAGCCGCTGCAACGCCCCCATCGGACCGTCGTTCATCGCCGCGTGACCTACCCCAGCCAGCAGGATAAGCTGGCCCATGGCGAGCAGCAGCAGCCGCGAACCTTTCAGCGGCGCGAGCCATGCTGCAGCGACCGTCATCACAGCAAGAATCATTTGCCACAGCCAGACGCCACCAAACTGTGTCCTAAATACGCCGTACCAGACCTGCGGAGCAAACACATCTCCCCAGCCGTTACCCATCAGTCCGCCCTGAAGCATAAACATCAGGAGTGCAGCCGCCAGGCTCACCAAGGCCGCCACTTTCTGCTGCAGCTGGAAACGCCGGGACATCAGCCGCTGGAGGGAAGAAGGCGCAAACCAGACGCTGTAAAGCGCGTTGCCAAAAACCAGCATCAGCGCCCCGAAATGGATAAAGCGCAACCCGATATAACACAGCGCCAGCATGCTATTTCACGCTAAAGTGATAGCTGCCTTTGGTTTTATGACCGTCTACAGAGACGACATGCCAGTCTACCTGGTACGTCCCTGACGTCAGCGTTTGTTCCAGCGGAACGGTGAGTAGCGCCTTGTTCTTTTCGTCTCGCGTAGCGGTACCCGTTTTGATGACCTGCTTTTGCGCGTCCGTCACCACCACACCGCTAAATCCCGGTTCGATGCCTTCTGAAAAATGCAGCGTAAGTGCCTGCGGAGCGCTCACCACGCTGTCCGCTGCCGGGATCTGCTGCTTAAGATGCGCATGCGCCAGCGCGGAGGAGGTCATCATTGTAGAGGTCAGAAAAACCAGTGCGCATACCGCGCGGGAAGCGGAGAAACCCATCGCAATCATTCCTTTTTGTTATGTCTGTATGCTAAAGAATAACGCTGTATAATAAACGAGTCGAGGAACATCCTGCCTCCGCTTGTCATCGTCGTGCAATCGCGGTAACGTTGCCGCCGCATAAAAAGGAGAAGGTAATGAAGATCAATCTGGCCGCCCTTCCACAGGACGAGATGGATAAAGTAAATGTCGATCTCGCTGCCGCTGGCGTCGCGTTTAAAGAGCGTTACAACATGCCTGTTGTGGCTGAAGTCGTTGAACGGGAACAGCCCGCCCATCTGCGCGACTGGTTTCGCGAAAGACTCATCGCCCACCGTCTCGCCTCGGTTAACCTCTCCCGTTTACCGTACGAACCTAAAGTTAAATAAGCTTAACGAGCCGTTACACTTCCTTACGCGGAATCTGGCAGGATAAGAAAACCCTGATAAATTTAGGTGTATTCTTAAATCTCTGCGACTCAGTGTATAAGGAAGTCACGATGTCACATTGGAATATAGCGGCAGCTCAGTATGGTGGGCAGCATCAGAGTGTCGATGACCATATCACGCACCACCTGCGCTTCATCGCCGAAGCAGCACGGCAGCGATGTGATTTGCTGGTCTTCCCTGAACTCTCATTAACGGGCTCAGGCGCACCGACGTTACCTCCCCCACCCGATGACGCGCAGCTGGAACCGCTGCTTGACGCGGCACATTTTTACCGGATTACCGTGATTGCCGGGCTCCCCCTGGAACGGAACGGTCAGCGCCAGAAAGGCCTCGCGCTCTTCACGCCCGCCCGTCACCGCATCCTGCGCTACCCGCAAGGTAGCGGTGCCAGCCTGGTGCCGGGGGAGAAACAGCTCAGCATTATTGATGCGCATGCCGATTCACCCAATCTCGATCCCAGAGCGTCGCTGTTTACCAGCAGTCAGTCCGTAGAGGATCACCGCTGGCGGCAGTCCATCAGTACCCTGCAGCGCTTCGCGCATAAATATGCCATTGCGGTGCTGATGGCGAACGCCTGCGGCGGTAGCGCGCTGTGGGATGAAAAAGGCCAGCTGATCGTCCGCGCAGATCGAGGCGAGCTGCTGTTGACCGGCACGCTCGGCGGAGAGGGTTGGCAAGGCGATATCATTCCTTTAGGCTAGGCGTTTTAAAGCTCAGGAGTGTTCAATGCTGCGCGTCATCGATACCGAAACTTGCGATCTTCAGGGCGGAATAGTGGAAGTGGCTTCTGTCGACGTGGTTGATGGTAAAATCGTCAACCCTATGAGCCATCTGGTGCGTCCCGACCGACCCATCAGCCCTCAGGCGATGGCTATCCATCGCATTACCGAATCGATGGTGGCGGATAAGCCGTGGATCGAAGAGATCATTCCGCACTACTACGGTAGCCCGTGGTACGTCGCGCATAACGCCAGTTTTGACCGCCGGGTGTTACCTGAAATGCCGGGGGAATGGATTTGTACCATGAAGCTGGCGCGTCGCCTCTGGCCGGGAATTAAATACAGCAACATGGCGCTGTACAAGTCCCGCAAGCTCAGCGTCCGTACGCCTGAGGGGCTTCACCATCACCGGGCCCTGTATGACTGCTATATCACCGCCGCGTTACTGATAGATATTATGAATATCTCTGGCTGGACGCCGGATGATATGGCGACCATTACCGGCCGTCCTGCACTTCTGACTACATTTACCTTTGGGAAATATCGCGGGAAGCCGGTGTCCGAGGTAGCGGATAAAGACCCGGGCTATTTGCGCTGGCTCTATAACAACCTCGACAGAATGAGCCCGGAACTGCGCTTAACGCTGAAACATTATCTGGGCGACGCTTAACGCTCCGCACGGCCTGGCAGCGTGTCCTGCGCCAGGCCTATTAAAAAGGCATATTCCAGGGCAACTCCTTCGTAGGATTTAAATCGTCCCGATTTCCCGCCGTGACCGGAGTCCATATCGGTACACAGCAGCAGCAGGTTGTCATCGGTTTTCAGCTCCCGCAGTTTTGCCACCCATTTTGCCGGCTCCCAGTACTGCACCTGAGAATCATGCAAACCGGTGGTAACCAGCATATGCGGGTAGGCTTTCGCCTCCACGTTATCATACGGGCTGTACGCTTTCATATAGCGGTAGTACATCTCATCCTGCGGATTCCCCCACTCTTCAAACTCCCCTGTCGTAAGCGGGATGGATTCATCGAGCATGGTCGTCACCACATCGACAAACGGAACCTGCGCGACAATCCCCTTAAAGCGGTCGGGACGCTGGTTGATCGCCGCCCCCATCAGCATGCCGCCCGCGCTGCCGCCCATCCCAAAGCAAAGCTGCGGATCCCCGTAGCCCTGCTCAATCAGCGCATCGCAGACGTCGAGGTAGTCATTGAAGGTATTTTTCTTTTTCAGGAATTTCCCGTCTTCATACCAGTGCTGCCCCAGTTCACCGCCACCGCGAATATGGGCGATGGCAAAAACAAAGCCGCGATCGAGCAGGCTTAACCGGCTGCTGCTGAAATCGGCGTCCATGCTTGAGCCATACGAGCCGTAACCGTACACCAGGATCGGGTTTTTGCCTTTCTGGAAGTGGGCTTTGTGATAGACGAGCGAGACGGGGACCTCGACGCCATCCCGGGCGGTGACCCACAGGTGCTCGCTGCGGTAGTTTTCAGACTCAAACCCTTTGACCTCGGTCTGTTTAATCACCTGACGCTGCCCGGTATCCATATCCAGCTCAAACAGGGTGTCCGGCGTGGTCATCGATGAGTAGCCGTAGCGCAGCCGCGAGGATTCAGGTTCAGGGTTGAAACCAATCCACGTCACATAGGCCGGGTCGTCGAACGCGATCCCCACCACTTCCCGCGTTTTACGGTTGATTTGCCGGATACTGGTCAGCCCTCGCTGACGCTCTTCCACCACCAGCCAGTCGGTAAACAGGGTGAACCCTTCAAGCATCACCTGATCCCGCGCGGGGATAAGCACCTCCCATTTGCGCTCATCGCGCACTTTGGTTTTATAGAGACCAAAGTTTTTACCCTCGCGATTAGAGCGCAAATAAAAGCTGTGCTGAAAGTGATCCAGGCTGTACTCGTGATCCTTGCGGCGCGGCAGGAAACAGAGCGGCTGGGCGTCGGGCAGTTCGGCATCCAGCAGCAGAACTTCCGAGGTCGTCGCGCTGGCCAGGAAGATAATCACATAGTGGCGCGAGGAGGTTTTATGCAGGCTGACATAGAACGTTTCGTCTTTCTCTTCATAGACCAGCTCGTCGTCAGCGGAGTCCGTTCCCACGGTGTGTCGCCACACCTGATAAGGCAGCAGCGTCGAGGCGTGCTTTTTGACGTAGTAAACCGTCTCCGAATCATTCGCCCAGACAAAATCCGGGGAGACGTTTTCCAGCATTTCCGGATACCAGTTGCCGGTGTCCAGATTGCGAAAACGCAGGCCGTACTGGCGACGGGAGAGATAATCCTCCGCCAGCGCCATCACCGCGTTATCCGGCGAAATGGACATGCCGCCCAGGGTATAAAATTCGCTGTGGGCGGCGCGCTGGTTGGCATCCAGCAAAATATCCCACTCATCCCATTCGGCGCTTAATACCGACTGACGCTGGTAGATGGGATACTCATTGCCGGGCTCGTAAATATGGCGATAGCGATAGCCGTTTTTGGTCCAGGGCGCAGAGATATCGCGCTGAGGAATACGCTGCACCATCTCATTCAGCAGCTGGTCCTGAAGCGTCTGCTGGCTGGACATGACCTTGCGGCCATAGTCGTTTTCCTCGTGCAGGTAGTCGAGTACCTCTGGCCGGGAGCGCGAATCGTCCCGCAGCCAGTAATAGTTGTCTATGCGCGTATCGCCATGCGTGGTGATCGCATAAGGAGTACGTCGGGCTTTCGGTGGCATGTCATCATTCTTTTAAGTTTTACACCCTATAAGGTTGGCAAAACCCACGCATGATGCAAGCGAAACAGCGTCGCGACGGCGGAGGCTATCCCTGTAACGCCTGTTTTTGTTCGCGGATATCCCGCTCAATGCCCTCGCGCACGTCCTGAGGGATCTTTAACGCATCGCCCAGGGCGTTAAGGTAGCTCCGCTCCATAAAGTGATCGATATCGATGGCGGCACAGCTGAGGAAATAGAGCTCCAGCGCCTCTTCCTCATTTTTCACACTTTGCGCAAGACGCTGCGGCTCAAGCGGCTGTTCGATAGCCTGCGCCACCAGCGCTCTGCCCTTCTCTTCAACGCCGGCTTCACGCAGCTGCTGCTCGATCGCCGATCGTTCTTTGTCGTCAATATGCCCGTCACTTTTCGCGGCAAAAACCAGCGCAAGAATGAGCCGTTCGGTACGCAGATCCAGCGGCGAGGTGTGCTCGCCATAATGCGGTTCATCGCTGTGCGCGGTCCGTACCCGGTCCTTGTACTTATTCCACAGCACGGTGCCCGCGATGGCGCCGCCGCCGGCCAGCAGCGCGCCGGTGCCATATTTTGCCAGCAGCTTGCGTGAGGATTTATTCGCGACCAGCAGGCCTGCCAGCCCGCCGAGCGCTCCGGGTACCAGCAGTTTGCTGAGGTCCCGTTCGCCAGATGATGTTTTCTGCCCTAACAGGGATTGCAATTGATTTAACCAGCCAGACATGATTTCCCTCACTTAACGGTGAACATGTTCCACAGCGTAAGCGAGCGGGCGTCAGGAAATGTCTGGTCGGGCTAAAGAAGCGCAAATTTCTGCCCTCGCGTTTATCCCTGCGCAAGACAGACGCAAACGTTTTCGTTTATACTGCGCGCAACTTTTTTAGGGGGATTGTTATGATTCGTTTAGGAACTGCGCTGCGACCTGCGGCGACGCGAGTGATGCTGTTGGGATCGGGCGAGCTGGGAAAAGAGGTCGCCATTGAGTGCCAACGTTTAGGTGTGGAAGTCATCGCCGTAGACCGTTACGCCGACGCACCCGCCATGCACGTCGCCCATCGTTCTTATGTGATTAACATGCTGGATGGCGATGCCCTTCGCGAACTGATTACGCGCGAGAAGCCCGATTTCGTTGTACCGGAAATTGAAGCGATTGCCACCGATACGCTGATCGCCCTCGAGCAGGAAGGCCAGCGCGTGGTGCCCTGCGCAAAAGCCGCAAAGCTGACCATGAACCGCGAAGGTATTCGTCGCCTGGCGGCAGAAGAGCTGGGATTGCCCACCTCGAGCTACCGTTTTGCTGGCGATAAGGCTTCATTCCTGAAGGCCGTCGAGGAGATTGGCTATCCGTGCATCGTTAAGCCGGTGATGAGCTCCTCCGGAAAAGGACAGAGCTTTATTCGCGACAGCGGCACTCTGGATAACGCGTGGGATTATGCCCAGCAGGGCGGCCGTGCCGGCGCCGGTCGCGTCATCGTTGAAGGCGTCGTGAAGTTTGATTTCGAGATCACCCTGCTGACCGTCAGCGCCGTTGACGGCGTCCATTTCTGCGACCCGATTGGCCACCGTCAGGAGGATGGCGATTACCGCGAATCCTGGCAGCCGCAGCAGATGAGCGCCCTGGCGCTGGAGCGGGCTCAGGAGATCGCCCGTAAAACCGTCCTGGCGCTGGGCGGCTATGGCCTGTTCGGCGTCGAGCTGTTTGTGTGCGGTGATGAGGTGATTTTCAGCGAAGTCTCCCCTCGCCCGCATGACACCGGCATGGTGACACTGATTTCGCAGGATCTCTCCGAGTTCGCCCTGCACGTGCGCGCGTTCCTCGGCCTGTCCGTCGGCGGTGTCCGTCAGTATGGCCCGGCCGCCTCGGCGGTGATCCTGCCGCAGTTAACCAGCCAGAACGTCACGTTTGATAACGTCGACGGGGCGGTGGGTGCAGGATTGCAGGTACGTTTGTTCGGCAAGCCGGAGATCGACGGAACCCGTCGTCTTGGCGTGGCATTAGCCACCGGGGATAACGTTGACGACGCCGTGGCGAGAGCGAAAGCAGCCGCAGCAAGCGTTAAGGTAATGGGATAAAAAAAACGGGCCGAAAGGCCCGTTTTTCATGCGGCGAATGGCTTACTGCTTCGCACCTTCCACCGCTTCGCGAGCCAGTTTTGTGATGCGATCCCAGTCGCCCGCTTCCAGCGCATCCGCCGGAACCAGCCATGAGCCACCGATGCACAGCACGCTTTTCAGCGCCAGGTAGTCACGGTAGTTGGCAGGAGAGATACCCCCCGTCGGGCAGAAGCGTACCTGAGAGAAGGGACCCGCAATCGCCTGCAGCGCTTTAGTGCCGCCGTTCGCTTCAGCCGGGAAGAATTTGAACTCTTTCAGACCGTAGTCCATGCCCAGCATCAGTTCAGAGACGGTGCTGATGCCCGGGATCAGCGGAATGGTGCCTTCGGTCGCGGCTTTCAGCAGCGACTCGGTCAGGCCCGGGCTGATGGCAAACTGCGCGCCCGCTTCGGTCACTTCAGCCAGCTGTTTTACGTTCGTCACGGTACCCGCACCGATGATGGCGTCCGGCACTTCTTTAGCAATCGCGCGAATGGCATCCATCGCGCAGGCGGTACGCAGGGTAACTTCCAGAACGCGAACGCCGCCCGCAACCAGCGCTTTCGCCATAGGTACAGCGTGCTCCAGCTTGTTTACCACGATAACCGGCACGACAGGGCCAGTGGTCAGGATTGCTTCTGCACTTGTTTTCCAGTTTTTCATCAGAGTCTTCTCTCGCCAGATCGTTAAAATCAAGTCGTCTTAAAACGTAATACAGGTTGCGCCCTGCTCCGCACCGGAGAGCTTCTCACGCAGCGCGCTGAACATTTCGCGTCCGGTCCCCATGCGCGATGCGCTCAGGTCAGGAATATGGGGTTGACGTGCCGCCAGCTCGGCGTCATCCACCAGCAGGGTTAACTCGCCTGTCTGACCGTTAACGCGGATCATGTCACCGTCACGCACTTTCGCCAGCAACCCGCCGTCGTAGGCTTCAGGCGTCACGTGGATGGCTGAAGGCACTTTACCGGATGCCCCGGAGAGGCGTCCATCGGTTACTAACGCAATTTTGAAACGGCGGTCCAATAATACACCAAGTGGTGGCATAAGTTTATGTAATTCTGGCATCCCGTTAGCTTTAGGCCCCTGATGACGCACCACCACCACGCAGTCTTTGTCGAGCAGACCGGCGTCAAAGGCGGGTAATACGTCGTGCTGGCTTTCAAACACCACCGCCGGCGCTTCGATAATCTGGTTCTCTTCCGGTACGGCAGAGGTCTTCATTACCGCGCGACCGAGGTTGCCGCTCAGCACTTTGGTGCCGCCGTGAGGAGAGAACGGTTTGTCGATGGTGGCGATCACCTGCGCATCAAGAGACGCGCTCGCCCCTTCGCGCCAGTCCAGCTCGCCGTTGTTCAACCACGGCTCCTGGGTATAGCGCTGAAGGCCAAAGCCTGCCACGGTATTTACGTCTTCATGCAGCAGTCCGCCTTTCAGCAGCTCGCGCATCAGCAGCGGTACGCCGCCCGCGGCCTGGAAGTGGTTAATGTCCGCCGGACCGTTCGGGTACAGGCGTGCCATCAGCGGCACCACGGAAGAGATCTCGGAGAAGTCATCCCAGTTAATCAGAATGCCCGCCGCACGCGCCATGGCCACCAGGTGCATGGTGTGGTTGGTTGACCCCCCGGTTGCCAGCAGCGCGACAATCCCGTTGACGATGACTTTTTCGTCAACCATTTTGCCCATCGGCATCCATTCGTTGCCGTTGCCGGTCAGACGCGTAACCTGACGGGCCGCGGCCTCGGTCAGCGCCTTGCGCAGCGGCGCGTCCGGCTGGATAAAGGACGAGCCCGGAAGCTGCATCCCCATAAATTCCACCACCATCTGGTTAGTGTTAGCCGTACCGTAGAACGTACAGGTCCCCGGCGCATGATAGGACGCGGCTTCCGCCTCCAGCAGCGCCTGACGGTCTGCTTTCCCTTCCGCGTACAGCTGGCGGATACGGACTTTTTCTTTGTTCGGCAGGCCGCTTGCCATTGGGCCCGACGGCACGAAGATCGCAGGCAGATGACCAAACGACAGCGCGGCCATCACCAGGCCCGGAACAATCTTGTCGCACACGCCGAGATACAGCGCGCCATCAAACATGTTGTGCGACAGGCCAACCGCCGCGGACATAGCAATCACTTCGCGGCTCAGCAGGGAGAGCTCCATACCGTCCTGGCCCTGCGTCACGCCGTCGCACATGGCGGGTACCCCACCCGCCACCTGGCCGACCGCATTCACGCTGTGCAGCGCTTTACGGATGATATCCGGGTAAACCTCATAGGGCTGGTGCGCGGAGAGCATATCGTTATAGGAGGTAATGATGGCGATATTGTTACGCAACATGCTTTTCAGCGACGCTTTATCATCAGGCTGGCAGGCGGCGAAACCGTGCGCCAGGTTACCGCAGGCCAGCTGAGATCGGTGGACGGTGTTGCTCTTTGCCTGTTCAATCCGGGCGAGGTAGGCCGAGCGGGTCTCTTTCGAGCGCTCAATAATGCGCTGTGTTACGCGTAACAATGTCGGATTCATAAAAGCTCCTCTAATTTATCTGTCCGGGCTCGGGAGTTTACAAAGTCGCTGGCAGTTGTTAACAACGCTGAAACGCTTGCTGTCCGGAGCTCAGGGGCAAAATCACTTCCGGCAGTGTAATAAAAAAAGCTCCGCGGGTGAATCCACGCGGAGCTTAAAAGTTGAAAATTGTGCCACTAGCTGAGTTAGATCATGTTACCGGTAAAATAACACTTTCGGGCTAGCGGATTATCTTACTCAAACTCGTTCCAGGAGCGGCCATCGCGGGTGATCATCGCCACCGACGCGACCGGTCCCCAGGTGCCCGCCTGATACGGTTTTGGCGCATCCTGGTCGGCAGCCCAGGCTTCGGTGATGGAGTCGACCCATTTCCACGCCTCTTCCACTTCATCGCGGCGCACGAACAGCGCCTGGATACCGCGCATGGTTTCCAGCAGCAGACGCTCGTAAGCATCGGCCAGGTGCGTCTGGTTAAAGGTTTCAGAGTAGCTCAGATCCAGCTTGGTGGTCTGCAGGTTGTGTTTATGATCCAGGCCCGGCACTTTGTTCAGGATCTGGATATCCACGCCCTCGTCCGGCTGCAGACGAATGGTCAGTTTGTTCTGCGGCAGCTCCTGCCAGGACTCTTTGAACAGGTTCAGTTCCGGGTTTTTGAAGTAAACAACCACTTCGGAACATTTGGCCGGCAGACGTTTACCGGTGCGCAGGTAGAACGGAACACCCGCCCAACGCCAGTCGTCGATATCCACGCGGATCGCCACGAACGTCTCGGTATTGCTGGACTTGTTCGCGCCCTCTTCTTCCAGATAGCCAGGCACTTTTTTGCCTTGCGCAAACCCGGCGGTGTACTGACCACGAACGGTCTTCTCACGCACGTTGGAGCGGTCGATGCGGCGCAGTGACTTCAGCACTTTCACTTTGGCGTCACGGATGCTGTCCGCCGTCAGGTCAGACGGTGGAGACATGGCAATCATGCACAGGATCTGCAGCAGGTGGTTCTGGATCATGTCGCGCATCTGACCGGCCTGGTCAAAGTAACCCCAGCGACCTTCAATCCCCACCTCTTCCGCCACGGTGATTTCCACGTGGTCGATAGTGCGGTTGTCCCAGTTATTTACAAACAGGGAGTTAGCAAAACGCAGCGCCAGCAGGTTCAGTACCGTCTCTTTACCGAGATAGTGGTCGATACGGTAGACCTGGCACTCTTCAAAGAACTCGCCCACCTGGTCGTTGATTTCACGCGAGGTTGCCAGCGAGGTACCCAGCGGCTTCTCCATCACGACGCGCGCCGGTTTGGCGTTCAGTTTGGCTTCGCCCAGGCCTTTGCAGATGGCGCCAAAGGTGCTTGGCGGCATGGCGAAATAGTTAATGGTGACACGGTTTTTCTGATCCAGCATCGCGCCTAAGCGGGTAAACGCGCTGACGTCATTAACGTCCAGGTTGCAGAAATCGAGACGTCCACTCAGGGTATCCCACAAACTTTCATCAATTTTTTCCTTCATGAAAGTTTCGAGCGCCTCGCGGACGACTTTGGTATAAGCGTCCTTGTCCCAGTCGGCGCGCCCTACACCCAGGATACGGGTATCCGGATGAATTTGACCCGCTTTCTCCAGTTGATACAGGGAAGGCAGCAATTTTCGGCGTGCAAGGTCGCCTTTCGCGCCGAAAATGACCAGGTCACATGCCTGGGCTGTTTGCGTTACCGCCATGTCATTCTCCTCAGTTGGATCACCTGGTACTTCTGCCAGGTATCGTTGTAATTTTATTACAATGCACTGTACTGCTTTTACGTCATTCCCGAAACCATTAGCGCTTATCGTCGCGTGCGATACCACGATTTTTCACCCTTTGGATGATTACGACGGCTTAATGACGCAACAACCGTCGTTTCTTTGCGCAACAGGGTCATAGCAAAACCCGACACCGATCAAGTAATGAAAAAAAACAACAACATTATCTTGTCGATTGTTACCCTTAATGGAAGCCACAAGGGTAATATCGGCTAAATCGAATCACGATTTCATCAATTTATGAAATCGTTTACACCCATGAGCATCCTGTTAACATGAACATGCTGGAAAAAATCCAGTTTCAACTGGAACACCTTAGCAAATCCGAGCGAAAAGTGGCCGAGGTCATTCTCGCCTCTCCCGCTCAGGCGATTCATTCAAGCATCGCCGCTCTGGCACAGGAAGCGGGTGTTAGCGAACCCACAGTCAATCGCTTTTGCCGCAGCCTGGAAACGCGCGGCTTTCCTGATTTTAAACTGCATCTGGCACAAAGTCTGGCTAACGGCACCCCTTATGTTAATCGTAATGTGGATGAAGACGACAGCGTTGATGCCTATACCGCGAAAATTTTTGAGTCGGCCATGGCTTCGCTCGACCACGTCCGTCAGTCATTGGACATGAGCTCCGTGAATCGCGCGGTGGATTTACTCACCCAGGCGAAGAGGATTGCGTTCTTCGGTCTCGGCTCGTCGGCGGCCGTGGCGCATGACGCGATGAACAAATTTTTCCGCTTTAACGTTCCGGTTATTTATTCCGATGACATTGTGCTGCAACGCATGAGCTGTATGAATTGCAGTGAAGATGACGTCGTGGTACTGATTTCGCATACCGGCCGCACCAAAAGTCAGGTAGAGCTGGCGCAGCTGGCCCGTGAAAACGATGCCATGGTGATTGCCCTCACTACAGCCGGCACGCCGCTGGCGCGTGAGGCAACGCTGGCAATCACCCTCGACGTGCCGGAAGACACAGACATTTATATGCCGATGGTCTCCCGACTGGCGCAGCTCACCGTGATTGACGTGCTGGCGACCGGTTTTACCTTACGTCGGGGCGCAAAATTCCGGGATAACTTGAAGCGGGTCAAGGAAGCGCTGAAGGAATCGCGTTTTGATAAAGAATTGCTTATAAAGAGCGATGTTCCCTGATAGTTGATAACGAAGACGTAACCAATAATTACGATGTAACGATTTACGGCATTCGGTCCACTCTCCGCTGCCTTGCAGCAGATGAAGACCGATTCAATGTTCACGCAACACCAAAGTTGTTTCAGTCAACGGAGTATTACATGTCCAGAAGGCTTCGCAGAACCAAGATCGTAACCACCTTAGGCCCGGCCACCGATCGCGATAATAATCTTGAGAAAATTATCGCCGCTGGTGCCAACGTGGTGCGTATGAACTTCTCTCACGGTACGCCAGAAGACCATAAATTACGTGCCGACAAAGTGCGTGAAATCGCAGCAAAACTGGGCCGCCACGTGGCTATCCTCGGTGATTTGCAGGGTCCCAAAATCCGTGTCTCAACCTTTAAAGAAGGTAAAGTTTTCCTCAATATCGGCGACAAATTCCTGCTGGATGCCAACCTGGGCAAAGGCGAAGGCGATAAAGAAAAAGTCGGTATCGACTATAAAGGCCTGCCGGCTGACGTGGTACCTGGCGATATCCTCCTGCTCGATGACGGTCGCGTACAGCTGAAAGTGCTGGAAGTTCAGGGCATGAAAGTGTTCACCGAAGTCACCGTCGGCGGCCCGCTCTCCAACAATAAAGGCATCAACAAGCTGGGTGGCGGCCTCTCTGCTGAAGCGCTTACCGATAAAGACAAAGCGGACATCGTGACTGCGGCGCTGATCGGCGTTGACTACCTGGCCGTCTCCTTCCCGCGCTGCGGCGAAGATCTGAACTATGCGCGTCGCCTGGCACGCGATGCAGGCTGCGATGCCAAAATCGTCGCCAAAGTTGAGCGTGCGGAAGCCGTTTGCGATCAGGATGCCATGGACGATGTGATCCTCGCGTCTGACGTGGTGATGGTTGCGCGCGGCGACCTGGGCGTGGAAATCGGCGACCCTGAGCTGGTCGGTATCCAGAAAGCGCTGATTCGTCGCGCACGTCAGCTGAACCGCGCGGTGATCACCGCCACTCAGATGATGGAATCGATGATCACCAACCCAATGCCAACCCGTGCAGAAGTCATGGACGTGGCGAACGCCGTGCTGGACGGAACCGATGCGGTGATGCTCTCTGCGGAAACCGCTGCGGGCCAGTATCCGGCAGAAACCGTGGCCGCTATGGCGCGCGTCTGCCTGGGCGCTGAAAAGATCCCAAGCATCAACGTCTCTAAACACCGTCTGGACGTACAGTTCGACAATGTGGAAGAAGCGATTGCGATGTCGGCAATGTATGCGGCAAACCATCTGAAGGGCGTTACCGCGATCATCACCATGACCGAATCTGGCCGCACCGCGCTGATGACCTCGCGTATCAGCTCGGGTCTGCCGATCTTCGCCATGTCCCGTCATGAGCGTACCCTGAACCTGACGGCGCTGTACCGCGGCGTGACGCCGGTCCACTTCGACAGCACCAATGACGGCGTGGCCGCCGCGCACGATGCCGTAAACCTGCTGCGCGACAAAGGCTATCTGGTGTCCGGTGATATCGTCATTGTCACCCAGGGCGATGTAATGAGCACCATCGGCTCAACCAACACCACCCGCGTTATGACCGTCGAGTAAAAACGTCTCTGTTAAAAAGCCCTCTCCAGATGGAGAGGGCTTTTTTTATTTCGTTGGATACAGCTCTTTGCGTTTATACGGCTCTGTTTCGCCCGGTTTGCGCGTTTTAAGCAGCTTCAGAATCCACGTGTACTGTTCGGCATGCGGCCCCACCAGTATCTCTACCTCTTCGTTCATTCGACGCGCGATGGTGTGGTCGTCTGCGGTCAGCAGATCGTCCATCGGAGGACGGACCTCAATACTCAGACGATGCGTTTTGCCGTCATAGACCGGGAATAGCGGGATCACGCGGGCACGACAGACTTTCATCAGGCGACCAATCGCGGGGAGCGTCGCTTTATAGGTCGCAAAGAAATCAACAAACTCGCTGTGCTCGGGGCCGTGATCCTGATCCGGCAGATAGTAGCCCCAGTACCCCTGACGTACCGACTGAATGAAGGGCTTAATGCCATCGTTACGGGCATGCAGGCGTCCACCAAAACGACGACGCACCGTATTCCAGACAAAATCGAAAATCTTATTGCCCTGATTGTGGAACATTGCCGCCATCTTCTGGCCCTGAGAGGCCATCAGCATCGCCGGAATATCAACGCCCCAGCCGTGGGGGACGAGGAAAATGACTTTCTCGTCATTGCGGCGCATCTCCTCGATGATCTCCAGCCCTTTCCAGTCAATGCGATCGACGATTTTATCCGGCCCTTTCAGCGCCAGCTCCGCCATCATCGCCATGGCCTGCGGCGCGGTAGTATACATCTCATCAATGATTGCCTCGCGCTCGGCGTCGCTTTTCTCAGGAAAACAGTAGTAGAGGTTGATCTGCGCGCGGCGGCGGGCGCTCTTGCCTAAACGCCCCGCCAGACGACCAATTTTACCCAGAACGGGATCGCGAACAGAGGCAGGCAGCATCGCCATCCCCGCAAAGGCGTAAACACCAAGCCAGGCGCCCCAGTTGCGCGGATGGCGGAAGGATTTTTCAAACTCAGGAATGTATTCAATATTGTTTTTTTGGGTTTCCATGCTGGATCCAGGGTCTGATGACGCAAAATTTTATTCAGATAGTGTAGCGAGGCAGTCGTCCACGCACAAAAGAAAAAGCCGGCGTCAGTGTGCGCCGGCTTTTTTAACAAAAACAGAGAACTTAGTTTAAGCTCAGCTGCGGCATCACCTCTTTCACCTGCGCCAGATAATCAGTACGATCTTTACCTGTCAGGCCTTCAGTGCGCGGCAGTTTCGCGGTCAGCGGGTTCACTGCTTGTTGGTTGATCCACACTTCATAGTGCAGGTGCGGGCCGGTAGAGCGTCCGGTATTTCCGGAGATCGCGATACGGTCCCCGCGCTTCACCTTCTGGCCCGGTTTGACCAGCAGCTTACGCAGGTGCATATAGCGGGTCGTATAAGTACGACCATGACGTACCGCGACATAATATCCGGCGGCACCGCTACGCTTGGCCACCACCACTTCGCCATCCCCTACCGCCAGTACCGGCGTGCCCTGCGGCATGGCAAAGTCAACGCCACGGTGCGGCGCGACGCGCCCGGTTACCGGGTTCAGACGACGCGGGTTAAAGTTCGAGGAGACGCGGAACTGTTTTGCCGTCGGGAAACGCAGGAAGCCTTTCGCAAGACCCGTACCGCTGCGGTCATAGAACTTACCGTCTTCGGCACGAATCGCGTAGTAATCTTTGCCCTCAGAGCGCAGACGTACGCCCAGCAGCTGGCTTTGCTCGCGCTTGCCGTCCAGCATTTCGCGGGACATCAGAACGGAGAACTCATCGCCCTTCTTCAGCTTACGGAAATCCATCTGCCACTGCATGGCTTTGATCACCGAACTGATTTCAGCGCTGGTCAAGCCCGCATCTCGCGCGCTGGAGACAAAGCTCGCGCCCACGGTGCCTTTCAGAACGCTGTTAACCCAGTCGCCCTTCTGCATTTCGCTGGTCATCTTGAAACCGTTTGCAGTGCGATCGTAGGTGCGGGTTTCGCGGCGGGACATTTCCCAGGTCAGACGCTGGAGATCGCCATCCGCCGTTAGTGTCCAGGAGAGCTGTTGTCCGATTTTCAGGTTACGAAGATCTTTATCCGCAGCCGCCAGCTGGCTGATATTGCCCATGTCGATGCCGTACTGGTTCAGCACGCTGCTCAGCGTGTCCCCGGTAGACACAACATATTCGTGAATACCGGCTTCGTTCTCGGTTTTATCGTCCAGCTCATCCTGCGGGATGGCTTCATCTTCCTGAGCTGCCTGGTCGATAGGCTCACTGGCTTCAGGCAGCAAAGAACGGATTTCGCTCTTTTCAAGCTCAATGGTTTTGATGATAGGGGCAGAACTCGGGTGGTAAACATAGGGCCGCCAGACGGCGACCGCTAAGGTGAGTACTGTAAGCGACCCCAGCATAACGCGGTGGGGTCGAGGCAGATTGTTAAATGCCAGGGCGACAGAGCGGGCTATCTGTTGCACGTATTCACTTCCTCGTTAATCTCCTTTCAGGCAGCTCGCATACTGGTTCGCCAGTTGGCTGAGGAACTGCGAATAGCTCGCTTTGCTCAACTGGATATTCGTACCTAGCGGGTCAAGGGTTCCCATGCGCACGGATGTTCCCCTGGCCACGGCTTCTACGACCGCTGGCCTGAACTGTGGCTCAGCAAAAACGCATGTCGCTTTTTGCTCAACCAGCTGTGTTCTGATTTCATGTAAACGCTGCGCACCAGGCTGAATTTCAGGGTTGACGGTAAAATGACCCAGCGGGGTCAAACCGTAGTGTTTTTCGTAATAGCCATAGGCGTCATGAAAAACGAAATACCCTTTACCTTTCAACGGTGCGAGCTCATTACCTACCTGCTTATCGGTTGCGGCTAATTGTGCCTCAAAATCCTTCAGGTTGGCGTCTAGTTTGGCTCGACTTTGCGGCATAAGTTCCACTAATTTGTCATGGATTGCAACCGCTGAAAGCCGCGCTATCTCTGGGGATAACCAAAGATGCATGTTGTACTCGCCGTGATGGTGATCTCCATCACCTTTTTCACCCTCTGCAGCGTGATGGTCATGTTCGTCACCGTCGTCATCCGCCCCTTTCATGAGCAGCGGTTTCACGCCGGGGAGGTCTGCAATCGCGACCTGCTTTTCGCCGGCAACCTGTTTTGCTGACTTCTGCATGAACGCTTCCATTTCCGGGCCAATCCAGACGACTAAGTCCGCGTTTTGTAAGCGTTTTACATCTGACGGGCGCAGGGAATAGTCATGCTCGGATGCACCATCAGGGAGCAGAACCTGGGTTTCCGTGACCCCGTCTGCAATGGCCGACGCGATGAATCCGAGTGGTTTAAGCGAAGCGACAACCGCAGCGTTAACATCTTGTGCGGTTGTACCCCAAAGGGCAGCGGATAATGCTGCGAAAAGAAGCGTATTTTTATGTAACATAATGCGACTAATCATCGTAGTGAATGCGTGGAATGTGATATTATAACATTCGTTGACTTCTTCAAGCTTAAAATGACATGACGACATTGGTTTCCCTTGAAAATATTTCGGTCTCATTTGGCCAGCGCCGCGTCCTCTCTGACGTGTCGCTCGATCTGAAGCCCGGCAAAATTCTGACGCTGCTCGGCCCCAATGGCGCAGGCAAATCCACCCTGGTGCGCGTGGTGCTGGGTCTGGTCGCCCCCGATGAAGGCGTGATCAAGCGCGAGGAAAAATTGCGTATCGGCTATGTGCCGCAAAAACTTCATCTCGACGCCACGCTGCCGCTGACGGTCAGCCGCTTCCTGCGTCTGCGCCCCGGCACGCGTAAAGCCGATATTCTCCCGGCACTGAAACGCGTGCAGGCGGGCCATCTTGTCGATGCGCCGCTGCAAAAACTGTCCGGCGGTGAAACTCAGCGAGTCTTACTTGCCCGTGCGCTGCTCAGCAGCCCGCAGCTGCTGGTGCTGGATGAGCCGACTCAGGGTGTGGATGTGAATGGTCAGGTTGCGCTTTATGATTTGATCGACCAGCTACGTCGAGAGCTTGATTGCGCAGTGCTGATGGTGTCTCACGATCTCCATCTGGTGATGGCAAAAACCGACGAAGTGCTGTGTCTCAACCACCATATCTGCTGCTCCGGCACGCCAGAAGTGGTCTCCATGCACCCGGAGTTTATCTCCATGTTCGGCCCTCGCGGGGCTGAACAGCTGGGCATCTATCGCCATCATCATAATCATCGCCATGATTTACAGGGACGAATCGTACTGCGTCGGGGAAATGGACACTCATGATTGAACTGTTACTGCCCGGCTGGCTGGCCGGGATTATGCTTGCCTGCGCCGCGGGTCCGCTCGGCTCGTTTGTCGTCTGGCGCAGAATGTCCTATTTTGGCGATACCCTGGCGCACGCGTCCCTGCTGGGTGTGGCTTTTGGCCTGCTGCTCAACGTCAACCCGTTTTACGCGGTGATTGTGGTCACGCTGTTGCTGGCCGCCGGTCTGGTCTGGCTGGAGAAGCGCCCTCACCTCGCAATTGATACGCTGCTTGGCATCATGGCGCATAGTGCCCTGTCTCTGGGCCTGGTGGTGGTCAGCCTGATGTCGAATATCCGCGTGGATCTGATGGCTTACCTGTTCGGTGACCTGCTGGCCGTCACGCCAGACGATCTCATCGCAATCGCGATTGGCGTTGTGGTGGTGCTCGCTATTCTGCTCTGGCAGTGGCGTAACCTGCTGGCCATGACCGTCAGCCCGGACCTGGCGTTTGTCGACGGCGTGAAGCTGCAGCGCGTTAAGCTGCTGCTGATGCTGGTAACGGCGTTAACCATTGGGGTGGCGATGAAGTTTGTCGGCGCGCTGATTATTACATCACTGCTGATCATCCCTGCGGCTACGGCACGTCGTTTTGCCCGTACGCCGGAGCAGATGGCCGGTGTGGCCGTGATTGTCGGAATGATTGCGGTAACGGGTGGACTCACCTTCTCGGCGTTCTATGACACGCCTGCGGGGCCGTCTGTGGTGTTAAGTGCTGCGGTGTTGTTTATTTTCAGTATGATGAAGAAGACCGCAAATTAACATCGAGGGCGCTGATGCCCTCACCCTGGCCCTCTCCCACAGGGAGAGGGAACAATGCATTACGGCATTGCCGGTGGCGTAATGCCAAAATGATTCCACGCCCGCACCGTTGCCATACGTCCACGCGGGGTGCGCTGCAGGAAGCCCTGCTGGATCAGATACGGTTCAAGCACGTCCTCGATGGTTTCGCGCTCTTCCCCGATTGCCGCCGCCAGGTTATCCAGCCCAACCGGGCCGCCAAAGAACTTATCCAGCACCGCCAGCAGCAGTTTACGGTCCATATAGTCAAAGCCTTCGGCATCGACGTTCAGCATATCCAGCGCCTGCGCGGCGATCTCGGCGGAAATCGAGCCATCGTGCTTCACTTCGGCAAAGTCACGTACGCGGCGCAGCAGGCGGTTAGCGATACGCGGCGTACCGCGGGAACGCTTCGCCACTTCAAACGCGCCCTCTTCGCTCATTTCCAGCCCCATATAGCGGGCGCTACGGCCAACGATATGCTGGAGGTCCGCCACCTGGTAAAACTCAAGACGCTGCACGATACCGAAACGGTCGCGCAGCGGAGAGGTCAACGACCCGGCCCGCGTCGTTGCACCAATCAGGGTAAACGGCGGCAGATCGATTTTGATGGAGCGCGCGGCCGGGCCTTCGCCAATCATGATATCCAGCTGGTAATCTTCCATCGCCGGATAGAGCACTTCCTCCACCACCGGCGACAGGCGGTGGATCTCATCGATAAACAGCACGTCATGCGGTTCGAGGTTGGTCAGCATCGCAGCGAGATCGCCCGCCTTCTCCAGCACCGGGCCGGAGGTGGTGCGCAGGTTGACGCCCATTTCATTGGCGACGATATTCGCCAGCGTGGTTTTCCCCAAACCCGGGGGGCCAAAAATCAGCAGGTGATCGAGCGCATCGCCGCGCAGCTTTGCCGCCTGGATGAAAATCTCCATCTGGGAACGAACCTGCGGCTGGCCGATATACTCATCAAGCAGTTTTGGGCGGATCGCGCGATCCACCACGTCATCTGCCTGAATAGTGCCTGCCGATACCAGGCGGTCTGCTTCAATCATCCTTTACCTCACAATGCAGCGCGCAGCGCTTCGCGAATCAGGGTTTCACTGCTGGCGTCCGGTTTGGCAATTTTGCTCACCATACGGCTGGCCTCCTGAGGTTTATAGCCCAGCGCCACCAGCGCGGCAACCGCTTCCTGCTCGGCATCATCATCCGTGGCAGGGCCGCCTGGCGAGGTCAGTACCAAATCGGCAGCCGGCGTGAACAGATCGCCATGCAGACCTTTAAAGCGGTCTTTCATCTCGACAATCAGGCGCTCTGCCGTTTTCTTGCCGATGCCCGGAAGCTTAATCAGCGCAGCAGGATCTTCGCGCTCAACGGCATTCACAAACTGTGGCGCTGACATGCCGGATAAAATCGCCAGCGCCAGCTTCGGGCCAACGCCGTTAGTTTTAATCAGCTCGCGGAACAGGGTCCGCTCCTGCTTGTTATTGAAGCCGTACAGCAGCTGGGCATCTTCACGCACCACAAACTGAGTAAAGACAATCGCCTCTTTGCCCGCGTCCGGCAGCTCATAGAAGCAGGTCATCGGCATATGGACTTCATAGCCCACGCCACCCACTTCCAGCAGCACTAACGGGGGTTGTTTTTCAATGATGATGCCTCTGAGTCTGCCTATCACGTGACGCTCCTGCGTTCTGGGAGAAATTAACTGCCGACATAATAAAAAAAGGCTGGATGTTTATCCAGCCTGATTTCTCATTATCGTAACCTGCCTCGCGCCAGATTAAGCCGCGACTCGCTCATCTGCATCGCGTTCTGGCTGACGTGACAGTGGGTAATCGCAATCGCCAGCGCATCCGCGGCGTCGGCCTGTGGGTTCGCTGGCAGCTTCAGCAGGGTACGCACCATGTGCTGCACCTGACTTTTCTCCGCGCTACCAATGCCCACCACTGTCTGCTTGACCTGACGTGCCGCGTATTCAAATACCGGCAAATCCTGGTTGACCGCAGCCACAATGGCCACTCCGCGCGCCTGACCGAGCTTTAGCGCCGAATCGGCGTTTTTCGCCATAAAGACCTGCTCGATAGCGAAATAGTCCGGCTGAAACTGGGTGATGATCTCCGAAACGCCCGCATAAATGAGCTTCAGGCGCGACGGCAGATCGTCCACTTTGGTGCGAATACAGCCGCTGCCGAGGTAGGTTAACTGGCGTCCCACCTGACGGATAACGCCATAACCGGTGACGCGTGAGCCTGGGTCAATCCCGAGAATAATCGACATCACGCGTCTCCTGTAACGGATTTACACGCTCTCATTAGAGAGTCGCTGCAACCTCATCAGAGATTTCACCGTTGTGGTACACTTCCTGCACGTCGTCGCAGTCTTCGAGCATGTCGATCAGACGCAGCAGTTTTGGTGCGGTTTCCGCATCCATGTCCGCTTTGGTGGACGGGATCATGGACACTTCAGCGTTGTCCGCTTTCAGGCCAGCCGCTTCCAGCGCGTCGCGCACGGCACCCATCTCTTCCCATGCGGTGTAAACGTCGATAGCACCGTCATCGAAGGTCACCACGTCTTCTGCACCGGCTTCGAGCGCCGCTTCCATGATCGCATCTTCATCGCCTTTCTCGAAGGAGATGACGCCTTTTTTGCTGAACAGGTAAGCAACGGAACCGTCAGTGCCCAGGTTGCCACCGGTTTTGGTGAACGCGTGGCGCACTTCCGCAACGGTACGGTTACGGTTGTCGGACAGGCACTCAACCATCACCGCCGTACCGCCAGGGCCGTAACCTTCATAGATGATGGTTTCCATGTTCGCGTCTTCATCGCCGCCCACACCACGTGCGATAGCACGGTTCAGGGTGTCACGCGTCATGTTGTTGGACAGCGCTTTATCAACCGCCGCGCGCAGACGCGGGTTAGAAGCCGGGTCACCGCCGCCCAGACGCGCTGCCGTCACCAGCTCGCGAATGATTTTGGTAAAGATCTTACCGCGCTTTGCATCCTGTGCCGCTTTGCGGTGTTTGGTGTTGGCCCACTTACTATGACCTGCCATAAAAATATCCTCAAAGAGCGCGCCTTTTCAGGCAGCGTTAATTACAAATTCTTCAATCGCCTGCCGGTTGCTCCACGACTTGGTCAGTGCGGCGGCCTCCGCCGCATTCACCCAGCGGTAGGTCAGGTGTTCGGTAAACACGATCTCCCGTTCATGGGGGAGCGCGAGACAGAACCACGACTCCGTGTTGCGCCTGGTACCCGGCGCGTAGCGATGACGTAAATGGCTAAAAATTTCAAACTCCACCGTGCGCTGACAGTCCTTCAGGGTCAGTTGCTCGCGGGCAACGTCAATGGCGACCTCTTCCTTTACTTCACGCACGGCGGCCTGCGGCGCGGTTTCTCCCTCTTCCAGACTGCCGGTTACCGACTGCCAGAAATCAGGGTCATCGCGCCGCTGCAACATCAGCACCCGCTTCGTGTCTTCTGCATAAATGACCACCAGAACCGAAACGGGAAGCTTATATTCCATATCAGTTTTTCTCTTCCTTCTTCACCACTTCAATGCCCAGCTCAGCCAGAGAGGCTGGGTTAGCAAAGCTTGGCGCTTCGGTCATCAGACACGCTGCGGCAGTGGTTTTCGGGAAGGCAATAACATCACGAATGTTATCGGTGCCGGTCAGCAGCATGGTCAGTCGGTCAAGACCGAAGGCCAGACCCGCGTGCGGAGGCGTACCGTATTTCAGCGCGTCCAGCAGGAAGCCAAACTTCTCGCGCTGCTCCTGCTCGTTGATGCCCAGGATGCCGAACACGGTCTGCTGCATTTCACCGCTGTGAATACGCACGGAACCACCGCCCACTTCGTAGCCATTGATAACCATGTCATAAGCGTTCGCGACCGCGTCTTCCGGCGCCGCTTTCAGCTCTGCTGCCGTCATGTCTTTTGGCGAGGTGAACGGGTGGTGCATCGCCGTCAGGCCGCCTTCACCGTCGTCTTCAAACATTGGGAAGTCGATAACCCACAGCGGCGCCCATTTGTTTTCGTCGGTCAGGCTCAGGTCTTTGCCGAGCTTCAGACGCAGCGCGCCCATCGCATCCGCCACGACTTTCTTATTGTCTGCGCCGAAGAAGATCATGTCGCCGTCCTGCGCGCCGGTGCGCTCAAGGATCGCTTCCACGATGTCCGCGTTCAGGAACTTCGCTACCGGGCTGGTGATACCTTCCAGACCTTTCGCACGCTCGGTCACTTTAATATAGGCCAGACCTTTCGCGCCGTAGATCTTGATGAAGTTGCCGTAGTCGTCGATCTGCTTGCGGCTCAGAGCTGCACCACCCGGCACGCGCAGGGCCGCCACGCGGCCTTTAGGATCGTTAGCCGGGCCAGCGAAGACGGCAAACTCAACGCCTTTCACCAGGTCTGCAACGTCCACCAGCTCCATCGGGTTACGCAGGTCAGGTTTGTCGGAGCCGTAGCGACGCTCGGCTTCAGCGAAGGTCATAATTGGGAAATCGCCCAGCTCAACACCTTTTACGTCGTTCCACAGGCTACGCACCAGGGCTTCCATCACTTCACGCACCTGCTCGGCGGTCATGAAGGAGGTTTCCACGTCGATCTGGGTAAATTCTGGCTGGCGGTCAGCGCGCAGGTCTTCGTCGCGGAAGCATTTAACGATCTGATAGTAACGATCGAAGCCGGACATCATCAGCAGCTGTTTGAACAGCTGCGGAGACTGCGGCAGCGCGTAGAATTTACCTTTATGAACGCGGGATGGGACCAGGTAGTCGCGCGCGCCTTCCGGCGTGGCTTTGGTCAGCATCGGGGTTTCGATATCGAGGAAACCGTGATCATCCATAAAGCGACGCACCAGGCTGGTGATTTTCGCACGGGTTTTCAGGCGCTGAGCCATTTCCGGGCGACGCAGATCCAGGTAGCGGTATTTCAGACGCGCTTCTTCAGTGTTGACGTGGTTGGAGTCCAGCGGCAGCGCTTCAGCACGGTTGATGATCGTCAGATCGGACGCCAGCACTTCAATGGCACCCGTCGCCATGTCGGCGTTGACGTTTTTCTCGTCACGCGCACGCACGGTGCCAGTAACCTGAATGCAGAACTCATTACGCAGCTCAGAGGCCAGCTTCAACGCATCTGCGCGATCCGGGTCGAAGAACACCTGAACGATACCTTCGCGGTCGCGCATATCGATGAAGATAAGGCTACCAAGATCACGACGACGATTGACCCAACCACACAGGGTGACCTGCTGTCCGACGTGGGACTGACGCAGCTGCCCGCAATATTCTGTACGCATGAGATATCCCTTAATTAGCCGCAGGCTAAATGTCGCCTGGTATGCAGGCTACTATGTCGCAGCTTTCTGTATGTCACAACTGGATGAAAAAAGGCGGCTATTATACTGGAAATTCCGCCGGACGATAAGAGCGAACCACGGCCAGGCGGTCGTTTGCTGCACTCTAATTGCGCATTCTCACAAAAATTAACAAAATTATGCGACCAATAACAGGCCATCACGTCGTATGGTGTCCAGAAGTGATTAATTTAACGGGAGTAACAATGTTAACCCTTGATGCCAAAAAAACCGCGCTTGTAGTGATTGATTTACAGGAAGGCATTTTGCCCTTTGCCGGTGGCCCGCATACCGCAGACGATGTGGTCAGCCGCGCCGCTCGCCTGGCGGAGAAATGCCGTGCCAGCGGTGCGCAGGTGGTCATGGTGCGCGTCGGCTGGTCCGCGGATTACGCCGAAGCGTTAAAACAGCCCGTTGATGCGCAGGCACCCGCGCGAGCCCTGCCGGAAAACTGGTGGACGTACCCGGTCTCACTCGGCAAACGCGACAGCGATATTGAAGTGACCAAACGCCAGTGGGGTGCCTTCTACGGTACCGATCTCGAGCTGCAGCTCCGCCGTCGCGGCATTGACACCCTCATCCTGTGCGGCATTTCCACCAATATCGGCGTGGAGTCAACCGCCCGCAACGCCTGGGAACTGGGCTTTAATCTGGTGATCGCCGAAGATGCCTGCAGCGCGGCCTCCGCGGAACAGCATCAGGGCAGCATGACGCACATCTTCCCGCGCATCGGTCGCGTGCGCAGCACGGATGAGATCCTTCGCGCACTATGATGTATGTGGGCCTGCCCCAGTGGTCGCACCCGAAATGGGTGCGCCTTGGCATCACCAGCCTTGAAGAGTATGCCCGACACTTCAACTGTGTCGAGGGCAACACCACCCTGTATGCGCTCCCCAAAGCTGAGATTGTCGCACGCTGGCGGGAGCAAACAACCGACGATTTCCGTTTCTGTTTTAAGTTTCCGGCGACCATTTCTCACCAGGCCGCACTGCGAAACTGCGGTGAGTTGACCGACGAATTCTTTGCCCGGATGGCGCCTCTGGCAAACCGCATCGGCCAGTACTGGCTGCAGCTTCCCGCAGTCTTTGGCCCGCGCGACCTGCCCGCACTGTGGACGTTTCTGGACGCCCTGCCCCGGGAGTTTACCTATGGGGTGGAGGTCCGACACCAGGACTTCTTTGCGAAGGGCGAAGCAGAAAAAGCGCTCAACCGCGGCCTTCTTGAGCGTTCCGTCAACCGGGTGATCCTCGACAGCCGTCCGGTGCACAGCGCAATACCGCACAGTGAGGCCATCATTGAGGCGCAGCGAAAAAAACCGAAAGTGCCGGTCCACGCCATCGTGACTGCGCAGAACCCGATGGTCAGGTTTATCGGCAGCGATAACATGCAGCAAAACCAGGCGCTGTTCGCCGTCTGGCTGGAAAAACTGGCCTCATGGGAACACACCACCACGCCGTATCTCTTTTTGCACACGCCGGATATTGCCCAGGCCCCCGAACTGGTCGATGCTCTGTGGCAGGCCTTGCAGACTGCGGTGCCGTCCGTGGGCAGCGCCCCTTCCATCCCACAACAATCTTCTCTTTTCTGATATCACCCCCTATCATAGTGAAGTGCCATCTGCCAAAAACAGGGAGTTTGTATGGTCAGCGCGCTGTATGCGGTGTTAGGTGCATTACTGCTGATTAAGTTTTCATTTGATGTTGTGCGCCTCAGAACGCTGTACCGTGTCTCTTACGGTGACGGCGGATTTTCAGAGCTACAAAGCGCTATTCGCATTCATGGCAACGCGGTCGAATACATCCCCGTAGCCTTAATCCTGCTGCTTTTTATGGAGATGAATGGCGCAGAAACCTGGATGGTGCATATCTGTGGCCTGCTTCTTATTGCTGGCCGCCTGATGCATTATTACGGCTTTCACCACCGCTTAATCCGCTGGCGTCGTTCCGGCATGAGTGCGACCTGGTGTTCGCTTTTGCTGATGGTGCTGGCTAACCTGTGGTATATGCCGTGGGAGTTGGTTTTCTCCCTCCATTAGCGCACAATACGCCACTTTATTTTTCCCGGATTTTTACGTTATGTCAGATCGCGACACGCTTTTTTCCGCGCCTATCGCCAGCCTGGGCGACTGGACCTTCGATGAACGGGTAGCTGAAGTCTTCCCGGATATGATCCAGCGCTCTGTTCCCGGTTATTCCAATATTATCTCTATGATCGGCATGCTGGCTGAGCGCTTCATTCAACCCGGCACGCAGGTCTATGACCTGGGCTGCTCGCTCGGCGCGGCAACGCTGTCGGTTCGTCGTAATATTCACCAGGAAGGCTGCCGAATCATTGCCGTCGATAACTCCCCGGCCATGGTTGAGCGCTGCCGTCGCCATATTGACGCGTACAAAGCCCCTGTTCCGGTGGACGTGGTGGAAGGTGATATCCGCGAGATTGAAATCAATAACGCCTCGATGGTGGTGCTGAATTTCACCCTTCAGTTCCTGGTGCCGGAAGACCGCCAGCTGCTGCTGGACAAAATTTATCAGGGGCTGAATCCTGGCGGCGCGCTGGTGCTCTCGGAGAAATTCAGCTTCGAAGATGCCGAAGTTGGCGAGCTGCTGTTCAACATGCACCACGATTTCAAACGGGCGAACGGCTACAGCGAGCTGGAGATCAGCCAGAAGCGCAGCATGCTCGAAAACGTGATGCTGACGGATTCCGTAGAAACCCACAAAGCGCGTCTGAGCAAAGCCGGGTTTGAGCACAGCGAACTGTGGTTCCAGTGCTTTAACTTTGGCTCTCTGGTGGCGCTGAAAGCGGGGAAACCGGCATGATCGAATTCAGTAACTTCTATCAGCTGATTGCCAAAAACCAGCTCTCCCACTGGCTGGAAACCTTGCCCGCGCAGATTGCCGCCTGGCAGCGCGATCAGCAGCACGGCCTGTTAAAGCAGTGGTCAAACGCGGTGGAGTTTCTGCCCGAGCTGACCCCGCATCGTCTGGATCTTCTGCACAGCGTAACCGCCGAAAGCAAAGAACCGCTTTCGGCCGGGCAGATCAACCGCATCGAAACGCTGATGCGCAATCTGATGCCGTGGCGCAAAGGCCCGTTCTCGCTGTACGGGGTGAACATCAATACCGAATGGCGCTCGGACTGGAAATGGGATCGCGTTCTGCCGCACCTTTCCGACCTGACCGGACGTACCATTCTGGACGTGGGCTGCGGCAGCGGTTACCACATGTGGCGCATGATTGGCGCGGGCGCGCACCTGGCGGTCGGTATTGACCCGATGCAGCTGTTCCTGTGCCAGTTTGAAGCGGTACGTAAGCTGCTGGGTAACGACCAGCGCGCGCACCTGCTGCCGCTGGGCATTGAACAGCTGCCAGCCCTGAAAGCGTTTGATACCGTCTTCTCCATGGGCGTGCTGTATCACCGTCGTTCTCCGCTTGAACACCTGTGGCAACTGAAGGATCAGCTGGTCAGCGGCGGCGAGCTGGTGCTGGAAACGCTGGTCATCGAAGGGGATGAACATGCCGTTCTGGTGCCGGGCGATCGCTACGCGCAGATGCGCAACGTTTACTTCATCCCTTCCGCGCTGGCGCTGAAGAACTGGCTGGAGAAGTGCGGGTTTGTGGATGTGCGGATTGCCGATGTCAGCGTGACCTCTCTCGAAGAGCAGCGCCGCACCGACTGGATGATCACTGAATCGCTGGAGCAGTTCCTCGACCCGACCGATCACAGCAAAACCATCGAAGGCTATCCGGCGCCGATGCGTGCGGTGTTGATTGCGACCAAGCCGTAGCCTGTTAGCCGGGTGGCGGCTGCGCCTTACCCGGCCTACGCGTCGCACGTTTTCTCCAAAATAGTTCAAGTTGCAGCAAGGCGGCAACGCAGCGAATCCCCGGGAGCTTACATCAGTAAGTGACCGGGGTGAGCGAGGCGGCCAACGCGGCTGCGGCTTGAAATATGAAGGAGAAAAAAAGGCCCCTGTGTAATTTGCAGGGGCCTGGTACAAGCAAGCATCATATTGGGCGACATGATGCGCGGTAAAAATCGGTACGTTGCTACACGTGATGGCGCTCAATCAGCGACTTCATTTCCGCAACCGACTCTCCCTCTACGCCGTAGCGTGAATACTCATCTGCTTCAGCATCCGTCGACATTGACAACCCTGTATTGCGATAACGCATAGGCGAAGGTATCCATTTACCCGCGGAGCTGTGCAGCTCTTCTACCCCAGCGTTTAAAAACCGTTCCAGATTGCTGGCGCGGACTCCCGCACCCGCCATTATTATTGGAACACCGGAATGTGCTTTTAGTTCCGTAATTAATTGCAGTCCTTTTTCAGCTGACGCCTGTTGACCCGATGTCAGAATGCGCGCCACGCCAAGTTCTCCAAGCGTTTCAAAGGCCTGAAGCGGATCTTTACACATATCAAATGCACGATGAAAAGTGACGGCCAGCCCCTGTGCGGCGCTCATCACCTGACGCATGCGCGGGAGATCGATATTGCCGTCTTCATCCAGCAGACCGGTGACCAGCCCGGGGAACCCCAGGTCGCGCACGAGGGCGATGTCTTCAAGCATGGCACTGAACTCGCCCGCCGTGTAACAAAAATCACCGCCGCGCGGGCGAATAATCGGGTGAACGGGAATGGTGAGTGCCTGACGGGCAGACTTCAACACGCCGAAGGACGGCGTCAGCCCGCCCTCTTTGGGTGCCGCGCACAGTTCAATGCGGTCAGCCCCGTGTTTTTGTGCGGTCACAGCACACTCCACGCTGTAACAACAAATCTCCAGCAGCGCCATTTAATCCTCCTGAAATCCCACTAAACAAACCATCATGCCACGCCGTCCGTTTTCAGTCGCGGCGTGAACTCACATCTCTTACGCTTCGCTGGCAACGATCTGCTCAATGGTCCACGGATGAAACTTCACCGTGACCTGTCCGTCCGTGACGGCCAGCGTCGGGTTAGGTAACCGCTCGCGCTCGCCTTTGGGAGAACTGGTCTTCACAAAAATCCCCGGCTTGCTTAATCCGTCGTCAGAAAGCAGGGCCAGCGCGCGCGCGTTCAACGTCTCCGGCTCACCCGGCAGGACAATTTCGATATGCTCCCAGCCTTCGTGCGGATAGCGCTTCTCACCCGGCCACGGCAGTTCAATCACGGTGAATTGCCAGTGCGCCACGTTCACCGGTTCATGCAGTTTAAACAGGCAAATGGGGCGACCATTGATGATGTTCTCGGAGAGCAACACGCCGCACTGTTCGAAACCGCGACGCCAGCGCTCTGCGGTGGCATTCTGATGACAGCGCAAAGAGATGTGATCGGCCTCAAGCGGTGCGATATCCAGACCCAGACGGGTGGCAAGTTCTGTGAACGCCTGGGTGAAACGCGGTAAATCTGCGGAAATATCATGCAGTTCGTCAATGGATTGCCAGTTCGCCATAATTCACTCTCTTTTCGTGTCGCAAAGCCGCTAATTTACTCTGTTGCCCTGTTTTGACCAACCGCAGAATCCGGCTTTTTATGACTGCATGTTTATGCACACCTTCACTGCCTGGATTCTGAGCAATCTCCAGGCCCCGCGATGCTGACGGCAGAAGGCATTTGCAGTATACTCCCGCCCTAAATTCTTTAACTGGCGCGGGCGGTTGTAAGCCCGCATCAAAAACGTAAGGTATCCAGGTGAATATTCAGGCTCTTCTCTCCGAAAAAGTCAGTCAGGCACTGATTGCCGCAGGTGCACCTGCGGATTGCGAACCGCAGGTTCGTCAGTCAGCAAAAGTACAGTTTGGCGACTATCAGGCTAATGGCGTGATGGCAGTGGCTAAAAAACTGGGCATGCCGCCGCGACAACTCGCTGAGCAGGTACTGACGCAACTGGATCTCACCGGCATTGCCAGCAAAACCGAAATTGCCGGCCCGGGCTTTATCAATATCTTCCTGGAACCTGCGTTCCTGGCCCGCCACGTTGATGCGGCGCTGAAATCCGATCGTCTGGGTGTGTCCCAGCCGGAAGCGCAGACCGTCGTGATCGACTATTCTGCGCCGAACGTGGCGAAAGAGATGCACGTTGGCCACCTGCGCTCCACCATCATCGGTGATGCCGCAGTACGCACGCTCGAGTTCCTCGGTCACAAGGTGATCCGCGCGAACCACGTGGGCGACTGGGGTACCCAGTTCGGCATGCTGATTGCTTACCTGGAAAAACAGCAGCAGGAAAACGCGGGTGAAATGGCGCTGGCGGACCTGGAAGGGTTCTATCGCGAAGCCAAAAAACACTACGACGAAGACGAAGCCTTTGCCGAGCGCGCGCGCAGCTACGTGGTAAAACTGCAGGGTGGCGATCAATACTTCCTCGAGATGTGGCGCAAGCTGGTTGACATCACCATGTCTCAGAACCAGCTTACCTATAACCGCCTGAACGTCACCCTGACCCGTGACGACGTGATGGGTGAAAGCCTGTATAACCCAATGCTGCCCGGCATTGTAGCGGACCTGAAAGCGAAAAATCTGGCGGTTGAGAGCGAAGGCGCAACGGTTGTGTTCCTTGATGAGTATAAAAACAAGGAAGGTGAACCGATGGGCGTGATCATCCAGAAAAAGGATGGCGGCTATCTCTACACCACTACTGACATCGCCTGCGCAAAATACCGTTACGAAACGCTGCATGCCGACCGCGTGCTGTACTACATCGACTCCCGTCAGCACCAGCACCTGATGCAGGCGTGGACCATCGTGCGTAAAGCCGGTTACGTGCCGGATTGCGTTCCGCTGGAACACCACATGTTCGGCATGATGTTGGGTAAAGACGGCAAGCCGTTCAAAACCCGTGCGGGCGGTACCGTGAAGCTTTCTGACCTGCTGGATGAAGCGCTGGAACGCGCCCGCCGTCTGGTGGCCGAGAAGAATCCGGACATGCCTGCTGACGAACTGGAAAAACTGGCCAACGCCGTGGGTATCGGTGCGGTGAAATACGCGGATCTTTCCAAGAACCGTACCACCGACTATATCTTCGACTGGGATAACATGCTGGCGTTTGAAGGCAACACGGCGCCATACATGCAGTACGCCTATACCCGCGTGCTGTCGGTATTCCGTAAAGCTAATATCGACGAAAGCGTGCTGGCAAATGCTGCCGTGACCATCACGGAGGATCGTGAAGCGCAGCTGGCGGCACGTCTGCTGCAGTTCGAAGAGACGCTGACGGTGGTCGCGCGTGACGGCACGCCGCACGTGATGTGTGCTTACCTGTACGATCTGGCGGGTCTGTTCTCCGGCTTCTACGAGCACTGCCCTATTCTGTCTGCGGAAAACGAATCGGTCCGCAACAGCCGCCTGAAGCTGGCGCAGCTCACGGCGAAGACCCTGAAGCTGGGTCTGGATACCCTGGGTATCGAAACCGTAGAACGTATGTAATACAAAAAACCCGGCAAGCGCCGGGTTTTATTTTTTGCAGTCCTGCTCACGCAACCGTCAACGGTAGTTCACGATGACAGAATTACTCTGCACCTTCAGCGCCGGGATCAAACGTCCCCCGCCCGGCACTTCCCATATGAAGCGTAAAGGCTCAATGGCCGGTACGCCGTTGAACGCCTGCGTCGTACCATTTTCGCCGTCGATTTCCGTGCAGCGCGTCTGAGAACAAAGACGTACCCGCAGTCCGGCTGGCGTAGGGCCAATCAGCCGGTAGTTCCAGACCACAAGGCCCATCTGACCGGAAACGCCTTCAGAAGGCGAAAGCGGATTAGAGGACATGGCGACGCCCCGGTTGCTGAGGGTCACCCCCATGCTGCTTGCCTGCCAGGTCCCCTCCCCGCCAGCCTGTGCCACCAGCGGGAAGAGCAAAATCCAAAGCCATTTACGCATTATTTTCCTCCAATCGTCGCGGTCATGCGGATATGACGGTTGTCCGACAGCTCCAGATTCGAGAGTACGACCAGCTGGTTCAGGCTGCGACGCAGGAAGCGCGACAGCAGCGGACGCAGCGCATGGTTCACCAGCAGCACCGGCGGCGCGCCCAGCATCTCCTGACGCGCCAGCGCCTCCTGGGTTTGCGCCAGCAGACGGTCCGCCAGGCCCGGCTCCAGACCGCCCCCGCCCTGCAGGGCCTGAAGCAGCAGGCGTTCAAGCGGCGTATCGAGGCCAATAACCTGCACTTCTCCGGTTCCCGGGAACCACTGCTGGGTGATCGCGCGGCCCAGCGCCACGCGCACCACCGCCGTCAGCTCGTGCGGATCGCTCTGGATTGGCGCATGCTCTGCCAGCGTTTCCAGAATGGTGCGCATATCGCGGATCGGTACCTTTTCTTCGAGCAGGTTTTGCAGCACCTTGTGCAGCGTGGTCAGCGTCACCACGCCCGGGACCAGATCTTCCGTCAGCTTCGGCATCTCCTGCGTGACGCGGTCCAGCAGCTGCTGCGCTTCCTGACGGCCAAACAGCTCCGCCGAGAATTGCCCAATCAGGTGATTAAGATGGGTCGCCACCACGGTACTGGCTTCAACAACCGTATACCCCTGGATCTGTGCCTGCTCTTTCAGGGCACTTTCAATCCAGATAGCGGCCAGACCAAAGGCCGGGTCGATGGTTTGCTCGCCCGGCAGCGTGCCTGCGGCGGTGCCGGGGTTAATCGCCAGCCAGCGGCCCGGATAGGCATCACCGCTGCCAATTTCAACGCCTTTCATCAGAATGCGATAGCGCGCGGGCGGCAGGTCCATATTGTCGCGGATGTGTACAACCGGCGGCAAGAAGCCCATATCCTGCGCGAATTTTTTACGGATACTGCGGATACGGCCAAGCAGCTCGCCGTCCTGCTGGAAATCGACCATCGGGATCAGGCGATAGCCCACTTCCATTCCCAGGGAATCTTCCAGCTGAACGTCGTTCCATGTCGCTTCGACGGCCTGGGTATTCTCCGGCATTTTTACCGGAACAGGTTCCGCAGCCGGTTTGGTTTCACGGCCGCGCATCCACCAGGCTAGCCCCAGCAGACCTGCCGTAAACAGCAGGAACACGAGGTTTGGCATCCCCGGCACCAGACCGAGCAACCCGAGAACCGCCGCGGCAAGCAGCATGACGCGCGGGTTACTGAACAGCTGGCCCACCATCTGCTCGCCAACGTCCTGATCGGTACTCACGCGGGTCACGATAACACCCGCCGCCGTGGAAATCACCAGCGCCGGGATCTGCGCAACCAGACCGTCACCAATGGTCAGCAGCGTATAGCTTTCCGCCGCGTGGCCCATGTCCATCCCGTGCTGCAGTACCCCCACCAGCAGGCCGCCGACCACGTTAATCACCATGATCAGAATGCCTGCGATGGCGTCACCGCGCACAAACTTACTCGCACCGTCCATGGAGCCGTAGAAGTCCGCTTCCTGCGTCACTTCCGAACGGCGTTTTTTGGCTTCATCTTCGGCGATAAGACCGGCATTCAGGTCGGCGTCGATCGCCATCTGCTTGCCCGGCATCCCGTCCAGCACAAAACGCGCGCCCACTTCCGCGATACGCCCTGCACCTTTGGTGATAACCATAAAGTTGATGATAACGAGGATAACGAACACCACGATACCGATAGCGAAATTGCCGCCCACCAGGAAGTGGCCGAACGCTTCCACCACTTTACCCGCCGCTGCCGCCCCGGTGTGACCTTCCATCAGGATGATACGCGTGGACGCCACGTTCAGCGCCAGTCGCAGCAGGGTGGTAAACAGCAGAATGGTCGGGAACGCGGCGAACTCCAGGGTACGCTGGGTGAACATCGCCACCAGCAGCACCATAATGGACAGCGCGATATTGAAAGTGAAAAGCAGGTCGAGGATGAACGCCGGGAGCGGCAGTACCATCATCGACAGAATTAGCAGGATCAGAATCGGCCCGGCAAGGATCTGCCATTGGGTCGATTTCAGGTTGCCGGGCAGGCGCAACATTGCCACCAGATTAGCCATCAGTGTCCTTCTCGTTCATAAAATCCAGCGCGGCAGGCACCGGAAGGTTCTCAGGTTTCACAGGCCGTTGACCGCCGGCCAGACGCCAGCGCTTCAACTGCCATACCCAGGCCAGCACTTCCGCCACGGCGGCGTAGAGTTGTCCCGGGATCTGTTGTCCAATATCCGCATGGCGGTACAGGGCACGCGCCAGCGGAGGGGCTTCCAGGATCGGCACGCGGTGTTCGGTGCCAATTTCCCGGATACGCAGAGCGATCAGCCCCGCCCCTTTCGCCACCACTTTCGGCGCGCTCATTTTGTTTTCGTCATAGCGCAGCGCAACGGAATAGTGCGTCGGGTTAGTAACAATGACGTCGGCCTTCGGCACATCTTCCATCATGCGGCGACGGGCGGCGGCACGCTGCATCTGGCGGATGCGCCCTTTCACGTGCGGGTCACCTTCCATCTGCTTATATTCGTCACGAATATCCTGCCGTGACATGCGCAGTTTTTTGAAGTGGGTATAAAGCTGGAAGATCACGTCAAAACCCACCATCGGGATAATGCTGAGCACCACCAGCAGCGCGCAGAGCCCGACCAGATTCAGCGCGTTGCTCATCGCGGTGAGCGGTGATTCGCTGATAAGACGCATCATTTCTGGCCAGTGGTACCAGAGGTAAAACCCTGCGGAACTGCCCATCAGCACCGATTTGAGAACGGCTTTGAGCAGCTCAGCCCCGGTCTGCGCAGAGAACATTTTCGCAATGCCCGGCAGCGGGTTCAGTTTGGAAAATTTCGGTTGCAGCGATTTGGCACTAAAAACCAGACCGCCGAGCATCACCGGAGAGACCAGCGCGACCAGCACAACCCCGGTAATCAGGGGCAGCAGCGCAACCATGGCCCCTTTAATAAGCTGAATTATCTGGCTGAGGATCAGATTCGGATCGTTGACCATGCTGTGGTCAAAGCGTAAGCCGGTGGACAACATTCCCGCCAGTTTGCGGGCGAGCGACTCCCCGCCCCACCAGATAATGCACACCCCTACGATAAGGATCAGCAGGGAGGTCAATTCTCGGGATCGGGGGATCTGCCCTTCCTCACGCGCCTTTTCTAGTCGGTGGGGTGTGGGGGCTTCCGTTTTGTCGTCGTTCTCTTCAGCCACAGTGCATGCTCAGCCCATTACGTCACGGGTATCATGCCAGCGCAGCGGAAATCCAATGGCGGGAAAAGCCCGTTTATTCGGGCTCTTTTCGGTGATTTTGTCGCAAACCGCCTCAGGTGGCGTTAACCTCCTGAGGCGGAACGGACCATCAGAAGCCGAGGCTGTCCAGCAGGTCGTCGACCTGATCCTGGCTTGCCACAACGCCCGCTTTGCTGGCGTCGAGCTGAGGACCATTGAGCAGGCTTTCATTCTCGCGTTTTGGACGGGCTGCCGGCTCCGGAATGTTCTCCAGCAGAACCATCAGCAGCTGACGTTCAATCTCCTGGATAACATCCATCATGCGCTTGATCACCTGACCGGTCAGGTCCTGGAAATCCTGCGCCATCATGATGTCCAGCAGCTGGGCGTTGGTGAAGCTGGTGTGACCCGGCACATCACCCAGGTACTGACGGGTATCCGTCACCAGCTCACGGGCATCCGCCAGCTCGATAGGGTTCTCAAACCACTCGTCCCAGCGTTTGCTCAGCGCTTTCGCCCCCTTTTCCATCGCATCCTGGTGCGGCTGTGACGCTTCAACGCTGTTCAGCGCACGTTCCGCGGCCTGAGCGGTCATCTGCACAACATAGTCCAGACGATCGCGGGCATCAGGAATGGCTTCCGCGGCTTCGGCAATCGCCTGATCCAGACCCAGCTCGCGCAGGCTGTCACGCAGCATGCGCGTCAGGCTGCCGATGCGGACGATGATATCGCTCGGCGAGTGTTCTTCAACGGGTTTCATAGCAGGTTGCAACATTTCCATCACCTCACATGCCGAGTTTCTCGAAGATCTTACCGAGCTTCTCTTCCAGGGTTGCCGCGGTGAATGGCTTCACCACATAGCCGCTTGCGCCCGCCTGTGCAGCGGCAATGATGTTCTCTTTTTTCGCTTCTGCAGTGACCATCAGAACCGGCATAGACGCCATTCCCGCATCGGCACGAATGGTTTTCAGCAGTTCCAGACCGTCCATGTTAGGCATGTTCCAGTCGGAGATAACAAAACCAAACCCGCCAGCCTGCAGTTTGTTCAGCGCATCAACGCCGTCTTCTGCTTCTTCAACGTTGTTGAAGCCCAGCTCTTTCAGCAGGTTGCGCACGATGCGACGCATGGTGGAAAAGTCATCCACAACCAAAAACTTAAGCTCTTTATCCGCCATAAAATAATACTCCTGAGTCAAATACGTATTGCCTGTCCGGCACTGATTTTCGCCAGCATCTGCTGGCTTACCTGGCTAAGATCGACCACTTCGCTCACGCCACCCATATTGATGGCCTCGCGCGGCATGCCGAACACCACACAACTTGCTTCATTCTGCGCAATCGTCCAGGAGCCAGCCTGGTGCATTGCAAGCATTCCGGCGGCACCGTCGTTGCCCATCCCCGTCAGGATCACCCCAACGGCGTTGCGCCCCGCATGTTTCGCCACCGAATGAAACAGCACATCCACCGACGGACGGTGCCGGTTGACCGGCGGTCCGTCATGAATTTTGATTTGATAGTTAGCGCCGCTGCGCGCCAGCTCCATATGCTTGTCGCCCGGGGCGATATAGGCATGTCCCGGGAGCACGCGCTCGCCGTCTTCCGCTTCTTTCACGCTGATCTGACACAGCTTGTTCAGGCGCTCGGCGAACGAACGGGTAAAGCCTGGCGGCATATGCTGAGTGATCAGAATACCCGGACTTGAAAGCGGCAATGGCTGGAGTACATGACGAATTGCCTCTGTTCCTCCGGTTGACGCGCCAATCACCAGCAGTTTTTCCGAGCTGAGTAAGGGACCGGCCTTCAGGGTCGCAGGCGCGGCCATCGGCGTGTGGGCGGCAAGCTTCGCCCTAGACGCGGTGCGGATCTTCTCGGCGATCATTTCGCTGTAGGCCAGCATCCCTTCGCGAATGCCGAGCTGCGGTTTGGTGACAAAATCCACCGCCCCCAGCTCCAGCGCGCGCAGGGTGATTTCCGAGCCTTTTCCGGTCAGGGAGGAGACCATCACCACCGGCATGGGCCGAAGCCGCATTAATTTTTCGAGGAAATCTATGCCATCCATGCGCGGCATCTCGACATCCAGCGTTAGCACGTCGGGGTTATATTTTTTAATTAAATCCCGCGCTACCAGCGGATCGGGCGCGGTTGCCACCATCTCCATGTCGCTGTGGCTATTGATAATTTCAGTCATGATCTGACGCATCAGCGCTGAATCATCGACAGACAACACCCTGATTTTACTCATGCTTTTTCCTTACTCAGCGCATATACCGTTTGCCCACGCAGGCTAAACTCACGCGCGAGGTTGCTGAAGTTTTCCGAGTGCCCTGCAAACAGTAAACCGTCAGGCTTGAGCAACGGAACAAACCGACGCAGAATGTCCTGTTGCGTCGTTTTATCAAAATAGATCATGACGTTACGGCAAAAGATAGCGTCGAACGGCCCCGGCACGTTGTACTGCTTATCCAGCAGGTTTACGGGCGCGAATTCAACGCAGTTCGCCAGTTCCTGGCGTACGCGTACCAGGCCTTCATGCGGGCCCGTTCCGCGCATGAAATAACGCTGCAGCTGCTGTGGTGACAGCGTTTTCAGCTCATCCTGGCGATAAACGCCGTTACGCGCCTTCTCCAGCACCTCGGTATCGATATCGCTGGCGTAGACTTTCCAGCGTCCGGGCGTCATGCCCAGGGTATCAGCCAGGGTGATCGCCAGCGAATACGGTTCTTCACCCGTCGAGGCGGCCGCACTCCATACGCGATACTCCCCGGTGCGACGGCGTGCGTGCTCGGCCAGGACCGGGAAATGGTGGGCTTCACGGAAAAACGCCGTCAGGTTGGTGGTTAACGAGTTAATAAAAGCCTGCCACTCCGCGCTGTTCTGGTTCGCCTCGAGCATGCTCAGATAGCGGCCAAAATCATCCAGCCCCAGCGTGCGCAAGCGCCGCACCAGGCGGTTGTAGACCATGTCGCGCTTATGATCCGCAAGCACGATCCCCGCACGCTGGTAGATTAACTGACATATCCGACGAAAATGCGCGTCGGACAGCGCGAGGCGCTGTGTCATCTGCAACAATAATGACGTTTGCCCAGGGGGCATTGGTGATGTCATAGCGCCTTCTTAATTACATTCAGGATACAACTGGCACGGCCTGCGACCGCCCGACTTCTGTTACTGCTTCAACGTGCTCTTTCACATTAAACACCGCGACCAGTCCGGTCAGACGATCGGCCTGACTGGCCAGCTGATCGGTTGCCGCTGCCGCTTCCTCAACTAACGAGGCGTTCTGTTGCGTCACCTGATCCATCTGGCTGACGGCCTGTGCAACCTGCTCAATGCCGCGACGCTGTTCGTCCGACGCCGAGGCAATTTCGCCCATGATGTCGTTCACCCGCGTCACGGAGGTGACGATCTCGTGCATGGTTTTCGCCGCCGTATCCACAAGCGTTGAGCCCTGCTGAACGCGCGAGACCGACTCTTCGATCAGCACCTTAATCTCTTTCGCCGCGTTGGCGCTGCGGCTCGCCAGGTTACGCACTTCCCCTGCCACCACCGCAAATCCTCGCCCCTGCTCCCCGGCGCGCGCCGCTTCAACGGCGGCATTCAGCGCCAGAATGTTGGTCTGGAACGCGATACCGTCAATCACGCTGATGATGTCACCAATTTTCTGCGAACTGGTGGCAATCTCCTGCATGGTGCTGGCGACATGGGACGCCTGGTCTCCGCCTTTCTTCGCCGTCATCGCCGCCTGTTTTGACAGGTCAGACGCCTGACGCGCGTTATCGGCGTTCTGGCTTACCGTCGCGGTCAGCTGCTCCATGCTGGCCGCCGTCTGCGCCAGCGAAGCCGCCTGCTGCTCGGTGCGGGACGAGAGATCGTTATTGCCCGCCGCAATCTCTGAGATCCCGGTGTGCATGGCATAACTGCCCTGCCGCACGTCGCTCACCGTTTCCCGCAGCGATCCCTGCATCGCCTTCAGGCTGGCAAAGATCGCTGAAATTTCGTTCCTGCCGAACACCGCTACCGGACGCGCCAGATCGCCTTTCGCAATACTGTCGAAGTGGCTGCTGATAATCGCCAGCGGCTGGACAATCATTCTGCGCGACCAGAGCAGTGCGGCGCCGGTCAGCAGCCCTGCCAGAATCACCACCACGGCAAAGATGACACCCGACATGTGATAGCTTTGACGGCTCTGTTCACCGGCACGCTGAACAGACTGGTTAATATCCTGCTGCCACGCGTTAAAGCTGCCGTCAAACGCCGCCTGCGAGGCCTGAACCGGCGCGGTCATAAAGTCCGACAGCTGGTTGTTCTCAAGCCACGTCGCCTGATGGTCCAGATCGCTGTACCACTGTTCAAAGTTCGTCTTCATGGCGGCCTTCAGCGCTTTCTCTTTCTCGCTGTCGGCGGCCTGCGCCGTAAAAGCTTTAAACTGTGCGTCAGCCTGTTTCAGGCTGTCGCGCGCGGTCGCCATCAGCGCTTTAATGTCATCCGGCGGATAACTCAGCGCGGTTAAGGTTCCCGCCTTGTTCAGCGCAGTGCTTGCCTGCAACAGCACGGCACGCGTTTGTGCCAGTGCGGAGCGCTGCTGATTACTCGTCTCAACTTCCTGCAAATTCTGATAGCCATCGCGAAACGCCCAGAAAGACAACCCGTTACTGCCAACCTGCAACACACCGCAAAGGATCAGAATCAAAAACAGTGTGGTCGAGATACGAATACGATTTAACATCCACGCTCCCATCAAGCGGCAAGCAGCCGCGGTTTAATTGTCAGTCAAAATGTTTCCCAGTTTTCATCTTGTCCGGTCGTCGCGGTGCGCGTACGGTTTGCAGCCGATTCAGCGGCTGGCGCGCGATACGTCGCCTGCGGGGTGACCGTGTTTCCAGCGAGTGAAGCGAGACGAAACGCCGAGACGGCCATCTTCAGACGGCTCGCCTGGTCTTCCAGCGCAGCGGCCGCCGCAGCGGACTCCTGCACCAGCGCGGCGTTTTGTTGTGTCACGCGATCCATTTCCGATACCGCCAGGGCAACCTGGTCGATACCACGACTCTGCTCATCAGACGCAGAGGCGATTTCACCCATGATGTCCGTCACGCGGGTGACGGCATTCACGATGTCATTCATGGTCTCCCCGGCGCTTTCCACCAGCACGGAGCCGGTATCCACGCGGGAGACGGAATCTTCGATCAGCGACTTGATCTCTTTTGCCGCATTGGCGCTGCGGCTGGCCAGATTGCGCACTTCCCCGGCCACCACGGCAAACCCGCGTCCCTGTTCGCCCGCACGCGCCGCTTCCACGGCGGCGTTAAGCGCCAGAATGTTGGTCTGGAAGGCAATACCGTCAATGACGCTGATGATGTCGGCGATTTTCTTCGAGCTGTCGGCGATTTCGTGCATAGTTTTCACCACGCCATCCACCACGCGACCGCCTCGCTGCGCCGTCTCGGAGGCGCTTTCTGCCAGCTGAGACGCCTGACGGGCGTTATCGGCGTTCTGCTTCACGGTCGCGGTAAGCTGCTCCATGCTGGCGGCCGTCTCTTCCAGGGCGGAAGCCTGCTGCTCGGTACGAGATGAGAGATCGTTATTCCCCATCGCAATTTCGCTGGTGCCGGTATAAATAGCTTCTGACCCGTTGCGCACGTTGGCGACGGTGTCGATTAACGAACGCTGCATGTGGTCAACGCTGTTTGCCAGCTCGGTGATCTCATTACGCCCGGAAACGGTGAGCGTTTTGGTCAGATCGCCGCCGGCAATTTCACGAATGTGGGCAATGACGCGGCCAAGAGGGTTCAGCAGGATATGGCGAATGCCGTACCATACTGCGACCAGCACAATGACCAGCGCCAGCGCCATCACGGCCATCTGCCATTTCGCAAAACGATAGTCATTCTGGCTTGCGGTAAAGGCTGTGTGATAGAGATCGCCACTGACCTTCGCGTACTCCCCCAGCGCCGCGCCGAGGGCGTTTTGCATCCCCTGCGTAGGCTGTGCGAAATAGGCGTCCATATTGCCGCTCTCCAGGAACTGAATCAGTTCCGTCAGACCGGCATGGTAGGCGCTGTATTTTTCATCGATATTCTGGCTCACCTGCTCCATCGCAGGCTGCGGGGTGATCTTTTTGAAGGCGTCGTAGTGTTTAGCGGCGTCAGCAAGGGTGGCACGGGCATTTTTCAACAGATCGGTTTTCGCGCTGCTCTGCTGATTGTTGGGATCCATCATCATGCGCGCGGACGAGCGGCTCAGGTTGATACGCGTTTGCAGCATCAGATCCCACGTTGACGTGAGTTCACTTTGCTGCAGACGGAGATCGTTCGAGGCCGCGAAGCTGTCCTGGTTCTGTTTTAATGACGAGAAAAAAAGCCCGCCGGAGATAAGCTGAAGAAGTGCGAAAATGACCAGCACCATCATAAGCATTGTGACAACGCGGATACGGTTCAACATACAACACCTTCTCATAGATTTATTAACGGTGTTATCGGCACTACCCACAGGAACTTTACATTTGAGAAAGGGAAAAGCGCGGGGCTAAAACGCCACGTCAACAATCAGCGTATCGGTGTAGGTTCCGGCGGGTGGCGTGGTCTGATTGGTAAGGACTTTCGCGGTGTAATTGTAGGTGCGCAGCAAGCCGTCGGTGCTGACCTGTGACGATACCGCGCTGGACCAGCGCTCGCTGCCGCTGCCGCCCCAGCGGTTACTGGTGGCTTCTTTATAGATGTCATAGCTCATGGCGTTGCTGCCGCTCACCATGCGCCGCACGTTGTTCAGCGCGTTAGCCCCGTTGTTAATGCCGATGGTATACGTACTGCCTTTGGTACAGGTGACGGCAATCGCCTGCGAAACGGTAGGGAAACTTTGTACCAGCGGTGCGCTGTTGAAGTTCACGTCCGGCGTGGTCATGGCGCTGCAATCGTTGGTAACAGTCATGTTCAGTAGAATGGTGGTCGTCGCGGTGCCCGCCTGATTGATTGTGCAAATGCCGAGCGCGCCCACGGAGCACACGCTGTAGTTAACGCTGAAGGTTAACTGCACCTGATATGGCCCGGCAGTGACGTTTTGTCCGGCGACGGTGCGAAAATAGAGCGGAATGTTGTACTGCTTTGACCCCAGCAGCCCCAGCAAGGTATTTCCACTCCAGGTATACGATTTACTTATCTGTACCTCGCTGCTGCTCGCGCAGCCCGAGAGTCCGCACAGCCGGGTGGGGATCACGTCCGTGATGGTCGCATCATCTGTCCGTTTCATGGTGGCCCGGCTGCTGCCCGAAACCGATGCCGCGGTGTAGGTCAGCGTCACCGAGTCGTTGGTCAGCAGATTCAGTATGGCATCACAGGACACCACCAGCGTGCCGGTGGTTTCCACCTCGCCTGTTCCGCTGAGCGCGAAGGAGGTGACGCTGCCAAATGAGGCATTGACCGTACTGACAGTACACGCCGCCCAGCCGCCGCCGGAGAACAGCAGCAGAATCAACAGCAGCAGGCGCGTCATGGCGCCTCCCGACAAATCAGCGGCCCGTAGGTTTTCAGCTTGTGTTCCGGATTGGCCCCCACGGTCAGGGTAGCCGTGCAGCGTTTTCCGTCAGGCGCTATCACCTCCAGCGGGTTCACATCACTAAGATTTTCCAGCCAGGCGATGCCGTCATACCCCACCACCGCATTGCTGCGCGAGACCCGTCGGACCTGGCTTCCCACCGGCAGCGCCTGCCCGTGCGCATCATGCAGAATAACGCTTGCCACCCGCTCCTGCTCCATCGGGAAATCAACCAGATAGCCGCTGTGACGGCGGATCGCGATCCGTCGCTCGGTCTCTTTCAGACGGGTATCCGCCGGCAGATTCAGGGTATCAATCCGGTAGCTTGCGGGGTAATACGCCGACACCCCGCTGACCAGCAGGTAGCCGTTGTTATTGGTTTTACCGACGGGCTGGTTCTCGTAGCTGACGGGCACATCCGGATGACCGTCGGTACTGATGACCACAAACGCATCGTTGATTTTATTCGCTGCAAACAGTTCGCCGTCCATCAGGACAATTGCGCCCATCGCCTCGCCCCACCAGGTCATGGTATCCCTTTCGCCATAACCGCCGCCCTGCAGCTCTATGTTGTTATTGCGCCAGCCCAGCGTCCCCTGTTGATAATCACTGGATCTTGACTGGTTGGCCCAGGCCATGTTCCAGCTAAACCCACCGTCAGAAGGCATGGAATGGTTATAGTTGATGCGCTGGGTACTGCCTGCATCCGGGGTATTTTCAACGGTGAACGCGGCGCTGTCGCGTGCCCCCAGCGGCACCTGCAGCGACAGCGCGACCGTCCAGTCTCCCCGCTGCTGATCCCGGCTGCCGGCCAGGTAAATACTGCTCGCCCCCCACAGATTGCGGCTCCAGGAGAGATTGAGCAGCTCGGTTTTTTGGCTGTCGAAACTCTCCACGCCGATCCAGGCCGCACCGATGTTGCCGTACTGTCCCAGATTGAAGGTCAGAGAATACTGGTCCGTATTACGGCTGAAGCTGGCGATGGGTTTATCGTTTTCATCATACATCGTCGGCTGGTCGTAAAGGGCCAGATTGCCAAAGCCGCGACCGCGACGCGTGTGCTGGGTGGCGACGCTAAACGCGCTGGTGCTGTACTGGTAACCCCAGTTGATTTGCCCGCCCGCATCATCGCGCATGCGGCTCTGCGAGTAAGAGGTATTCACCACGCCAAACTGGCCGAGTTTTATCACGGTCCCCGCCCCACCCAGCGCCAGCTCCTGCGCCCCTTCCGCGTGGCCTTCCAGCGTTAGCCAGTCTGTTAGACCATAGCGATACGAGCCGCTGCCCGCCGCGGAACCGTAGTCAAAATTCTTGATGCCGTAGTTACGCCGCAGGCTGCCCAGGGTCACGGCACCGTCGCTGAGCCCTTGTTTAAGCAGGTCGCTGGTGACGTAAAACGGTAGCGTGGTGCTCACCTGGCGTCCCAGCGCATCCGTCGTGACCAGCACCGCATCCCCGGCGCCGTTGATATAGGGCAGATTGGTCAGGGTGAAGGGACCCGGCTGAAGCTGGGTTGAGCCGGAACGATAGCCATTGATAAAGAGATCGACCGAGGTGGGTACCGCGGCCTCCCCTGCGAACTCGGGCAGCGGCCACGTCACCAGATCGGGGCGCAGGGAGAAATCCCGCCCGACGCTTATCCCCCCCATCCGCACGCTGGAGCTCCAGCTCAGGGCATCGCTGATCGCGTCCCCGACGCTCCAGCTCATCGCGTCATCTTCGTTAGTGAACAGCAGGGTCGTGTCATAGCGAACATACCCTTCCTGCTGGCCGTCGTTACCGCTGAAATTTTCGCGCGCGTAGCCGGTGGAGGAAAAGGAGCCGTTCTCGTCGAAGTAGCGGAACTCATGCCAGAGCGACGCCTGACCGCCGATATGTTCCGTGTGGTTGGTGTAGAGATCGTAATTCAGCAGCGCCCCGCGCCCGTAGTGCGGTTTGGCCTGCGTCGCTTGCGCGCTGAACGGCGTCACCCGGGCCGTCACCCAGTCGCGGGGAACGGTCAGCAGCAGGCGCTGCGCGGCGCTGTCGTACTCCACCCGAACCAGGGCAAGCGAGGAGAGATTCACCTCTCCGGTGGGAACATGCGCCGGGGGCAGCCCCGCGCGCAGCAAATCGGCGCTGGAGATAAAGAAAGCGCCTTTACGCTGCGTCACGGGCACGACCAGACCGGTGTCGTAGTGGTTGACCACGAGGGCAAGCTGGAAAACCGCTTCATCATGTATCGCCTGTGCCTGGGGCGGCGGCGGTAAACTGTCGTCACCGGGCTCAGCCCAGGTTGCGGAACTGACGCAGAGCAGTATCATCATCGCCGGCTTCAGTTGACGGGCGTCGACTGCCATTGTGCGTCCCTGGCATTAATCTGCGCGCTCATCCGCTCTGGCTGACGAACGCCAGCGGGTACCGGCCAGCTGCGGGTGCTGCCCGGAAGGACGTACCCCAGTAATCCCTCCGCAACCGTGCGTTTCTGCCCTCCCTGCTCCAGCGCCACCTGGCTTAGCCTGACATGGACATCCCCGCGATTTCGGACCTCCAGCGCAGGCTGTCCACCCGCCTGCGTCACCCGCCAGCTCAGGTTTCGGGTCTCCACCAGCGCGTGGTGCGCGCCCTCTTTTATCGTCGGTATCCCCTGTCCATACACAAACAGAGGAATGGAGTATCGCATCTGCAATTTGAGGCCAATGGAGGGTTCGGCTTTGGCATCAGGCTGGGGGATTTCATCGACAATAATGCGGTAGGCCTGTTCGACGCCTGCGGGGACTGAAGTCTGTTTGATAAGGCGAATAAGCTGCTTGCTGCCCGTGCCAATCGTGACGATCGGCGGGCTGGCGACCACGTCCTGCTGCGCGGTATAACGCTCGTGTCCGTCCTCCTGCTTCCAGCGCACGATGCGGACCTGCATCGTCGTGGCGCTGTTTCCCTGGTTCTGGATCCACAGTTCCGTGGCATTGGCGTCCGCAGCAAGCCACGGATCGATCGGCCAGAGCAGGATAGTGGCCGCCGCCTGTACCTGGCCGATTGCCGCAGCCATGCCCAACGCGCCCGCCAGACAAACGGGTCTGAAAAATGGCTTCATCAACACTCTCCCTTTATTACCATGACAAGGTCACGGTGAGCTGATCGGAATAGGTTCCCGCCGGGCTAAAACCGGTCAGTAGCGCCACGCCAAAAAGCGGCAGCGCGATGTTATTGCTGTTGGTATAGGTCACCGCTATCGCCTGGTTGACGCCAATTTCGCTGTTCGCGGCCAGCGAGCTGCTGCTGTAAAGCCGGTACGGCACCAGTTCTGTTCCGCCTGACCGCTTCATCCGGCGGACGGAGGCGTAATTCTGCCCGCCGTTAATGCTCATGCTCAGCGCCACGCCCGGCGTACAGGCGATAGACAACGCCCCGTTTGGCACAAAGCTGGTGCTGACCGGCGCGCTCTCGACGCCGTTATGGGTGCCAAAATCCAGCGTACCGAGAAGCCCTCCGCTACCGGTGGCTACCGCGCATCCCGGTACAATCGTCGCGCTGACCTTAAACGACTGTGATGTCACCGCATTCGCCGCGGGCATCATGAGCAATCCGACGAGCAGCGCGAAAAAAGGCTGCACGTGTCCCTCTGCGCATTTGCGCAGACCTGTGAGAGTTGCCTTCATGGCTATTCGGGACTAATAGGTTACGCTGACGTTAATCGTGTCGGTGTAGGTTCCCGGGACGACCGTCACGCTGTTACCACCGCCGGTAATACGTCCGTAGAGGGTGTAGCTGTCTACCCCTCCGGCCGTTGAGGCGATCGGCAACGCGGCGTTGTTGGCAATCACTGTGTTAAACCCGCTGTCGCTGTACAGGCTGTAAGCCACGCCCTGGGCCGCGTTGGCCGTATTAACCAGATAGCGTTCAGGCGTCCCCGGCGAACCGACAACGGTTCCGGGTGCCGTAGAATGGGTATTACCGGTGATCGCCACCGTATAGCTGGCGGTCGTACATTGAATGGTGAAGGTGTTTCCGCCGCTGGCGCCGCTCAGCTGCGTCGTAAGAGTGGAAAAGGTTGCCGGATGGGTACCGAAATCGAGCGTACCGAAGTTAATGCCGCTTTGCGCGGGCGAACCGTTTATCAGACAGCCGTTTGTCAGCGTCAGCGTCGCGCCGATGGTGCCACTGCTGGTGACGGCCAGCGCCTGATGGGCCGTAGTCGCAGTCAGTAAGGTTCCTGCGCAGATCAAAAGGAGTTTTCTTTTCATTTACCACCCTCCAGAAGACGTCTCCGTTCCCTTGCCACATTTTATTTTTGTCGTTCAAGATGTTAGCCCCGCTTAAGGTTCCTTTGAGGGGGTTATTGAGAATTTAGTTTACGGATATCGCTTCGACCACCCGCCCCTCAACGCATAAGCCATATGTCTTATTGACTTAATTTCCTTATTAATAACAGAGAGTTAAATTTATTTAATCCGCGATTTTATTTTTTCCGGAGAGAATATATCCATTAAAGTGTGATGCAGATCACAATATATCGTCAGGGCAATAACAACAAAATTAATAAAACTTAAAAAGGTGTTGTATCCCCCTACACTTTGCGTCAATTTATGTGCCGAATAATTTCCTGCATCGTAATAAAAAATTTATATGTATCGATGCGGGCTACATCTGAAGCGCATAGAGGGTCTTTTTTCGTGGCAAGTGCAAACAAACTCACACTCTTCATCGTGATATTCATGCTGGCGGGTATTCTTTCAGGGGCAGCAATTCATGAATATGCATCTGCGGATGCCATCACAGCCTGGTCGGATAACATTACCCTTCTGACCGATATTTTCCTCCGTCTGATCAAAATGGTCATTGCACCATTGGTCTTCAGCACGCTCACCGTCGGCATTATGAAGCTGGGCGAAACCTCCACTATTGGCCGCGTTGGCGGTAAAGCGATGGTGTGGTTTATCAGCTCATCCGTACTCTCTATTCTGGTTGGCCTGTTTATCGTCACGCTGGAGCATCCGGGAAGCGGTCTGAACCTGACGATCCCAACCGAAGCGGTGGATACCGGTCTGGCCGTTGGCGGCATGACGCTGAAAGCGTTCCTGTCGCACACCATTCCAACCAGTATCGCAGGGGCGATGTCGAACAATGAGATCCTGCAGATTGTGGTGTTCTCGATGTTCTTCGGCATCGGCGGCGCGTCGCTGGGGCAGAAATTCAACGCGCCGCTGGTGGCCGCGCTGGATGTGGTTTCCCATATCATGCTGAAGGTCACGGGTTACGTGATGTACGTTGCTCCGCTGGCCATTTTTGCGGCGATCTCCTCCGTGATTGCCACGCAGGGTCTGGGCATTCTGCTGAACTACGCCTCCTTTATTGGTGGCTACTATGTTGCCATTCTTCTCACCTGCATGGTGCTGCTGGCCGTGGGTTACATGGTGCTGAAAAAAGAGGTGTTCCGCCTGGTCAGCATGCTGAAAGATCCGGTCCTGGTGGCGTTTACCACCAGCAGCTCTGAAGCCGCCTACCCTAAAACGCTGGAGCAGCTGGAGCGTTTTGGCTGCTCGCGCAACATCGCCTCTTTCGTTCTGCCGATTGGCTACTCCTTCAACCTGGTGGGTTCGATGGTGTACTGCTCTTTCGCTTCGATGTTTATCGCTCAGGCGTACAACATTCACCTGAGCTTCTCGGAAGTGACGGTTCTGATGCTGACGCTGATGCTGGCCTCCAAAGGGATTGCGGGCGTACCGCGTTCATCCCTGGTGGTGCTGGCCGCGACGATCCCAAGCTTTAACATTCCGGTGGCGGGTATTCTGCTGCTGATGGGGATCGACCACTTCCTGGATATGGGCCGTTCCGCAATTAACGTTCTGGGGAATGGTATTGCGACCGCGATGCTGTCGCAGAATGAAGGTGCGCGTGAAGCTGAAGCGGAAGCTGAGCTGGTAAAGCAGGAAGCGTAATGGCATGAAAAAAGGGTGAGGCCTGATGCCCTCACCCCAACCCTCTCCCACAGGGAGAGGGAGCAAACACAAAAAACGGCAACCTGGGTTGCCGTTTTGCATTTACCTACGCTACGTGACTCGCCGCGATATCCAGCAGCGCCATCTCATCGCTGTTCAGCAGCTTCTCGATGTTCACCAGAATCAGCATACGCTCGCCGAGCGCGCCCAGACCAGTCAGGTATTCGGTCGACAGCGTGACCGCAAACTCCGGCGCTGGGCGAATTTGGTCTGAGGTCAGGGAGAGCACATCAGATACGCCATCGACCACGATACCGACCACGCGCTGCCCCAGGTTCAGAACGATCACCACGGTGTTGTCGTCGTAGTCAACGTCGCCCTGGCTGAACTTCACGCGCAGGTCCACGATTGGCACAATAACGCCACGCAGGTTGGTGACACCTTTAATAAAAGCAGGCGTGTTAGCGATGCGGGTAACCTGGTCGTAACCACGGATTTCCTGCACTTTCAGGATATCGATGCCGTACTCCTCATCGCCTAAAGTGAAGACCAGGAATTCCTGCCCTGATGGCTCGCCCGCCAGTTTCGTTACATTACTCATACCGGTCATGTTATTACCTTCTACTTAATCAGGCGGCTGTGTACGCCACACGTTGTTCACGATTTAATCCCTGAAGCGCCGACACATCGACGATCAGCGCCACGCTACCATCACCCAGAATGGTGGCGGCAGAAATACCCGGCACTTTGCGGTAGTTACTTTCGAGGTTCTTCACCACCACCTGGTGCTGGCCAATCAGCTGATCAACCAGCAGCGCGTAGCGGCGGCCCGCGCTTTGCAGGATCACAACGATACCCTGCGTGGCCTCTGTCTTCGCCCCGTCTACCTCGAACACTTTCCACAGTTCCACCAGCGGCAGGTACTCACCACGCACTTCAAGAACGCGCTCGCCACCCGCCAGCGGATGCAGATCTTCTTCGCGCGGCTGCAGGGATTCCATCACGGCGTTCAGCGGCAGGATAAAGACTTCGTCCGCCACTTTGACTGACATGCCGTCGAGGATCGCCAGCGTCAGCGGCAGAAGAATGCGAATGGTAGTGCCGGAACCCTGTTTAGACTGGATCTCAACGTGGCCGCCCATTTCCTGGATGTTACGTTTCACCACGTCCATGCCTACGCCGCGCCCGGAGACGTCGGTCACCTGCTCTGCGGTAGAGAAGCCCGGTGCGAAGATCAGCATGCCCACTTCTTCGTCGGTCATGTTTTCATTGACCGCCATCCCCTGCGAAATTGCTTTTGCCAGGATGCGCTCGCGATTCAGACCGGCGCCGTCATCGGTCACTTCGATGCAGATGTTCCCGCCCTGATGTTCCGCAGAGAGGATCAAGTTGCCGACCGGGGATTTTCCGGCGGCAATGCGGTTTTCCGGCAGTTCGATACCGTGGTCGAGACTGTTACGCACCAGGTGCGTTAACGGATCGATGATGCGCTCGATCAGGCTCTTATCCAGTTCGGTTGAGCTGCCCATCAGGGTCAGTTCAATCTGTTTATTCAGCTTGCTGGCAAGGTCACGCACCAGACGCGGGAAGCGGCTGAAGACATATTCCATCGGCATCATACGGATGGACATGACCGATTCCTGCAGGTCACGGGCGTTACGCTGCAGCTGGCCCATGCTGGTGATCAGATCGCCATGGGTGACCGGGTCGAGTTCGTTTGAACGTTGCGCCAGCATCGACTGGGTGATCACCAGTTCGCCCACCAGGTTAATCAACTGGTCAACCTTCTCAACGGCAACGCGGATACTGGTTGACTCGCTGGAGCGCGCGGCAGGTTTTTCACCACGGCCAGGCGCAGCGGCCTCTTTTGGTACTGCCTTCAGCGCCGGGGCCGCAGGCGTCACAGCCGGTGCCGCGGCCTGAGCGACAACAGCCACCTCTTCCGCAGCCGCAGGGGCGTCAACCGCAGCCGTTTCGGTTTCGAAAGCGATCTGGTCAGCTTCAATCACAAAGCACAGCACCGCCACGATATCGTCCTGGCCAATCCCGTCATCAAGCGTCGCGGCCAGGCTGTCTTTGCCTTTTACCACGTTGCTTAATTTCGCCAGGTTACCCAGCTCTTCTTCCAGCAGGTTAACTTCGTTCTCTTTCAGGCGCGACAGCACAACGCGCAGTTTGCCCGCCTGCGCAGCGGCTGGCGCGGCCTCGTCGGCAGCAACCGCATCGACAACGCTCAGTTTCGCGGCCGGAACAACCGCTGCGGCAACCTCACCTTTTGCTTCCAGCGCGAGCTGGCGCAGCGCATTGCAGATGTATTCAAAGCTGGCGGCATCAGGCTCTGCCGAACTTTTATAGGCGTCGAGCTGTTCCTGCATAATATCTTTGGTTTCCAAAAACAGGTTGATAATGTCGGTATTGAGCTGCATCTCACCGCGTCGTGCTTCATCAAGCAGGTTTTCCATTAAATGGGTCGTTTCCTGCAGGATGGTAAATCCAAACGTTCCGGCTCCGCCTTTAATAGAATGCGCCGCACGGAAGATGGCATTGAGCTGCTCGGAGTCCGGTGCTTCGGGCACCAGGTCGAGCAAGTGTTGTTCCATATCGGCCAACAATTCGTCGGCTTCATCAAAGAATGTCTGGTAAAAATCGCTAATATCCATGCTCACGCTATCACCTCGGATTGGCTGGTGGCGATGTTGGAACGGCAGCCGAAGGAACGGCCCCAGGCTGTTTTAAATCGTCCAGTGACTCATTCTGACTTTCGGCGTTTTCATGCAGGATGGCCTGCTCCGCCTGCTGGTTCAGCACTAAAAGACTGATACGACGGTTGATGGCATCATCCGGCCCGCGGTCGGAAACGCGCATGGTTGCGGCCATGCCGACTACGCGCAGTACCTTGCCATCATCAAGCCCACCTGCCACCAGCTCGCGACGCGAGGCGTTGGCACGATCGGCAGAAAGCTCCCAGTTGCTGTATCCCTTCTCCCCATTGGCGTACGGGAAATCATCCGTGTGTCCTGACAGGCTGATTCGGTTAGGAATGCCGTTCAGCACCGGTGCAATACCGCGCAGAATGTCGCGCATGTACGGTTCGACTTCCGCACTCCCGGTTTTAAACATTGGGCGGTTCTGGCTGTCGATAATCTGAATACGCAGCCCTTCCTGCACCAGGTCGATCTTCAGATGTGGGCGCAGCGCGCGCAGCTTCGGATCCGCCTCAATCAGCTGATCGAGATCGCCACGCAGTTTCTTCAGACGCGCCTGCTCCATCTTTCTTTTTAGCTCGTCGATGTTCGGCTCTTTTTTCACCTCACCCTTCTGCTGGGTGTAATCATCGCCGCCGCCCGGGATCGGGCTTTCGCTGTTAGAAATACGCGGCCCACCGGCCACCGCCGTTGCCAGCGGTGTGCGGAAATATTCGGCAATCTGGATCAGTTCTTTTGGGCTGGAGATGGAGATCAGCCACATCACCAGAAAGAACGCCATCATTGCTGTCATAAAGTCGGCGTATGCAATTTTCCACGAGCCGTGTGCGCCATGCCCGCCGCCCTTGTGCTTGCGTTTTTTTACGATGACGATCGGATGGGACTGGTTTTTCATGCGTCCTCAGTTGTCGTCTGTTGGTTTGGGTTTTTCACCGCACGCACGTGTTCTTCAAGCTCGATAAACGACGGACGCTCGCTGGAGTAAAGCGTTTTACGGCCAAACTCAACCGCGATCGGTGGCGCGTAACCGTTGAGGTTAGAGAGCAGCGTGATCTTCACGCACTGCATCATTTTGGTGGTTTCCGCGCTCTTCTGGCGCAGAACGCTTGCCAGCGGAGAGATGAAGCCGTACGCCAGCAAAATACCGAGGAAAGTCCCCACCATCGCATGGGCAATCAGCGCGCCGAGCTCGGCTGCCGGACGGTCTGCCGAGGCCAGAGCGTGAACTACCCCCATTACCGCAGCAACGATACCGAATGCCGGAAGCGAGTCGCCGACCAGCGCCAGGCTGTTGGCCGGCACTTCAGATTCGCTTTCGTGAGTTTCGATCTCTTCGTCCATCAGCGCTTCGATTTCGAAGGTATTCATGTTGCCGCTGATGATGAGTCGCAGATAGTCGACGATGAAGTCCAGCATCATGGCGTCAGCAAGAATGCGCGGATAGCTGGCAAAAATTTCGCTCTCTTTCGGGTTTTCAATATCCCGTTCAAGCGAGAACATCCCCTGCTGACGCGACTTCGCCATCAGGCGATAGAGCAGTGCCAGCAGATCCATATACATGCTTTTGGTGTATTTCGAGCGACGGAACAGCAACGGAATTGCTTTCAGCGTGCCCTTGATCGATTTACCGTTGTTGCCAACGATAAAAGCCCCTACCCCTGCACCGCCGATGATAATAAGTTCAGCCGGTTGATAGAGTGCTCCAAGGTGCCCGCCGGTCATCATGTAACCGCCGAAAACTGTACCGAGAACTACCAGGTAACCTAATAAGATAAGCACGACATCATCCTTCCGCTAGTGACTATGGCAAGGACGTCCAGCTCGCAGCGTTTACCGTTTGCGGGGTAAAAAAAAGCAGCGGTAATTGCTTACCGCTGCTGGAATCTTTCCCACACGTTCGGGTTAAACAGCTTGTTCGATCTGTTCATCCAGCAGTTGTGGAATAATATCGGCAGCATCCCGGGAAAGTTTACGTCTTTTTACTGCGCGGGATGGAGGCTGACATAAACTACAGGCGAAGCTGCCTGCAGGCTGATGAGCGTGGGTAATAAAATTGCCGTTGCAGCAGTTGCAGCGCGACAGCTCAAGCATTCCGCTCTCAACAAAACGCACCAGCGTCCATGCGCGGGTCAGCGCCAGCAGAGGGCCTTCTTCCTGCTGTGGGCATTGTTCAAGGTAAAGTTTGTACGCTTTGATCACGGCGTCAACGCCGCTACACAAACCAGTTTTGAGAAGATACTGCCAGGCATTACAGAACATGGAAGCGTGAATATTCTGCTCCCACGTCATAAACCAGTCGGTAGAAAACGGCAGCATGCCTTTCGGCGGGGGACTACCACGTAACTCTTTGTACAGCTTGATGAGACGGCCACGGCTCAACTGCGTCTCGCTTTCCAGCATTTGTAAACGAGCACCCAGTGTAATCAGCTCCATGGCCAACTGTATGTCACGCGCTTCCTGAACAATGCTTTTCTCGCTCATTGCTAGGCCCTTTTCTTACGGGCTGCGTCATCAGGCTGGCTGATTTCGTTAAGCAAGCGAGTGGAGAGAAGAATACCGGTATGGATCTGTTGAAGATCGTCCACACGGGAATCCTGCGTCAGACGCGTTATTGTCTGCGAATCATCGAAACGGAACTGGCAAACCAGTTGATTCGTTTCAGCCAGTTTAACCATCTGCGGGAGGGTTAAACCGCCCAGCATGGTTGCCATCTCTTCGTTAATACCCAGACGAAACATCGCGGACGCCTTGTCCTGACTAATCAAACGCTGCGCGAGCAGTAAATACGACAAATTAATGTCATAGATATGTTTTAGCAACTCGGATGTATGCATTGTTCCCATCCCGAATAACCAACTATTATTTTTATGCGGAAAGACCGCACCCCGTGATGTCGCCGGGAAATCACCCGGTATAAAAAAGAAAAGGCTAAATGCATAGTTGAATTTAGGTTTGTATTCACTGAAACGCGTAAGAGAGAAACCGCGAATGCGTCTCTTACATGTTTTATCATTTCTTACAAATAACTAAGATTTTTCCTAATTCGACGCAAACTCTACTCGTCAGTTTTGTCACATACAATCCAGCCACCCTCAAATTTAAAAAAAATGTGATCCACGTCACACAATTTAAGTGAATATGACCCATAAATCCATCAGTATGACTTGTAATTTGTTTGTTTTTTAACCAATCAGTACTGTTTTGTATTCTTAATTGACGAATACTCATGCAGACGGGCGATCCGAACTGGCATGCAACGTGCTTCTACCCCCGTAAGCGCTACGCTGAAACATTTACAACAAACCCCTCTCCGGGAAACATTTTTCTTACCGTGAAAAAACATATAGTTATGCAGGTAGCACAAAAAAGATGTTTCAGGACGTGATCATTCGAAATGAGTTTGTAACGCGCCAAAACGATTTAACAGTTAAAGCGTGAATTTGTGTGATTTACGTTAAGTTGTTAATTTTTTTCATTTAGGCGCATTTTTCAGTTATTCTTCTTATAAGAATAATTAATGAATAATTATGATAAGCTTCACACTAATGTCGTAATCAGCTCTTGCAGAACCTGGGAATTCGCGGTAAAGGTGATCAAACGCTGTCTGACAGACACCTAAGGAGTGCGCCATGAGTTACTCCCATCTTATTGTTTCCGTTGCAGTTTCTCCAGAAAGCCATCAACTCGTCGCCCGGGCCGTTTCCATTGCCAGACCCCACAATGCCCGCATCAGCCTCATCACGCTCGCCGCAGAGCCAGAGATGTACAATCAGCTGGCCGCCCCCATGCTGGAGGATATTCGTGGGGTCCTTCAGGAAGAAACGCAGCAATTTCTGCGCGAACTGGTGGAAAAGGCACAATATCCGGTTTATGAGACAATTATTGCGACCGGTGAACTTAACGCCCATATTCTCGACATGTGTCGTAAACAACATATTGATTTAGTGATTTGCGGGAATCATAACCACAGCTTTTTATCGCGCGCAGCCTGTGCGGCGAAATCCATTGTCGCATCGAGCCAGGTTGATGTGCTGTTAGTGCCACTTGGGGGGAGTTAACCCCCAAGTGGAAAATCAGGCGAGTTTAGGGAAGGTCGCGATCTTTTTTTGCAGATCGCCTTCATGACTTTGCGGGGTGATATCCCGGAGATCCTGAATAAAACGTGCCTGCCAGTGGTTAATGTCGTTCTTACGGATCGTCTCCATCATATCAGCATGACGGGAAATACGTTCCGTGAGCGGCATAGTCAGGGCACGATTCAGCGCGTTTGCCACGTCGTCCCTGTCATAAGGGTTAACGATAAGCGCCGACGTGAGCTCATTTGCGGCGCCGGCAAACTGGGAGAGCACCAGAACACCCGGGTCGTCAGGATCCTGGGCCGCCACATACTCTTTCGCGACGAGGTTCATCCCGTCGCGCAGCGGCGTAACCAGGCCAACATCCGCATAGCGGAAGACCTTCATCAGGATCTTACGGTCAAAGTGCTGATTCAGGTAAAACAGCGGCGTCCAGCCCAGCTGCCCGTAGCGGCCATTAATGCGCCCTGCTTCTGTCTCCAGCTGATGGCGAATGTCCTGATAGGCCTGAACCTCACCGCGCGACGTCGGCGCGATCTGGGTATAACGGATTTTACCGTGATGCTGCGGATATTTATCCAGCAGCGTTTCATACGCCAGGAAGCGTTCCGGCAGCCCTTTGGAATAATCAAGACGCTCAACCGAGAAGATATTTTTCACGTGTTTGAGTTCATTCTTAAGCTGCGCCAGCTTCGGCGGCAGCGGGCCGGAAGCCTGCTCCGCGATTTCGTCAGGTTCAATCCCAATTGGATACACTTCGGTGTGGAACGTTTTCCCCCACGCCGTATGGGTTTTCCCGCCTTTGGTCACCAGACGCGCTTTACCTGACACGGAGTCAAGGAATGCGAGGCGGTCATTTTCGGTCTGGAAGCCCAGCAAATCGTAATCACACAGCGCCTCCAGCAGCTCTTCATGCGGCGGGAGCGCGGTAAAAATTTCCGGCGTCGGGAACGGGATGTGCAGGAAGAAGCCAATCCGGTTATTTACCCCTCTTTTTCGCAGCTCTCTGGCGAAGGGCAACAGGTGATAATCGTGGATCCATAAAATATCGTCTTCTTCGATTAATGGCAGCAGTTTATCCGCCAGCAGCGCATTCACGCGCGAGTAGCCTTCGAAGGATTCACGCTGGAATTTGACCAGGTCAAGACGATAGTGAAACGCGGGCCACAGGACGGCATTCGAGAACTGCGAGTAATACTCGTCGTAGTCTTTCTCTTTCAATGCAAATGAAGCCCACGTAATGTTTCCGCGCGTCACCTTTTTGAGCGGTTTCTCTTCTTCACTGATTTCCCCACTCCAGCCAAACCACAGCCCGCCAGCGGCTTTTAAGGCACCTAATACCCCTACCGCCAGGCCACCCGCACTGGCTTTTTTATCGTCAGGCGGTGCGATTCGGTTAGAGACGACGACTAAGCGACCCATAATGGTTTCCCCCTTTGCTTTGCGCTATTTGTTGTTGTTGCTGGTTAGCGATGTCAGATATCCACTGCCAGACGCTGGCGACATCCGCCAGTCGCCATTCGGCAACAGTGTCACCAGGCCCCACCTTGACGGCGATCCCTCCGGCCTGATTCACCACGCGAAACCCGGCCTCGTCGGTCAGGTCATCCCCAATGAAAACGGGCGTTCGCCCTTTGAAAGGCGGCGACGCCATAAACGCGGCGATGGCCGCGCCTTTATTAATCCCTTTCGGTTTTAACTCAACCACGCATTTGCCGGGCTGCAACGCCAGCTGCGGATGCGCATCTGCCACCCTCTGAGCAAGCGCAAGTACGGCCTCCTCATGCTGCGGTGCCTGACGATAATGCAGGGCAAAGGCCATGCCTTTGGCTTCCAGCTCGGTGCCAGGCAGCGCTTCCAGCGCGTCAGAAAGCTGCTTATGGAGCGTTTGCGTGAGTGCGTCGGGGAGTGAAACGATATGCGTTTGATCATGGATGTCGCGGCGCTCCGCTCCGTGTACACCGGCCAGCGGAAAGTGGTATGGACTGGCGAGCAGATCCAGCTCGGCCATTGAGCGCCCTGATATCAATGCCAGTGCTCCCTCATTCATGAGCGAGAGCTGATGCAAATCCTGTAACACCGCCTCCGGAATAGACACCTGATCGGGGTGCGGTTTTATCCCGGCGAGCGTGCCGTCGAGATCAAAAAAGAAAGCATAGTGTCCGGGCAGTACAGGCGGTGCGGTTAACGTGTCAGCCACCCTTTTCCTCCTTACGGTTTACGAGAGGTAAACGCCTTTACCTCTTTCATAGCCATGTAAGTATAGACAGTGTGACGTGGCTCGCCATTTGACAACCGCCCCGCCAGTATTACTGGCGGGGCGGTTAAGAGGTCAACTAAGGTTATAAGTTGAGCAATAAAAGACAGGAAAAAGGGTTACACGGTACGCTTCGCTTTTTGCTTGTAACGGTCGAAAATCACCGCTGCCAGCAGGATCAGACCACGAACCACGTACTGCGAGAACGGCGAAATATTCAGCAGGTTCATGGCGTTCTCCACCGTCCCTAAAATCAGGATACCGGCCACCACATATGAGATTTTTCCGATGCCACCCTTGAGGGAAACGCCCCCTAACACGCAGGCCGAAATGACGATCAGCTCGTAACCGATAGAGGTCATCGGCTGGCCGCTGGTCATACGCGACGCCAGAATAATCCCCGCTGCGGCAGAAACCAGCCCAGAGAGCACAAAGATAATAATCTTGGTGCGTACGACCGGCACCCCAGCCAGACGGGCGGCCTCTTCATTACCGCCAATCGCCAGCGTATTACGGCCAAAGGTGGTCCGGTTAAGCAGGAAGCCGAACAGGATCAGGCAGGCCACCGTCAGCCATATAGGCGCAGGCAGACCCAGCCAGTTGGCATAACCCAGCGTGAAGAAGCGCTCGTCTTCAATCCCCACCGCTTTACCGTCGGAGATGATATAGGCCAGCCCGCGGACAATTTGCATTGTCGCAAGCGTGGTGATCAGGGCGTTAATCTTCAGGCGCGCGATAACAAAACCGTTCACCAGACCGCTGATGACGCCGAGTAACAGACCGGCTAAGACGCCAATCCACAGGCTCTCCGTCATGTTGATCACCACGGCCGTCGTGACGCCCGCACAGGCAATCACCGACGCCACCGACAGGTCAAAATCGCCGGAGGCCAGGCAGAACAGCATCCCGCAGGCCACCATCCCGGACATGGAAATGGCCAGCCCCAGCCCCTTCATATTAATGAAGGTGGCAAAATTAGGGACAAAGATCGCGCAGGCAAGGAACAGTGCGGCAAAAACCACCAGCATGCCGTACTGATCCCAGATACGTCCAATACTCAGCGCCGACTTCGGCTTCGGCACTCCGGATGTAGTAACAGAGGACATCATTAACTCCTTACTCAGGCGACAGCCTGGCTAACTTTAGGCATGGCGAGGTTCAACGCCTGTTGTTCATTCGCCTGTTCATGAAGTAATTCGCCGGCAATTTCGCCTTCACGCATCACCACAATGCGGTCGGCCACGCCAAGCACCTCCGGCAGATCGCTGGAGGCGAAGAGCACCGCCACGCCGCGTTTTGCCAGCTCATAGATCACGTTATAGATTTCGTGTTTTGCCCCCACATCGATACCGCGCGTCGGCTCGTCCAGCAAAATGACCTTCATATCTTCTGACAGCCAGCGGCCTAAAATTGCCTTCTGCTGGTTTCCGCCTGACAGATTCATGATCAGCTGTTCCGGACCCGGCGTTTTGATATTCAGCGAGCGAATATGGTGGTCGGCGTTACTCGACTCCCAGCTATCGTTTATCAGGCAACCGGCGCGAATAAACTTACGACGGGCAGAAATATTGATGTTGTCGCGCACCGAGTGCACCGGAATGATCCCCTCGGCTTTCCGGTCTTCCGGGCAGAGCATCATCCCCGCCCCGATCGCGTGGGCCGGTTTCTGGATATCTACCCGTTCGCCGTCAATAGAGACCTGACCATCGGTAATACGGGTACCGCCGAACAGACCTTTCATCAATTCGCTGCGCCCCGCCCCCACCAGACCAAACAGGCCGACGATTTCACCGCTGCGTACGGATAACGAAATCGGTATTCTGACGCCCGGCGCTTTGACGTTATCCAGGCGCAGGCGTTCCGGGCCGTACGGGCGCGGTTGCCAGTGATAAATATCGCCCAGATCGCGTCCGACCATCGCCTGAACCAGCTGGTCATGGTTCACCTGCGCCATGTCGGTAAAGGTGCGCACATAGCGTCCATCTTTAAAGACGGTGATGGCGTCGCTCAGGGCAAAAATCTCTTCCATACGGTGCGAGACATACAAAATCGTGCGGCCTTCCTGACGCAATTCGCGGATCACGCGGAACAGATTTTCGATTTCACGCTTAGAGAGCGAACTGGTAGGTTCGTCGAAGGCAATAATTCTGGCGTTACGCGCCAGCGCCTTGGCAATTTCAACCATCTGCCACTGGCCGATGGAGAGGTATTTCAGCGGCGTCTGGGGATCGACGTCCAGGCCCAGATGCTTAAGCTGCAGCCCCGCTTCATAATTAAGTAGCGAACGATTTACCACGCCGCCTTTGTGCGGGAGCTGTCCCAAATAGATGTTTTCCGCCACGGTCATCTCAGGAATGAGGTGCAGCTCCTGGTAGATGATCGCCACCCCGGCATTGAGCGCCGCCGTGGTATCGGCAAACGCCACCTCTTCACCGCGTATGGCCAGCGAGCCGGTAGTGGGCGCGTAGTTACCGCTGAGGATCTTCAACAGCGTGGATTTTCCCGCACCGTTTTCCCCCATCAGGGCGTGAACCTGGCCGGCATAGCAGTCGAAGCTGATATCGGTCAGCGCGTTAACACCGGGGAAAGTTTTCCCGATGCCGCGAAAAGAGAGATACGGATCAGACTGTCGCATAACGTCTCCGTGATTCCTGTAGTGTGTACGTCTGGCCCCTCACGAAGGATGAGGGGCACAATCACCGCGTATTACTTACCGCCCAGTCCTTTTTTCGCCAGCTCCTCTTTGAAGTTGTCGCGGGTAATCAGCACCACGTCGGTCACTTCGGTAAATTTCGGCGGCTCAGCCCCTTTGGTGACCCAGTTGTAGAGCATCTCACTGGATTTATAGCCGTGAACGTCCGGGCTTGGCAGCAGAGAACCGTAGAAGCCGGTAGCCTGCGCTTTGGACAGCTCGCTGACGGCGTCAACGCCATTGATGCCAATCCCGATCACGTCAGGCGCTTTAAAGCCCTGGCCTTCCGTCGCGCGTACCCCACCCAGCACGGTGTTGTCGTTCATGCCGACCACCAGCCAGTGTTTGACCTCCGGATGCTGAACCAGCATAGAGTTCGCGGCGTCGAAAGCGCCCGGGATATCGTTAGATTTGGTAGGGACTTTGTAGATCTGTTTTTCCGGGAAACCGGCCGCTTTCAGCGCGTCCATTGAACCGGAAGTACGGCGACGTGCGGTGTCCAGCTCGTCTGCGGTAATGGCCATCACCGCAGTCTCTTTGACATCCCAGCCGCGCTTTTGCATCTCTTTATAGAGTTCCTGCCCCTGGCGTTCGCCAATTTTGGTCGCCGCCATCATCACCAGCGGGACGCTATCCATCGGCTTGCCTTTGGCGTTAACGAACTGATCGTCAACCGCGATGACCTTCATATCGTAACCGCGCGCTTTCGCCGCGATGGCCGAACCGAGCTTTGGATCCGGAGTACAGATAACGAAACCTTTCGCACCGCTGGCCGCCAGGCTGTCGATGGCGTTCAGGGTTTTCTCACCGTCAGGCACGGCGATTTTAATCACTTCAAAACCTAAATCTTTCCCGGCTTTATCGGCGAATTTCCACTCAGTCTGGAACCAGGGCTCTTCGGGCTGTTTTACCAAAAAACCGAGTTTTAAATTCTCAGCGATAGCGGATTGTGACATAACGGCAGCCAGACCGATGGCCGCCAGCGCTTTAGTAAATTTGTGCATGGTAAACTCCAGCTTTAGCATTCTTTTCTGTAGGGAATATGTGCGTGCTTCTTATTTAATCGGACTTAAAACAAGGCATTAGCGCTTACCTCGTCATAAGCGTTATTGCTGGTGATAGTTTTAGCGGGAAATTAATCATCCATAAGAGAGCCCCATCACACCGCAGAATTACAGTAATTGCGTACATAAATTCAGCGAAAAATGACATAAAAAAGGCAGGATTTGTCAGACAAATGAAAGTGGGTTAAGCAGAATTATCCATAAGATTAGCTAAGAAATCCCTGATACCCCTCAGCGGACTAAACGTCATCTGGCGTTAAAGGGGTTCAAGATGTTTTTCATCAAAAATGCACCAGGTACCTGAACACGGTTATTCCGCAGAATTTGATTTAGCGCAATTTTATTAGCACATCATATATTCGAAAACATTAATCCGTATTTCTCTTTTTCACGGAGTATTATTCCAACTTAATATTTTCGAAAGAGTAACAGTGTATCACTGCAATAAAAATTGTTAATTATTAGAGCATTAAACCATATTCAATTCATGGCAAGCTGATTGCATTTCTGTACTATATTAAACTTTGTAATGTATGGTAAATACAGCCCAATTAAGAGTTTTCTTAGACCAAAGACAAGGGTATGCTTATTTATATCGAACACAGGAAGTGAATTTCGGTCGACTTCGGTCACGGCAGAATGTGTATTTCTGCTCTTTTCTTCATATTTGCCTGACGCTCAGGTTAAGCAACGGACATCACGTCCCACAGTCAATAAGGATATGAGTATGGCTACCCAAACGATGATGCAAAAACTTAACGCGCAGATGAACCTTGAGTTCTACGCCTCGAATCTGCACCTTCACTTAAGTGCGTGGTGTGCCGAGAATAGCCTCACGGGATCTGCCACCTTCTTTCGCTCTCAGGCGCAAAGTAACGTCACCCATATGATGCGTGTCTTTAACTTCCTGAAAGCCGCAGGGGCAAATCCTGTCGTTAAAGCCCTTGATGGGATCAATGAAAATTACTCTTGCCTGGAAGAACTGTTTCAGAAGACGCTTGAAGAGTATGAACAACGCTGCAGCACCCTCAACAAACTGGCCGATGAAGCCAGAGCGCAGCAGGACATTACGACGCTCAGCTTCTTACGCGATATGGATAAAGAGCAGCAGCAGGATGGCCTGCTGCTGAAGACGCTGGCGGATGAGATCCATAATGCGCAGCAGGCAGGTTTATGTCCTGAGCAAACCGACCGTCATCTGCTCGACATCGTGGCGGTGCAGCACCACTGAGTTTTTTGGCCTGCTCCCATTCGGAGGAGCAGGCTCCCTTCACGTCTCCAACCTTCTGCTTTTGCTGAAATTTAACAAATCAGATCTGGCTCCCAATGATTAACCACACAACGTGTGATGATTTATTTAGTTACATAATCATTGACGAGGGAGCATCATGATCACCATTGAGTTTGTTGTCATTCTCCTCTGCCTGCTGACGGGTACGCGTTTCGGCGGTATGGGGCTCGGGTTAATTAGCGGTATTGGTCTTTTTATTTTATGTTTTGTCTTTGGTCTGCAACCGGGTAAGCCGCCGGTAGACGTTATGCTGACCATCCTCGCGGTGATTGGTTGTGCCGCTACGCTGCAGACTGCGGGTGGCCTCAACGTCATGATGCAGTTTGCTGAACGTCTGCTGCGCAAACACCCACAGCACATCACCCTGCTCGCCCCATTCACCACCTGGATGCTGACCTTTCTGTGCGGCACCGGGCATGTGGTCTATACCATGTTCCCCATCATTGCGGATATCGCCCTGAAAAAAGGGATCCGCCCCGAGCGCCCCATGGCCGTGGCATCGGTCGCGTCGCAGATGGCGATTACCGCCTCCCCCGTGTCCGTTGCCGTGGTGTCGCTGGTGTCTATCCTGGCGGCCCAGCATGGTATCGGCCACGCGTGGGGGATCCTGGAAATTCTCGCCGTGTCGGTTCCCGCTTCACTTTTCGGCGTAGCTATTGCTGCCCTGTGGAGTTTACGCCGCGGAAAAGATTTGGCGGATGACATGGAGTTTCAGGAAAAGCTGAAAGATCCTAAGCAGCGCGAGTTTATCTACGGTGGAACGGAGACGTTAATGAATCAGCGTTTCCCTAAACAGGCCTACTGGTCCACGTGGATTTTCTTTGCCGGTATTGCCGTGGTCGTTTTGCTGGGTGCGTTCCCTGAGCTGCGCCCCGCCTTTGAGCTGAAAGGCAAAATGACGGCGCTGTCGATGAACCTTGTTATTCAGATGATGATGTTAATTGCAGGGGCCGTGATGCTAATGGCCTGTAAGGTCAACGCGTCGGCGATTTCCAACGGCGCGGTGTTTAAGGCCGGTATGGTCGCGATCTTCTCGGTGTTCGGCGTGGCGTGGATGAGCGATACCTTTTTCCAGGCGCATCTCGACGAGTTAAAGCTGGCGCTGGAAGGCGTCGTGAAAAGCCACCCGTGGACGTATGCTATTGTGCTGTTTCTGGTGTCAAAACTGGTGAACAGCCAGGCGGCTGCGCTGACGGCCGTTGCGCCTATGGGCCTCATGCTCGGCATCGACCCGAAAATGCTGATCGCCTTTTTCCCTGCGTCATACGGCTATTTCGTCCTGCCGACCTACCCAAGTGATTTGGCCTGCATCGGCTTTGACCGTTCAGGCACCACCCGCATCGGCAAATTTATCATCAACCACAGCTTTATTCTGCCTGGGCTGATTGGGGTAAGCTGCGCGTGCGCGGCGAGCTACCTGCTGGTCCAGACGTTCTTCTGACAGTATCAAGGGGCGACACATGCCGTCGCCCATTTCCCGGTTTTAGTGGGATTCACCCTGCGGCGTGAATCGCAGTTCAATCAGCGCGATGGCTTTCTGGATCGCACGAAGCGTAACCGGATCGGCGGCAGCGGGATGGCTGGCGAAATCGATGTTTTTCAGCTGCGTAGACATCTTCTCGCGCACTTCAACCGGCGCAATCACGTCAAGAACATCAAGGATTTGTTTGATAACCAGCTGACAGGCGACAACGTCAGAGACCAGTTCCTGATCGGCGCTCAGGTTTTGTGACATGGGGTTTTCTCCTTATTTAAAGGCCGCCATAGTAGCAAAACACACCCCTGGCATCTTCCCTTCATCGCCTGCAGGTATAAAAAAACCCGCCGAAGCAGGTTTTTTTATCAGAACATGGCGCCCGGCGGCACGTCTTTGAAGGTGCGGCAGTAATTGGCCCACATACTTTTCAGGATTTTGCGCAGTTTCACGATGATGCTCCATTAACTTGTTATACAACTTTATTATCAACGTGCCTATAATATGACCACCATCACAAAAATCAACACTTTTGTGATGCGCATCACATTTATATCAGGGCATGGCCTGAAAGCGCTCACCGCGGACCCGTTGCGAAGAGTGAGGGCAGATTGTCCGGCTATTCCAGCCATTGCAGCGGGCATCTGCGGGTACGATAACGTATTTCCATCCACTCAGAGCGAATCATGAAAAGAGTCATTGTAGCCGGTACAATCCTGCTGCTCGCGGGATGTACCATTAACCGCCAGGCTGAAGTCAGCAGCCTCGACGCGCCGAACGGCATCGTCCGCCTCGACTACGGCCAGGCTGCGCTGCAAAATGCGTATTCCGATGAGTATGTGAATAACGGCACGGCGGCAAAAGCGTGTCAGAGCATGGGTTATGCCACTGCCTCAGCCTATGGTCAGCCCATTAAAACCTGCACTCTGACCAGCGGCTCTTTGTGCCTGAACGAGAGCGTGACCATCCAGTATAAATGTATGGGTTACGCCGTTAATCCTAAGTCAACTAATCCGTGGTATTAATCGAAGCTGCCAGCGCATGCTGGCAGTTTATTTCATTACGAACAAAAATAATTCTCATTAATAAGTTATAAAAATCGCCAATGCGTTTTATTCCCATTCGTATTTTAAATAAATAAAATAAAGATTTTACGTTTTGCAAATAATTAAATAACAAATTATAGTGTCGCTCATTGTGAACCAGAAATAATAATCCGGAGCGTCACCATGCTGAAAACTGAAATGATCGACAAGCTCAACGCACAAATGAACCTTGAGCTTTTTTCATCCCTGCTCTACCAGCAGATGAGCGCCTGGTGCAGCTACCATAGTTTCGAGGGCGCTGCCGCGTTTCTGCGTCGTCACGCTCAGGAAGAGATGACCCACATGCAGCGTCTGTTTGATTATCTGACAGATACGGGCAGCCTGCCGCGCATTGAAACCGTGGCATCACCGTTCGCTGAGTATAATTCTCTTGATGAACTGTTCCGCGCCACCTACGAGCACGAGCAGCTTATCACGCAGAAAATTAACGAACTGGTTCATGCCGCGATGACCAGCCAGGATTATCCAACCTTTAATTTCCTGCAGTGGTACGTCGCTGAGCAACACGAAGAAGAGAAGCTGTTTAAATCCGTGCTGGATAAATTATCTCTGGTGGGGAAATCCGGCGAAGGCCTTTACTTTATTGATAAAGAACTCTCCACTCTTGATACGCAGAATTAATTTCAGCGCGGTGCCGGTTTCCGGCACCGCGTTAATTTACATACACCCCGCACAGCTGGTGCAACGCCAGTCATGGGGATTCACGGCCTGGTAAAAATAGCGGTAGCTGGACGTCTCCAGCGGAATACCGACCTCGAAAAACAGATCCGTTAACCAGTCGACATTCTCGATGATCCACTCATCTTCCTGTAAGCCTTGTGCAAAGGTTTCATCTTCAGGATCAATAACCGAATAGATAGCCCAGGTGCCCATATCCTTTTCGCGACGGGACTCGGGAAGGTTCAGGGGCTGATTCTGCCAGCTGATTATCCAGTGACCATGGCACAACAGGTTACCTCCCCGGCTCCATGCCGCGGTAAAGGGATTCTCCCCTGCCATAAGACCCTCACTTAATTTGATAATTTGTATTTATTGTTTACGTTACGCCGGAATATCGCGCAGCAGTATTGCCCTTATGAGGTAGGTATAGGCCTGGGTCATTAATACGTAAATAATTTTTTACACCACTTGTAACGGTGATTTGACGAGTAACGGCTTTTCCCTTACTCTGCGCCGCAGATTTTGTCGCGGTTAAGAAGCGTTGTAGAGGAAAGCGTGAAAAACAGAACTCTGGGAAGTATTTTTATCGTCGCCGGAACGACAATTGGCGCAGGAATGCTGGCAATGCCTCTGGCAGCCGCGGGCGTGGGATTTGGCATGACCCTGCTGCTGCTGGGAACGCTCTGGGCGCTGATGTGTTACACCGCACTGTTGCTGCTTGAGGTTTACCAGCACGTACCCGCCGACACCGGTCTGGGTTCGCTTGCGGCGCGCTATCTCGGACGCTACGGCCAGTGGATAACCGGCTTTAGCATGATGTTCCTGATGTACGCCCTGACCGCCGCCTATATCAGCGGTGCCGGGGAGCTCATCGCCTCCAGCGTCAACGACTGGTTTGGCTCTGACATTACCCCTGCGACGGGCGCCATCTTCTTTGCGCTCATCGGCGGCGGCGTGGTCTGCGTGGGCACATCGCTGGTCGATCTGTTTAACCGTTTTCTGTTCAGCGCTAAAATTCTCTTCCTGATTGTCATGCTGGTGCTGCTGGCGCCGCACGTGCACAAGGTTAACCTGCTGACGTTGCCGCTGGAAAAAGGGCTGGCGCTCTCCGCGATCCCGGTCATTTTCACCTCGTTTGGCTTCCACGGCAGCGTGCCGAGCATCGTCAGCTATATGAACGGCGATATCCGAAAACTGCGCCGCGTCTTTATTATCGGCAGCGCGATCCCGCTGATTGCCTATATTTTCTGGCAGCTGGTGACGCTGGGCAGCATTGACTCTTCAACCTTTATTGGGCTGATGGCGCAACACGCTGGCCTGAACGGTTTTCTGCTGGCACTGCGCGAGGTCGTCACCTCCCCACACGTGGAGCTGGCGGTACACCTGTTTGCCGACCTGGCGCTGGCAACCTCGTTCCTGGGCGTGGCGCTCGGCCTGTTTGATTATCTGGCCGATCTGTTCCAGCGCCGCAATACCGCGGCCGGACGGTTACAGACGGGCGCAATCACCTTCCTGCCGCCGCTGGCGTTCGCGCTGTTTTATCCGCGCGGATTTGTGATGGCGCTGGGGTACGCAGGGGTAGCGCTGTCGATCCTTGCCCTCCTCCTCCCTTCCCTGCTGGCATGGAAAAGCCGTCAGCAGCATCCTCAGCAAGGGTATCGCGTGGCGGGCGGAAAACCGCTGCTGTGCGTTGTGTTTGGCTGCGGGGTGGTGATTATTCTGGTGCAGGTGTTGATTGCAGCCGGGATGCTGCCGGAAGTGGGTTAAATAAAAAAAGGGGCTGTCATCAGCCCCTTTTTTATCAGTGCAAACAGCAGCTCTTAAACTTCTTCCCGCTGCCGCAAGGACACGGATCGTTACGCCCGACCTTTGTGCCGTTCACAATCGGCTTCTTCGCTTCCGGCTGCTGCGGGTTGTTTACCCAGTATTGATATAAACGCAGTGCCGCAGGCTGGATGCTCTCGATGCTGGCGATGTACTCCTCTTCGGACAGTTCATCCAGCTTGTCGCTATTCTCTTCCGTACCGTGCAGCGCAATCACCTCAAGATCGGCCTTCAGGGCTTCCGGCAAGGCAGACCAGTCCGTCAGCGCCACGCCGCGCATGTAGCCGTAGCACCACTCTTCCACCACGGTATAACTCTCACCGTCAACGTCGTTATAGCCAAACATCGGTTCGAACTGATCCGGGTATTCACTCAGGCGCTCGGCAATATCGTTCATGTGCTTAAAGCAGAGATCGATAAAACGGTTCATCTCACGATCGTTTTTCCAGCGCGGAATGTACTTCTCGCCACCCCAAACCGCCACCAGCCAGGCATCTGGCTCAACGACAACAGGACCGGAAAGCACTGCGGTAAGCATGCCGTCCAGTTCGGACACGTCAATTACGGACGCGTCATCATGACCGTAAGACATTAACGTCTCTTCAAGCCACGCCATTTCGCTTTCATTCAATGGGCCTTCAGTCATCGCTGATACTCCTGCAAAAAAGGAAACGATCCTAACACATATCTCACCCTTCTCCGGGCTGAAGTTTAGGTCTTTATTGCTGCAAAAACGTGCAAACCGTGAGCTTTGCACAACTTATGGGCTTTATTGTTAACGATATGTGATCTCCGCTGTAATTTCTTCTCCTCCCGCAAGGCGGCATAACGCGGCGCTCTATACTCAAACATGTCGCATGCTCGTCAATGGGTTAACCATTCTGGCAACGTTTTTGCTTAACGTTCTTCGCGCGTCCCTGCGCAGGGAAATCTCGCCGTAATATGCAGGATGCCGTCTGTATCTTGTTCGTTTAGTGCATTTTGTTCTTGCTCGTGTTTCGGATTGGCTGCGCCGTCGGGCGTTCGGGTTTACGCCGTGGTGCAAAAACCTCTTTGCTAAGGAACATAATAATGTCGCTGAAATTTATCAGAACTCCTCTTTCTCTTGTGTTGGCCGGTTGCCTGGTGACGGCGTTTTCCGCCCGGGCAGATATTGTGATTGGCGTGGCCGGGCCGTTCACGGGTCCGAACGCCACCTATGGCGATCAGTACTGGCACGGCGCAACGCAGGCCGCTGAAGACATTAATGCCGCAGGCGGCATTAACGGTGAGAAAATCAAACTGGTTCAGGGGGATGATGCCTGCGAGCCCAAGCAGGCCGTGGCCGTCGCCAACCGTTTAGTTGACCAGGATAAAGTCAACGCCGTGGTCGGCCATTTCTGCTCCTCTTCCACCATGCCCGCATCCGAGGTGTATAGCGACGCAGGCATTATTGCGATTACCCCCGGCTCAACTAACCCGCTGATCACCGAACGCGGCATGAGCGATATGTTCCGCATGTGCGGCCGCGACGACCAGCAGGGTCAGGTTGCCAGCGACTTCATCATCGACAAGCTGAAAGCCAAACGTGTGGTGATCATTCACGACAAAGACACCTATGGTCAGGGTCTGGCTGACGCCACCAAAGCGGCGCTGGCGAAACGCGGGGTTCAGGATGTGATGTACGAGGGGTTATCCCGCGGTGAAAAAGACTTTAACGCGCTGGTCACCAAGATCGGCGCGCAAAAACCGGACGTCGTGTTCTTCGGTGGCTGTCACCCGGAAGCCGGCCCGCTGGTTCGCCAGATGCGTGAGCAGGGCGTACAGGCAAAATTCTTCTCCGGGGACTGTATTGTCAACGAGGAGATGGTGACCGCCGCGGGCGGCCCGCAGTACACCAATGGCATTTACATGACCTTCGGTAAAGACCCGCGCCTGATTCCGGACGGCAAAGCGGTTATAGAGAAATTCCGCGCCGGTAAATTCGAGCCGGAAGGTTACACCCTCTACTCCTATGCCTCCGTACAGGCCATTGCCGCGGCCTTCAAGGCCACCGGCGGCAAGGACTCCGCCAAAGCCAGCGAGTGGCTGAAGGCCAATTCCGTAGACACGGTGATGGGCAAAAAAGCCTGGGACAGCAAAGGCGATCTGAAAGTGTCTGACTACGTGGTTTACCAGTGGGACGACAAAGGAAAATATAAGGAAGTGCAGTAACGGGACGGAGTCACGCTCAACGTCGGCGGGCCTGCCCGTCGGCGCGTAATAAACATCAGGCTGCGCGGCTCGCGCAGCCTATAAAACGAGCGCGCTAAGATGAGTACATTCTTCCTGCAACAGTTAATCAATGGCTTAACGCTGGGTTCCGTCTACGGCCTGATCGCCATCGGCTACACCATGGTGTACGGCATTATCGGGATGATCAATTTCGCCCACGGCGAAGTGTATATGATTTCCGCCTATCTTTGCGCCATTGGCCTGGCGCTGCTCTCGTTCTTCGGCCTGCAGTCCTTCCCGCTGCTGATCCTCGGCACGCTGGTGTTCACCATTGTGGTCACCGGGGTGTACGGCTGGACTATCGAGCGTATCGCCTACAAGCCGCTGCGCAACTCCACGCGCCTGGCGCCGCTGATCTCCGCCATCGGGATGTCGCTTATCCTGCAAAACTACGCGCAGCTGAGCCAGGGCCCGCGCCAGCAAGGGGTACCGACCATGCTGGACGGCGTCATTCGCCTGCATCTGGGCGAAGGGTTCGTGCAGATAACCTACACCAAAGTGTTTATCCTGGTTGCCTCGTTTGCCGGCATGCTGGTGCTCACCTGGATAATCAACCGTACCCGGCTGGGGCGGATGTGCCGTGCGGTCCAGCAGGATCGTAAGATGGCCTCCATTCTGGGCATTAACACCGACCGGATTATTTCGCTGGTCTTTGTCATCGGCGCGGCGATGGCCGGTCTGGCGGGGGTGTTGATCACCATGAATTACGGCACCTTTGATTTCTACGTCGGGTTCGTGATCGGCATTAAAGCCTTTACTGCAGCAGTACTCGGCGGCATCGGCTCCCTTCCCGGCGCGATGCTCGGTGGCCTTATCCTGGGCGTGGCGGAAGCGCAGTTCTCGGGCATGGTGAACTCGGACTATAAAGATGTCTTCTCGTTCGGCCTGCTGGTCATGATCCTTATTTTCCGTCCTCAGGGCCTGCTTGGACGCCCGATTGTGGCCAAAGTGTGAGGGAGAGAATGATGACATCACACGGTTTTTCACTTAAACGCTGCATTCTGGAAGCGATTTTTTCCGGGCTGATTGCGCTGATTATCTTCGGCCCCATCGCGGGCGTGGTGCTGGACGGGTACAGCTTTAACTTCGCCGGGCAGCGACTGGCCTGGATGGTTGGCATCGTCATGTTCGGACGCTTTCTGTTGAGCGCCTTTTTAGGTACCGCCCCGGGGGCCCGTTTCCAGGCGCGCTTCGAGGCCGACAGCGCGGGTGTATATGTCAGGCCACCGGAATACAAAAGCCGCATGCGCTGGATTATTCCTCTGGTGATTACCCTTGCGATTTGCTTTCCGTTTGTCGCCACTAAATATGTGCTGACCGTCGCCATTCTCGGGCTGATCTACGTGCTTCTCGGTCTGGGGCTGAACATCGTCGTGGGCCTGGCCGGTCTGCTGGATCTGGGATATGTCGCGTTCTACGCGATTGGGGCGTACGGTCTGGCGCTGGGGTACCAGTATCTCGGCTTAGGCTTCTGGAGTATGCTGCCGCTGGCGGCAATCATGGCCGCCGCTGCAGGCGCCCTGCTCGGTTTCCCGGTACTGCGCATGCACGGTGACTATCTGGCCATCGTCACCCTCGGGTTCGGGGAGATTATTCGCCTGATACTGAACAACTGGCTGACCTTCACCGGCGGACCCAACGGCGTGTCGGCCCCTCCCCCCACCTTTTTCGGTCTGGAATTTGGACGACGCGCGAAAGAAGGCGGCGTGCCCTTCCACGAATTTTTCCACCTGACCTACAACCCGAACATGAAGTTTATTTTTATCTACGCGGTACTGTTCCTGGTGGTGATGCTGGTGCTCTATATCAAGCACCGCCTGACGCGGATGCCGATTGGTCGGGCGTGGGAAGCCCTGCGTGAAGACGAAATTGCCTGCCGCTCAATGGGGTTAAATCATGTTCTGGTTAAGCTGTCCGCCTTTACGCTGGGCGCGTCGACCGCGGGCATTGCCGGGGTGTTTTTCGCCACCTATCAGGGGTTCGTGAATCCAACCTCCTTTACCTTCTTTGAATCGGCACTGATCCTCGCCATTGTGGTACTGGGCGGTATGGGCTCGACGCTGGGCGTGGTGCTGGCCGCCTTTGTGCTCACGGTCACGCCGGAACTGCTGCGCAGTTTTGCCGAGTACCGCGTCCTGCTGTTTGGCATGCTGATGGTGGTGATGATGATCTGGCGTCCACGCGGTTTGATCCGCATTAACCGCAGCGGGTTTGCCGCGCGTAAGGGCGTCGCACCATGAACGAAACGATATTACGCGTTGAGCATCTTATGATGCACTTTGGTGGGATTAAGGCGCTAAACGACGTCAACCTGGACGTGCAGCGCGGCTCCATTACCGCCCTGATTGGGCCAAACGGGGCGGGAAAAACAACCGTGTTTAACTGCCTGACGGGCTTCTACAGAGCCTCCGGCGGCAACATTTTGTTTAACACCCGCAATAAAACGACCAACGTGATTCAGGTCCTTGGACAAAAATTCCAGCCAGGTGACTGGATTAACCCCGCGCAGTTCGGGCAACGTCTGTTCTACAAAATGTTTGGCGGAACGCATCTGGTCAACCGAGCCGGGCTGGCGCGCACGTTTCAAAATATTCGTCTTTTTCGCGAGATGTCGGTCGTGGAAAACCTGCTGGTCGCGCAGCATATGCGGGTGAACCGCAATCTGCTCGCCGGGATCCTGAATACGCCGTCCTACCGGCGGGCGGAAAGCGACGCCCTGGACAGAGCCTTCTACTGGCTGGAAGTGGTGGATCTGGTGGAGTGCGCCAATCGCCTGGCGGGAGAGATGTCGTACGGCCAGCAGCGGCGTCTGGAAATTGCGCGGGCAATGTGCACCGGGCCAGAAATGATCTGTCTGGATGAACCCGCCGCAGGGCTGAACCCGGTTGAAACGCATAAGCTGAGCAGCATTATTCGCTTTCTGCGGGATCACCATGACATCACGGTATTACTGATTGAGCATGATATGGGGATGGTGATGGAGATTTCGGATGACATTATCGTGCTCGACCACGGCGATGTGATTGCCAGAGGAAAACCCGAGCAGATCCAGCATGACGAAAAGGTCATTGCCGCCTATCTGGGCACGGACGAAAGCGAGGTCACCCTATGAGCGAACCGCTGCTGGCTTTTCGCGAGGTGGATGTGTTTTACGGCGTCATTCAGGCGCTGAAGCAGGTCTCCCTCGAGGTGAATAAGGGTGAAACCGTGGCGCTGATTGGCGCAAACGGCGCGGGTAAATCGACATTGCTGATGTCCATCTTTGGTCAGCCTCGTATCCGCAACGGACAGATCCTTTTCGGCGGTGAAGATATCAGCCATAAATCCACCCACTACGTCGCGTCCGGCGGCATTGCGCAGGCGCCGGAAGGCAGACGAATTTTCCCGGATATGACCGTTGAAGAGAACCTGCTGATGGGGACCATTCCCATCGGCAGCCAGTTTGCCGCTGAAGATATGCAAACCATGTTTGACCTTTTCCCTCGTCTTAAAGAGCGGCGTAAACAGCGCGCGATGACCATGTCCGGCGGGGAACAGCAGATGCTGGCGATCGCCCGGGCGCTGATGAGCCGTCCGAAGCTGCTGCTGCTGGATGAACCGAGCCTGGGCTTAGCTCCGATTGTGGTTAAACAGATCTTCCAGACGCTGCGTGAGCTGGCCCGCAGCGGCATGACCATTTTTCTGGTGGAGCAGAATGCGCACCACGCGTTGAAGCTGTCTGACCGCGGGTATGTAATGGTTAACGGGCAGATCCGGTTGAGCGGCAGCGGTGAGGAGCTGCTGGGGAATCAGGAGGTGAGGAAGGCGTATTTGGGCGGGGTGTGATTTGATACCTAAGGAACCATTAGAAATAATTTCATATAAATAACAATGAGATATTCACGAAAAGTATAGCACGCAATGCCTTGAGAAGGCCTGGGTTTGTTGATTTATTAGTCTCTGACAATAACGTCAAACTCACTGAAAAGGAGCGTTCAGAATGGCTATACCCGCATATTTATGGCTCAAAGATGACGGAGGTGCGAATATCACAGGTTCTGTAGATGTTCAGCACCGTGAAGGTAGCATTGAGGTTTTATCGTTTGGCCATGGTTTACACATTCCAACCGATGGCAATACGGGGAAACTAACCGGTACCCGCGTCCACTCCCCACTAACAATCGAAAAAGAGTTTGATTCATCCTCGCCTTACCTTTACCGGGCTGTAGCAACTGGCCAGACCCTAAAGTCAGCTGAAATCAAATGGTACCGTATCAACGATGCAGGGCAGGAAGTTGAGTATTTCAACATGCTTTTAGAAAATGTGAAAATCGTAGGGATCACGCCTGTAATGCATAACGTAAAAAATCCCTCAATGGAAAAACACAATCACCTTGAGGCGATAGAACTGCGTTATGAGAAAATCACATGGAAGCACTGCGACGGGAATATCCAGTTTACTGACGGCTGGAATATTCGGGTTACAGCATGATTATTGCTCGCTATGCATTGAATGGCTTACCGTCATCTATTCTTACCGTTCCGGGGGTAGGAAACTTTCCGGCATTCTCAGGCCAACTCTATGGCAGAAACAATCCGACTATGGCAAGCAAACCAGAAATCGGGCCGATCCCGCCTGGACGTTACTTCATCGTGAACCGACAGAGCGGAGGCAGGCTCGGAGGACTAAGTGATTTTGCCCTGAAAAATATTTATGGTACCGATCGCTCAAAATGGTTTGCCTTATACAAAGATGACTGGCAGATAGATGATCAAGTATTTGTTGAAGGTGTCCGGCGTGGCCATTTCCGCCTCCATCCTATAGGACCAAGAGGGTTAAGCGAAGGCTGTATAACCCTTCTTCATCTGAGTGACTTTGATTACTTGTTCGAAGCTCTTATGAAAACAACTATGATGTCAGTACCTTGCACGAGCTTTAAAGCTTACGGGACAATAACAGTAACATGAGGACTTTTATAGAAATCACCTTAAGCCTTGCAATCGGTCTTATCAGTTTTCTTTTATACACGCGCTGGCTTTTTATTTTGATACCTGCCGAATGGGCTTATGCCGTGATGAATCATTTCGGCACATACGGGATAGAAGCACTGGAGGATACGTTAGTCGATATCGCCTCTTTGTTTGGATTGCTTCCGGCAGTACTTACAGGTTTGTTAGTAAGAAAAGCAGTAAAAAGAATGTGACTTATGAGCCTTCAGGCTTAGCCTCGAAGGCTTTTTTGACTCGGAAACGCAAAACCCCGAAAGTTGGATACCCAACTTTCGGGGTTCACTTCATTTCTGTGGTTTCACGATAACGTCGTTAAATAAAACTGTTGTCGTCATTGCTATAGTCGTCATCTACATCGTCGTTCTGCCAGGTGTCGTTATTATTGCCGAACGGATCGTTCTGGTTGAGGAAACGGGTGTCAGAGACGTTATTAACGTCGCCGTATTGATTACCGACCAACGGTTCACCACCGACAGGCATTGTCGGTTCTTCGATAATGTTCACGATCTCTTCCGGCCGCGACTGATGGAACATGCTGGTAAGCATCTCGGCCAGCGCGATGCCACCGGCCACGCCAGCGGCTGTCTGGAGTGCGCCAGCCATAAAACCGCCGCCGCGAGTAGCCGGCGCTGGCGCCCGTGAGTAATCCTGCGCCGGTGGCTGTTGCGGCTGGGCATTCCAGCTGTTGTCAGGCTGCGGGTTACTTTTCCCACCACCAAACAGGCCGCCGAGGAAACTGTCGCCCGTCGAGGGTTTGCTTTTTTGCGCGGCTAATTCGCTTTCAAGCTCCAGAACGCGGGCCTGCAGGCGTTTCAGCGCCGCTTCCTGAATCAAAATCGATTGCGCCATATAGTAGGGGGCCGCAGGCTGCTGTCTGACGAATTCGGCGATCTGACGCTCTGCATCTGCGTCCCGCTGGCTGTTTTGTTGTCCGGCCTGTTTCAGACGCTCGAAAAGGCCGTTGATAAGCTGCTGTTCTTCATATTGCATGACAATAACCTTCCGCTCTCCAGGGTGGATACCAACCAGTTTATCAGCGGCGGCAACCTGTGTCTGGCGAGTGAAATCTTTGTTTAAGATTGGTTGCAGGTTTGCTGAAAATCGCCCTGCTTTCCGGGCTTGATATTAGAGAATTAGGCTTAACGTTCTGGTATGGCAGCAAATTCTCGGGCACAGCACGATCGTGATGACGATGAGATACGCTCACTTCGCGCTAAACTGGAGGCACAAAAAAACCACCATTCGGTGGTTTCACGACACTGCTTATTGCTTTGATTATTCTTTGTTTCCCATGGTAGCCGGAGTGGGACTTGAACCCACACAGCGCAAACGCCGAGGGATTTTAAAACTATAAGGAAGGTTAGAAATGGACAGCGCGAAATCCTGGCTGAAGAGTCTGGGTGCTGGCGATTCCGGCTTCCAGGTTTCTGTAGCGCAGGGAATGCTCTATTTTCCGGTTAGCATGTATTACCTCGGTTATGACTTCATAGACACGGCTCATCGCCATGCTAATTTTGATGGTCGTGTGAGGATGGCGAACATGTTCAAACGAGGAATATCGGTTACTCAGGAAACTCAAAAAATAGTTAACGCTGTTATCAGAGAGTTCATGTCAAAAGTTAACATGGATAATATTCAGGGGATTGCACAAAATTTTACCGGCGTAATGGCTGGTAAATTCATATTCGCTGAGCTAACCGGAGTAAAACTAGGTGCTGCCGTATCGTCACGCATTATGACCTCGTTCGCCGCAGGCGTGGTCATCGGAAGCGCTCTCACAATTGGCGCAGAAACATCGAGAGCTATCTATACGGCTAGAAAGCTTGAAAACCAGAACCCTGTACTCTACTACCGACTTAAGAGTATGGGTGATTTAGATCTTCTGTATTTTCTTGTTGAAGAAAAATTGAAACCTTTTCTTGACGCATGCAGCGTAGCAGATGTAAACAAGCATGAATTTAACGAAGTATGTAAATACTTTTTTGGTGGGTTATGAACGCTCAGGACATTATCAAGTTAATAGCATCCCGAATTTTGCGCGGGTTGGGAATGGGAATTGCTTCTGCGGGCCTATTGTCCTGTATTTACTTCTTTTCATTTTCAAAAGACGAATCCCGTTTTATCTGGGGTGCAGCGTCAGGTGCTCTCATTGTCCTTGGTTACTTTATATACCGAATTGCGATACTCAAGGTTTTTGACGAACGTTGAAGACCTCAATTGCTCATACTCCATCAAAAAGCCCACCGATTGGTGCGCCTGGCGTTAGAGGGTCAGGGTTAACTGCTTCCTACCATAATGAGATGACGGAAAAGCATCGGATGGGATGAAATCAGCTGGTAACTTATCGCGTGGTGCGCGTTTGGTTGATGATCGCGGGGCAGTAATGCCCTCTTCTTGTGTCGAAGATGAATGGTGAAAAATAGACAATAAAAAACCACCTTTCGGTGGTTTACACGACACTGCTTATCATTGATTTTATTCTAGTTTTCCCATGGTAGCCGGAGTGGGACTTGAACCCACACAGCGCGAACGCCGAGGGATTTTAAATCCCTTGTGTCTACCGATTCCACCATCCGGCCAGGGAAGAAAGTGGAGGCGCGTTCCGGAGTCGAACCGGACTAGACGGATTTGCAATCCGCTACATAACCGCTTTGCTAACGCGCCGTAAAACTTTTCAAACTGACACCCGCTACTGCGTATGTCTTTAATCTGGAGCGGGAAACGAGACTCGAACTCGCGACCCCGACCTTGGCAAGGTCGTGCTCTACCAACTGAGCTATTCCCGCATGTCATCAAGTAATTGTCTAACCACTTGATTTCATTATCGTCCGGCTGACTGTGCCGCCGTTCGATGCGTTGCATTCTACTGATATGACGTTATGAGTCAACGTTATTTTTTACATCCCCGGATCGTTTGCTGAAATTTACGGCGAAACGATCACTGATCAAGCAAATCCCCGCGCGCAGCGTTCAAATATTGCAGCATGGACCACAGCGTCAGCACTGCCGCGACCCACAAGAGGCCAATCCCCGCCCACTCAACCCAGGCGTTCGGACGCCAGAGCATCCAGACCAGCGCGGCCATCTGCGCCGTCGTTTTGACTTTACCAATCCACGAGACCGCTACGCTGCTGCGTTTCCCCAGCTCCGCCATCCACTCGCGCAGTGCAGAGATGATGATCTCACGGCCGATCATGGTTGCCGCAGGCAGCGTTACCCACCAGGTATGATAGTGCTCGGCCACCAGCACCATGGCGATAGCGACCATCACTTTGTCCGCCACCGGATCGAGGAAGGCACCGAAACGGGTGCTTTGATTCCAGCGGCGCGCCAGATAGCCATCAAACCAGTCTGTTACCGCTGCAATCAGGAAGAGCAATGCGCAGGCAAAAGGTGCCCAGACAACCGGCAGGTAAAACGCCAGCACAAAGAACGGGATGAGTACAACACGAAAAAGAGTGAGCAACGTAGGGATATTATATTGCATAGTGACGGTAACTATTTGTTGTCAGTAAAATTTAGCTCTATGTTGCTACAGAGCCCTCAATGTTTCAACGAGTAGTAGATCTTTTCTGCCAGCCCTTGCGAAATACCCGGCACTTTTGCAATTTCCTCCATGCTGGCGTTGAGTAAACCTTGCAATCCGCCCATATACTTCAGCAGCATCTGACGACGTTTTGGCCCCACGCCTTCGATCGTCTCCAGTGAACTGGTGTTTTTCACCTTCGCCCGTTTTTTGCGGTGACCGCTGATGGCGTGATCGTGCGATTCATCGCGAATATGCTGGATGACGTGCAGCGCCGGGGAGTCCGGTGGCAGACTGAAGCCCTCACCTTCCGGCTCGAAGAACAATGTCTCCAGCCCGGCCTTACGATCGGCCCCTTTTGCGACACCCAGCAGCAGCGGATGGTTTTTATCCCAGCTGACATCAAGCGACTCAAATACTGCTTTCGCCTGGCCGAGCTGCCCTTTCCCGCCGTCAATCAGGATCACATCCGGGATTTTGCTCTCCTCTATGGCTTTACCATAGCGACGGCGCAGCACCTGATTCATCGCCGCATAGTCATCACCCGGCGTGATCCCGGTGATGTTATAGCGGCGATACTCGGCGCGCAGTGGGCCATTCGCATCAAACACCACGCAGGACGCTACCGTCTGTTCCCCCATCGTATGACTGATGTCGAAACACTCCATCCGCTTCACTTCCGGAAGCTTCAGCAGCGCCGCCAGGGCCGTTAAACGCTGGTGCACCGTCGACTGCTGCGACAGCTTAGTGGTGAGTGCCGTCGCCGCGTTGGTTCGCGCCAGCTTGAGATAACGCGCACGATCGCCGCGCGGTTTGGTTTGAACATTCACCCGGCGGCCCGCCAGTTCAGAGAGCGAATCAGCCAGCAGGGTTTTATCGTCAAGATTAAAATCGAGCAGGATCTCAGAAGGCAACGTGCGCATCTGGCTCCCCTGCAGATAGAACTGGCCGACAAAGGTTTCCACCACTTCACCCAGCTCGGTACCGCCAGGGACCTTCGGAAAATAGCTGCGGCTGCCGAGCACTTTGCCCTGGCGTATGAACAGCACATGCACGCAGGCCATCCCGGCGTCAAAGGCGACGCCGATGACATCAAGATCGTCACCGGTATTCGAGACAAACTGTTTCTCCGTGACTCTGCGCACCGCCTGAATCTGGTCGCGAATACGCGCTGCCTCTTCGAACTCCAGAGCAGCGCTGGCTTTTTCCATCCGCGCGATCAGCTGCGTTAAGACCTGATCGTCTTTTCCGGCTAAGAACAGACGCACATAATCCACCTGCTGGGCATACTCTTCTTCACTCACCAGTCCAGCCACGCACGGTCCCAGGCAGCGGCCAATCTGGTACTGCAGGCACGGGCGCGAGCGGTTACGGTAAACGCTGTTTTCACACTGGCGGATCGGGAAGATTTTTTGCAGCAGCGCCAGCGTTTCACGCACGGCATAACCGTTAGGGAACGGCCCGAAATATTCACCCTTCGCATGTTTTGCCCCGCGATGCATGGCGAGGCGCGGATGGGTGTCGCCGCTTAGAAAGATAAACGGGTAGGATTTATCATCCCGCAACAGGACGTTATAGCGCGGCTGGTAGAGCTTAATATAGTTGTGCTCAAGCAGCAGCGCTTCTGTCTCTGTATGCGTGACGGTAACATCAATATTCTGAATGAGTGAGACCAGCGCTTCGGTCTTACGGGAGGCCAGGTTGCTGCGAAAATAGCTGGAAAGGCGTTTTTTAAGATCTTTTGCCTTCCCCACATAGATAACCGTACCGCCAGCGTCATACATGCGATAGACGCCAGGCTGGCTGGTTACGGTTTTCAGAAATGCTTTTGAATCGAACACATCACTCACTGACTTAACAACGTCTCCGCATTACACAAACCATGTCGGATGGCCAGATGCGTCAGTTCGACGTCACCATGAATGTTCAGTTTACTGAACATCCGATAACGATAGCTGTTTACCGTTTTCGGGCTGAGATTCAGCTGTTCCGAGATCTCATTCACCTTCTGACCTTTGGTGATCATCAGCATAATCTGCAATTCACGCTCGGACAAACTGGCAAACGGTGATTCGGTTTTCTCGGGCTCAATCTGACTCAGCGCCATCTGCTGAGCAATGTCGGATGCAATGTAACGCTGTCCGGCAAACACGGAACGGATAGCATTGACGACTTCCTGCGGTGCAGCACCTTTACTCAGGTAACCCGCTGCCCCCGCCTGCATCACTTTCGCGGGCAGTGGATTTTCGGTATGCACGGTCAGCATGATGACTTTGGTGTCTACAAAGGTACGCGCGATTTTGCGTGTTGCCTCAAGACCACCGATACCGGGCATGTTCATATCCATCAGCACCACATCGGCGGAGTTAGTACGGCACCATTTTACCGCATCTTCACCACAGCATGCCTCACCGGCAACTTTAATACCTTTAATATCTTCAAGAATGCGTCGTATCCCTGCGCGCACCAGTTCGTGGTCATCAACAAGAAGGACGTTGATCAAAGGAAATGTCTCCAGAATAGGGATAACGCTACTGAGTGATAATTTGGTTTATATTAACGGTTTTCCTGACAAGATTAAAACGTTAAAAAACCGGCTATTCGATTTTGCTCTCGTTTTTGGAAATTAGCCTGTACAGGCGGTGGAAAGAGAGTCCGTGTTTTTAGGGCTCTTGCGGCTTTTTTTAATCATCTGTATTCAAAAAGTTACAAAAAACTTGCAGGCTTTCCCTGCAAAAAAAACAGATCTCAAATTTTTGTAACAATAATTAACGGCAAGCGAGCCGGGCATAAGCAATTAATAGCCTGTAACAGCGCTTCAGTTTACCGGTACGTTCTGTTTACGCAATTAAACATCCACGTAAAAGTACGAAAAACAACCGCTGCATTTTTTGCTTCAGCTTGTGGTATACTCCGCCGCCTTGACTTTCGTCGTCGCGCTTTAGCGCCGTTTAATAATGAGGAAAATAAATGAGCACACCTGAATTTGCCACTGCGGAGAATAACCAGGAACTGGCACAGGAAGTAAACTGCCTGAAAGCACTGCTGACGCTGATGCTGCAGGCGATGGGCCAGGCTGATGCCGGTCGTGTGATCATTAAAATGGAAAAACAAATCGCGGAGATGGAAGACCAGGCTGAATCAGCGGTATTTGCTAACACCGTTAAGCAAATCAAGCAAGCGTACCGCCAGTAACAAAAAACGGCTGGATGCAGTGCATTCAGCCGTTCGCTCGTCTGTCACGCAGAACGTTTTACGGAGTCAGATCAGTCCCGTTGCCGCCGCATAGCATGCGATCTGGGTCTTATTGGGCGCGTTAAATTTCTTCTGCATATTCTTCTGATGGAAGTTAACGGTATTCTCTGAGATCGAGAGAATGATCGCTATTTCCGCTGACGTCTTGCCTTCCGCAGTCCATTTCAGAATTTCACGTTCGCGCTTGCTGAATTTCATTTCGGGTGGCATGACCATCTCATGGTCAAAACGCATCAGAGAGGTTAAGGCCATTTGCACCAGCATTTGCAACCGCAGTTCTATTTCCTCATGGGATAATGGCCCTTCCTGTACACGTGTACGAGAAACAGAGAGGAAGCCGAGCGCATGATTTGGCAGCATCAGGCACTGCGTTATTCCCGCGCGTAAACCGTGGTCCTGGGCGCTATGCCATAATTCCTGCGCCTCAGCGAATAATGCGTCTGTCCAGGGGAGATGCCCCTGAATGAAATTCTCCGCTTTTAAAACCGGATCGATCGCGAAATAGTTCGCGGATTGATATTGCGCCATCCACAGCTTGGGGTAAGTGGTTTGCAGGGAGATCTTAGGGCGGGTAAATGGCACGGGATGGCGCACGCAGAGCGCGTAATAATCGAATTCCAGCGCCTGAGTTTGTCGCTCCAGCTCCTGATATACCTCGGCGGCACAGGTCAACTCCTGAAACCGGAGGGAGCAATCCCGTCGCCAGGTGAAAAAGTCTAAATCCTTCATACTTACTAAATGAAGCCTCTGAACAGATAATCATTATTATGGTGAATATAAGCTAACACAGAAAACTTTTTTCTAACCACAAAATATCGGCAATAGCACAATTAACTTTACTATCGATAAGGTTTACCCGAGCCGGATGGAATAAAAAAACAGAGGCCTTCACAAAGAGGGAGAATAATTTGCTCCAGGGTAATTTTCTGGAGCAAATGCGTGCAAAAATGCTACTGCATAAGGAATTTTTCAAGGAACTGACGGGTTCGCGGCTGTTGAGGGTTGGCGAATAAGCTTTTCGCCGGCCCCTGCTCCACAATCCGCCCCTGATCCATGAAGATGGCTCTGTCAGCAACATCGCGTGCAAAGCTCATCTCATGCGTCACGATCACCATCGTCCGTCTTTCCTGCGCCAGCTGGCGAATGGTGTTCAGCACCTCACCCACCAGTTCCGGATCGAGCGCTGAAGTCGGTTCATCAAACAGGATCACGTCCGGGCGCATCGCCAGCGCGCGCGCTATCGCCACGCGCTGCTGTTGCCCTCCCGACAGACGCCGCGGATAGCTGGTCTCTTTCCCCGCCAGCCCGACTTTGGCCAGCAGCTCGCGAGCGCGCGCCGTCGCTTCCTCTTTAGGCTCACCTTTAACGATAACCGGCCCTTCAATAATGTTCTCCAGCACCGTACGATGCGGGAAGAGGTTGAAGTTCTGGAAAACGAAGCCGACATGCTGGCGCAGACGGCGAATCAACCCTTTCTGCTGGCTGATGGATTTCCCGGTATCAATCGTTATCTCCCCGACCCGAATGGTGCCGCCTTCCGGCTGTTCAAGCAGGTTAATGCTGCGCAGCAGCGTGGTTTTCCCTGAGCCGCTCGGCCCAATGATTGCCACCACTTCGCCCTGCTCGACTTCAAGATCGATCCCGTGGAGCACCGTTTGACCGTGGAATTTTTTCACCAGGTTTTTGACGTCGATAGCACTCATTTTGGATCACGCTCCTGGCGGTTAAGCTGGTTTTCGAAATAGTTTTGCAGGGCAGACAGCACCGTCGCCATCACCCAGTAAATCAGCGAGGCAGCCAGATACATGGTAAAAACTTCAAGCGTACGGGAGGTGATGAGCTGTGCCTGACGGAACAGCTCCGGTACCTGAATCGTTGCCGCCAGGGAAGTATCTTTCACCAGGCTGATGAAGCTGTTGCTCAGCGGTGGAAGCGCCACGCGCGCCGCCTGCGGCAGAATGGCCCGGCGAAGCGTCTGCCATGGCGTCATCCCGATACTGGCCGCCGCTTCCCACTGCCCTTTGTCAATGGAGGAGATGGCCGCACGCAGGGTTTCAGAGGTATACGCCGCAGTATTGAGCGACAGACCAATCATCGCTGCGGGAATCGGATCCAGCTCGATACCAAACTGCGGTAAGCCGTAGTAGATCATAAAGAGCTGGGCGATAAGCGGCGTACCGCGAAAGACGGAGATATAAAAACGCGCCAGCCAGCGCACCGGCAGGATGGGTGACATGCGCATTAAGGCCAGCACAAATCCCAGTACCAGCCCGAAGAACATCCCGCCGATACTGAGCTGTAACGTAAATACCGCACCTTTCAGCAGATACGGCAGAGAATCAATAACCAGTTGAATACTTTCTTGCATTATTATTTTTCGACCTGACTTTTAGACATGAGGATGGTAGGCAAACAGAGCAGGCGCCCCACCTGTATGGACAAATAAAATCGGCCCTTCATCCTTAAAGCGTTTCTGCGCAATGCCATCAATCAGTCCGGCCATCGCTTTGCCGGTATACACCGGATCGAGCAGTATCCCCTCGAGGCGGGCCAGCAGTTTCACCGCTTCCATGCCCTCTTCGTTCGGCGTGCCATAACCCGGCGCAAAATAGTCATCCCAGAGCAGAATATCGGCCTTTGCCTTCAGCTCCAGCTGCGCGGCGACCGCCTGCTGTAAAGTGACCACTTTCGGCTTCTGATCCGCGACGCTACGGGACACCGTCACGCCAATCAGCTCGACCTCCGGCAGCAGTTGCTCCAGCCCTACCGCCAGCCCGGCATGCGTGCCTGCACTGCCGGACGCGACAACCACGGAGGAGAGGCCCACCGCGCCCTCGCACTGTTGGGCAATTTCCAGCGCACTTTCCACATACCCCAGCGCGCCCAGCGCATTCGAACCGCCAACAGGGATAACGTAGGGGCGGAAACCCTGCGCTTCCAGACGCGTCGCCAGCTCATCGAGCTGGGCGGTCGGGTCGGTCAAAGCATCCACCATTTCGACCTGTACATTAAACAGGTCCAGCAGCAGACGGTTACCGTTGGTGAGATAGTTTTCTGCCCGCGTGCCAATCGGGTTTTCCAGCAATGCCACGCAATGGAGTCCGAGCTTTGCCGCCACTGCCGCAGTCTGACGAACGTGGTTGGACTGGATAGCCCCGGCAGTGATGAGCGTATCCGCGCCCTCGCGCAGGGCGTCCGCCGCCAGAAACTCCAGCTTACGCAGCTTATTGCCCCCCATCGCCATCGGCGTCACGTCATCACGCTTAATAAAAATATCGCGCCCTAAATAATCAGAAAGTCGCGGCAGGTACTCCAGCGGCGTCGGCGCACCGATAAACTCCAGGCGAGGAAAGCGCGTTAAATTCTGTAGTGACATGGGTTCTCCGGTAACTCTGACAAAATGTGATATTTTTCATTATGCACGCAGACGCGAAAGAAATAAAAAAGGCGCTTTTAAAAGCGCCTTTTTTTACGTCAGAAACTTATTTCGTGACGTCTGCACCGAACCACTTCTCGGAGAGCGCTTTCAGGCTTCCGTCTTTTTGCATGTCAGCAATCGCGGAATCAATCGCTTTGACCAGGTCTTCGTTACCTTTACGCACGGCCACGCCTGATTCCTGACGAGAGAACGCATCACCCGCTACCGCCAGGGTGTTGTTGGTTTTCTTCACCAGATCCAGCGCTGCCAGGCGGTCAACCAGAATGGCGTCGATACGGCCCACGCGCAGATCCTGGTATTTCGTCGGGTCATCATCATAGGTGCGGATATCCACGCCCTGCACGTTCTGGCGCAGCCACTCTTCGTAGTTAGTCCCCAGACCAACACCGACTTTCTTCCCTTTCAGATCTGCGGCAGTTTTAATCCCGCCTTCGTTGCCTTTCTTCACCAGCGCCTGAATTCCGGACACGGTGTACGGCGTAGAGAAGTCATACTTCTTCTTACGCTCGTCAGAAATGGTCACCTGATTAATCACCACATCAATACGTTTGGAATCCAGCGACGCCAGCATACCGTCCCATTTGGTCGGTTTCAGTGACGCTTTAACGCCGAGGTGCTTCGCCAGCTCTTCAGCAAACTCCACTTCGAAACCGGTCAGCTTACCGTCATCGCCCTGGAAGCTGAACGGAGGATACGTTCCTTCCAGCCCGACCAGCAGCGTACCGCGCTCTTTTACTTTATTCAGCAGGTTTTCTGCGGCGAACGTTTTCACGCTCATGCCCGCAACCAGCGCAACGGCCATAACACCCATCAGCGCCTGACGACCCAGAAGTGCAAATTTCATAAATACCCCGATATAGTGGAATTTTTACGTAGTGTAGAGAAATCGCCTGTAACGTCAAAGGCGACTGCGCTACATCTTATTCTTTTTTAATATATATCAGAAGTTGTTCCGGCGTGGGCTTTCTGCTTTATGGCACCCGGCATTTGTACCTTGTATTGCGCATACTTGCGCAGCGCAATTCGGTAGTTATTGGTGCTGGTCGCAGGCAGCCACGGCTCCAGATTTTCATCCAGATAACCGGTTTTCAGCAGATCGCGAGAAATATTGTTTACGGTCAGATGTTGCCCAAGGCGACGCAGGCGAACCACATATTCGCGAACGGTGCCGTGGCTCATTTCCGTTTGTTCAAACAGGAATTGCTTGAAGCCGATGATGTCGAAGAAGTCGCTTTGCTCTTTGCAGTGGAGATCCCCACAGAAACGGCAAAGCGCCACCCACTCTTTTTGCTCTTCGAGCCATGCTGCTTCGTCCATCAACGTGTCGAGACGCGAAATCGCAATCTTATTGACGATTTCGCCCCGGCGAACCAGCGTGATACGATCGAGTAACTTGTTACAGTGGGCGCAATGCGTCTGGCTGTGTTTAAAGTCTTTCAGGTAGCGGCTTAAAGGCCGTCTTTTAGATTGCTGCACCGTCATGATAACTCCTGGTTGTCAATACGTTGTGCGGCATTTTTCAGGTGAATCAATCACCTATAACTTACCCAGCTTAGTTCGTAAGCGTTTAATGGCCTGGCTGTGCAGCTGGCTCACCCGCGACTCTCCCACCTCCAGAACAGCGCCAATCTCTTTGAGGTTAAGCTCTTCCTGGTAATAAAGGGTCAATACCAGCTGTTCGCGTTCAGGCAGAGCTTCAATAGCCTCCATGACGCGCTGGCGTAAATTCCCTTCCATTAAATGGTGTAACGGGTTTTCTTGCTGGTGCTCATCCGTCACCAGCTCGATGCTATCGCCATGCTCTTCGCGCCACTCGTCATAAGAGAAGAGTTGGCTATTATTGGTATCGAGCAACATCTGACGATACTCTTCAACAGCAATGCCAAGACGTTCCGCCACTTCGGTTTCCGTTGCGTTACGTCCCAGTTCCTGTTCCAGCTGCCCCATCGCATGCGCCACTTCGCGCGCGTTGCGGCGAACACTGCGCGGCACCCAGTCGCGGCTGCGCAGCTCGTCCAGCATCGCACCACGAATACGCTGAACTGCGTAAGTCGTAAATGCCGTTCCTTGCAGAGCGTCGTATCGGTCAACTGCATTCAATAACCCGATACCGCCCGCCTGTAGCAGATCGTCGAGTTCCACGCTCGCCGGCAAGCGCACCTGGAGGCGCAATGCTTCGTGACGCACCAGCGGGACATAACGCTGCCACAGCGAGTGTTTATCCATTACACCTTCAGCGGTATAGAGTGAATTCACGATAAACAGCCCTGCGTTAGTTGAGTTATCGGCATGATTATCCGATTCTGCAGGGCGTTCAATTGGATGAAAAAGGGGGATAAAATGAGGTTATTCTGAGGTTGCCCACAACAGGGGCAACTTTTCTGCCTAAATTAACAGTTGTAACAATGAAAGATCGTCGCCCAGCTTGACGCTATCTATATGTTGATGAAAGAGCTTTCCCGCTTCCTGATTATGCTGGCTAAGGGAGTGGAAGCTGTAAATAACATCAATAATATTATCTTGTTCAATTTTTCCCGCCACGAGAGCCTGACCGGCAAGTAACGTTTTCAGGAAATAGAACTCCGCAACGATTAAATAAAGATTATTCAACATGCTGCGGCCATTGTTCTGTGGGAAGCCCTGCTCCCAGAGTTTGTATTTAAAAAAGTTCTTAAATAAATGGTCATTGGTCGCCAGGTAACTGCCCGCCACATCGCGCCAGACGGACTCGATGTTCTCCATGACCTTCTCTGCCGGTACGGCATCACCGACAGATTCGAACTGTTGATAAAGCTGAGTAAAATAGCGGTTTAATACCGCGCCGCCGCGAGCGGTCGCTTTCTTCGTAAAGTAGCTCTGGATAAGCGAAATTAACGCGAATTTCAGGCTGTAGTTCTGATTAAACCCGCCCAGTTCCGTTTTGATTTTACCGCTCACCAGTTCGTTAACCAGCGAGAAATAAACCGTTTCAAGCGTGCCGATATTCTCTTCGAGATTCTCGAGCTTTTCAGCCACCATGAGGAATTTCACCACGGCGTAAACCTGCTCTTCAACGCAGACCGCTTCAACGCTGAAAAGGTTCTGGCAGAAGAGATTGATGACCTTTGCTTTTAAATCAATCATTGGCGCAGTATTGACGTCCTGCTGGACAATGACAGATTCCATCATCGACATAGACTCCCGATCGTTCAACAGAAGTCGGGTCACTTCCGGACACGAGAGGTTCAGCGATTTTTCGATTTCATTTTTAAAGACCCGGTTTGTCCGTGGAAACGACGAACAGGTTGGGCTTAACGCCTGCGCGCCCATGGCGCTATGAATAGAACAGAGTTTTTCCGTATCCATAAACGGGCAGTTTTTACTTTCCGTATGGAAAATCACTTCGCCCCAGTTGCCATACTGTTTTTTGGTAACTTTTATCGCCGTTTTCGCCGTATGACGAATGGCGGCATTTTTGCTGTTCAGGTAACGGTTAACGGAGGATTTATCAAACGCGATGGTCCAGCCCTGACAACAATGTTCACGGCATTCCCCACCGACACATGAAAAATCTGCGACCAGCTTTGGTTGAGTGACACTGATTTGTTTCACAGGCGGATTCTCAAATAGCAGAGATAAAAAAACCCCGCCGAAGCGGGGTTTCACGCGTAATATTAACGCAGCAGAGACAGAACGGTCTGTGGAACCTGGTTTGCCTGAGACAGAACAGAAGTACCAGCCTGCTGCAGGATCTGCGCGCGGGACATGTTGGAAACTTCAGTTGCGTAGTCAGCGTCCTGGATACGGGACTGAGCAGCAGACAGGTTGTTAGAGGTGTTGTTCAGGTTGTTGATTGCAGAAGTGAAGCGGTTCTGCACAGCACCCAGACCAGAACGTGCTTTATCAACGGTAGCGATAGCTTTGTCGATGGTGTTCAGGTCAGTAGCGGTCATTGCTTTCAGGTCGATAGCGTTCACGCCCAGAGTAGTAGAGTCAGCTTTAGCGCCGCTCAGATCCAGGTTGATGGTGTCGCCGTCGTTAACTCCAACCTGAATTTTAACCACACCAGCAGTACCTGCAGTGCCGTCCAGCAGTTTGATGCCGTTGAAGTCAGTTTTGCCTGCAACACGGTCGATTTCAGCCAGACGAGCGGTAACTTCATCCTGCAGAGAAGCCAGGTCAGATGCGCTGTTGGTGCCGTTGCTTGCCTGAACAGCCAGTTCACGAACACGCTGCAAGTTGTTGTTGATTTCGTTCAGAGAACCTTCAGCAGTCTGCGCCATGGAGATACCGTCGTTGGCGTTACGTGCAGCCTGGGTCATCCCTTTGATCTGAGCGGTCATGCGGTTTGCAATCGCCTGGCCAGCAGCATCGTCTTTCGCGCTGTTAATACGCAGACCGGAAGACAGACGCTCGATAGCAGTGCCCAGAGAAGACTGAGATTTGTTCAGGTTGTTCTGAGTGGTCAGGGACAACAGGTTAGTATTGATAACTGCCATAATTTTGTTTCCTTCAAAAATTGGGTTTTAGGTCCGGTGCCTAACACTCACAGCGTCTCTCACCGTCAACAAGGTTATCGACGGGTCCCCAAAAGACTTTAGAATCAATTTTGAAAAAATTACAAGCATATGATTATTAATGATTTTATTTTTAAAAAATCAATTAAGGTCCGCCAGAGGCTTATTATTTACGCTTTTTAAATGCACAAAGAGATGGCAAAAAAGGCACACACTTATTCGTGTTTTCAATGCTGTGATAATGACCCTAAAGTGCAATCCTTTCATTTACCCCGCCAGGACGCGTCTATTCTTTGGATTATTTTTTTCTCGCCATCGTAAACTTTTACCTTGAGAGGCCGATAAGAGTCCTGAACTACTTTCGTATTTTAAGGAAAATATGCATGGCTACTATCAGTAACCTCGGGATAGGTTCTGCAGGACTCGGGGATTTATATAATCAGTTGGAAGCGGCAGAGAAAACCAAGCTGACGACGATTACTTCCCAGCAATCAACGTATAACGCACAGCTAAGTGCTTACGGCAAGCTGCAGAGCGCCATGACATCGCTGCAGACTGCGACCGCTGCACTGGGTAAAGCTACCACCTGGAACTCAACGTCCGTTAGCAGCACTAACACGGCCTTTACTGCCACCACAACGGCTGACGCGTCCGTGGGTTCCTTTGTTGTCAACGTCAACCAGGTTGCGAAAGCGCAGGCACTCACTACCGGCTCCTATGCTAACAACACGGACCTGCTGGGCGATACGACAGGTACAACGCGTAAAATCACCATCACCCAGCCGGGTACCACAACGCCTTTAGAGGTCACCCTGGCAGATGGCGATACGTCGCTGGCCGGGATCGCGAGCGCCATTAATAAAGCGAACGGCAACGTCACCGCCAGCGTCATTAAAGCGAAAGACGGTGATTACCGCCTGATGCTGTCATCAAAAACCACCGGTACCGATGGTGCGATGACGGTAAGCGTTACCGGCGACGCCAAGCTGCAAAGCGCCATTGGCTACGATTCAACCACCAAAACGGGCGCGCTGACGGTGAATACCGCCGCACAGAACGCGATTGTGGTGGTGAACAACATCTCGATCGAGCGCCAGTCAAATACCATTACCGATGCGCTGCCAGGGGTCACCTTCAGCGTGAAAGCGCAAAGCACGGCAGACGAAACCCTTGAGGTTTCACGCGCAACGGATGCGAACCAGAAGGCGATCACGGACTGGGTCACAGCGTATAACTCGCTGCAGTCTACCATTAACAGCCTGACGAAGTATGTTCCGGTCGATGCAGGCTCCGGCAGCCAGTCTACCAGCAACGGCGCGCTGGTCGGTGATGCGAACGTGCGTGGGGTTCAGTCTCAGCTGCGAGGCCTGCTGACCGAAGTGCAGACCGGCTCCATTCAGATCATGGCCCAGTTGGGGATTACCCAGGACCCGGTGAAAGGCGCGGACGGTACCGTCGGTAACCTGAAAGTCGACACCGATAAGCTGAAAAAAGCGCTGACCGACAACCCGAACGCCGTACAGCAGTATTTTGTCGGTGACGGAAAGAAAACCGGTATGGCGACCCAGATGAACAACACGCTGACCACCATGCTCAGCACCAGTACCGGCAGCGCCGGGGTGATCCAGAACGCGAAAGACGGGATCAACAAAACGCTGAAAACGCTGGGCGAACGTTACGATGCCATGGATGCTCAAATTGAAGCCACCATGGCACGTTACAAAACCCAGTTCACCAGTCTGGACGTATTAGTCACCAAAATGACCAGTACAGCCAACTACCTGACCCAACAGTTCTCACAAAAGTAGTCGTAGCCTTCAGGAGTGGATATGTATAAGACCTCTGGTGTTCAATCCTATCAGCAGATAGGAGTCGAAAGCGCAGTGATGAATGCCAGTCCACACCAGCTGATTGTCATGTTGTTCGACGGGGCGCATAGCGCCCTTGTTCGCGCGCGTTTGTTCATGGAAGCCGGACAAATTCGCGAAAAAGGCGAAGCCTTATCCAAAGCCATCAACATCATCGACAACGGTTTAAAAGCAGGACTGAACATGGAGGTTGAGAGCGAGTTGTCCGGTAACCTTGCCTCCTTGTACGAATATATGGTTCGACGTTTGTTACTGGCGAATGTCAGTAATGACGTAGACGCAATTGTTGAAGTCGAGGGTTTATTAAACAACATTGCGGATGCGTGGAAGCAAATCGGCCCCAATGCGTCCTCTATATCAGGATAATTTTTGATGAATAATCCCAGCGCAGCGCTTAGCCACTGGCAGGCGCTACATGCTCAGAGCATTGCTATGCTAAATCTCGCACATTCTGGTCAATGGGATGCGCTTATCGAGCAGGAAATGCATTACGTACAACTGGTGGAAAAGATTTCGCAAACGCCCATCATGTCATGCCCTCCGGCTCAGGTTGAGCAAGCGCGTGCGCTGCTGGAAATGATCCTTGAAAATGAGAATGCGCTAAAGGCACTGTTGAAAGTCCGCATGGACGAATTGCGCAGTCTGATTGATCAAACCGGTAAACAGCAATCCATCACTTCTACCTATGGAAAGCTGTCAGGGAATATTCTTTATCCAGAAAGTTTTACCCGCGACACACAACTATGATTTCTTCATCCATACTCCAGAAGTCTGCCAACCGGCTTCTGGAGCAAGGATGATGAAAAACCCCACCCTGTTACAATGTTTTCACTGGTATTACCCTGCTGGCGGTGAATTGTGGCGAGAGGTCACGGCGTTAGCTCCCAATCTTAACGAAATCGGCATCAACATGATCTGGCTGCCGCCCGCCTACAAAGGTGCGTCCGGCGGGTATTCTGTCGGCTATGACTCTTACGACCTGTTCGATCTCGGCGAGTTTGACCAGAAAGGCAGTATTGCCACGAAATACGGCGACAAAGCGCAGCTGCTGGAGGCCATTAACGCCCTCAAAAGCAACGACATTGCCGTGCTGCTGGACGTGGTGGTCAACCACAAAATGGGTGCCGATGAGAAAGAATCTGTCCGCGTTCAGCGTGTGAATGAACAGGACCGCACGCAAATCGATGATGAGGTCATCGAGTGTGAAGCCTGGACCCGCTATACCTTCCCCGCCCGCGCCGGGCAATATTCCCGGTTTATCTGGGACTACAAATGCTTCAGCGGCGTCGACCATATAGAAAACCCCGATGAAGACGGCATCTTTAAAATCGTCAACGACTACACCGGCGAAGGCTGGAACGATCAGGTTGATGATGAGATGGGTAACTTCGATTACCTGATGGGCGAAAATATCGACTTTCGCAATCACGCCGTGACCGAGGAGATCAAATACTGGGCCCGCTGGGTCATGGAACAGACGCGCTGCGACGGTTTTCGTCTGGACGCCGTTAAGCATATTCCCGCCTGGTTTTACAAAGAGTGGATTGAGCACGTCCAGGAGGTCGCCGACCAGCCGCTGTTTATCGTGGCGGAATACTGGTCCCACGAGGTGGATAAACTTCAGGCCTATATTGACCAGGTCGAAGGCAAAACCATGCTGTTTGATGCCCCCCTGCAGATGAAATTCCACGAGGCGTCACGTCAGGGCAGGGATTACGACATGAGCCAAATCTTCACCGGTACCCTGGTGGAAGCCGATCCGTTTCATGCGGTCACCCTCGTCGCGAACCATGACACCCAGCCTCTGCAGGCGCTCGAAGCGCCGGTCGAAGCCTGGTTTAAACCGCTGGCCTACGCGCTAATCCTGCTGCGGGAAAATGGCGTGCCGAGCGTCTTTTATCCGGACCTCTTCGGCGCCAGCTATGACGACACGGGAGGAGACGGTGAAACGTACCATATTGATATGCCGGTCATTGAGCAGCTTCACGAGCTGATCCTCGCGCGTCAGCGTTTTGCGCACGGCGTGCAGACGCTGTTTTTCGACCATCCTAACTGCATTGCCTTCAGCCGCAGCGGCACGGATGACGATCCCGGCTGCGTGGTGGTGATGTCAAACGGGGACGACGGTGAAAAAGTGATTTGTCTTGGGGAAAACTACGGCAACAAAACGTGGCGGGATTTTCTCGGCAATCGCGAAGAAACCATTACTACGGCGGCGGATGGCGAAGGCACTTTTACCTGCAAAGGCGGAAGCGTGAGCGTGTGGGTAATAGAGGATGCGCTTTAGAACAGGAAACGTGCGGCCTGATGCCCTCACCCCGTCCCTCTCCCACAGGGAGAGGGCGCAAACACCAAAAACGGCAACGAGGTTGCCGTTTTGCGTTTACCTTTAGGGCAGTTTACTCGCCAGCGGATTCTTGCTCAGGTAATCGGCACACTCAACCGTTGGACGATCGACCTTCTGCAGCTCCAGCCCGTCGTACTCAAGCGTCAAGCCATCGCGCTCCAGCGGATAGATATCGAGCTTACGCGTCACGTTGTAATAACTGTCTGAACGCAGCATGATTTTACCCGGCACGGCAATCACGCGCTGCCACTGACGGCAGTCCAGCGTATCGCCCTCCTCCGTCACCACCAGCGTGGCAATCGCCTTCGGGCTGACCATGTTGCTCTGCGGCCCTTTCGACTGCCAGTATCCCGCCAGATGCGCCGGGACAGGATGCTTAATCACGTCGTTATAGTTATCGACCTGAACGCACCCGGTCAGTGCCAGCAGCGCGCCAGCAATTGCTATTTTTTTCATCATCTTTCCTGCAATCGAAGAAAAAAATATTGTGGCATTAAAGCGCTGCGGCTGCCAGCGAAGATCAACAGGTCTTAAACCTGCATCCCCATCACTTCCTGATAGGCCGACACCAGCTTGTTACGCACCTGGATCCCCATCTGCAGGGAAACCGAGGCTTTTTGCAAATCGGTCATCACATCATTCAGTGCCACGCCCGGCTCACCGAGGGTGAACTTTTCTGCCTGAGTGCGCGCTGCGGTCTGGGTATCACTGATACGGTCAAGAGCGGCATGCAGTTGCCCTGCGAAGCTGATGCTCGGCTGCTGATCTGCCACATTCTGATTACGGGCCGTCATCGCCGTTGCCTGCAACTGACTGATTACCCCTTCAATGCCCTGTATAGCCATGACTTTCCCCTGGATGGTTTTTTACGCGGTCAAGACTAACAGCTTGTCAATAAGATAATGGCGGTAAATAGCATGAAAAAACCAGGTTATTTGACCCATAGAAAATCACGAATCATCAAATAATGGCAGGGCCATCAATATGGAACTTTTGTCGTGTTTGCCGACCCGGGAGTCAGTTTTGTTTCTCTACACGAATAACGTAAACCACCAGGATTTAAGAGGTGCGCAATGAGTGCAACAGCATCGACAGCGCCGCAGAATAAATCACTCGAGTGGATGAACCGCCTTCGCGCGAATCCTAAAATCCCGTTGATCGTGGCAGGCGCTGCCGCAATTGCGATCCTTGTAGCGATGGTCCTGTGGGCGAAAAGCCCTGATTACCGGACGCTCTACAGTAACCTTTCCGATCAGGATGGCGGCGCCATCGTCACCCAGCTTACCCAGATGAACATCCCTTATCGCTTTGCCGATAATGGCGGTGCGCTTGAGGTACCGGCAGATAAGGTGCACGAACTGCGTCTGCGTCTGGCTCAGCAGGGGCTGCCGAAGGGCGGCGCGGTGGGCTTTGAGCTGCTGGATCAGGAAAAATTCGGTATCAGCCAGTTCAGCGAGCAGGTGAACTACCAGCGTGCGCTGGAAGGTGAACTGGCCCGCACCATTGAAACATTAGGCCCGGTGAAGAGTGCCCGCGTGCACCTGGCGATGCCTAAACCTTCTTTATTTGTCCGTGAACAGAAATCACCTTCGGCTTCCGTTACCGTGAACCTCGAACCTGGCCGCGCGCTGGACGAAGGGCAAATCAGCGCGGTGACGCATCTCGTCTCCAGCGCCGTCGCCGGTCTGCCGCCGGGTAACGTAACGCTGGTTGACCAGAGCGGTCACCTGCTGACGCAATCCAATACCGCCGGTCGCGATCTCAATGACGCGCAGCTGAAATATGCCGCCGATGTCGAAAGCCGTCTCCAGCGTCGTATTGAAGCGATCCTCGGCCCGGTTGTGGGTAACAGCAACGTGCACGCGCAGGTTACCGCGCAGATCGACTTCGCGAATAAAGAACAAACTGAAGAACAATACAGCCCGAACGGCGATGCGGCTCAGGCGGTCATGCGTTCACGCCAGATCAATTCGAACGAGCAGGTCGGCGGTGCATACCCAGGCGGCGTGCCGGGTGCGTTGTCTAACCAGCCGGCCCCGGCTAACGCGGCGCCGATCTCTACGCCTCCGGCCAATCAGCAGAACGGTCAGCAAAATAATCAGCAGACCACCTCAACGGCCAGTAACGCCGGTCCGCGTACCAGCAGTCGTAACGAAACCACGAACTACGAAGTGGACCGGACGATTCGCCACACTAAACTGAACGTGGGCGATATTCAGCGTCTTTCCGTTGCGGTAGTGGTGAACTACAAAACGCTGGCGGATGGCAAACCGTTGCCGCTGACCGCCGAGCAGATGAAGCAGATTGAAAACCTGACCCGTGAAGCGATGGGTTACTCCGAGAAGCGCGGCGATACCCTCAACGTGGTGAACTCACCGTTCAACTCGGTTGAAGAGACCGGCGGTGAACTGCCGTTCTGGCAACAGCAGGCGTTTATCGACCAGCTGATGTCCGCAGGCCGCTGGCTGCTGGTGCTGATTGTCGCGTGGCTGCTGTGGCGTAAGGGCGTCCGTCCGCAGCTCCAGCGCCGCGCTGAAGCCGAAAAAGCGGCTCGCGAGCAGATGAATGCGCGTCAGGAAACCGAAGAAGCGGTTGAAGTGCGTCTCAGCAAAGATGAACAGATGCAGCAGCGTCGTGCTAACCAGCGCATGGGCGCTGAGGTCATGAGCCAGCGCATTCGCGAAATGTCAGATAACGATCCGCGCGTCGTGGCGCTGGTCATTCGCCAGTGGATGGGTAACGAACATGAGTAATACGCTTACGGGCACCGATAAAAGCGTCATCCTGCTGATGACCATTGGCGAAGATCGCGCGGCAGAGGTGTTTAAACACCTCTCCCAGCGAGAAGTGCAAATTCTCAGTGCGGCCATGGCCAACGTGCGTCAGATCTCCAACAAGCAGCTGACTGAAGTGCTGGCAGAGTTTGAACAGGAAGCCGAACAGTTTGCCGCGCTGAACATCAACGCCAACGACTACCTCCGTTCCGTGCTGGTCAAGGCGCTGGGCGAAGAGCGTGCCTCCAGCCTGCTGGAAGACATTCTGGAAACCCGCGATACCGCCAGCGGTATCGAAACGCTCAACTTTATGGAACCACAGAGTGCCGCCGACCTTATTCGCGACGAGCACCCGCAGATTATCGCCACCATCCTTGTCCACCTTAAACGTGGTCAGGCGGCCGATATTCTGGCGCTGTTCGAAGAGCGCCTGCGTCACGATGTGATGCTGCGTATCGCCACCTTCGGCGGCGTCCAGCCTGCCGCGCTGGCGGAGCTGACCGAGGTGCTCAACAACCTGCTCGACGGCCAGAACCTCAAGCGCAGCAAAATGGGCGGCGTAAGAACGGCGGCGGAAATCATCAACCTGATGAAAACGCAGCAGGAAGAGGCGGTCATTACGGCGGTTCGCGAATTCGACGGCGAGCTGGCCCAGAAAATCATCGACGAGATGTTCCTGTTCGAGAACCTCGTCGAAGTGGACGACCGCAGCATCCAGCGCCTGCTCCAGGAAGTGGATTCCGAGTCGCTGCTTATTGCCCTCAAAGGTGCCGAGCAGCCGCTGCGCGAGAAATTCCTGCGCAACATGTCTCAGCGTGCGGCCGATATCCTGCGCGACGATCTTGCCAACCGCGGCCCGGTTCGTCTGTCTCAGGTGGAAAACGAACAGAAAGCCATTCTGCTTATTGTTCGTCGTCTGGCGGAAACCGGCGAGATGGTGATTGGCAGCGGAGACGACACCTATGTCTAATGAGCTGCCGTGGAAGCGCTGGACGCCGGACGATCTGGCTCCTCCCCTCTCCGAGTTCACGCCAGCCGCGCTCCCGACCGAGGAGCTTGACCCGGACGTCGAGCAGCCCGAGCTGAGCGAAGAAGAGCAGCAAGCACAGATGCTGGCTCAGCTGCAAATGCAGGCGCACGAGCAGGGCTACAATGCCGGTCTGAACGAAGGCCGACAGAAAGGTCACGAGCTGGGGTACCAGGAAGGTCTGTCGAAAGGGTTAGAGCACGGTATCGATCAGGCGCGCCAGCAGCAGGCGCCGATCCATGCCCGCATGCAGCAACTGGTCAGCGAGTTTCAGCACACGCTGGACGCGCTGGACAGCGTGATTGCCTCGCGACTGATGCAGATGGCGCTGGAAGCCGCGCGTCAGGTGATCGGCCAGACGCCCGTGGTGGATAACACGGCGCTTATCAAACAAATTCAGGGTCTGCTTCAGCAGGAGCCGCTGTTCAGCGGGAAGCCGCAGCTGCGCGTCCATCCGGACGATCTGCAGCGCGTGGAAGAGAGCCTGGGCGCGACACTAAACCTGCACGGCTGGCGCCTGCGCGGTGACCCGTCGTTACATCACGGCGGCTGCAAAGTCTCTGCCGACGAAGGCGATCTGGATGCCAGCGTCGCCACCCGCTGGCAGGAACTGTGCCGCCTGGCGGCACCGGGAGTCGTCTGATGACTGCGCGCCTCACCCGCTGGCTCACCACGCTCGACAACTTTGAGACGAAGATGGCGCAACTGCCATCTGTTCGTCGTTATGGGCGACTGACGCGCGCCACCGGTCTGGTACTGGAGGCCACCGGCCTGCAGCTGCCGCTGGGCGCGACCTGCGTGATCGAGCGTCAGGACGGTCTGGAAACGCGTGAAGTGGAAAGCGAAGTAGTCGGGTTCAACGGCCAGCGCCTGTTCCTGATGCCGCTTGAAGAGGTGGAAGGCATTCTGCCCGGCGCGCGCGTGTATGCTAAAAACACGTCTGGCGACGGGCTGCAAAGCGGGAAGCAGCTGCCGCTTGGCCCTGCCCTGCTGGGCCGCGTGCTGGACGGCAGCGGGAAGCCGCTCGACGGACTGCCCTCCCCGGACACCACCGAAACCGGCGCGCTGATCACCCAACCGTTTAACCCTCTGCAGCGAACCCCTATCGAGCATGTGCTCGACACCGGCGTGCGCCCGATTAACGCCCTGCTGACCGTGGGACGCGGGCAACGTATGGGCCTGTTCGCCGGGTCAGGCGTGGGTAAATCCGTCCTGCTCGGCATGATGGCGCGCTACACGCAGGCTGATGTGATCGTTGTAGGTCTGATTGGCGAACGTGGTCGTGAAGTAAAAGACTTTATTGAAAACATTCTGGGAGCGGAAGGCCGCGCCCGCTCGGTGGTCATCGCCGCGCCGGCGGACGTGTCGCCGCTGCTGCGTATGCAGGGGGCCGCGTATGCCACCCGCATCGCCGAAGATTTTCGTGACCGCGGCAAGCACGTGCTGCTGATCATGGATTCGCTGACCCGCTACGCGATGGCACAGCGTGAAATCGCGCTCGCTATCGGTGAGCCACCGGCGACCAAAGGCTACCCGCCTTCGGTCTTCGCCAAACTCCCTGCCCTCGTTGAGCGCGCGGGGAACGGCATCAGCGGCGGCGGCTCCATCACCGCGTTCTATACGGTACTGACCGAAGGCGATGACCAGCAGGATCCAATTGCCGACTCCGCGCGCGCGATCCTTGACGGCCATATTGTGCTGTCGCGTCGTCTCGCCGAAGCCGGACACTATCCGGCCATTGATATTGAAGCCTCTATCAGTCGCGCAATGACGGCGCTGATAACCGAGAAGCACTACGCCCGCGTGCGTAACTTTAAACAACTCCTCTCCAGCTTCCAGCGCAACCGCGATCTGGTCAGCGTGGGGGCGTATGCCAAAGGCAGCGACCCGATGCTCGACAAAGCGATTACCCTGTGGCCGCAGCTGGAGGCATTTTTGCAACAAGGCATTTTTGAACGCGCCGACTGGGAAGATTCAATTCAGGCACTAGAGCTGATTTTCCCGCAGGTGTAACACAGGTGGAGGGCGAAGGTCATGGCGCAAAACAGCGCGTTATCAACGCTGAAAGATCTGGCTGAAAAAGAAGTTGATGATGCCGCATTGCAGCTTGGCGCAATGCGACGCGGGTGCCAGCAGGCTGAAGAACAGTTGAAGATGTTGATCGACTATCAGCATGAATATCGCACCAACCTCAATACCGATATGACACAGGGCATTGGAAGCCAGCGCTGGATTAACTATCAGCAGTTTATCCAGACGCTGGAGAAGGCGATAGATCAGCATCGCCAGCAGCTTAACCAGTGGACCCAGAAAGTCGATACCGCGCTGAATTTCTGGCGTGAGAAGAAGCAGCGGCTGCAGGCCTGGCAGACTTTACAGGACCGACAGATCGCGGCAACGACCCTGGCGGAAAACCGTCTGGATCAGAAGAAAATGGATGAGTTTGCCCAGCGCGCATCAATGAGGAAACCGGAATGATCACACTGCAACAACTGCTGATGAGCGACAGCGACCTGTCAGGCGGCACGCAAACAGGGAAAGGCACCGACGGTGCACAGGACTTTCTCTCTCTGCTGGCGGGCGCCCTGTCGGACGCAACGGGCAAGGGCAAAGATGCGCCGCTGACCCTGGCTGACCTGAAAGCCGCCGGCAGTAAACTGTCAAAGGTGGCTCAGGACGCCAAAGGGGATACCACCCTGCAGGCCAAAATTGCCGACCTGCTCTCGCGCCAAACCGCGCTGAATGGCAATGAAACGTCGCCGATCACCTCGCTTGATACGCTGGTTTCCGGGCTGGTACCGCTGTCTAAAGGTGACGCGCTGAAGACGCTCAATGCAGCAAACAGCAAGGATGACGGCAAAAGCGAGCTGAGCGAAGAAGAACTGGCCGGATTGAGCGCCCTGATGGCGATGCTTCCGCACCAGCAAACTACCGCCTCTCGCGTGGCGGGCAGTGACGGCGTTTCGGCCACCGCAACGCTGAATTCCGCGACGCTTTCGCACAATGGTGCGGACCAACCGTCCCTGAACGCGCCTGCGGGAAGCCATGATAAAGCGCAGAATTCTACGCCTTATCAGAGCCAGGTGAAAAATCACGAACCTGCCCTGTCGGGCAACGCGCCGACAACCCCGGCCCTGGCCGCGGCGGCAGAGAAGCAGGAGCTCGCCAGTTCCTCCTCCTCAGCCTCCCCAACGGCTACCCTGGCACCGATTATGTCCAGCCACGCGACCAGTCAGACGGCCGCCACCGTCGCCACCGCGCCGGTGTTAAGCCAGCCTCTGGGCACCCACGAATGGCAGCAATCCCTGAGCCAGCACATCACCCTGTTCACTAAACAGGGCCAGCAGACAGCCGAGCTGCGTCTGCACCCGGAAGATCTGGGTCAGGTGCAAATTTCGCTTAAGCTGGATGATAACCAGGCGCAGCTGCAGATGGTCTCTGCGCACAGCCATGTTCGTGCGGCGCTGGAAGCCGCGCTGCCGGTACTGCGGACCTCACTGGCGGAGAACGGCATTCAGCTTGCGCAGAGCAGCGTCAGCAGCGAGAGCTTTGCCGGGCAGCAGCAGTCCTCATCCCAGCAGCAGCACCAGGCTTCGCGTTCCGGCAACGCCGGCGGTTTTAATGAAGAGAGCGATGAGCTACTGCCTGTTCCTGCTGCCCTGCAATCCGCCGCACGCGGTAACAGTGCCGTAGACATCTTCGCCTAAACGCCAGAGGTAGCGTGATTATCCCCGTCTTTTCCACGCTTTGACGACAGCAGGACACGGGATAATCACCTTATTAAGCTGTACCGAAACAGGAAGCTCGTATCAGATGACTGACTCCGCTATCACCAAAAAAAGTAAGCGCTCCATCTGGATCCCGCTGCTGGTGTTGATCACGCTCGCCGCCTGCGCCACCGCGGGCTATAGTTACTGGCGTATGCAGCAGAAACCTACCACCGCTGCAGCCAAAGCTGAAGCGCCGCCTCCGCCGGCTCCAGTTTTCTTCCCGCTGGATACCTTCACCGTCAATCTGGGTGATGCGGATCGTGTGCTTTATGTTGGCATTACGCTGCGTCTGAAAGATGAAGCCACTCGTTCACGTCTGAACGATTACCTTCCGGAAGTGCGCAGCCGCCTTCTGCTGCTGTTCTCTCGTCAGGACGCTTCGACGCTGGCCACCGATGTGGGTAAGCAAAAGCTGGTCGACGCCATTAAACAAACGCTGGCGACCCCGCTGGTAAACGGCCAACCTAAGCAGGAAGTCACTGACGTTCTGTATACAGCATTCATTCTGCGGTAACGACATGGGCGACAGTATTCTTTCTCAGGCAGAAATCGATGCGCTGCTCAACGGCGACAGCGATAACAATGATGATCCTAAACCGGGTATTGGCGGCGATAGCGATATTCGTCCCTATGACCCGAATACCCAGCGTCGCGTGGTACGTGAACGTCTGCAGGCGCTGGAGATCATTAACGAACGTTTTGCACGTCAGTTCCGTATGGGGCTGTTTAACCTGCTGCGTCGTAGCCCGGATATCACGGTCGGTGCGATCCGCATTCAGCCGTATCATGAGTTTGCCCGCAACCTGCCGGTGCCAACCAACCTTAACCTGATTCATCTGAAGCCGCTGCGCGGCACCGGTCTGGTGGTGTTTTCCCCAAGCCTGGTGTTCATCGCGGTGGATAACCTGTTCGGCGGCGACGGGCGTTTCCCGACCAAAGTAGAAGGTCGTGAATTCACCCACACCGAACAGCGCGTCATTAACCGCATGCTGAAGCTGGCGCTGGAGTCTTACAGCGACGCGTGGAAAGCGATTAACCCGCTGGAAGTGGAGTACGTCCGTTCTGAGATGCAGGTGAAATTTACCAATATCACCACCTCCCCGAACGATATCGTCGTTAACACCCCGTTCCACGTAGAGATCGGTAACCTGACCGGCGAGTTCAACATCTGCCTGCCGTTCAGCATGATCGAACCGCTGCGCGAGCTGCTGGTTAACCCGCCGCTGGAGAACTCCCGCAACGAGGACCAGAACTGGCGTGAGAACCTGGTCCGCCAGGTCCAGCATTCGCAGCTTGAGCTGGTGGCGAGCTTCGCCGATATCCCGCTGCGGTTATCTCAGATCCTGAAATTACAACCCGGTGATGTTTTGCCGATAGAAAAACCCGACCGCATTATTGCCCATGTGGATGGTGTCCCCGTGCTGACAAGCCAGTACGGCACGATTAACGGTCAGTATGCGTTACGCGTTGAGCACTTGATCAACCCGATTTTGAATTCGCTGAATGAGGAACAGCCCAAATGAGTGACATGAACAATCCGTCCGATGAAAACAGCGGAGCACTGGACGATCTGTGGGCTGACGCGTTAAACGAGCAAAAAGCGACCCCGGCCAAAAGCGCAGCGGATGCCGTATTCCAGCAGCTCGGCGGCGGTGATGTCAGCGGCACGCTGCAGGACATCGACCTGATTATGGATATCCCGGTTAAGCTGACCGTTGAACTGGGACGCACCCGCATGACCATTAAAGAGCTACTGCGCCTGACGCAGGGCTCCGTGGTAGCCCTTGACGGTCTGGCCGGTGAGCCGCTGGATATTCTGATCAACGGCTATCTGATTGCTCAGGGTGAAGTGGTGGTGGTGGCCGATAAATACGGCGTACGTATCACCGACATCATTACCCCGTCTGAACGTATGCGTCGTCTGAGCCGTTAAGCATGAAAACCCAGGCAACACTATCGCAACCTTCTGCCGTTCCCGGCTCGCCTCTGCTCCAGGTGAGCGGGGCGTTGTTCGGTATTATTGCCTTTATTCTTATCGCCGCCTGGCTGGCGAAGCGCTTTGGCCTTGCGGGTAAAACCGCCGGTGCCCGCGGCCTGAAAGTCAGCGCCAGCACCACGCTGGGGCCACGCGAACGCGTGGTCATCGTCGAGGTGGACGACGCGCGTCTGGTTCTGGGCGTAACGGCCTCAAACATCAGCGTATTACATAAACTGCCGCCCGCCCCTGCTGTGGTGGACGAGCGCGCAGACGCCCCTGCGGATTTTCAGTCCGTCATGAAGAGTTTGCTTAAGCGTTCCGGGAGATCCTGATGCGCCGTTTGTTATCCCTGACGCTTGCGGGCGTTGGCCTGTTTGCTCCCGCGGTTTATGCACAGCTGCCCGGTCTGGTCTCCACCCCTCTCGCGGGCGGCGGACAAAGCTGGTCCCTTCCGGTCCAGACGCTGGTGTTTATCACCTCGCTGACGTTTATTCCAGCCATCCTGCTAATGATGACCAGCTTCACCCGCATCATCATCGTCTTTGGTCTGCTGCGAAACGCGCTGGGCACCCCTTCCGCACCGCCAAACCAGGTTCTGCTTGGGCTGGCACTGTTTTTGACCTTCTTCATAATGTCGCCGGTGATCGATAAGATTTATACCGACGCCTACCAGCCGTTCAGCGAAGATAAAATCTCCATGCAGGAGGCGCTGGATAAAGGCGCGCAGCCGCTGCGAGAATTTATGCTGCGCCAGACGCGCGAAGCCGACCTGGCCCTCTTTGCCCGCCTGTCCAACACCGGCGAGCTGCAGGGACCGGAATCTGTGCCAATGCGTATTCTTCTGCCTGCCTATGTCACCAGCGAGCTGAAAACCGCGTTCCAGATTGGCTTTACCATCTTTATTCCGTTCCTGATTATCGACCTGGTGATCGCCAGCGTCCTGATGGCGCTCGGGATGATGATGGTGCCGCCCGCGACCATTGCCCTGCCCTTTAAGATCATGCTTTTTGTGCTGGTCGACGGCTGGCAGCTGCTGGTCAGCTCGCTGGCGCAGAGTTTCTACAGTTAAGGAACGGCAATGACACCCGAATCGGTCATGATGATGGGCACGGAGGCGATGAAAATCGCGATTGCCGTTGCCGCTCCGCTGCTGCTTGTCGCGCTGGTTACCGGTCTGATTATCAGTATTCTGCAGGCCGCCACGCAGATTAACGAAATGACGCTGTCGTTCATCCCGAAAATCATCGCCGTGTTCGTGGCGATTATCGTGGCCGGACCGTGGATGCTGAACCTGTTGCTGGACTATATGCGCAACCTGTTTACCAATCTGCCGTACATCATCGGCTGACCTGACGATGCTGCATTTCACCAGCGACCAGTGGGTTCAGTGGCTCGGCGTCTATTTCTGGCCGATGCTGCGCATCATGGCGCTGATCTCCACCGCCCCCATTCTTAGCGAGAAATCGATACCCAAGCGCGTCAAGGTGGGACTGGGCATTATCATCTCCATTATCGTCGCGCCCTCTCTCCCCCCTGTGGATATTCCGATCTTCTCGGCGAACGCGGTGTGGGTCGCCCTGCAGCAGGTGATGATTGGCGTCGCCGTCGGCTTTACCATGCAGCTCGCTTTCGCCGCGGTGCGTACCGCAGGGGAACTGATCGGCCTGCAGATGGGGTTATCGTTCGCCACGTTTGTTGATCCCGGTAGTCATCTCAACATGCCCGTGCTGGCGCGCATTATCGATCTGCTCGCCATGCTGCTGTTCCTGTCGTTCAACGGCCATCTGTGGCTTATCTCCATGCTGGTGGATACGTTCCATACGCTGCCGATTGGCGAAAATCCGGTGAACAGCAACGCTTTCCTGGCGCTCACCCGCGCGGCGGGGCTGATCTTCCTGAACGGGCTGATGCTGGCGCTGCCGATCATCACCCTGCTGCTGACCGTCAACCTGGCATTAGGTTTACTGAACCGAATGGCGCCGCAGCTTTCGGTGTTTGTCATTGGTTTTCCGCTGACGCTGACGGTTGGAATTTTATTAATGTCATTACTGATGCCACTTATCGCTCCCTTCTGTGAACATTTATTCGGCGAGATATTCAACCTGTTAGCGGATATTGTCAGCGAACTGCCTCGTAAATAATAGCCCGCACTGTTGCTACTGTCTTTCTGAGGATATTCCTAAAATAAAACACGAAAAACATCTTCCAGGATATATCTGACGCGGTTTAATTGTTTCTAACCATCTCACAATACTTAATATTTACTTTACTTTAAGAAGATTCCTGGCAAATTATACGTAACTTTACGGGATAGTGAGTCCGCCTGAAAGTCTTTGTCATGCTCACAGGTTTATTATTTTTTTCCATCCCGTATGGCTGTTTTGAGCTCTCAGGCAGATGGTGAATTATCGTTACGCATTGAGTGAGGGTATGCCATGTCAACGATCATTATGGATTTATGCAGCTACACCCGGCTAGGGTTAACCGGGTACCTGGCAAGCAGAGGGGTAAGAAAGAGAGACATCAACGATGCACACACCGTTGACGAACTCGCAGCCGCTTGTGACGAACTAAAACCAGGCGTGGTGTTTATTAATGAGGACTGTTTCATTCACGATCCAGCCAACAGTCAGCACATTAAGCAAATCATTAATCAGCATCCTAAAACCCTGTTTATTGTTTTTATGGCGATCGCGAATATCCATTTCGATGAGTATTTGTTGGTCCGTAAAAATTTATTGATCAGTTCTAAATCGATTAAACCCGAGTCGCTGGATGACATTCTGGGTGATTATTTGAATAAAGAAGTTAAGAATGTAGGAGCGGTTAACTTACCCACCCTATCATTAAGCAGGACTGAATCAAGTATGCTGCGAATGTGGATGGCGGGACAAGGAACTATTCAGATCTCGGACCAGATGAATATTAAAGCGAAAACCGTTTCGTCACACAAAGGAAATATTAAACGGAAAATTAAAACGCATAATAAGCAAGTGATCTACCACGTGGTACGCCTGACCGATAATGTGACGAACGGGATTTTCGTCAACATGCGTTAGTCGCTTAAGACCCTGTGCACCCTACCTTTGATCTCTGGCCTGGCCAGAGATTTTTGCTTCTATGAGGTTGTCGGGCACGCGCTGTGCTACCCGACGCCGTGCTAGTCTGCCTTCTCAACAAAAATACCGTCCGGATGCCCCAGTTCGTTAAAAAACCAGATGCCGAGCGGGTAGTCTTCCAGTGATACCAGATACATTGTACCTTCGCTAAACTCTTCAATTGCCAGCACCACGCCCGGGCGGCGTGGCCCACCGTCCGTTTTAACCGTTACCCGATCGTTGACCTTCATACATTCCTCCTCTGGTTTTGAGCCAGTGTAGAACAAAACGCAAAAACACACATCGCCGCCCGGCGTGAATGGCGTTTTTATCTACAGTCTATACTTAGCGATGGACCCGGCTGAATGAGGAACCCCGCAATGAAGACCGATAAAGAGTACAGCGACACCATCAAGCGCGAAGTCGAGGTGGATGTCGATGCCCTGCTGGCCGCCATCAATGAGATCAGTGAGTCAGAAGTCCGCAGGACGGACGACAATTCGGACCGCGTCATTGTTAACGGAAGGGATTATCACACCTATCGTGAGCTGGCCGAGGCCTTCGAGCTTGATATTCACGACTTTAGCGTGTCTGAAGCCAATCGGTAGGGCGAAAAAAATCCCGGTCATGGGGATGACCGGGATCAAAACTTGCTTATGCAAGAAGCACTTGAAAATTCGTTACACCAGGAAATCTGATGTACACGCCACACTATCCCCAACGAATTTGTCTGACAAGCATATATTCTTAGGATGAATATAATATTTTTAACATAATGCTTTTTGTTATGAGCAATAACATACGCCGAATGCGGGTTTGCCAGGGACTGTTCCCATTTCTCCTGTTAACACTTCGGTTATTTTTTAGGAATTTTCTTAGAGCGAAGCGCAGCTATCACGGGAGTCACTATGCCTTCACTGCGGGATACCTTGCTGATTTTTTCTGACCTGGATGGCTCGTTGCTGGATATTCATACCTATGAGTGGCAGCCCGCAATGCCCTGGCTGGACAGGCTACTGGATAATCAGATACCGGTCATTCTCTGCAGCAGCAAGACCGCGGCAGAGATGCTGGATATCCAGCAGGATCTGGGTCTGGAAGGCCTGCCTTTTATTGCCGAGAACGGCGCGGTAATTCAGCCTGACGTGCGTTGGGAGAAGGTTCAGCGCCAGATCAGGGGGATGACGCACCGGGATATTCGCCCGCGGGTCGAACACATTCGCCTGCAGACGGGCTTTAAGTTCACCACCTTTGACGACGTGGACGATCGCGTTATTAGCGAGTGGACCGGACTGACGCGCTACCGTTCGGCGCTTGCCCGCAAGCATGAAGCATCCGTCACGCTCATCTGGCGCGATACCGACGAGAAACTGGTTCAGTTTGAAGAGCAGCTGGCGCACAGCGGTCTGAAATGCCTGCAGGGAGCGCGCTTCTGGCATATTCTGGACGGCCGCTGCGGTAAGGACGTGGCGGTTAACTGGCTGATTGCGCAGTACCGCGAGCAGGAAGAGATCGAACCCACCACGCTGGGGCTCGGCGACGGCCCTAATGATGCACCGTTGCTCGACAGCGTTGACTTCGCGGTGGTCATCAAGGGTATTAACCGCCAGGGCATCACGCTACGGGACGATAACCCCGGGCGGGTTTATCACACCCGGCAGCCCGGCCCCGCGGGCTGGCAGGAGGGACTGGATCACTTCCTGTCCTAATCCCGCCAGACGACCCGATTACGGCCGCACTGTTTGGCCTGATACAGCCGGGCATCCGCCACGGACTGCAGCTGTTCAAACTCGTAGTTACCCGCTTCATCCGCGCTGCTGACCCCCAGCGATGCGCTGATGCGCAGAGTCGTGCTCTTCTTCACCAGGATCTCCTTGCTGTCGATCCGGCAGCGAATGCGCTCGGCGACGCCTCTCGCCTCTTCCAGACCGATCCCCGGCAGGACAACGCAAAACTCTTCCCCGCCTACACGCCCTGCCACATCATTTTTGCGTAGCGCGCTGGCAATCAGTCCTGCTGTATGCGATAGCACCTTATCACCGGCCTGATGGCCGAAACGGTCGTTGATGTTCTTAAAATGGTCGAGATCGATCTGAATCACCGAGAACGGCAGCGACTGCTGGCGACAGGTTTCCGCCAGCAATTTTGCGCGATCGAACAGCGCGCCGCGGTTATTCAGCCGGGTAAGCGGATCATGCCAGGCCTGCCACTGGAGCGAGTGCTGAAGCGTGTACATGTTACTCACCATCCGACGGATCACCAGCCACGAGATCAACAGCATGGCGGTAAAGAGCGCCCACAGCAGCGCCAGAACAATACTGATGCTGCCGAAGTCGTCCTGCACTCCTTCGTGCAGGGTGTGGATCCGCAGGACAACGCCATCGAAGTGATCGAGCCGCTCCCAGCTAACGAAACGGCTTCCGAGGCGGATCCCGCCGCCGGTAGCGTGCTCAATAGCCTGAGCAATCTGCGCCGTTTCGCGTTCGTCAAAATGGTTAACCGCGTTTTCCGCGTGGGCTGAGGTGGCAATCATATTGAGCCGGGTATCGTACAGCTGATACTCCCCCTCCGTTCGATCTTCCGTCGCATCGGCCAGCAGACGCTGCATCGTGCTCAACGTAAAATCCATCGCCACGACGCCATACCAGTAATGATCGAAATAGATGGGAACGCTGGCGGTGATCGTACGTTCATCATTGGTCCAGGATGAAGGGGTAGAGATAAACCAGCGCACCGCGCGAGCGCGATTGTTCCGTTCCGACTGCTGGGTAAACCAGGACTGCGTGACCAGATGATAATAGCGGGAGGTAATATCACCCGCCTGGTCCGGCGTATCCGTGGAAACGAAAAATCCGGCGCGGGACACGTAGATCACGCGCGCTTCCGTTTGCGCTCTCGATGACGCCAGCCTGAGCAGATACCCCACTTCGAGCGCGGCAGAAATTTCGTGGCTGATGCGCTCGGCGTCACGATTCAGAAGCGTGGTTTTTTCGACGAACGCGTCCGAAACGCCATTAATGGGAAGGGTGCGTTTTTTATCAACGGCAAGCTGCCAGGTGGGGAGCGTGCGGACGGTGTTAAAGCGTGACACCGCGTTCTGTAATGCATTAAATGCCAGCGGCGTCTGGATTGCATCACGCATGCCCTGACGGAACAACAGCATCCTGTCCACGCTGTTCTGTAACTGCCTGTCCAGCGAACTGGCCACCGTATCCAGATGGTTGCGCTGGCTGGAGATATACGCCTCTTCGAGGACCACCACCTCACGCCAGGTCAGAAGCGTGGAAAACACCAAAACGACCAGAAAACAGAGATTAACAATCAACCCCGGATTGCTACGCTTATGCAGCCATTGCAAAAATGATTGTCTTACAACAAAGGTATCGCGCTGCACACACACTCCATGATGACGGCCTTACACCCGGTACGTGAGATAAAAACGCCCGGCAAAGCCGGGCGTTATGTGATTAAGCCTTGTCCCGCTGGTGCTGCCCGTCCCCCGGCTGAAGCTCATCTTCACGAAATGCTTCCCGCTTGATGCTATAGCCATCGTGCCACCGACATTCCACCATTCCGCTGGAATACCCGGTGACAATCATACGTGGGCCGCCCTTCTTAGGCTTAACTTCATCACTGACCAAAAAGACCATACCTGCCTCCTGTATCAGGGTGAAACTGTTTCAATTTAGACGAGGAATGGTCTTTTTGCATCCCACAACGGGTAACAATTAGTGCGACGTGCCGCGTATTTTTTCAACCAGCTTGACCGCCGCGACCACGATAGCGCCAATGATAAAGCCCAGCACCAGATTCAGCAGCGTGGGCAGAATCGCCGCGACAACGGCACCCTGCGTCGAGGAAAAATGTTCGATAGCATGGTGCAGCGGCGCAATGCCGTGAACCACGATCCCGCCGCCCACGAGGAACATCGCCAGCGTGCCCACTACCGACAAACTCTTCATCAGCCACGGAGCCAGCACCAGCAGGCTTTTGCCGATGCCTCTTGCTACCGCGCTCGACTTTTCTTCCAGCCAGTAGCCGATATCATCCAGCTTCACGATCAGTCCCACCAGGCCGTACACGCCTACGGTGACCAGAATGGCGATGCCGGAGAGGATAAGAACCTGATTCAGGAGCGGTGCGTCGGACACGATGCCCAGCGTAATGGCGACAATCTCCGCGGACAGGATAAAGTCGGTCCGAATGGCACCTTTGACCTTATCGCGCTCGAAGGTTTTCGGATCCTGCGCGGCCAGCGCTTCAAGACGCTGCTGGCGCACCTCCGGCGTATCGCTCTGCTTGCGCGCGCTAAAGGAGTGCAGAACCTTCTCAACGCCCTCGAAGCAGAGAAATGCCCCGCCAATCATCAGTAACGGCGTGATGGCCCAGGGAATGAATGCGCTGATCAGCAGCGCCAGCGGCACCAGAATCACCTTATTCAGGAAGGAACCTTTTGCTACGCCCCACACCACCGGCAGTTCACGGTTTGCCCTCACCCCACTCACCTGCTGGGCGTTAAGCGATAAATCATCTCCCAGCACGCCTGCGGTTTTCTTCGCCGCCAGTTTTCCCATCACTGAAATGTCATCCAGTAAGGTGGCAATATCATCCAGCAATGTTAATAAGCTACTTCCTGCCAAAATCTTAATCCTTCATTTTTTGGTAATTAAGTGAATAGTATGGAGCAAAAGCGCCAACCCGGAAACAGGCACCTGACGTCAACAAAAAATTCACATCCGCTACACAATTAAAGGGCTCGCCAGCGCGATAGTTTTCGCGTTTACTATCAGCGAACTTTTTATTTCGTCGTGAGGGATTATGCGTTTCCGGCAACTGCTACCGCTCATCGGGGCACTCTTTTCGCTGTACATCATCTGGGGTTCAACCTACTTTGTCATTCGCATCGGCGTGGAAAGCTGGCCGCCGCTGATGATGGCGGGCATTCGCTTCCTCTCGGCGGGCATCCTGCTGCTGGCCTTCCTGCTGCTGCGCGGGCATAAGCTCCCCCCACTGCGCCCGATGCTGAACGCCGCCCTGATCGGCCTGCTGCTGCTGGCGGTGGGTAACGGGTTTGTGACGATTGCCGAGCACCAGAAGGTCCCGTCCGGGATCGCCGCCGTGGTCGTTGCCACCGTACCGCTGTTTACCCTCTGCTTTAGCCGCCTTTTCGGTATCCGCACCCGCAAGCTGGAATGGCTGGGGATCGGTATTGGCCTGGCCGGCATTGTTCTGCTCAACAGCGGCGGTAACCTGAGCGGGAATCCGTGGGGCGCGGTGATTATCCTGATTGGCTCGATGAGCTGGGCGTTTGGTTCCGTCTACGGTTCGCGTATCGAACTGCCGACCGGCATGATGGCAGGCGCGATAGAGATGCTCGCCGCGGGGATTGTCCTGCTGCTAGCCTCCGCGCTGACGGGAGAAACGCTGACCGCGCTGCCGGACCTGTCGGGCTTTCTCGCGGTAGGGTATCTGGCGCTGTTTGGCTCTATCATCGCCATTAATGCCTATATGTTCCTGATCCGCAACGTCTCCCCGGCTGTCGCCACCAGCTACGCCTACGTCAACCCGGTCGTGGCCGTGCTGCTCGGGACGGGACTGGGGGGAGAAACGCTCTCACCTGTGGAATGGATTGCTCTTGGGATCATCGTATTTGCCGTCGTGCTGGTCACGCTGGGCAAATACTTGCTGCCGGCAAAACCGGTGGTCACCCCTTGCGAGGTTGAGAAACCGTAAGCAGGTGAATGCCCTGCGTGTCGATCTGCGCGGTCTGGCCGCCGCCGCAGATCCACTCTTCCAGCCGTTCGCTCAGATCGGCATCGTTCAGCTTTAATCTGCCTCTCAGCGCACACTCCCAGACGATCAGCACCCGCCAGCCCTGCGCCAGCAGCGTGGTCAGATCCCGCTTGTCGCGCTCGACGTTCTTGCCAATCTTATCCAGCCAGAAATCGGTGCGCGTCGCCGGGACTTTAAACAGATAGCAGTCATGATGGTGCCAGAAACAGCCGTGGGTAAAGATGATGCACTGCCAGGCGTCGATGACGAAATCCGGCCGGCCCGCAAGCGCGGGATCCTGCACGCGGAAGTCAAAGCCCGCCTGCGTCAGCAGCCCGGCCAGTCGCTTTTCGATGGCGGTGTCACGCGTGCCGATGGCACGCATGTTTTTGCTGCGCGTCGCCTTATCGTGAACATCCGTCATTGACGGCCTCACCCTGACGGAGCGCCACCGCCTGTCTGATGCGCGAGGCCAGCAGTTTGGCCACAGCGGCGAACGCGGGAACCACCACCGAATTACCAAACTGGCGGTACGCCTGAGTATCCGAGACCGGAATGCGGAAGCGATAACCCTGCGGCGTTTCAAAGCCCATCAGCCGGGCGCATTCGCGGGGCGTTAAGCGTCGCGGACGGTGACGCTGATTATGCGGATCGTCAAAATCTTTTTCACCCAGCGCCTTGTCCCACCCTCTGTCGATCAGGATTTCCGCGCCGTCTTTGTAGTAGCGAGCAGACAGCGTGCGGGTCACGCTGTGCGGATCGTTCGGGTTTACCATCCCAAAACCGAAGCCGTTACCCTTTGCCTGATGTTTCTTGGCATAGCGGTAGAGGTATTTCCACAGCACCGGGGTGAGGATAAATTTCGCGTCAACGACGGGTTCCAGCAGGTCGGCCACCGTAGGACGCCGCTCGGGATACAAAGACGGGATATCCCGCAGGGTGAAATCCCCCTTGAGATTGAGATCGCGGCGGAAACCCACCAGCACGATACGTTCGCGGTGCTGGGGCAGGAAATGTTTCCCATCAATGATTTTGGGATCGTCCGCGCCCATGTCCTGTGAATCGGCCACGTCATAACCCAGCTCATCCAGCGTTTGCATGATAATGCGGAAGGTTTTCCCGCCGTCGTGGCTTTTTAAGTTTTTGACGTTTTCCAGTACAAAAATGGCCGGACGACGGGCGTCAATAATGCGCGCCACGTCAAAAAACAGCGTTCCCTGGGTATCACAGGCGAAACCGTGGGCGCGTCCAAGAGCATTTTTTTTAGAGACACCGGCCAGCGAGAAAGGCTGACACGGGAAGCCGGCCAGCAGCACATCATGCGCCGGGATCGTCTGACGAATGTGTTCGGCGGCCTGTTCATCGCTCACGCCGCTTTTATGGCTCAGGGTGACATCGCGGATATCCGCGTTGAAATGATGCTCGTGCGGATCGCAGTACCAGTTGGCCTTGTAGGTACGCACGGCGTGTTTGTTCCACTCGCTGGTAAACACGCACTGGCCGCCGATGGCTTCAAAACCGTGCCGAATGCCGCCGATACCGGCAAACAGATCGATAAAGCGGAAGGCATAGTTCGGGTGCGCGGCAGAAGGACGCGGAAGCAGGTTTTGCAGATAACGAAATTCGCCTTCGCTCAGGCGACGCCCTGCGCGGTCGCTGGTCAGCAGACGTTTAAGGATCGCCGGGCTCCAGTGGCTCTCGCCGTGCGCCACCAGCAGACTGGCCAGCGTTTTAGCATCATAGATATCCAACAGCTGGCGCAGTAAGGCCTGCACCGTTGCCGTTGATTTCTCAGCCTGCGCGGGCGCGGGCTCTGTCACTGATCGATTTTCCTGCATTCTTTTAACCGGAGAATAAAGACTGGGAACAGATTACCACAGTTCAGTTGCGCAAACTGCGACGGAAGCGGTTCAACACCTGGCTATCCAGCCCGATGCAGTCGCCGTGTAATTCGGCGCTGAGTTTCGCCATAAACTGGATCAGGAAATCGGCATTGTGACGTGCCAGTTCGCGGCCCATTTCCGTTTGCATTGTATCAGGCAATCTCAACAGCTTGGTCTGAAAATGGTCGAGGGCAAACGCACGGTCGTCGAGGGGACGCGCATCGGCAAAGGGATCGTCGGCGTCAAAAAGCGGCACGCCCAGCGCGCCCGAGATGGCAAAGACGCGCGCCAGGCCAATAGCGCCTAACGCTTCCAGCCTGTCAGCGTCCTGCACAATTTTGGCTTCTATACTTTGCGGCGCAATGCCGGCGCTGAAGCTGTGTGCCTCAATCGCGTGCGCAACGGCGGCAGCGTGCTCTGGCGGAAAGTCCGGGAAGTCGCGGCGCAGAATGTCACCCGTCTTGCGTGCTGCCAGCTCTGATGACCGGCTGCGTTCGGGATGGTTCTTCGGCAGGCTGACAATATCGTGAAAATAGCATGCGGTCAGGATCACCAGCGGCTCCACCGTGTGGTGAACCATGATTTTTTGCGCCGTCATCCAGACCCGTCGAAAATGCGAAATGTCATGTGCGGTATCGTCGGTGCTGTGGTTTTCCTCGAGCCAGCGCTCAAATCTGTGCTGCCACCGGGCAAGTTCCATCGTCATGTCCTGTTTGTTTAATGAGAATGAAATATAAAATAGCTGAATTAAAACAATTTAAAAATAGAATTCCGAAATACTTAACAATAATTACACCATATAAATTCAATGAATTAATTCACTTGAATAATAAAGAGATTAATAGAAATATTTAGCAATATTTCATCGAATTTAATTACATTTATTTTTGAAACTAAATAACATCTTCTGGAATAGTATCGACCCTGTAATTACGGAGAGTGATTACATATATTCATATAAATTATCTTTTAAGGGAATATATAATGAAAAGAAAAGTTCTGGCAATTCTGGTACCCGCGTTATTAATGGCAGGCGCAGCAAATGCGGCTGAGATGTACAACAAAAACGGCAACAAAGTTGACCTGTACGGCAAAGTCGATGCGCGTCACACCTTCTCTGACAACCCTGGCGACGACGGTGACGAAACCTATGTGCAGATTGGTTTCAAAGGCGAAACCCAGATCGCTAACGACCTGATCGGTTACGGCCAGTGGGAATACAAAACCTACGCTAACGATACCGAAGGCGCGGGTGACAAATCCTTTAACCGTCTGGCATACGCTGGCCTGAAATATGGCGAATACGGTTCATTTGATTATGGCCGTAATTACGGCGTCGTGTACGACGTTGAAGCCTGGACCGATATGCTGCCTGTATTTGGCGGTGACTCTTACACATGGACCGATAACTTTATGAACGGTCGTGCGAACGGTCTGGCAACTTACCGTAACCAGGATTTCTTCGGCCTGGTTGAGGGGCTGAATTTCGCGCTGCAGTATCAGGGCGCGAACGAAGGCCAGGATGCAACAGAAGATCAGGAAGGCACGAAAAACGGTCATAAAGACGTACGCTTCCAGAACGGCGACGGCTTCGGCATGTCTACCTCTTATGACTTCTCTGGCGATCTCTCCGGCCTGAGCCTGGGTGCTGCGTACTCGTCTTCTGACCGTACTAACGCACAAGAAGCTGCGGGGGTGAATAATGCGCGCTTTGCCAGCGGTAAAACAGCAGAAGCATGGACCATTGGTGCGAAATATGATGCCAATAACGTCTACCTGGCGATGATGTATGCTGAAACCCGCAACATGACGCCATACGGTGATTATGGTATTGCAGATCAGACTCAGAACTTCGAAGCGGTAGCACAGTACCAGTTCGACTTCGGCCTGCGTCCATCCCTGGCATGGGTTTACTCCAGGGGCAAGGACATGACTTATCCAGGCAACGCCAGCAACCCTCAGGGTCAACATGGCGACATGGACCTGGTTAACTATATCGACCTGGGTATGACCTACAGCTTTAACAAGAATTTCTCTACCTATGTTGACTACAAAATCAACATGCTGGACAACGATGATAGCTTCTACGAAGCCAATGGTATTTCCACCGACGACATCGTTGGCGTAGGCATGACCTACCAGTTCTAATCTCCAAAAATACCAAAGGCCGCAATTGCGGCCTTTTTTATATCTTCACTTTATATTACGGCGCTTCCTGCAGCGCCACGCGGATAAACCCGTTATTCTGCGCCAGCAGTTCATGGGCTTTCCACGCATCCAGCCCAGTCAGCACCATCAATACCGCCGTCTTACAGTGATGGTTACAGCTCTCCAGCGCGGCTTTTGCCTCCGTCCTGCTGCATCCCCCCGCTTCCATCACAATCGCGATTTGTCGTTCAGCCCATTTGGTTGTGCCTGCCTCAAGATCCACCCGCAAGTTGCTGTAAACCCGTCCGGTTCGGACGGCCAGCCCGGTGGCGATCATCGAGAGGATCATTTTCTGCGCAATCCCCGCTTTGGTGTTGAGATAGCCTGCGACGACGTCGGCCCCCAGCTCCGGAGCGATAACCATGCTCGCCAGCTGTGCAGCTTCACTTTGCGCATCACCGGTAATAATGGCGACCGGTGAACCCAGCGACCACGCATGGCGCATTGCCCCCCAGACCCACGGCGTTTTTCCGCTGACGGTCACGGCCAGCATCATATCGTGTTCACCAAACTTGATGGCCTGCAAATCGGCAACGCCATTCTCGTAGCTCCCTTCCCCCTCTTGTGCCGTAACGGCCACCACCGGGGTTTTGCCCGGCGCATAATCATCGGCAACCTGTTGCGCAATGCGCCCTGACGGCCCAGCGCCAACGATGACCAGTCGACCGCCGTGGCTGAGAGTCGCAGCGGCGTTGTCCACCACGCGGGCGAGAGTAGGTAAACAGGGGGTAATCGCAGCAGAAATGAGTGCATCATCCTGGTGAATGACTTTCAGCATGTCCAGCGTGGACAATCTATCAATATTCATCGTGCTGGCGTGCCGTCTTTCCTTGACCGAACCGGTAAGCATAATGCTCATAAACAGCCTCCTTATTATGAGTACCCACACACTATAAAGTGTTTTATATAGATGACCTGCGAGGAGGGTCACGAAAAGAGGACCAAATCCACGCCTTTACATGGCTTTAAGAAAAGCGCGTCATCGGCGATAATTACCCCTTTCTTAATCATCGCGGAGTGTTGATGAGCGATTTGCAGCCTTTCCTTTCGACGCGCAAGCGCCCCATGAAACTGAACACGCTGGTCACGTTGATGGTGTGCGCGATTATTGCCTCTGTGCTGCTGGTGGTCTTTGCGCTTTACTCCGTACAAATCACCCGGGCGACCCGCGATGATGTTAAAGACACTGCGCTCGGCATTGCCCGCACCCTCGCCGACAGCCCCGAGATACAGCGCGGCCTGATGCAGGCACCGCAGGAGAATATTATTCAGCCCATCGCCCAGGCGGTGACAAAACGAAACGATCTGCTGTTCACCGTGGTCACCGATATGCGCGGGATCCGCTATTCACACCCGAACGAGGCGCTGCTGGGGCTGCATTTTATCGGCGATGATTTAACCCCCGCGCTGGAAGGCAAAGAGAACGTATCGGTTAACCGGGGCGCGCTCGCCGAAGCGCTGCGCGTTTTTACGCCCGTCTACGACGGCCAGCACGAGCAGATCGGCGTGGTGGTGGTCGGTATCTCCCTGAATAAGGTTGAAGAGCAGATTGCCCGCGGGCGGCTAAACGCCGTCTGGACCATTTTATTCAGTATTTTTATGAGCTCCATGGCAATTTGGGGCCTGGTGCGGGTACTGAAACGCATCCTGTTCGGACTCGAACCTTACGAAATTTCCGCCCTGTTCGAACAGCGTCAGGCGATGCTGCAGTCGCTTCGCGAGGGGGTGCTGGCCGTCGATATTCACGGACGGGTGACGATGATCAACCAGACCGCCAGAGAAATATTGCTTCTCCCCTCCGGCAAGCAGACCGAAAACGCCAGCGCGCCCCTGCTGGCCAGCCTGCGTGAAGTCTCAAAGACGGGCGTCGCGCGCCAGGATCAGGAGATCAGCTGTAACGGGCGTCTGTTGCTGTGCAATATGGTGCCCGTTAAAAGTCAGGATCGGGTGATCGGCGCCATCACCACCTTCCGTGATAAAACGGAAATCAGCCAGCTGATGCAGCGTATTGATGGCATGGTCAACTACGTCGACGCCCTGCGCAGCCATACGCACGAGTTTATGAATAAACTGCATGTGATCCTGGGCCTGCTGCACATGAAGCGCTACGACAAGCTGGAAGAGTACATCCTGCAGACGGCACAAAATTACCAGACGGATATCGGTACGATACAGAGCAAGGTAAAATCCCCGGTTATCGCCGGGTTCCTGCTGGGTAAAATCAACCGGGCGAAAGAAGCGGGCGTCACCCTGACGCTGGCAGATGAATGCCAGATACCGGATACCGCGAGTGAAGAACAGGTCGCGGTGCTGATCACCGCGCTGGGTAACCTCATTGAAAACGCGCTTGACGCGATGGAAGGACAGCAGGAAGGTGAGATCGGCCTGCTGCTGCATTATCAGAATGGCTGGCTAAGCTGTGAAGTCAGCGACGATGGCCCCGGCATTGATCCCGCTCAGCTGGAGTCTATTTTTACCAAGGGCTTCTCAACAAAAGGTGAAAACCGCGGCGTTGGGCTGTTCCTTGCTCGCCAGCAAATCCAGAACCTCGGCGGCGATATCACCGTCGAGTCTGAGCCAGGCGTATTTACCCAATTTTTTGTTCACATCCCCTGGGATAGCGAGAGGAATATCGCGTGATAAATGTATTAATTGTCGATGATGACGCCATGGTAGCCGACCTCAACCGTCTGTATGTCAACCGTGTTGAAGGTTTTAGCTGCTGCGGCGTCGCCTCCACGCTAAACCAGGCCGAGGCCATCATTAATAACCCCAGCCAGCCTGTCGATCTGGTGCTGCTGGATGTCTATATGCAGCAGGATAACGGTCTGGATCTGCTGCCCGTTATTCGCGCATCCGGTCGCCCAATCGATGTGATTATGATCTCGTCCGCTGCCGACGCCGCCACGATCCAGACCTCCATTCATTACGGCGTGGTGGATTATCTGATCAAGCCGTTCCAGTTCCCCCGCTTTGAAGAGGCGCTGAACGGCTGGAAGGCAAAGCACAATCTGATGGGTTCGCACCAGTATTACGAGCAGGCCGACGTCGACCGGCTGATCCACGGCGGAGCGCCGGAACTGGCCGACAGTAAAAAGCTGCCGAAGGGGTTAACGCCGCAAACGCTGCGCACGATTTGCCAGTGGATTGACGCTCACCCGGAGACGGAGTTTTCTACCGATGACCTGGCAAACGCCGTCAATATTTCCCGCGTGTCCTGCCGTAAATACCTGATTTGGCTCGCGCAAATCAATATTCTGTTCACCAGCATTCATTACGGCGCCACCGGCCGGCCGGTGTATCGCTACCGTCTCCAGCCGGAGCAAACCGGCCTGCTCAAGCAATACTGTCAGTAACGCGGTAGTCGTTATCCAGCAGGGTAAAGCGGAAGTGGTGCATCGAGGAGATCACCACTTCTTTTGTTTTGGTCACAAAGATTGCTTCAATATCGGGTCGCGCGCGCAGGGCGGCACAGCCCTTCTCCACACCCATCCCGTACATCAGCGTGGTCCAGATATCGCCGTCGATGGAGTCTTTCGAAATAATCGTCACGCTGTCCAGTTCGTTGTCCAGCGGATACCCTGTGCGCGGATCGAGAATGTGGTGATAGCGCTTGCCGTTTTGTTCGAAGTAGCGCTCATACGTTCCCGACGTCACGACGGACAGGTTCTCTACGGTCATCGTGCCGATCAGCGCGTCACCGGCGAACGGTTTTTTCAGCCCCACGCCCCAGCCCCCCTCCGGCGAGCCTAACGTCTGGATGTTTCCGCCAAGGTTGATCAGCCCCAGCTCAGCCCCCTCTTTACGAAGATAATCACGCACCCTGTCGGCGATATAGCCTTTGGCGATGGCCCCCAGATCGATCTCCATCCCCGTCCGGGTCAGAAACACGCTGCTGCTGGCCTCATCAAGGAGAACATCCTCTGGGCGGGTCATCGCCAGCAGCGACGCGATTTCATCGGCAGGCGGAACGCTGTCCCCCTGAAAACCAATCTTCCAGCGCTTCACCAGCGGACCGATCGCCAGATTAAAGGCGCTGTCCTTGAGCAGGCTTGCCGCTTTTGCACAGCGGATCAGATCAAACACCGGTCGGCTGACGGTGACCGGATGCTGGCCGGCCGCATGGTTGATATCCATCACCTGCGAGTGCGCGCGGTTGACGGTGAGCAGGTCTTCATACTGTTTGATCAGGCGAAACACGCGGGACGCGAGGGCTTCGTCATGGGAGAAGAGCTTCAGGAGGATGGGTGAGCCCATCAGGACGGCGGAGTAGCTGTAAACGCGATGGCTATCAGGCATGGTATGAGTCCTCAGATGTAGCCCCGGCAAGCACCGCGCCGCCGGGGAAAATGCCGGATAGCGCTGCGCGCATCCGGCCTACATAGCAGGTGCCTTACCTCTTTTTCGAACGCAGAGCCGCCTGATGTCCTGCAAGGGTACCAAAAATAATGATATCTGCCACCGCGTTACCGCCGATACGGTTACCGCCGTGGATCCCGCCGACCACTTCACCGGCCGCAAACGCCCCTGGCAGCACGTTGTGGTTGCTGTCCAGCACGCAGGTTTCGGTGTTGATGGTCACGCCGCCCATGGTGTGGTGCACGCCCGGCGCAATCTGAATGGCGTAGAACGGCCCTTCGTTGATCGGTGCACGCAGCGCGGTGGTACGACCAAAATCGTCATCGTGCTGTTTCTCAACAAAACCGTTGTAACGTTCCAGGGTCGCGAGGAAAGCGTGGTAATCCATGCCGAGCGCTTCCGCCAGGGCTTTCGGCGAGCTGGCGCTGGTCACGAAGCCTTTGGCAATGTACTCATCCGCGGCTTTGTTTTTGGCGCGTACGTGCTCGTCAAAGACGATGTAAGCGTATTTCTCCGGCAGCGCGATGATTGACGCCGAGACTTTATCGCGGGTCGACATTTCGTTGTAGAAGCGCTCCCCTTTCTGATTGACCAGAATCGCCCCGCCGCCGCGAATGGATTCGGAAATCAGGTACGAGGTTTTCTGCTCGACGGTTGGGTGAATTTGGATTTCGCCCATATCCACAGTGCCCGCCCCGATACGCTCCAGCAGCGCGATGCCGCCGCCGGTAGCCCCTTTGTGGTTGGTGGTGACGAACCCTTCCAGATCCGGACGGTATTTCACAACCATCTGGCTGTTGGCGCTGAAGCCGCCGGTAGCGACAATCACGCTTTTGGTTGCCACGGTGACGGTTTCGTTCTCTTCGGTGGTCAGACGTACGCCGGTCACTTCGCCGTTCTCGAAGAGAATGTCGCTGACGGAGGTATCCAGCATCACCTCGATGTTGCGTTTGTTCACGTTACGCACCAGGCCGCTAATCAGGTAACCGCCCACCGCAGAACCGTCTTTTGGACGGTGAGTACGGTCGATGCTCATCCCGCCGGTGGTGGTGATGTCGTTCAGCATAATGCCGCGCGTTGCCAGCCACTCAATCGCCTGTGGCGCGTTCTCGACAAAGCGACGCAGCAGTTCAGGGTTGTTCTTGTTGCCGCCGCCTTTCAGGCTTTCCTGGTAGAACAGCTCTTTGCTGTCCTGAATGCCCTTCACGCGCTGGAAGCGGGTTTCGGCGGCATTCATACCGGCAGAGGCTTTAATGGTATTCCCGCCGATGGTTGGCATTTTCTCAACAATCAGCACGCTCGCGCCTTCGTCGTGCGCCTGAATCGCCGCCGCCAGACCGGCGCCGCCGCTACCGACAACCACCACGTCCACGCAGCGGGTTTCGTTCGGGTCAACGCCCTCTTCCGCTGCCAGCGCTTTGCTGGATTTCAGCATCGCTTTAGAGACCGCTTTCTTCACCGCTTCACTCTGGCTGGTTGCGCCGGTGATGGCATCCACGTGCGGGGTATTGGCATCCAGAATGCGGGTGCGGATCTCTTCAAAGCTGGTCACAAACTCAACGTCTTCACTCGGGCCAGAGGCCAGCTCGATGTCCGCAATGCGGTCGGTTTCCAGGCTGACGTTAATCACCAGTTCGTTAGCGTCATCCTGCACTTTCTCAGCAAAGGTACCCGGTTTGAATTTGGATTCGCCCATGCTCATGTCGCGGATCATCGCTTCTACCAGCGAGAAGCGCCACAGCGGTTCAGGAATGCTCAGCGCCTCGCGTTTGGTGCTGTCCATAAACAGCTCAAGGCTTTCACCAGCCGCGATGCGGTCTGTCCAGTCAGGATAAGCGATGGTGGCGCGGCCCACGGCAATCAGGTCGTAACCGTGATCAAGCGCTTTATTCACGTCTGAAGCATTCACCACGCCGCCCACGCCCATGACCGGAACCTGCGCCAGCGTTTCAGAACGCATCGCGCAGTATTTTTCGATAAGCGGCGTCGGGTCCTGGGTGTCGACAATGGAAGGACGCAGGGTGGCGCCGACGGAGAAGTGCAGGTAGTCCACGCCGCGCGCCGCCAGTTTCTCCAGCAGGTACATGGTGTCGTCAAAGCGGATGCCCGGGATTTCCATCTCTTCAGGGGAGAAGCGGTAGCCAATAATAAACGCGTCGTCCGCGTACTGGCGCACCATCTTATGGGTGATATCCAGCACCGCCAGCGGGAACTTCGCGCGGTTATCGCGGCTGCCGCCCCACTCGTCATCGCGCTGGTTTGAATTCGGTGAGTAAAACTGCTGAATCAGATAGGTATTCGCCCCGTGGATTTCCACGCCGTCGAAACCGGCCTGGATGGCGCGGCGCACGGCCTCACCAAACTTGCCGATCATGCCTTCAACTTCTTCAGCGGTCAGAGCTACTGGCGTTGCGGCACCTTCACGCGGCGCAGCTACGGCGCTCGGGCCAACCGGGGTACGGCCGCCAATCAGTTTCGGGTCAACCATGCGGCCGCCGTGGTAGATCTGCAGCAGCGCCTTAGAGCCTTTGGACTTAATGGCCTCTGCGATTTTCGCCAGCCCGACAATTTTCTCGTCATTATCAATACCGATTGCGCCCGGGAAGGCGAGGCCGAGATCGTCGACGAAGCAGCACTCCACAATGATGGTGCCGATACTGCCGGAACGGGCACGATAGTACTCCACCAGTTCACTGGTAACTGTGCCGTCGTAATAGCCGGTACAGGTGGTCATAGGGGCCATTAACAAACGGTTTTTCAGTTCAGTACCATTCGGTAATGTGAAGGGGCTAAGAATGCGTTCGTTAGTGCTCATAATAGAAACTCCAAACTTTAAAAATTAAGAATTCGTTATCGGATTGGTTTTTTAGTTCGTCGTTATTTGCCGATGTCATGATATTAATATAATGATTTTTTTAGCTTCTAAAGTTATTACGTTAGTTAAAAAACTATTTAATCCCTGCAATAACACAAATAACACATTGGTGTTAGCGAATGTAATTCAGTCATTCACAATAATTTAAAATTCGTTAAATGATTAATGGTAAAACCATTTCACCATAACACATAAAAACCGTTTAAAATCAATACAATGAAAAATAACAAAAGATAAGCATGTTACAAGAATGATAAAATTTACTCATAAAATACGCAATACCCACATACGCCTGAGTGGTTATTAATAAAAGCATAAAAATAACGCTGCAATTCTGTTTTTTTGATCCCGATCAATAGTTATGGCATCCAAAAGCGCAATATAAAAACATCATCATTTTTTAATTTAGCGCCTCAATAAAAGCGTTAAATTGCTATTACTGAAAATACAAAACAGCATCTTTAATAACTAAAAAAAGCAAAGAAACTTAAGAAAGTGATTTTGTTTTTCAGTGCGACCGAATTTTTGACAACTTAAGACGTGAAACTATGAATACAAAAACTGCTGTAACGCCCCCTGTGGCGAACCAGGCATCAAATGGAAACGCAAAACGATTGCTGATGATGGCGTTACCCATCGTCGTCGCCGTACTGCTGCTGTTTGTTCCGGTACCGGAAGGACTGCCTCCTTACGCATGGCACTACTTCGCTATCTTCGTCGGCGTGATCGTCGGTCTGATCTTCGAACCGCTGCCGGGCGCGGTGATCGGTCTGACCGGCGTGGTCGCCATTGCCCTGTGCAGCCAGTGGGTGCTGTTCAGCCCTGAGCAGCTGGCTGACCCGAAATTCAAGCTGGCAGGCGCCTCCTTTAAGTGGGCGGTGAGCGGGTTTGGTAACTCGACCGTCTGGCTGATTTTCGGTGCTTTCATGTTCGCCGCAGGCTATGACAAAACCCGCTTCGGCCGCCGTCTGGCGCTGATTCTGGTGAAATACCTTGGCCGTCGCAGCCTGACGCTCGGTTACGCGATTACGTTTGCTGACCTGCTTCTGGCACCGTTCACCCCGTCCAACACCGCGCGCAGCGGCGGGACCATCTACCCGATTATCGCTAACCTGCCGCCGCTGTACGGTTCTAAACCGAACGACCCAAGCGCGCGTAAGATTGGTTCTTACCTGATGTGGGTGGCGATCACCGCGGCCTGTATCACCAGTTCAATGTTCCTCTCCGCCCTCGCGCCGAACCTGCTGGCCCTGGCGCTGGTGAAAAGTACGGTTGGTATCGACATCTCCTGGGGCACCTGGTTCCTCGCCTTCCTGCCGCTGGGTATCCTGCTGATTCTGGCCATGCCGCTGCTGGCCTACTGGTTCTACCCACCAGAAGTGAAGGTGAACAACGAAGTGCCGCTGTGGGCGACCCGTGAGCTGGAAAAACTCGGCAAACTGTCCCGCAATGAAATCCTGCTGCTGGTGTTCGTGTGCTGCGCGCTGCTGATGTGGATCTTCGCCGCTGCGTGGATTGAACCCGCTATGGCTGCCCTGCTCATCGTCGGCCTGATGCTGTGGACCGGCGTGCTGGAGTGGAACGATATCACCGGTAACAAAGCCGCATGGAACACCTTCGTCTGGTTCGCCACTCTGGTTGCGCTGGCGGATGGCCTCTCCTCTACCGGCTTTATCAGCTGGTTAGGCAAAGAAGGCGGTCTGTTGATGAGCGGTATCTCTCCGGGCGTGGCGACCATCGTCCTGCTGCTGGCGTTCTACCTGCTGCACTACCTGTTTGCCAGCACCACCGCGCACACCACGGCGCTGCTGCCAGCGATGCTGACCATCGCCTCCACCATTCCGGGCATGAATATGGAAGTGTTTGTTCTGCTGATGGTGACCTCGCTGGGCGTGATGGGGATCATCACCCCGTACGGTACTGGCCCAAGCCCGATTTACTATGGTAGCGGCTACCTGCCAACCAAAGACTACTGGCGCCTCGGCACCATCTTCGGTGCCATCTTCCTGGCGGCCCTGCTGCTAATTGGCTATCCGTGGATGTCCATGATGTTCTGATTCCTGACCGCCGGACTTCTCCTCCGGCGGTTTTATTTTTTTATACCCTAAATAATTCGAGTTGCAGGAAGGCGGCAAGAGAGTGAATCCCCAGGAGCTTACATAAGTAAGTGACTGGGGTGAACGAACGCAGCCAACGCACATGCAGCTTGAAGTATGACGGGGATGTGGAGCAATACGCTTTGTCAAACAAACCCTTTATCTACCAGAACCCCTTCCCTCTTTCGCATGACGACACCGAATACTACCGGCTGACCAAAGAGCACGTCTCCGTTGCCGAGTTCGAAGGCCAGGAGATCCTGAAAGTGGAGCCGGAAGCGCTGACCCTGCTGGCGCAGCAGGCCTTCCACGACGCCGCATTTATGCTGCGTCCTTCTCACCAGAAGCAGGTTGCCGCCATCCTCAACGACCCGGAAGCCAGCCAGAACGACAAGTACGTTGCCCTGCAGTTCCTGCGCAACTCCGAAATCGCGGCCAAAGGCGTGCTGCCGACCTGCCAGGATACCGGCACCGCTATCATCATGGGTAAAAAAGGCCAGCGCGTCTGGACCGGCGGCGGTGACGAAGCGGCCCTGAGCCAGGGCGTGTATAACACCTACATTGAAGATAACCTGCGCTACTCGCAGAATGCGGCGCTGGACATGTATAAAGAGGTCAATACCGGCACCAACCTGCCCGCGCAGATTGATCTCTACAGCGTGGACGGGGACGAATACAAATTCCTGTGCATGGCAAAAGGCGGCGGTTCTGCCAACAAAACCTATCTGTACCAGGAAACCAAAGCGCTGATCACCCCGGCAAAGCTGAAAAACTATCTGGTTGAGAAGATGCGCACTCTGGGAACTGCGGCCTGCCCGCCTTACCATATCGCGTTTGTGATTGGCGGTACGTCAGCGGAAAGCACGCTGAAAACCGTGAAGCTGGCCTCCACGCGCTACTACGACGCGCTGCCAACCGAAGGTAACGAACACGGCCAGGCATTCCGCGATGTTCAGCTCGAACAAGAGCTGCTCCAGGAAGCCCAGAACCTCGGCCTCGGCGCGCAGTTTGGCGGTAAATACTTCGCCCACGATATCCGCGTGATCCGCCTGCCGCGCCACGGCGCCTCCTGTCCGATCGGCATGGGCGTCTCCTGCTCCGCGGACCGCAACATCAAAGCGAAAATCAACCGCGATGGGATCTGGATTGAAAAACTGGAGCACAACCCGGGCCAGTACATTCCTGAATCACTGCGCCAGCAGGGTGAAGGCGACGTGGTGAGCATCAATCTGGACAAGCCGATGAATGAGATCCTGGCGCAGCTCTCCGCTCACCCGGTCTCTACCCGCCTGTCGCTGAACGGTACCATCATCGTGGCGCGCGACATCGCCCACGCGAAGCTGAAAGAGTTGCTGGATAACGGTGAGGAACTGCCGCAGTACGTCAAAGATCATCCGATCTACTACGCTGGCCCGGCCAAAACGCCGGAAGGCTACGCGTCTGGCTCACTCGGCCCGACCACGGCGGGACGTATGGACTCGTATGTGGACTTACTGCAGTCCCACGGCGCGAGCATGATCATGCTGGCGAAAGGCAACCGCAGCCAGCAGGTGACGGACGCCTGCCATAAGCACGGCGGCTTCTACCTGGGCAGCATCGGCGGCCCGGCGGCGGTGCTGGCGCAAAACAGCATTAAGAGCCTGGAGTGCGTCGCGTATCCTGAGCTGGGAATGGAGGCCATCTGGAAAATTGAAGTCGAGAACTTCCCGGCGTTTATCCTGGTGGATGACAAAGGCAACGATTTCTTCCAGCAGATCCAGAACCAGCAGTGTAAAGGCTGTTCACAGCGCTGAGATTTCCCATAATGCTGCCAGCAGCGACAGCGTATCGTTAATCAACTCGCGCTTGTCGCTGCCCTGTATGGAGAATAGTTTTCTTATTCTCCATACACGCCATACAAACGCTTTTTCTTCATTTTAGCCAGCCCGTTACATTTATGGTGGCTGACCCGTTTTGGTGTGATGTGATATCTTTCGGCCACCTGACTGACGTTTAGCCCCTGAGACAAGGCATTTAACACGAGATATTCCTGGCGAGTTAGCGCCGTTTTATTCCCTGATTTCGTTACCTCTCCATCTTTCCGATCGTGCCCGGAGAGGGACCTGAACTTATGCTCGACGCTCTTTATACCGCGAGCCGCATTAACCACTGAAAAAGACGCATAACAGTCCCGCGAAGGCATGCAAATGTATTTGTTATAGCAAAGCAAGACCCGCAGACGCCGGTTTAAGGTGGTCTTTAGATCCACCAGCGCGGTTAAAAGATCTAAAAACAAGAGCGTATTGTTGAAATAGTTATCGACATCAACAATCCAGCATCTTCCCGCATCAGCGTCTTTATGTTTATTGATATTTACGCCCACCTGCGCGGGCGTCCAGACAGTGCAGCTCTCTTGCTCGTCCTGGGTTAAAAGGGACATTATCCCTTGAGAAAAATAGCGGTTGTTTGTTACCACAACGATATTTAGTTTTTCCATATATGCTAACGCCGCAAACTATTTTCGAACTACGGTCTGATAGTCACGATAATTACCGTCATCAGTAATCACACGATAGGTTAAATTTATTCCCGGCAATAGGGGCTTATCAGGCGACACTGCCTGTTCCGTCCGTGGCGAAACCATAATATTGGTCAGCGACCTTTGCCCGGGTATCTCAACGTTGAGGCTGATATTCCAGGGCGTCGGGTTAGTAATGTTTAACCGGGTATCCTGGGCCCTGAACTGGAGTGTCTGATACTGAAGCGCATCAGGGTCGCCAATGCCGGCAGGACGAATAAAGACTTTCATCCTTAAGCGTAACGGCAGAATTAACTTTTGCTTTTTCTGCCGGGTCAGGTCGCTCTCAGGCTGGAACTGAAAAATATTCAGCCAGAAGACGCTTTCCCGATCGTTCGGCAGCCCCTGACGTGCCGTAAGTAGCAAACGCAACGAACGAATTTCCTTCGGCAACATTTTGAAAACCGGAGGTGTAGCCACAATCGGCGTGCTGACCTTATCCGGCGGCACCAGCGGGTCGCCCATGTCTGTCCAGACCTGAATCATGGCTGGCGTTTCACCATCGTTAGAGAGATTCAGCGACTGGGCCATTTCGCCTGCGCTGAAAATCACGCGAGTCCGATCGACATTAACCACGCCGAATGCCTCACCAATGAGGCTCATCATCAGCAAGCCTGCCAGAGCAAGCCTACTGGAAATTAACAACGACTTGTAATTGCGCATTAACCGTACCCGGCGTCACAGTCTGCCCACTGAGGGCCTCTAATGATGCGGTAAAGTCACCGGTATAGGTGTTTACCTCCCCCGTCGACGTCAGGTTGGTAAGATCCTGATACGCGTACCAGCCGCGCGAGTTTCCCGTGCCGGTTGTGCTTCTGTCGGGTAACAAATTGATTGCCTTCCCGCTCCGGTTAAGGATTTTTATACCTACGCCAGAAGCCACGCCGCTGTTGCCGTAATGCGAATCCAGTAACCAGGTTAGCCCTCCACCGCTGGTTACCAGCCCCAGCGCCTGCGCAGCTCTGACAGCTACGGGCTGGTTGACCAAAAATCCCATGGCTACGTTTGCCTTGCTGGCCGTGGACGCGGCGGTACCGGAAACCGCACCTGACTCACACTCAAGGCTGACCGAGAATGGTGCCTGACTGTTACCACCGGCCTGCAACACCGCGGAGCTGCTGGTGGGTAAAAGCACAACGGCGGGATAGTCTTTAACCTGACACAGTGCGCCACGGACATAGCTCACGGCATTGTAGGTACTCCATGCACCGGGCCAGTTTGCATACCAGCCATAATAATAAGCCGCGCTATCCTGGCCCACCACGATGGAATTTGATGCCAGCCCAGGACCTTTAAAGGCAATATAACCTCGCGGTTGGGTATAGGCATCTTTATAGTAATTGCTGGCGTTAAGATAATAGGTAGTGGATGAAATCTTATACATTTCATACAGCACATTGCTGAATGCGCTGGCTGGAATGTAAATATAGGTTCCATCCTGATACCAGTCTGCCGAGGTGATTTGTCTTTGCTTCCAGTAGCGGCTGTAATATTCCCCGGTGCTGAGATTGGTCATTCTTACCGCGACGTTTTTTGCGACATCATAATACGCACCCTCAATTTCAGCGGAGGCATACATGCCGGTATAGGCGTTGTCACCGTTGGTGGCATACATTTCATATAAACTGCCGGCGTCAGACATGGAACAGCGAAATAGAATTTGCTTACTGGTATAGGTTTTATTGGTCGCTGCCGTTAAAAAATTGCCCACCGCGCTGGCAAGCAACGTCCCCGACGGCTGAAAGTTAGTGCCGCTGTTAATGTTGATTACCGCCGGCAGCCCAATATTGCCATGGCAGGTATCACAGGCACCCGTCCAGTCAGCGGCGGTATACCCTGCCGCGATGGCCATGCTGGAAAGTGATGACGTGCTGGTGACCCTGATGCAGTTTGCCCACGCGGGCTGGCTTATTAGCAAAAACAGCCCCAGTACCAGAAAATGTTTTAACCAGTCCTGCATTTTAATTCTCCTTTTCACATATCTGGCTCAGGTAAACCAACGGCTCTGCGTTTCGCCCGGTAATTTGATACGGCACACGGCAGTTCTGGTCGCGCTCTTTGCCCCATTTCACGCGCAATACGCCGGAGGCCTCCGGGACTCGGGCATAAATTTGGCCGCCCTGACCCACCATGCCAATCAATGTTCCCTCGGCATCCCGCACCTCCGCCCCCATTGGCGGTAGTTCCCCATCCCCGTTGTTGAGGGTGATGAGAACGGCTTTGCCTTTCAGCGTGGCAAAGTCCACCCGGACCACGGCCCCCGCATAGGGCACGACGCGCTGATTTCCACCTTTCAGTTCGGCATCCGCCATCATATTGCGCGAGTCCAGGCTGACGGTGTTGCTACGGTAAGGGGAAAGCGACGGTAGAATGGCGTAGCCGAACGCGTCAATAATTGCCCCCTGCCCGTTCTGTACACGCGCCCCCTGGGCGCCATCGGCGTGTACCAGTGCGAACGTGTCACTGGTATACGGCCCGAGCGTTAATCCTCCAGGATGTAGCACCAGTGTTCCGGATGCGCCGAGCCCTGCCTGCCGGTAGTTATCCCCCTGGTCATAGCTGGCTTGCACGGACCCCACGCGGGTATTTTCCTGAACGTTTCCGCCAAACGTCGTGGCGTTATCACCGCTCCCATTCCGATAACGTTCATATCCGCCGTATACGGAGTACGATCTGTCTCGACCGTCCCCTGCCGTGCCGGTTAACGATACGGTCGAGGATCGGCTGGCCCGCGACTGGTTGTAGTTGTATGCCGCCGATGCCAGGTTGTTGCCCCAGTCGAGAGGGATCGACACGTTGAAAGAGACAGTATTTTCGGTGTATTTCTCTTTTGAACTGTCATCAACCGGCTCGCGGGTGCTGGTATAAAAGCGTCCGTAGTCCCAGCTCGTCCGTTGTCTGGCAACGTTCACCCCGTAGCTAATTCGTCGCCACTGATTGCTGTAGCCCAGCTGCAGCTGGGTCATACGCGACTGATTGCTATAGTAATCCGCCGTGCTGGCACTCAGATTAAGTACCCCCCAGCTTCCCATCGGCTGGCTGACCGTCGCCGTCAGTCTATTGCGCTGATGCAGGGTGTCCGAATAGTACTCCGTACCGTTTTTCTGCTGGCGACGAATGCCCAGCACATCCTCCAGATCGCGATAACCGCTCGTCGAATAGCGGTATGCGGCAAGCACAAGGTTAGTGCCTGCCGTGAACGTCTTGCTGTAACTGATTTCTGCACGCCAGCCCTGTTGCCGCTCATCATTTTCAACCAGGGCATCAGACCAGGTGGCATTCAGACCAATGGCGCCGATATCTGTCGCCAGTACGCCTCCTACCAGAAAAGCCGTGTAATCCTTAGACACACGTAGGCCAAGGTTGCTGGTGACTTCATTACTCAGCCCTCGCTGTAACACACCTTCCATGAAGGTGTTTTCGATACTGTAGTACTGACGAACGCGTCCGAATGAGAGACCATATTGCCAGTTGCCCGGGCGCACGGAATCAGGCACAGCGGAATAAGGCACGGTAAAACGGGATGTTTTCCCGCTAGCCTCAATGACCTCAACCTCAAGATCCCCCTGGCTGCGGGTGTTATATAAGTCATTGATGACGAATGGTCCCGGTGGAACGTTGGTTTCATAAATGACATTATTTAGCTGCTTAATCACTACGTGCGCGCTGCTGGATGCCACGCCCCTCACTTCCGGAGCGTAGCCCCTCTTCCCCTGTGGCCACATGCGTTCATCGGTTGCCAGTTTCATCCCATTGAACGAGAGGCTGCCAAAGAGGCTGCCATCGGTATAGTTATCCCCCAGCGCCAGCACACTATCGATCGGTTCGATGGGACGTTGTACCCAGGTTCGAACGACGTTATAACTCGAATCGCTTCCGCTTATGCTGCTGTCCGCATAGCGCAGGTTTCCCTGGTGTCGAACCTGCCACAGTCCAAGGTTGGTTCCGGCATTGATACCGCTCCACAAATAGTGATAGCGATAGTGCGTATCCGTATTTTCCGTCCACGTGTAGCGGGTGTTATGCCGCAAAAAAATCGCCGCCATACCCGCGTCCCATTCACTGACCGGAATATAACCGCGAGGCATATGCTGGAGCGCCGTCATCGGGATAGCCAGTTGAAGGCGCAATGAAGCCTGGTCAAACTGCCAGGTAGCATGTTCCGCCCAATCACTCAAAAGGCGACACGCTGTCTCATTACTGTGGTTTGCTGCTTTCAGTTTTGCGGCCTGCATGAGCGATTTGCCCAGACAGGGTTCAGGATCTTGGCCGTCTGTTTTAGCGCGAAAAATGACCTTTTCTTCGCTTTTCACCAGCGTATTGTTGACATATACATCAACCAGATAGCGTCCGGGTGCGACCTGATGTCGGTTGAACTGCTCCAGATCCATGCCCCAGGACGAGCCCTGCAGCAGTGAAGAGTCAAAAACATATTCTTTCGCCTCCACCAGACCCGTGCAGTTCAATGAGATACACAGCGCCAGCAGATTGCGTCGAAACTCAGGGGTACGAGACAGGATATTGCCCATTGATCCGTGCTCCCTGATCGTTGACAAGCCAAACCCTCACCGTACCGTTTCCCGCGGTTTTGGTTTTCCAGTTGTTAAACCAAAACGTCTGACGATCGAAAGGCGCTACCGTATCAGCTGTGAGGGTATGCTTTTTCCCCCCCACCTCAGCCTCAATGAGGGTCAATGACGCATACCACGGCTGAGGGTTCTCTATCGAAATTCCATACCCCTTTTGCGCATCGAAAGTGGCGTTGACCCGCAGCCCATTCAGCTGATTTTTTGGGGAGCCAATGCCGGCAGGCCGGTAAATAACTTTTACCCGGGTACGCAGCATGACCAGCATTTTGTTCTGCCCTTTTTCACTCTCGAGATTTGAGGGTGGAACCTGGAGCGCATTAAACCAGTACAGGGATTCCCGATCCTGCGGTAAATCGCGCGCGCCTGTGTGGGTCACGCGGATAACTTGTCCCGCTTTCGCCTGAATTCGAAACACGGGTGGGGTCGTCAGAAAGGGGATTTTCGAGCCCTGAGCTGGCGTCGCGTTAATATCACCTTCGTCAAACCAGGTTTGAATCACGTAAGGAATGTCGTCATTGTTCTTGAGCTGCACGTCGACGGATAAGGCCCCGGCAGGATAAATAATCCGGCTACCCAGTATTGTGACGCTTGCGGATACGGTGTTTGTCAGCATCAGGACACATGGCAAATAAAGCAGGTACTGAGCGATACGCTTAAGATATGCGCTTATCATTATTAACAACTCCCGGGCCGAATGAACCTGGTGTGGCGAGACCCTGACTGCAATGAGCTGAGTGGAATATGCACGTTTGCATCCTGCAAAACGTGCACACGTTAGTTCCAGTGCGGCCTGTTACTGATAGGAAACGGCGTATTGCAACGTGGCCTCTACCGTACCCGCCGTCGCCGCTGCGTTGGCATAATACTGCGCGGTATAGGTCGCGGAGGCCTCCGTCTGGTTCGCTGCCAGCTTGAGGTCGCCATTACCGGTGAAACCATTGCTCAGGTTCACGACGGCGTTTGCGGTATCCAGGATCTGGACTTCAACGTTCTTCGCAGTACCGGTATTGCCGAGATTACCGTTAGACGTTACCTGGTTGCCGACAAACACCGTTGAGATTTTCGTTTCCCCACTGGCGTTACCCGTACAACCGCTGATCCCGATATCAAACGTGACCGGTCCCGCAGTATCACCGCTGGCGGCAAGATCAGAGGCGCTGACCGTTGGCAATAACACCACCGGAGAGGCACTGTTACCGTTTACGGCAACTGAACAGGTTTCATCCGTGACTTCCCCCTGGAACGTGATGGTGTTGTCAGACGCAGCAAAAGCCCCACCAGAGACCAAAGATGATCCCAGTACTAACGCAATAATATTTTTCTTGTTCATAACGCTTATTCCTGTTTTATCAATTGAACCGATAATGAAAACTTCCTTTTTTTACAGACAAACCGGTCATATAAAATTGAACGCCAAATAAAGGCGAACGCGTAAACCCTGCCCGGTAAGTTGCAGAAACAAATCTATACGAAAATTCTTACTGCAAAAACAATTAACTATTAAATCGCAAATCTTAAGATTATAATCCTGGAATTTAAGGATATTTAATATTGGATTAAGCTTTTTATATCGGCCACATCATAATTGCAGTGATTACTTATGCGCCTGTGAGGGAGACGAAAAGGAATTATGCTTTTCGCAAGATGATGAGTGAGACAAGGCTGTTGACTGTCTGGGTGAAATAAACCGGTAATCCAGAAGGAAGGAGAAATTCCCGGTGAATACCGGGAAAATAAAAGGATAATGCACTCAGCGTGGTGGCAATAACCCCCAGCATATCTCTGCTTTGCCGTCACTCATTATGCCGCAGCGCATGAAGTAGAGACGCGAGAGATTGGAAGAATACGTTTTAAACGAACTGCTTTTGATGATCAGGACATACTCATTACTCTTACAGACGGGATTTAGCTTTATCGCAAAATCCATCACGCCTTTCTTTACGTCAGGATTGGTTATACTGTTCAGCGCCTGTTCAGACATCATGACCTTACAGGAGCCAGCATTTCCTATGTAAATCTCATTACGTTCCACGGGCTTACTGGCAAACCAGAATCCTGCAGCCCCGCCCAGCGCCATAACAGAGAAAAAAAGCACCAGCTGATTTAATATTCCTGTTTTCATAGTGCACCAGCATGATACTTCGCCCGTGCTGCGTTCGGCAATTTTGCCTTTTAGTAAACGCCCGTCGGCAATATAAGCGGTTTCGGTTTCAGAAGGGACATCCTCGATGACGTCAACCGACTCTGAGCATTTTTCGACATCAACCTGCTGATGCAGCATAAAGCCTATTTTGGGAACGGTAACAATCACCTCCTCATCCATGCCAAGGTTCTTCATAATCTTGCGTAACTTGCTTACGCACTGATTAAGATTATTGTTGCTGGAAACCATGCCATAGTCGTCCCAGACTTTCTTAAATATAACCTCCCTTTTTATTGCCTCTCCCTTATGGGCGATCAGCAACAATAAAAGTCGCTTTGTAGGATTCGAAATTTGAATCAACTCATCCTGAGAATCTTCGAGGCCCAACGTACACATATCTGAGTCAAAAATTATCTGCTTATTCATTATAAATTTCATATACATATACTCTTGTTAAGTAAGTTTTCCTCCGGGCGTGGGCATACGCGAAATGGCACCTGGTTGCGTTACCTTGTTTTGGTACGTGACGCAGATCATTTTTAATATTTTCATCTTGTGAAGTTTATTTTTTTTGCGAAGTCCAGGATACATTACATAATGCAGGCCACATAGTCAGAATTTTGCACTGTATCACAGGCAAAAAATCGCATCATTTACTTAAAAAGACAAAAATTTAATATTTTAATCTTGAAAATTAATAATAAATTTGAACCAACTTACCCAACTCTCTTTGACTAATCAGGAATAATCAGGATTATTAAATTAAGAAAGGGACTCATCTGAAATGCTCAATACATACTCAATACCGCCTGTCGGTACATATAAAAACATTAATAAACAACAAGTTAAATGAAATAATGGTTGCTTTGAAATGTAACATAAGTAACATTCAAGATGAGAAAAAACTGAAAACACAGAACAGAATTGATCTAAATCAAGTTTTAATGAGATTTAAGCTTAAAATTCACAACAAAAATACATTTCAGATAACTCAGTGCTCCCCCGCCTCAAAAAAGCTGTTGAAAAATCAGTCTGGTACACCCATATCATTCCGTTTTGCCTTCCTCCCTCGCCTGTATACCCACCAACATTACTCTATCTTTTAGCGTTTTAAGCTCGTGTGGTTAAGGCGATTAAAAACAGCGCACCTGTGCTTACATGGCCGGTTAAATATTTACAATTCAGTCTGCCTTTTTTAATTACATTAATTAGCAGACTGACCATCTTAACCAAAAAACTACATATGATGAACAGGGTATAAACACTCGCAGAAAAACATTAAGCGAGCCGATAAAAGCCCCAAAACCAGCACAAAAAACTATTTTTACGCCGATTGCAAAGTTTAATCCCATTAAATGGAGAGCGAGATATAGAATTAACCACCAATAAAATCACACACCAGCCTCGTCATGAAACGTTTTACAATTCGACTGCAACCCATAATGTCACTCACTACCGGCCAACTTCATGGATATGAGGTACTGTCTGAGCCTCCCGCTGAGGTCAATATTGCAGAGTGGTTTGAACAGTGCTCTTCCGCCCAGCTTCTGCAGTTGAGAAAGTGGCAGCTCAACACCCTTGCAAGACAAAGAATCCCTGTAAAGCTCTTTGTTAACCTCACCACGACCATTCTCGCCAGCGAAGAGGGAGCCGCGGCGCTTCTGCAAGACCCTTTACTGGGGGTCATTGAACTTCAGGACCCAATGGCAATCGCCCGTCTTGACGCCTCCAGGCTCGCATTACTGGATGAGAATCTCCGGCGGCTTCAGCATGCCGGTATGGAGGTCTGGCTCGATGATTATCTCAGCGACTATGACAGTACGCTTGCCGATAGCGGGCTGGTGTTTGATGGGGTGAAACTCGACTGCGCTGCTTTCCAGCAATATCGCAACGATTGCGCGGGTTTAGCACAACTGATTGCTGAAGCACGGCGTTTCGGAACGGTGGTCCTTGCAGAAGGAGTTGAGAGTCAGAATGACGTCAGAACGGCATCGCTGGCGGGTGCCGATCTTGCTCAGGGGTTTTACTGGCCGGAGAAAAAAATCCATGCGGTGCAGGTCTCGTCTGTTCAAGCCGCCCGGGGCCCTATGCGCAATGTCACATAACCGTAAGAGTAAAATGCAGCCCTCCTGCAGTAACCGGTTAATTAAACAGATGTTAAGTTATTGTAAATAAAAACTATCCAGTTGCACCACTTAACATTGATGCATGTCACGCATCAGCTTATGTACAATTTGCGCTTATTAATTTTCCCTTCCTGATCCAGTTTTCAAAACAGACGCGTAAAACGTCAACAATAAACTGGAGATAACCATGTTTTCCTCAACCTCACCTGCAACCGTACGTTCGAAGGCGGGCGCGATACTTCGCGTCACGTCCGGCAACTTTCTTGAGCAGTTCGATTTCTTTCTGTTCGGCTTTTATGCCACCTACATCGCCCACACGTTCTTCCCGGCGAGCAGTGAATTTGCGTCGCTGATGATGACCTTCGCCGTCTTCGGCGCGGGCTTTTTAATGCGTCCAATCGGTGCAATCGTGCTTGGCGCGTATATCGACAAGGTGGGGCGCAGAAAGGGGCTGATTGTCACGCTGTCCATCATGGCGGCGGGGACATTCCTGATTGTGCTTATCCCCTCTTATCAAAGCATCGGCCTGTGGGCGCCGCTGCTGGTGTTGACGGGGCGTCTGCTGCAGGGTTTTTCCGCCGGTGCCGAGCTTGGAGGCGTCTCAGTTTATCTGGCTGAAATCGCCACGCCGGGCCGCAAGGGCTTTTACACCAGCTGGCAGTCCGGTAGCCAGCAGGTCGCCATTATGGTCGCCGCGGCGATGGGCTTTGCCCTGAATGCCCTGATGGAGGAGAGCGCTATTCGCGAATGGGGCTGGCGCATCCCGTTCCTGTTCGGCTGTTTAATCGTGCCGTTTATCTTTTTCCTGCGCCGCAAGCTGGAGGAAACGGAAGAGTTCAGCGCGCGCCGCCATCATCTGGAGATGCGTCAGGTCTTTAAAACGCTGCTTGGCAACTGGCAGGTGGTGGTCGCGGGCATGCTGATGGTGGCGATGACCACCACCGCGTTCTATCTGATCACCGTCTACGCCCCCACCTTTGGCAAAAAGGTGCTGATGCTGAGCGCCTCGGACAGCCTGCTGGTCACGCTGCTGGTGGCGATCTCTAACTTCATCTGGCTGCCGGTGGGCGGTGCCCTGTCGGACCGTTTCGGGCGCAAGCCGGTGCTGATTGCCATGACCCTGCTGGCGCTGGCGACCAGCTACCCGGCCCTGACGCTGCTGGCGAGCGCGCCCAGCTTCTCGATGATGCTGAGCGTGCTGCTGTGGCTCTCCTTCCTCTACGGCCTCTATAACGGCGCAATGATCCCGGCTCTGACGGAAATTATGCCGGCTGAAGTGCGCGTGGCGGGCTTCTCGCTGGCTTACAGCCTGGCAACAGCGGTCTTTGGCGGCTTTACCCCGGTCATGTCCACCGCGCTGATTGAATACACCGGTGACAAAGCCTCGCCGGGCTACTGGATGAGCTTCGCTGCGGTATGTGCCCTGCTGGCAACGCTCTACCTCTACCGCCGCCGCGCGGTATCGCTGCAAAACACCGTCAAGTCAGAGGGGGCAGTATGAAACGCACTTATCGCTATACCGCCAGCGCGCTGGCGCTGACGTTCCTGAGCGTCAATGCCTTTGCCCAGGACGTGAAGGTGATGATCTCAGGCGGTTTTAAAGCCGCCCTTGAAAAGCTGGCCCCGGAATATGAACACCGGACCGGGGATAAAATTGTGATCATCCCCGGCCCCTCAATGGGCAATACGCCGCAGGCGATCCCAAACCGACTGGCGCGCGGCGAGAAGGCCGACGTGGTGATTATGGTGGGCGATGCGCTGGAGAAGCTCGAAAAAGCCGGCCAGACCCAGCCGGGTTCGCGAACGGAACTCGCGGATTCTCCCGTTGGCATGGTGGTAAAAAAAGGAGCGAAAGTACCGGATATCAGCAGCGACGCGAAACTGCGTGAAACGCTGCTGCAGGCCAGCTCCATCGCCTACTCTGACAGCGCCAGCGGCAGGTACGTCAGCCAGGCATTATTCAAAAAGTTGGGAATAGAAAAAGAGGTGGCGGGTAAAGCGACAAAGGTCGAGCGTATTCCGGTCGCCTCAGAAGTGGCGAAAGGAAAATACGCCGTGGGCTTCCAGCAGGTCAGCGAACTGCTGCCGGTTCAGGGCGTCACCTTTGTCGGCAAAATCCCTGATAGTCTGCAATACATCACGCGCTTCGCGGGCGCGGTTACCCGCCATGCAGAACATCCCGAGGAGGGGAAAGCGCTGTTGACCTATCTTGCCTCACCGCCCTCAAGGGCCGTCATCACGGAGACGGGGATGATCCCCGTTACGTCCGGCGATACTGCTCGGTGATCTGCTTTTCCAGTTCAGCCGCAATGTAAGACTGGATGCGCCCCCGGCGCCGGATAAGCCCCACGGTGCGTTTCACTTCCGGCGCCACCAGCGGCAGATGCGTCAGCAGCGTGTGCTCTGAAGTCGGCATCGACATGGCGGGGACGGCAGCGATGCCGATCCCCGCCTCTACCATACCGAGCATCGTGGTGACGTGGCGTGTTTCACAGACGCTGGGGCGCTCGGGAACAATATCCCCCAGCATCCGATCGAGCAGGTTACGGTTGCCTGACGTTTTATCGAGGGAAATATAATCCTGCTGGTAAAACGCCTTCCAGCTCAGGTGACTCTTCTGCGCCAGCGGATGATCCTTTCTGCACGCCGCCACATAGACATCCTCCACCAGCGGGAAAAATTCGATTTCAGACGGCAGGTTTCCTGCAAAGCAGATACCAAAATCCGCCTGGCTGCGGGCCACGGCGTCAATCACATTGCCCGCGCTGCTGTCGATGAGCTTAATGCGAACGCGCGGATAGCGGGACTGAAAACGCCGGATCACGTCAGGCATAAAGTAACAGGCCGCGGAAGGGACCGTGGCAACCGAGATCAGCCCCGTCCGCTCTTCGCTGGCCTTATCGACATCCGCGAGCATTGACTCAACGCTGTCGAGCAGCTGCGCGGAGCGCTCGGCAAAGTTTTGTCCGTAGAGCGTCAGCGCCACGCGGCGGGTGGTGCGATCGAACAGCCTGTTTCCCAGCGCGGCTTCCAGCTTTTCAATCCTGCGGCTCAGCGCCGACTGGGATAAACAGATAGATTCAGCGGCGACACGGAAGTTACCGTATTCCACTAACGCTCTGAAAGCATAAAGATCGTTAAGGTCAAAATTCACGGGCATAGCGTCTGGATGTCCTGTCAGGGAATACGCAACAAAGTCAAAAATAATAGCGTCTTATTGACCTGCCGCAACCGCCCAGGCGTTGAAATACCGCTCAGAGGTCGTTGAGATGCAGGCGGACGTACCCGGCGCGGTCTGCAATGGACTGCCGATCCTCTTCCGTCATGTCCGCTAGCTGTTTAAAGACAATGCCCAGGCGGGGATTGTTACCGAGACGCGCCTTATTGCGCGCAAAGAAGTCCCAGTAAAGGGCATTGAAGGGGCAGGCCTGCTCTCCGGTACGCTGGTTGTGTTGATACCGGCACCCCTGACAGTAATTACTCATCTTATGAATATATGACGCGCTCGAGACGTAGGGTTTACTCGCGAGTAACCCGCCATCGCCAAACTGGCTCATGCCGAGGGTGTTGGGCAGCTCCACCCATTCAAAGGCATCAATATAGACTCCCAGATACCATTCATGGACCGCCTGCGGCGACAGGCCGCTGAGCAGGCTAAAGTTGCCAATGACCATCAGGCGCTGGATATGGTGGGCGTAAGCCTCGGTGAGCGACTGCCCAACGGCATGCGCCAGGCAGCGCATCTGCGTCTTGCCCGTCCAGAACCAGTCCGGCAGCGGGGCATGCTGATCTAAGGCATTAAGCTCCCGATAGCCCGGCATCTGCGACCAGTAGATCCCGCGCACATACTCCCGCCAGCCGAGAATTTGTCGGATAAACCCTTCTACGGCAGGCAGCGGCGCGTGGCCCGAACGCCACGCCTGCTGGGCGGCCGCGACCACTTCCCGCGGATTCAGCATTTTAGCGTTCAGCGCAAATGAAATTAACGAGTGGAAAAGAAAAGGTTTCTCCGCGTGCATCGCATCCTGCCAGTTTCCAAACTGCGGGAGCACGTGCGCGATAAAATCATCCAGCCTGGCTTTGGCTTCCGCACGGTTGAGCGGCCAGCGAAAATTGTCGGCCTGCGGTTCGCCGAAGGTCTTTACGCCGCAGCGTTGGATCTCAGCCCATAAGGCGGAACGATCGTGGCAGGGACGCGCGTCCACCGGCGCGGGAGGCTCGCCGGACCAGCGCTTGCGGTTTTCAGCATCGAAATTCCATTTCCCCCCTTCCGGCTCGCCTGCTGAGGTCAGCAGTACGCCGTGCTGACGACGCATTTCCCGGTAAAAGTACTCCATTCGCCAGCTTTTGCGTGACGCAAAGAACGCGCTGACCTGTTCCCGAGTGGTGAAAAAATGCTCGCTGCTGACGCAGGCCGTTTCAACGGAGACCGTTTTCGCCCACGCCTGCAGCTGCGTATCAAGACGCCATTCGTCGGGCTCCTGCCATGTCACTCTGCCAGCGCCGTAATGCGCGACAAGCGCGTTGAGATTGTCTTCCAGCGCGCCGCGGTTTGAGCCGTCGGAGAGTCGGACATACCTCACCCGATGCCCCTTCTCCTTTAATGCAGAGGCAAACGCGCGCATGGCGGCGAAGATAGCGATAACTTTCTGGGCGTGATGAAGCACGTAGGCGGTTTCTGCCCGGAGTTCCAGCATCACGTAAATGACGTTCGAACTGCAGGTATCAAACCAGCTGTGATGCGGATTAAGCTGATCGCCCAGGATCAGACGCAGCTCGGTCAACGGTGGCTCCTGCGGCAACGCTCAGAACAGTATTTAACCTCATTCCAGCATTTCGCCCATTTCTTGCGCCACGTCATGGGCCGCTGGCAGTGCACACACAGTCGGCTGGGCAGGTCCTGCTTGTTACCTTTGAAATCGCTCATCTTTTCAATACCGCACTGATTAATTCACCCCACCTGCGGATAAAGGCCACGACAGACTTCACAAAATGAAGGTGATGCCCGCAAACCGCTACCCACCGCTACGTACGAAATGATAGTTTATTCAGGCTGGATTTGTCGCAGTGAGCGATTTTCTGGCATCTTAACCGAACCTGACTTTCCCATTTTTGTTCAAATGACGAGTTTGCGAGCAAAGCGATGATAAAGTGGCCCTGGAAAACGAATGAGGCTGGCCGGGATGTGGCGCTGCCATGGGATGACGCGCTGACGATCCCTGTTCTGGCTAATCTAACCCCGGATGAACAATCGAAACTGGTTCAACTGGCGGATCGTTTTTTGCAGCAAAAACGCCTGGTGCCACTGCAGGGGTTTGAACTCGATCCTCTGAAAAACGCCCGCATCGCCCTGCTGTTCTGTCTGCCGGTGCTTGCACTCGGCATTGAGTGGCTGGACGGTTTCCACGAAGTGCTTATCTATCCCGCGCCGTTCGTGGTGGATGACGAATGGCAGGACGACATCGGGCTGGTGCATAACCAGCGCGTGGTGCAGTCCGGACAAAGCTGGCAGCAAGGGCCGATAATCCTCAACTGGCTCGATATTCAGGACTCGTTCGACGCCTCCGGTTTTAATCTGATTATCCATGAGGTGGCGCACAAGCTGGATACCCGCAACGGCGATCGCGCCAGCGGCGTTCCGCTGATCCCGCTTCGCGAGGTCGCGGGATGGGAGCACGACCTCCACGCGGCGATGGATAACATTCAGGATGAAATAGACCTTGTGGGCGAGAGCGCGGCCAGCATTGACGCCTATGCGGCAACCGACCCCGCTGAGTGCTTCGCGGTGCTCTCCGAGTATTTCTTCAGCGCACCAGAGCTTTTCGCACCCCGTTTCCCGGCCCTGTGGCAACGTTTCTGCCAGTTTTATCAGCAGGATCCGCTCCAGCGCCTGCGGCAGAATGAGGCGTCTGGCGGGCATTCCTCCCGCCAGGTTCATTAAGCTTTTTCAGCAGGGGTACGCTCGGTTGACCATACCCCTATGCTCAGGGCTAAAAACAGCACCGCCATTCCCCATGCGGCCACCGTTAAAGCCTGCTCCCCGTAAAAGCGCGTCACGACCGGCACCAGCAGCGCGCTGACGCCGTAGCCTAACGTGTGGCTGGTGGCGATGACGCCCGCGCCTTTCCCCGTCGTCAGCCGATCGTTCAGCAGAAGCTGGTAGCCCGGCGTGGCCATCGCCGCCCCGAGTGACGTGATAACAATCCCTACGTAGAACAACGCTAAACCGGAGACAGACATCAGCCCAAGCCCGGCCACCATCAGCACCGCCGCGATACAGAGCAACGTCACCGGGCTGAAATGCTGCGGGCGGACCACCAGAAACTGCGCCGCGAGCGTGGCCAGCGCGGCCAGGCTCAGCAGGAGCGCGACATGATGGCTGATCTCCCGGGCGTTACCGTCCAGCAACGGGCTAAGATGCGGTGACAGGCCAATCTGCATCAGGCTCACCAGCGCCGCCAGCAGCAGCGCCAGCAGCAGGAACGGCAGCATGGAGGCCTGCAGGCGGGTTGCCTGGTGGGCTACCGGCGGCAGCGGCGGGTCAGCGACTTCGCGAAGCACCAGCAGCAGAGCGATAAGCGGCGCAACCGCCATCAGCCAGAGCGGCGCCACCGGATTAACGCTGAGCATCAGCGCCGCCAGCGGTGGGCCGAGCAAACGCCCGCAGCTGAGGCCGGAGCTTATCGTCGCCAGCGCCGCCATTCTTTTCTCCAGCCCTGCACGCTGAATCGCCCACGTCTGGGCCGCAGGCACCAGCCCCGAGACCGTTAGTCCGTAGAGCAGGCGCGAGAATATAAGCCCCGCCAGCCCCCAGACCGTATCCAGCCTTCCGGCCGCCATCGCCCAGACCACCAGCGCCATCACGGCAAAACTGGCCAGATAGCCGCTTAGCGAGGCCAGCATGACGGACTTACACCCCTTCCGCTCGCTCTGGCGTCCCCACCAGGGCGATGCCGGTAAAAAGAGCATGGATCCAAACATCAACAGTCCGGCCCAGACCGAGAGCGACAGCCCGGTCTGGGTGACCAGCTGCGGGAGCATCACCAGCAGGCCGTTTTGACCGATGCCCAGTAAACCCGCAGATAGCGCCAGGGGCCAGTTAGCTTTTGAGGTGACGTTTTCGGTCAATATTTCAGAGTCAGTGCGCATGAGAATGTGAACATAGTGTCAATAAATGTGTGGAAATTATGAAGTTTATGAAAACAAATATTGCAAAAATGGTTGCGACTGTAAACAGAATGAATATCATAACGAGAATCATTATCAATCATGGAATGAGGTACATCTATGCGTGCTCTGCTCCGCGCCGCCGGTACAGACGTTGCAGCCCAGTGTTTTTTAAACGCCCTGTTGCGCGAAACGAAGGACTGGCGCTATCTCCCCGCTACCGATGCGGATGCGCTATCTGAGATCCATATCCCGCTTTCCCAAACCCGGGCGCTTCGGGTGCCGGTACGCTATTTCTCTCCCACCCAGCATCATCAGTACCGTTTCCCGGCAACGCTTATTCAGAGCAATAGTGATAACGGTGACGCCGTCACATTCGGTCAACTGGTTGATTTAATTCTTGAAAAACCGTCCGTAAAAGGCTCGCTGGATGCCAATACGCTGGCGCGTTTTAAGCAGCGCGTTCTCGAAAGCCATGTGCACACCTGGCAGGCGATAGATCTGCGCCACGGCTGGGCAACCCTGCGCGATAAGCCGCTGACGTTTGCCGAAGCGGAACAGGCGCTGCTGGTCGGCCATGCGTTTCACCCGGCACCGAAGTCGCACGAGCCGTTCAACGAAACCGAGGCGCGTCGCTATCTGCCCGATTTCGCCTCCCGCTTCCCGCTGCGCTGGTTTGCCGTTGAGAGCACGCTCGTTGCCGGCGACAGCCTGAACGTCTCCCTGCGTGAGCGTCTGCTGCGCTTCGCGGCCCAGAGCGCGCCCGAGCTGCTCGGCCACTTCACGGACACCCGCTGGCTGCTGCCGATGCATCCGTGGCAGGCCGACTATCTGCTGGAGCAGGAGTGGTGCCAGCGTCTGGCGGAAGACGGTTCACTGCAGGATCTGGGTGAAGCGGGCGCACAGTGGCTGCCCACCAGCTCCTCCCGCTCGCTGTACAGCGAGACCAACAGCGACATGATTAAGTTCTCCCTCAGCGTGCGCCTGACGAACTCCGTGCGCACGCTGTCGGTGAAGGAAGTTAAGCGCGGCATGCGCCTGGCGCGCCTTGCGAAAACGGAACGCTGGCAGGATTTACAGGCGCGCTACCCGACCATGCGCGTGATGCAGGAAGACGGCTGGGCGGGACTGCGCGATGACAGCGGCGTCATTCAGGAAGAGAGCCTGATGGCACTGCGCGTTAATCTGCTGTTCGATACGCCAGACACCCAGACCAACGTGCTGGTGAGCCTGACGCAGGCCGCGCCGGACGGCGGTGACAGCCTGCTCGCCGCGGCGGTGCGCCGTCTGAGTCAGCGTCTTGATTTACCGCTCGCCCAGGCCGCCCGCTGCTGGCTGGACGCCTACTGCGACCGCGTATTGCTTCCGCTGTTCAGCGCCGAAGCGGACTACGGTCTGGTCCTGCTGGCGCACCAGCAAAATATCCTCGTTGAGATGCAGCAGGATTTCCCGGTCGGGCTGATCTATCGCGACTGCCAGGGCAGCGCGTGGACCGAAAGCGCCGACGCGTGGCTGAAAGAGGCTGGCGAAACGGAGGTGGAAAACCGCTTTGGCGAGAGCCAGCTGCTGCGCTACTTCCCTTACTACCTGCTGCTGAACTCTACCCTTGCCGTTACCGCCGCCCTTGCTGCCGCCGGTTTTGACAGCGAGGAGAGCCTGATGTCCCGGGTGCGCGACGCGCTGGCGGAACTGCGCCGCACGGCGAAGCAGACCCGCTGCCTCGACTACGTGCTAGACAGCCCGACCTGGAACTGCAAAGGCAACTTCTTCTGCTACCTGCACGATCGCAATGAAAACACCATCGCCGATCCGGCGGTGATCTATTTCGACTTTAGCAACCCGTTCTACAAGGAGAAGGCGTGATGGCTATCGCGAATATCGTCCATTCCGGCTACGGCTTTCACTGCACCGCCACGGATCGCACCCTGCCGCTGGCGTTGGGTCTCGACGGCAGCGCGGTGCTGGAGCGTCTGAAGTGGATCCCGGACGGCTGGCTGGTGGAAGCCCTGGATCAGCTGTTTGTGGCCGCCCCCGCGCTGACCGGCATTACGTTACCCTGGGCGGACTGGCAGGATGAACCCCAGACGCAGGCGCTGTTTGGCCTGTCCCATGGGGATTATCTGGCGCGTGACGCCTTCTGGCAGTTGCCGCTGTGGCTGAAAGGCGAACGGCATCAGGCGAGCGGCGGCATGCAGTTTGACGAGAGCCGTCAGCTGTACTTCCCGCTGCGCCCTCACCGCCCGCAGGGCGAAGTGTACCGCCGTTACGATCCGCAAATTAAGCGCACCCTCAGCTTCCGCGTCGCCGACGTGGCGCTGGACGGCGAGCGCTTTACCCGCTGGATGAACAACCCGCGCGTGAACGCCTTCTGGGAGATGGCGGGCCCGCAGGCCGAGCAGGAAAGCTACCTGCGTCGTCAGCTTGACTCGACCTACTGTTACCCGGTTATCGGCTGCTTCGACGACCAGCCGTTCGGCTATTTTGAGCTCTACTGGGCCGCGGAAGACCGCATTGGCCGCCACTACCGCTGGCAGCCGTTTGACCGCGGCCTGCACATGCTGGTGGGCGAAGAGAACTGGCGCGGCGCGCAGTACATTCGCAGCTGGCTGCGCGGGTTAAGCCACTATCTGTATCTCGATGAACCGCGCACCACGCGCATCGTCGCCGAGCCGCGCTTCGACAACCAGCGCCTGTTCCGCCATCTGGCCTCCGCCGGTTTCGACACGGTGAAGGAGTTCGACTTCCCGCATAAACGCTCGCGCCTCATCATGAGCCAGCGTCACCGCTTCTTCAGCGAGGTGGGCCTGTGAACGCGCTCTGGGAAAAAGTGAACCGCGAGATGGTGGCGAAGATCCTCGCCGAGCTGGAGTATGAACGCACCCTGCGCGCCGAGCCGCTTGAGTCTGACGCCTGGCGCATCACTATGGGCAACGAGTCCTGGCAGTTTCGCGCCACGCGCGGGATCTGGGGCTGGCTGCATATCGACCCGGACAGCCTGACCACCGCCAGCGGCGATGCCATCGAAGCGGAAAGCGCGCTGCTGCAGCTGGCTGCGGTGCTGGAGATGAGCGACGCGCAAACGGCAGAGCACATGGAAGATCTCTACGCCACGCTGCGCGGCGACATGCAGCTGCTGCAGGCGCGTGAAGCGCTGGACGCGGACGCGCTGATCCACCTCGACCCGGACGAATTACAGTGTCTGATGCGCGGTCACCCGAAGTTTATTTTCAACAAAGGCCGCCGCGGCTGGGGTCTGGACGCGCTGCGTCAGTACGCGCCTGAGTATCGCGGACGTTTTCGTCTGCACTGGGTTGCCGTTCAGCGGGAGCATCTGGTCTGGAGCAGCGACGGCGATTGCGATATCAGCACCCTGCTGGCTAGCGCCATGGACGAGGCCGAGTGCGCCCGCTTTGACGCCCTCTGGCAGGCGCTGGGTCTTGACGACGGCTGGCTGCCCGTGCCGCTGCACCCGTGGCAGTGGCAGCAGAAGATCGCCATTCATTTCCTGGCGCAGCTGGCGCGCGGTGAGATGGTTGAGCTGGGCGAGTTTGGCGATGAGTACCTGGCGCAGCAGTCTCTGCGCACGCTCACCAACGCCAGCCGTCGCGCGCCGTTTGACATCAAGCTCCCGCTGACCATCTACAACACATCCTGCTATCGCGGTATTCCGGGCAAGTACATTGCCGCCGGACCGCTGGCCTCGCGCTGGCTACAGCAGCAGTTCGCCAGCGACGCCACGCTTGTCCGCTCTGGCGCGCAGGTGCTTGGCGAACCCGCCGCCGGATACCTGTCGCATCCGGGCTATGCAGCGCTGCCGAAAGCGCCCTATCGCTATCAGGAGATGCTGGGGGTGATCTGGCGCGAGAACCCGTCCTGCTATCTGCAGGACGGCGAACAGGCGGTGCTGCTGGCGGCGCTGATGGAAACCGATAACGACGGGTGTGCGCTGATCGACGCGTGGATCAACCGTTCCGGGCTAAGCGCTGACGCGTGGCTGGAAAAGCTGTTTGAGGCATCGGTGATCCCGTTCTATCACCTGCTCTGCCGCTACGGCGTGGCGCTGATCGCCCACGGCCAGAACGTGACGCTGGTGATGAAGGACTACGTCCCGCAGCGCATCCTGCTGAAAGATTTCCAGGGCGATATGCGCCTGGTGGATGAGGATTTCCCGCAGGCCCAGAGCCTGCCGGAGCAGGTGAAGGCCGTCACGGCGCGCCTGAGTGCGGATTACATTATTCACGACCTGCAAACCGGCAACTTTGTGACGGTGCTGCGCTTTATCTCGCGCCTCACGCTGCAAAGCGGCGTCAGCGAAACGCGTTTCTATCAGATCCTCGCCGGAGTGCTGCACCGCTATATGGCCGCGCACCCCGAGCTTGCTGAGCGCTTCGCGACGTTCGACCTGTTTAAGCCGCAGATTATTCGCGTGATCCTCAACCCGGTCAAACTGACCTTCTCCGAACACGACGGCGGCAGCCGCATGCTGCCGAACTACGTTACCGACCTTGATAACCCTCTTTTTCTGGCCTCCCGGGAGTCAGCGCAATGAAAACCTATGATTTCATCGGCATTGGTATTGGCCCGTTTAACCTCAGCATCGCCGCGCTGGCGGAAGGGCTGGACGGCTTTAGCTCGCTGTTTCTTGAGCGTAAACCGCACTTCTCCTGGCACCCCGGCATGATGGTGCCGGACTGCCACATGCAGACCAGCTTCCTGAAGGATCTGGTCAGCGCCGTGGAGCCGACCAACCGCCACAGCTTCCTGAACTACCTGGTGCAGCGCAAAAAATTCTACCGCTTCCTGACCACCGAGCAGCGCACCGTTTCCCGCGAGGAGTTTGCGGACTATCTGTGCTGGGCGGCGGAAAACCTCACTAACCTGTCATTTAGCCAGCAGGTGCAGCAGGTGAGCCTTGATGAGAAAAACGGCCTGTTTGAGGTGGTGACCCAGCGCGACCGCTTCCTGGCGCGGCACGTCTGCGTGGGGATTGGCAAACAGATCAACCTGCCCGACTGCGTCACGACGCAGGACGATACCTGCTTCCACGCCAGCGAGATGATGCTGCGCACGCCGGATCTTACGGGCAAGCGCGTCACCGTCGTCGGCGGCGGCCAGAGCGGCGCCGACCTGTTCCTGAATATTTTCCGCGGTGAATGGGGCCAGCCGCTGAGCCTGAACTGGGTCTCGCGCCGCAACAACTACAACGCGCTGGATGAAGCCGCCTTTGCTAACGAGTATTTCACGCCGGAGTACGTGGACAGCTTCTCCACGCTGGGTGAAGAGGCCCGTCGTCAGATGCTGCACGAGCAGAAGATGACCTCCGACGGTATCACCACCGAGTCCCTGCTGGCGATTTACCGCGCCATGTATCACCGCTTCGAAGTGCTGCGTGAAAAACCCTGGGCGCATCTCCTGCCGTCCCGCTCGGTGACGTCCCTGACGCGCCAGGAAAACGGGCATCGTCTGAACATTCAGCACCACCTCGACGGCGGCCGCGAGCAGCTGGAGAGCGACGTGACGATCTTCGCCACCGGCTATCGCGCCGTGCAGCCCGCGTTCCTGGCGCCGCTGTCTCACCGTCTGCATCTGGATTCAGACGAAGCCTTCTGCATTAACAACGATTTCACTCTCGAATGGGACGGTCCGCAGAGCAACCGCCTGTTCGCCGTGAATGCCGGGATGCACCGTCTCGGCATTGCCGAACCCCAGCTCAGCCTGATGGCCTGGCGCGCAGCGCGAATTCTGAATCGCGCGCACGCCGACGAGCCGTTTGAGCTGGCCACCACTCCTGGCGTTATCCACTGGCGAAGCACCACCAGCCCGGAGAACAGTCAGGTTTTTAAATCATTAGCAAAAACCACCGAGTACTGACACACACAATCAGGGTCAATATAACAATGAAACGTTCTCATCTTTGGGTTTTAAATCCTTGTTTGCTTGCAATGCTTTCTACCTCTGCGTGGGCGGAAGAACAAAAGGAAGAAAATATCGTGGTCTCCGCCAGCCGCGCGCACCGCAGCGTGGCGGAGATGGCGCAGACCACCTGGGTCATTGAGCGGGCTGAAATTGAGCAGCAGGTTCAGGGCGGAAAAGAGATCAAAGAAGTGCTGGCGCAGCTGATCCCGGGCATGGACGTCAGCAGCCAGGGGCGTACCAACTACGGCATGAACCTGCGCGGCCGCTCCATGATGGTGATGGTGGACGGCGTGCGCCTGAACTCGTCCCGCAGCGACAGCCGCCAGCTCGACTCTATCGATCCGTTCAACATTGACCGTATCGAAGTCATCTCCGGTGCCACCTCACTCTACGGCGGCGGCAGCACCGGCGGCCTGGTGAACATCGTCACCAAAAAGGGCCAGCCTGAGACCGAAGTCGAGTTCCAGACGGGTGCTAAAAGCGGGTTCAACAGCCACAACGACCATGATGAGAACGTGTCGGCAGCGGTCAGCGGGGGCAACGACAACGCTTCCGGTCGTCTGTCGGTGTCGTATCAGCGTTACGGCGGCTGGTATGACGGCAACGGCGACGAGGTAATCATTGATAACACCCAGACCGGCCTCCAGTATTCCGACCGTATCGATGTGATGGGAACAGGCACCATCAATATTGACGATCACCAGCAGCTGCAGCTGACGACGCAGTACTACAAGAGCGAGTCCGACGGCAAGCATGGGCTGTATCTCGGGAAGAACTTCTCGGCGGTAACGGGGGATGCGACCGCCTACAACAAAGGTAACCTCGATTCTGACCGCGTGCCGGGTACCGAGCGCCATCTGATCAACCTGCAGTACTCCAATACCGACTTCTGGGGCCAGGATCTGGTCGCGCAGATTTACTATCGCGACGAGAGCCTGACCTACTATCCGTTCCCGACCCTGACCAAAGGCGTGGTGAGCAGCATCGGCGCGTCGCAGCAGAAAACAGATTTCTACGGCGGCAAGCTGACGCTAAACAGCAAGCCCGTGGACGATTTAACGCTGACCTGGGGTATGGATGCCGACCACGAAACCTTCGACGCCAACCAGCAGTTCTTTAACCTGAGCAAAGCTGCAGCGAGCGGCGGCATGGAGCTGGATAACGCCTACAACGTGGGCCGCTACCCGGGCTACAGCATCACCAACCTCGCCCCGTTCCTGCAGGCCAGCTACGATATTGACGCCATCACCCTGAGCGGCGGCGTGCGCTACCAGTACACCGAGAACAAGGTGGACGACTTTGTCGGTTACACCCAGCAGCAGGCCATCGCCACCGGGAAAGCGACCTCCGCCGACGCGGTGCCGGGCGGGAAAACCGATTACAACAACTTCCTGTTTAACGCCGGGATCCTCGGTCGCCTGACCGAACAGCAGCAGGTATGGTTTAACTTCTCCCAGGGCTTCGAAATTCCGGACCTGGCGAAGTACTACGGCTCCGGGACCTATCAGCTCAGCAACGGTCACTATCGCCTGCTGAACAGCGTCAACGTGAACGACTCGAAGCTGGACGGTATCAAGGTCAACGCTTATGAGCTGGGCTGGCGCTACACCGGGGATAACCTGCGCACGCAGGTTGCGGCGTATTACTCACTCTCGGATAAAACCATCACCATCAACAAGACGGACATGACCATCAACCTGGAAGACGACAAGCGTCGTATCTACGGGGTGGAAGGTCAGGTGGACTATTTCTTCACCGACAGCGACTGGAGCACCGGGGCGAACTTTAACGCCATTAAGTCGGAAACCCGCGAAAACGGGAAATGGGAGAAGCTGACGGTCGACAGCGCCAGCCCGTCGAAAGCCAGCGCGTGGGTCAACTGGGCGCCGGGCGACTGGACCCTGCGCGTGCAGAGCACGCAGACTTTTGACGTGTCAGACTCCGACGGCAAGAAGATCGATGGCTATAACACGGTCGACTTCCTGGGCAGCTACGCCCTGCCGGTGGGTAAAGTCAGCTTCAGCGTGGAAAACCTGCTGGACAAAGACTACACCACCGCCTGGGGCCAGCGCGCACCGGGGCTGTATAGCCCAACCTACGGTGCACCGGGTCTGTATACCTACAAAGGCCGCGGACGGACGTTTGGTCTGAACTACTCCGTTCTGTTCTGATCCTGCGCGCCGCCTGCGGGCGGCGCATTTTGTTGTGTAATTTCAACGCGAATTTGCCATAAAATCAGCGATTTGCTGAAATTGTCGGCAAACGAACGAAAAGTGCGTTTTCACCCTTTGACAAGGCGTACCGAGGTCGCTACTATGCGCCTCGTTCACACGATTCCTCTGTAGTTCAGTCGGTAGAACGGCGGACTGTTAATCCGTATGTCACTGGTTCGAGTCCAGTCAGAGGAGCCAAATTTGAAAAGCCTGCTTTTAAAGCAGGCTTTTTGCTTTTCATTATTCCCACGCTAGCTCAAGATAGCCTCTCGTCAGGCAGGCCCTTCATTTGCAGCACCATAAGAATGCGTTCCAGTTGTTTGAACGCTAATTCCTCTCAGTAAAACTGGAAAACATATTAGCCGCTGTTACTCATATTGTATTTCCATACAAAGATGCCCCCTTTGGTAGGGTTAAAATATCTGCCTCTGTGTTATTCTCTAACCATTAATTTCAGGGAGATACTCAGGTTAAGGCTCTTTTAGCATGATGCAAAACTCGTCTAAAGATATCCTTTCAGCGTGGCATGATTATGTGAAATTCAGTGGCGCAGAAAAGAGTAAAATACCGGCCAGCAAGGTGCATGAGCACCAACAACTCATGCTCGGTATAAATAACTGTGAAGAAAACCAGAGCGGGGTAATACTCCGTGTTACGCCTGAAATGCGCAACCACTGGCGCCAGCGTTTCGTCGAATATGACGAAAAGGGTAGAATTACCCATATTGAGCCTGTTAACCTGCTTTTTCCGGTACTGCGCTGTATCGAAAACGAGCGAGGTAAGGCCAATGTAAAATACCTTCCGCTGTTCTCTTTCCCCTTCCCCAAATCATTTTTTGAACAGAACGAAAACACCCTGCTAGTTCCCGTCAAAGATGGACAACTTGTTAGCGCATTCCCCTTCGCTTTTCGCGAAATGTTTGGTATTCAGCTGGATGAGCTCGGTGAAAACCGTCATATGATGAGTATCGTTAGCGCGCTCACGGGATGTAAATATGACACGTTCCTTGAGGCGTTTAAGGCTCTTCAGAAATGGGTCACTCAGCAATCAAACAGTAAATATCAGGGGCTGGAAACTGCGTTTAATGCTCTGGTGGCTCCGCTGCATAATGAGGATTACAACCTCAAGCGTGATGCGGAAGATTTCACCTGGCTGTGTAATAACGCAGTTGGTGATTTCCCGTTACTGGAGCAGTATCTCAGCCATATCCACAGTGACGAGAAGGCCCCACATATTCACGAAGTGGTGACTGGCGGTTTGTTTGAAACACAATATCCTCTGGGCCATGGGCAGATGGCGGCAATACAGGCGATTAATCAGGATGAGCGCCTGGTTGCTGTACAAGGCGCGCCTGGTACGGGTAAAACCACGCTATTCAAGTCACTCATCGCACAACAACTGGTTGCCAGAGCACTGGCGATTGCTGAAGGAAAGGACCAGAATTTCGGCATGCTGGTCACGTCCACGGCAATAAAAGCGGTGGAGAATATCATTGACGATCTGCGCAGTGACCCTGCAACTGAGGATCTAGACTGGTTATGGTTTCATAGCGGCTCGAACGAACAGATTCAGCATGAGCTTACCCGGCTTGAGAAACTGATTGGTCGTTGGCGACAGGAAAGCTATGACCAACAGCAGCAGCACGATTTTTTAGCGGTTTTACTCAAGCATCGTGACGAGATGAACGCTTGTTACCGGGCGTATCTGAATGAAAAGGCAGTAGCGATACAATCTGTTATGGATTGTGATCTGGACACCCAACTAGCAAAAGAGCTACCAGCTCGTTTCATGGAAAAAATTCCCTCGCTCGCCGCTCATGCACAGGTACTCGGAATTGATGTTTCGCTTCATCACCCCGACGACCTGGATACCTTAGCCTGTCAGTTAGAACAGCGCCTGCAGGAAATTAGGGAGATAAAAACGCAGCGTCTACAGGCCAGCAGAATTTACCAGACGTTGCAGGCGACATGGCCGCAGCAGCATAGTCTGGAGCAGATACTTAGCTGGATGGATTCACCGCTACGTCCAGCCCTGGAGCTGCATTACCGCGACTATCCGCGTAAAGGGATTAAGCGTTATCTGGCTCGTTTTTTCGAGAGGAAATATCCAGCAAGGTTGCAACAGATGAGCCTGGCTGCACCGGAGGACTTTCTCAAATTCAGGCTTTCTTCCCTTCCCCATCGTCAGCTGGCTGCTCTGGCTGATGCTGGGGAAATGCTTTCACAGCAGGTAGATAGCCTGGCGCTACTGGCGCTGCTCCTGCATGCGGAACCCGAAGCTCAACAGGAAGTTGACCTGCTGATTCTTAATACTGAAGTAGAAGAATTGCAGGCACAATGGCGTCAGGTTATCCGGGCGCAACAGCTAACGGCACAGTATCAACAGCGTTATCCGGAAGGTAACTGGTGCGACATTTTGCGTAAACGCTTTATCAGGCAACACCGGGAAATGTTCGAAGCCGCTATCGGTTATCTCTGGCAGGAACAACTGAAACGGAAAATTGAGCTTGAAGAGGTGCTGACCCACTGGCGGGCCCTGATGAGTAAGCGTCGCAGTGCGGGCTACTATCGCTGGCTGGATAAGCTAGATGATTTCTATCGCGCACTGTCTCTTGTATATCCGGTAATGGCGACCACGCTGGTTTCCGCGTGGAAGGTTGCTGGTTATCGTAAGCTCGATGAACTCAAGGGGCATAAACCATGGCACCTGGCACTGTGCGACGAAGCGGGCATGATTTCGCTTGAATCCCTTGTGCCCCTTTTGAGTCGCAGTGAGAAAGCGATGATTGTTGGCGATCCTCTGCAAATTGAACCCATTAGAAACCTGTCAGAAAACATGCAAACACAGTTGCGTGAGCGTCATTTCGCCAGCAACAATACGTTGTATGAGCGTGTTTCACCTGCAAGCGTCACGGGCTGGCACCGTGCTGCTGGTACGCTTTCCGGCAAGGTAGACGATACGGGTAATGGCATCATTCTCGATGAGCATCGCCGGTGCCAGCAACCTATTGCCGACCTTTTCATCCGACTGGCGAACTACCATGGCGTCAGCGTGGAAACTGCCCCCCCTTCCAGCCGTATTGCCAGCGCGTTTGAGAAATCAGGCGGGCATCATTTGATGTTCTACAGCGTAGAAGGCCAGAAAGGCGATACGGTTAACACTAATCTGGATGAAGTTGATGCTATCGAGCTATTGCTGGATAAGCTGGAAGAAGCTGGTTACGATCTGACTGCCGATGTTGGTATCGTCACTCCCTATAGCAATCAGAAGTCATTGTTGATTAAACGTCTTGCGCAACGAATGAATCACTGGCAGAAAAACTGCATTGGTACAGTGCATCAGTTTCAGGGCGTAGGCTTTGAGGTCATCATTTATAGTCCTGTTATTTTTCATCCTCTTGATAATCCGAATTTTCAAAACGACGCACCAAACATGCTGAATGTCGTGGTTTCACGCGCAAAGCAGCAATTTATCGTCGTAGGTAACCATCATCGATTGCGGCAAGCAGGTGGATACCTGAAAGTCCTTGCAGATAGCGTTGCCGAAAGCTTCCTGCTTGAACAGGGTAGCCAGCATCCGAATTTTGCCAGTCTAAGCCAGACTCCCCGTCTACAGCGTTATTATCGCGACTGCGAACATATTGCCGCATTTAGCGCTCTGGCCAGCCAGTGTGAACAGGAGCTGGTTATCATCGCTCCGTGGATCCGTCGAGGAGGTAAGAATTATCAGAGGCCGGAGCTGGCGCAGTTGGTAGCCACGCAGCGGCGTGGTGTCAGGGTTAAAGTTTATTACGGCTACTATCACCAGTGCATGGATCGTGCGGAAGATAATGATGAGACTCTGGTTGCCGAGTACCGCGAACAACTAGGAAAAGAGAATATTATCCGGTTGACGGAAGGGACACATGAAAAGGTAATGATGATCGATGGCCGCTACATTGTTCTCGGGAGTTGGAACTGGCTATCTCATGGTTATCACCATAGCTGCGAGCGCAGTAAACAGTTCACTAATGCGATTCGTCATGAGATCAGTGCAGAGCTGGATGATGCATCGCTGGTGAGGGAGCTTAGGGAGAGGTTGCGGCTGGAATAACAGACTCATTGAATGCTCCCAGTCTGATGAGACAAATTTGAAAAGCCTGCTTTTGAAGCAGGCTTTTTTATTTTTCTCCTCCACATCAGAAGAATTACGAAGTCATGATGAGGTCCCCCGTTCATGGCTTCATAACGATACGACCAAGCGGTTTCGCTGTCTCAGCGTATTCATGGGCCGCAGCGGCGTTAGCCAGGGGGAAGACACGGTCAGTGACAACCCTGATGTGCCCTGCAGCCACAGCCTGCAACATGTCGTCCACGCTTTTCCGAACGCCAGGCCTTTCAAAAAGAGGCCCCATAAATACCCCCATGAGCGTCTGGTTAGACTGCATTGGCGGCCACAGGTCGACGGTCAGGCTACCGCCGCCCGCATTACCGACGAAGACGAGACGTCCTTCCGGAGCGAGTGCAGAAAGCGAAGCTGGCAACGTCGTCCCTACCGGATCGATGACGAGGTCAACACCGGTGCCATGGGTGAACTGTCGGACACTGTCCACAACGTTATTCTTTGCACGATCCACGACGTGATCGGCGCCAAGTTCCAGCAGCCGGTTTATTCGCTGCGTTCCGCTTGCCACGGCGATGACCGTCGCGCCTGCCTGTGAGGCAAGCTGAACGGCCGCGAGCCCCACGCCCCCCGCCGCTGCCTGAATCAGGACGGTTTCTCCATGCCGGAGCATCCCTCGTGTGAAAAGGCAATGATGCGCGGTTCCAAAAGAGATCGGTACCACCGCCGCGTCTGCTGCATCCACCCCATCCGGTATAAGCCAGGTACGTTCCGCCGGCACAGCCCAACGTTCCGCATGCGATCCCTGCATGCTAAAAGCAGCCACTCTGTCTCCAACCTTACGGCTACGGACTTTCGATCCAACGGCAACCACTGTGCCCGCGGCCGCGTAGCCGACGACCCATGAAGGGCCAGGCGGCGGAGTTGAGCGGCGGTTGATCAAATCTCCCCCTTCAATCGAGATAGCCTCGACAGAAATCAGGACATCGTCAGGCCCTGCGACCGGATCCGGGACATCGATATATCGCAGGACGCCGGGAGCGCCTTCCACGTCATAAACCGCTGCTTTCATCAATTTACCTCTGTCTTATCATGACTCGTGGGCAGCCGGGCAATCACCTTAATCTCAAACTGGAATCCGTACAGCCACGTCACGCCGATCCCCGTCAACGTCGGGTAAGGCGCTTCCCCCCAATATTCTGGCAGGATACTCCAGATAGCGTCGAGGTTTGACTCGGGATCGACGACAAAGAGGGTCACGTCAACCACGTCACTGAACGTGCAGCCCGCAGCCGTCAGAACAGCATTAAGGTTTTCGAATGCCAGCCGGACCTGCGCGTTGAGATCCTCTTCAGGCGAACCATCCTCCCGGCTACCCACCTGCCCCGAAACAAACAGGAAGCCGTTAGATTTAATGGCGGGTGAATACCGATTGCGCTCATAAAGCGCCTGGCGTCCGAAGGGAAAAACGGCTTCGCGTGTTGTCATGTCTGTACCTTTGCAATGGGGCGAAATCTGCCCGGTGAATATAAAGACACTTTACAGGCGCCACATCGGACGGATAAACAAGCGACTTTGTCCATCATTGTTTGTAATATCCAAACAATCGGTGAAAAGAGAGGACAAGGGATGGATCGTTTCGATGCGATGCGCGCCTTTGCTCGCGTGGTGGAAGCAGGCAGTTTCACAAAGGCTGCCCAAACGCTTCATATGAGCAAAACCACGGTGACGCAGCTTATTCAGCAACTGGAAGCGCGCCTGCGCGTCAGGCTGCTCCATCGCACTACCCGCAGGCTCGGTGTGACTCCTGATGGCGCGGTCTACTACGAGCGCGTCATCCGCCTGCTGGCGGACATGGAGGATGCTGAAAACAGCCTGTCCAGTGCGACGATGACCCCCAGGGGACGCCTGCGGATAGATGTGCCCACTCCTCTTGCCCGCTTTGTTCTGGTGCCCGCGCTACCGGCTTTTCATGCACGCTACCCTGATATCCAGTTCGACATGGGCGTGAGCGACCGGGTGGTGGATCTGATCGGTGACAATGTGGATTGCGTCCTGCGGGGCGGCGAAATCAACGACCAGTCCCTGATCGCACGCCATGTCGGCGATTTGCAAATCGGTGTTTACGTCGCCCCTAGTTATGTGGAACGCCTCGGCGCCCCTGCGCACCCGCGTGAGCTGGAAAACACCGACCATCACATAGTGGGATTCTTGTCCTCACGCACCGGTAAGATTGATCCTCTGGTACTGCACGGTGAGAATGAACATATTGAAATCAAGGGCAGCTATGTACTTGCCGTGGATGATGGCAATGCTTACCTCGAAGCTGGGTTAGCCGGGTTAGGCGTGATTGCGCTACCCGCCTATATGGCGGCAGCACATCAGGCTTGTGGCTCCTTGATTCCGCTATTTGAACAATGGCGGATTAAGCCAATGCCTCTGTACCTGGCATTTCCGCCGAACCGCCATGTCAACGCCAGACTGCGCGTTTTTATTGATTGGATCGTTGAATTGATGCAGCAGCATGTCCCTAATTCCAATAATAAGTCACTCCCTCCCAGCCCCTGATTCGCTCATTAGGGTTGGTTACTTTCCACAGCACTCACCGCTCGCCGCCAGGCCGCCACTTCCTCCTCCAGCCATGCCTTAAAGAGTGTCACCTCCGGCTTCGCCTCCGTTGACTGCGCCGTTACCAACCAGTAAGGCCAGGGATAAGGTGCGGTGATGGAGGTTAGCTGGACCAGTTCACCTCGGGTGATGGCATCCTGAACCAGAGAGCGGCGCTCCAGCGCGATACCTTTCCCGAGCCGAACGGCTTCGATAATGATATTGGAGTCGTTAATGCATAAACCGTCAGGCACGATCTCTTTCTCAAGACCCGCATTCATGCACCACGTTTTCCACGACTCCATAGAGAAAATAATATGACTCTTTGCAATCTCAGCCAGCGTAGCGGGCAGCACACCGTCGTTATAGCCCGGTGCGGCCACCACAATGAGTTCGTCGGAAAAAAGGTAATGGCTTTCACTCCCTTCCCAGTTCCCCTGCCCCATCCGTATCGCGATGTCTATCCCTTCCTGCTGCAGGCTGGTGACCGTCAGGCTGGCCTGGATTCGCAGGGTAATAAGCGGATATTTCGCCCGAAAACGAGCCAGACGCGGTAATAACCAGTGGCATCCAAATGACGGCACCATCGCCAGCGTCAGCTCCTGCTTTCTCGGCTTCACCTGTACGAGTCGGGTAGCATCCGCGATGTGGTTCAACGCCTCGCGTACCTGTAAGGCATAGAGCCGCCCTTCTTCGTTGATCTGCACTCCTCGCCCCTGACGGATAAACAGCTTTACGCCCACCATCTCCTCCAGCACTTTGATCTGCTGACTGATAGCGGAATGGGTAACGTGGAGTTCTTTCGCCGCCAGCGTCACGCTGCCAAGACGGGCGACGGCTTCAAAGCTTCGCAAACTGGCAATGGGTGGAAAATCCGACATGAAAGCACTTCCTTATCTGTGCTGAATATACAGCGGCAACCTGACCATATGTCAGTAATACTAACCCTTACGGTAAGATACTGAAGATATTCGCCATGCAAATTGTATTGTAATGTCTGGTCATCCTCTTCAATGACGCGTTATTTCACAGAGACAGGAAAACGGGAACGATGATTAAGCTTGTTGGCATGATGGATTCACCTTATGTACGGCGCGTGGCGATCTCCCTTGAGCTTTATGGCGTTGAGTTTGAAAGCCAGCCGCTGTCAGTCTTTAGCACCTTCGACGCGTTCTCCCGGATCAACCCCGCGGTAAAAGCCCCGACGCTGGTTCTGGATAACGGAATACGGCTGATGGACTCCTCGCTGATACTGAACTATTTTGAGGCTCAGGCTGCCCCCGAGCGGAAACTCCTGCCCGTCGCGCCGGATGCGCTGGCAAAGGATCTTCAGGCGCTGGGCTTTATCCTCGCCGCCGCTGAAAAAGCGGTGCAAAATGTGTATGAACACAACCAGCGCCCGGTGGAAAAGCAGCACGCTATATGGGTCGAGCGCATTACAATTCAGCTGCTGGCGGCCTGCAGGGAATGGAATGCCTTACTGGAGACGCGTCCGGCGACCGCAACTCCCGAGCAGGTTGCCGTCACGAGCACGGTTGTCTGGACGTTTATTCAGTCGATGATCCCGAACGTCGTTAACACAGCGGATTTTAGAGAGATTCAGGCGTTTGCCGAATCATTCGAATCACAGGCGGTCTTCAGAAAATACCCTTTCAGTTAAGTGATGAGCCCGGTAAGCACTCGCCACCGGGCAAGCCAACACTTAAATCTGATAATCAATCGCCACTTCTTCCGGCTCCATCACCTGACGTTTAATCTCATCCACCGACAGCCCGGCATTGCACAGCTCGATAAAACGCCACACATAGTTGCGCTGCAGCTGCCCGCGCTTCAGGCCAAGCCATACGGTATTGGCGTCAAACAAATGACGCGTATCAAGACGCACCAGGTTCCCGTCCTCGCGTTCTCCGCTGGACTGTTCCGCCACCAGGCCAATGCCCAGACCCAGCTCGACGTAGGTTTTAATCACATCAGAATCCTGCGCGCTCAGCACCACGTCCGGCGTTAGCCCTTTGCGGTTGAAGGCCTCGTCTATGCGCGAACGTCCGGTTATGCCCTGGCGGTATGTGATCAACGGCCATTTGGCAACGTCTTCCAGCGTCAGGGGAGAGACCTGATTCAGCGGATGATCGACCGGAAGTAATAAGCTGTGGTACCAGCGGAACCAGGGGAACGCCACCAGCAGCGGGTCGTTGCTCAGGCGTTCGCTGGCAATGCCAATATCCGCCCCACCGTTTTGCAGCAGCACTTCAATTTCCTGCGGCGTGCCCTGGATAAGCTCCAGACGGACGTCAGGGAAAAGTTCGCGGAACGCTTTAATCACCGGCGGCAGGCTGTAGCGCGCCTGGGTGTGGGTGGTGGCGATGGTGAGCACGCCCGAGGCGTCATTGGTGAAGAGATCCGCCAGGCGACGCACGTTGCTGGCCTCGTTGAGGATCCGCTCAGCGATGGTTAGCAAAGCCTTACCCGGCTCCGTCATGCCGAGCAGCCGCTTGCCGCGACGGATAAAGATCTCTATGCCCAGTTCCTCTTCCAGCTCGCGGATATGGCGGCTGACGCCGGACTGAGAGGTATAAAGCATATTGGCGACCTCGGTCAGGTTGTAGTCCCGCCTGGCCGCCTCACGGATAATTTTAAGTTGCTGGAAATTCACGATTCACTCCGGCGCATCTGACATAGCTCTATTGTTAGAGTCAGCCGAGCTGCAGAACAAATAATAAAAACCAGCATCTTATGCTTTTATGGAATATCAGCTCACGAGCTGGAGTTCACGGTTCTCAAGCGATGGCTTGCTGACCAGCGACATCAAAATCTCTTTTACCGCCTGCGCCTGTGGCGACAGCGAACCGCGTGCGGACATGTTCAGCGACAGCGGCAGGCTCATCGAAGGCGTGGTGATCCGCGCCATCCAGCCGTTTGCCGCACTGCACAGCGAGCGGGCTGCGGATTCTGGCAGAACGGTCACCCCCATGCCGCTGGCAATGGCTGCGGTCAGCGTGGAGATCGAGTCGATTTCGCCGATGATTTTGGCCGTCAGGCGGCGCAGGGAGAACGCTTCGTCCACGCGCACGCGCACGGCACTGTAGTCGCGCGGCAGATAGAGGTTCATCTCTGCCACGGCGGCAAGGTCTACGCTCTGGCCCGGACAGTCACGGGTCCCTACGAGGTAGAGATCTTCTTTCAGCAGCGGCTGACTGGTGATGCCGGCGACCGGTGAGCGATCGTAAAGGACCGCCATATCCAGCTGGCCGCTGAGCAGTTTGTCATTCAGTACGGAACCGCTGTTTTCATGCAGGTATACCAGCACTTCAGGCAGCTCAGCGCGAACGGCCTGCAGCAACGGCATGGTAATTGAGGACGCGGCCGTTCCCGGCGCCAGGCCGATAGAAACGTGCCCGCTCAGGGTCTGACCCACGTTATTCACCGCCAGCTGCGCCTGTTCACACTGGCGAAGAATGGTGCGCGCATGGGTATACAGGATCTTACCGGCTTCCGTTGGCGTGACGCCGCGTTTGGTGCGGATCAACAATTGCTGATCCATCTCGCCTTCCAGAGTAGCCACCTGCTGGCTCAGCGCAGGCTGCGCGATATGCAGCACTTCTGCCGCTTGAGTCAGGCTGCCGATATCGACGATTTTTACGAAGTATTTCAGTCGTCTTAAGTTCATTTTGCCCCCTGTTCGAAATGCTGTGCCGGAACCGGCTGTCGTTGTTGAACAGGTTTTGCAATATGAATGCCACTTTTACCAGGCGGTCTGAATTGTTCGCTAAGCGTCTGAAAATAAGGAATCCTAATTACAGAGGGGGATTTAATTACCGAAACAGCAGTTTATGATCTGCCCCATTAGGGGTATACCCGCACCATGACGGTGCATTCCGCTGCCAAAAACATCACTTTGCCGATTTTGTCAGCAAACGATCGAAAGGCGGCGATCCACCCTTTGACAAGGTGAACGCAGGTCGATAATATGCGCCCCGTTCACACGATTCCTCTGTAGTTCAGTCGGTAGAACGGCGGACTGTTAATCCGTATGTCACTGGTTCGAGTCCAGTCAGAGGAGCCAAATTTGAAAAGCCTGCTTTTAAAGCAGGCTTTTTGCT